>CAZGYX010000007.1:0-67388 GCA_964530735.1 uncultured Alistipes sp. | reverse complement strand
TTAGGCCTGCCGCTAGCGTTCATCCTGAGCCAGGATCAAACTCTCCATGGTAAATAATGAATTTGTTTGTATCTTTCGCTCCAATCTCAAAGGTATTGTTTTGAAATCACTCTCCGCAGAGAGTGGGAAAAACTATTTAGCTGCTCAAATACTTCAAAGAACGCCGTTCCTATATTGCTATAAAGAACACTTCTCGTTTCATTCCGTCCGCCCGTTTTTCAGAGCGGAAAGTGGTGCAAAGGTAAATCATTTTTTCGAACCACCAAAACTTTTCGAAAGTTTTTTTTCAAAAAATTTTTCAGAACCTTTTTGCTCGTCCGTTTCGAGCGTCGCTCTTTCGGAAAGCGGATGCAAAGGTAAATCGTTTTCCGGAATCTCCAAAACATTTTCGTGATTTTTTCTCAAAAAAAGCAGAAATCGTCTTTTACGGCATTCCGAAAGGGCATTCCACCCGAAACAGCTCTCTGCCGAATTAGAAAATCGCGCTATTTTCGTATCTTCGCCCCGTCAAAAACTCCCGACGATGATATTCCGCCCTATTATATATATAGGTGTACTCCTGTCGGCGGCTTGCAGCTGCCCGCCGGCCGCCCCCGACCTGCAAACCGGCGACCTGCTCTTCCAATGCGGCACGGGCGCCATGACCGACGCCATTGCGACGGCGACAGGGCGCGACGAAACCCTCGATTTCACCCATGTCGGAATCGCCATACGCGACAGCCGATGCGATTCGGTGCTCGAAGCCACGACCGACGGCGGCGTGCGAACCGTCGCGCTCGCGGAGTTCCTCGCCCGCGCGGCCCGCATCGACGGGAAACCGGCGACGGTCGCCATGCGGCTGCGAGACACGACGGGCGTCGCGGCATCGGTCGCCCGGGCCCGCGAAGCACGGGGACTGCCCTACGACTATTCGTTCCGGCCCGACAACGGCCGCTACTATTGCAGCGAACTGGTCTACGACCACTACCTGCGGCCGGACGGCAGCCATTGCTTCACGGCGCGGCCGATGAATTTCCGCGCACCCGACGGCACGCTGCCCCGCTACTGGGCGGAACTCTTCGAGCGGCTGGGCGAACCGGTACCCGAAGGAGTTATGGGTACCAATCCTAATGATATGTCCCGCGAAGAGCAGTTGCATGAGGTGCACCGGTGGTTTTAATAAAAAATCGGACGCAGTTATTTGCGGCGGCGGATTGCAATCTCCGAAAAAATGATTACCTTTGCAGGCTATGTTTAACTAAATAACTTTTTACGACAATGCCGAAAATGAAAACCAATGCCGCGGCGAAGAAACGCTTCACCTTCACCGGCACAGGAAAGATCAAGCGCAAACACGCTTATCACAGTCACATCCTGACCAAAAAAACGACGAAACAGAAACGCAACCTCTGCTATTCGGGCACCGTTTCTGCGGCCGACGAGGCCAAAATCAAGAATCTGCTGGTCAAATAGCCCGTCTATAAGACTTACCGATTCCATTCACCCTGAATTAATAAAACAAGGAGCAGAACAGCCCCGAAGAATACGGGAGAACCGTATCGCTGCGCGCTCTTCAAAAACTTTAACATTATGCCACGTTCAGTCAACGCTGTTGCGTCCCGCGCAAGAAGAAAGAAAGTTTTGAAACTTGCCAAAGGCAACTTTGGTTCAAGGGGAAACGTATGGACCGTTGCGAAAAACACGGTCGAAAAGGGTTTGCAGTTCGCCTATGCGCACCGCCAACTCAAAAAGCGGACGTTCCGTTCGCTGTGGATCACCCGTATCAACGCCGGTGTCCGCGCCTACGGAATGACCTACTCGCAATTCATCGGCAAACTCAACGCCAAAGGTATCGCCCTGAACCGCAAGGTGCTGGCCGACCTCGCGATGAACGAGCCGAAAGCATTCGAGGCAATCGTCAAGAAAGTTAAATAGTCTTCCGACCGGGTTCCGTCCGGGGGCGTTCGACTGATGAATGCCCGAATAGCACGGGCGGGGCGAGGAAGAAATAGCAGAGCGGGCTTCCCAATGGGAAGCCCGCTCTTTTGTTCGATACGGAGACAGCGGCCACAACCGGCGGAAACCAAATGACATTCGGTCGCGCTTAAATCCCGCTTCTTACGCGGGCGCTTCCCAACTATCGGGAACCGCAAGACCGTCCGTAGCGCTAATAAATTCCCCGTTCTTAACGGGGTCAGAACGGCAGGTCGTCCGCTTCGGAGGCTGCCGGTGCCGCCGCATAGGCCGGTTCCTCGCCGATAGGCGGCATGTCGGGCACCGGTGCGGCGGCCGGAGCACTCGCCTGCACGGGCTGCAAACGCCATGCGCGGATGTCGGTGTACCACCGGCCGTTGTACTCGCGCGATTCGATATTGACCGAAACGTGGTACGCTTCGCCCTCTTTCAGTTTGGCCACGTCGTCGGGCCGGTTGAAAAAAGTCACGCAGATTTTGCGCGTAAAGCTGCCGTCCTGCATCTCGAAGACGACATCCTGCCGCTGCCATTCGCCGCGCGCCGAAGTTCCCTTCGTCACGGGCATCATTTTGTACACGGTTCCTTCGAATTCCATTTTTCTGACTTCGCCAAATTATTTCGGCAAATATAACTATTTTTGCAGAAAATCCGTACCATGACGCAGCAGGAAATCGACGAAAAATTCATGCGGCTCGCGCTGGCCGAAGCCCGCAAAGCGCAGGAGCAGGGCGAAGTCCCGATCGGGGCCGTCGTAGTGGCCGACGGGGCCGTCGTCGGACGGGGGCACAATCTGGTGGAGACGCTCGACGACCCGACGGCCCATGCCGAAATGCAGGCACTGACGGCCGCCGCCGCGACGCTCGGCGGGAAGTACCTGCAAAAATGCACGCTCTACGTCACGGTCGAGCCGTGCATCATGTGCGCCGGAGCGATCGGCTGGGCGCAAATCGCCCGCGTGGTGTGGGGCGCCGACGACCCGAAACGCGGCTACCGATGCTACTCCGAACAGGTTTTCCACCCCAAGACGACCACCACATCCGGCATCCTTGCAGAAGATTGCACCGCCCTTATAAAAACCTTTTTTGCCGCGTTGCGGGCTTAGATTTTGCAAGAATCAAGATTATTTTTTAATTTTGCATATATTATGACCGACCGTATCGGTCGCCGGACTTTTGAGAATTATTAAAAACGATTACACCATGAAAAAATTATTCGTATTGATTGCGGCCTTGACGGCGACGGTGTCGCTGTCGGCCCAAGACCTGTCGGCACTCTTCAACGAGGGCGCATCGGCTTACGGACAAAAGGATTTCGCAGGCGCCGCCGCCAAATTCGAGGAGGTGCTCGCCCAAGACGCCGAAGGCACGACGGATGCCGCAGCGAACGCCAAGAAATACCTGCCGCGCTGCTACTTCATGCTGGGCGGAGCCGCTTTCCAAGCAAAGAATTTCGACAAGGCGGCCGAGAATTTCGCCAAATCGGCCGAAGTGGCCGGGCAGTTCGGCGACATCGCCCAAGCCAACAAGGCCAAAGGCTGGATTGCCAAGACCTATCAGGTACAGGGCGGCACGGCCTACAACGACAAGGACTACGCAAAGGCCGCCGAGATTTTCGCCAAAGGTTATGCGGCCGATCCGCGCAACACCGAAATGGCGTTGAACTTGGCGATGAGCTACTGCGAATCGGGCGACTACGTGAAAGGCATGGAAGTGTATGAGAACATCGCCGCCATGAACCCCGACAAGTACGCCGAAGCGGTTGCCAAAGCCAAAGAGATGATGATGTTCTACACCAACAACCAAGTGGCCAAGATGCAGGCGGCCAATGACTACGACGGCATCATCAAAATGGCCGACGAGATGTTGGAGAAGAATCCCGCGAACGCATTGGCTTTGAGCGTGCGGTTGCAGGCTTACAACGGCAAAAAGGATTTCGCCAAGGTCATCGAGCTGGGCGAAGCAGCTGCCGAGGCGCAGACCGAGCCCGAAGCCAAGAGCCAGATGTACTACCTGCTGGGTGCCGCCTACAACGCCAAAGAGATGAAACCGCAGGCCATTGCCGCGTTCAAGCAGGTAACCGCAGGCCCGAACGCCGAAGGCGCGAAAGCAGCGGTAGCCGAGCTGTCGAAATAGGCGGCCGGCAATCACCGAACAAGAAAAGCACTCCACGCGATGTGGAGTGCTTTTTTATTTTGCGGTTCGACCGGAGGGGCTATCTTCCCGGCCGTACTCCCCCTTTTCCGGTTCCCACCTTTCCGCCAACGAAAAAAAATTCGGCCGAAAATTTGGTTTATTATATAAACTACTTTATATTTGCAGCAGCAAACAAAAAAAATCGGGGTATCCCATAAAAAGCACGCCTATGAAAACCATCATTTCCACCACCGAAAGCGACATCCGATTCAAACGGCATTTCCTCCGTGAGGCTATTCGTTATGTCGTCATCTGCCTCTTTTTGTTTTTCGTCAATCTCTGCACCTCGCCCCAATACTGGTGGGTCGCATGGGTTGCCGGCGGCTGGGGGCTCAATCTGTTGCTGTCCGGCCTGTTCCACATCTTCGACTGCGAAAAAGAAGAAAAGTAAAAAATCTCAAAAACACACCTATGAAAACACTGCAAAACGAATCGCTGGACAACCGCGAACTGAATGCCGCCGAGAGTCTGGAACTCATCGGCCGGATGATCGAAAACACGCGCAACCGAATGGTACGCAATGCCGGACTGCCGTTCCTGCTTTGGGGTTATCTGACCGTGCTGTTCACGGCCGCCAACTACGCCCTCATCGCCACGACGCACGACGGCCGCTGGAACTGGCTGTGGTTCGGACTGCCCGTGTGCGGCTGGCTCGGCATGCACCTGCTCCGGCGCCGTCCGACGGCCGGAGGCACGGTCACGACCTTCGTCGACCGCGTAATCGGGCAAATCTGGCTGGTGCTGGGCATCGTCGCACTCGTCGTCACGACACTCACCATCGCTACCTTCCTCAACCCGCCGATTCTCTTTCTCATCGTTTTGCTGATGAGCATCGGGTGCGCGCTCTCGGGCCTCGTGTGCCGGTTCACGCCTTTCGTCGTCAGCGGATTCGTCGGAATCGCACTCTCCCCGCTCTTTCTGTTCGCGTTCGCGCCCGCATGGAATGCCGCGCTTTTCGCCGCCGCATTCGTCGCGTTGATGATCGTGCCCGGACACATCCTCTGCCACCGGTCGAACCGCCAAGCGAGCCAGCACCATGTTTAAGGAACTGAATCCCCTGCTCCACTCCGAACTGCGGCTGGCCGTGATGTCGATGCTGTTGGGGGTCGAAAGCGCCGATTTCGTCTACCTGCGCGAACAGACCGGCGCGACGGCGGGCAATCTGTCGGTGCAGCTGGACAAACTCGCCAAAGCGGGTTACATCGCCATAGAAAAAGGATTTCGGGGAAAGATGCCGCGCACGGTCTGCCGGATCACCGACACAGGCCGCGACGCGTTCGCCGAATACGTCGAAGCGCTGAAAAGCTACATCGGGCAGTAACTCCGCCGCCCCGCACAAAACCGGGAGGGCCGTCCTGTGAATCGGACGGCCCTCCCGGCATATCGTTCGCGCTTTTATTCGCTCGCGACTTTCTCCTTTTTCCGGTTGTTGTAGAGGAAGCGGCGAATTTTCAGCGTCGGGGTCTTCACGAACTCCTCTTTCTCCTCGACCACCTCCGAAATGCGCGAAAACTTGTTCACTTTGGCGTTCACGAACTCCATGATCTCCTTTTTGAGCTGGTCGGTCTTGGCCTCCCACGCCTCGCGCTTGTTGGCCCACTGCTCGCGCCAGTCTTCGAGCGTCGCCTCGATTTCGTCGCGGTTGAAGTGCACGAGCGCGACCAAATGGCCCTCCTGCTCCGTCACGATGGAATCGGTGATGTAGACGTGCGAATTGAGCACGCTCTCGATGTCTTCGGGATAGATGTTCTCACCGCCCGGGCCGACGATCATGTTTTTCAGGCGGCCCTTGATGTAGAGCCGTCCTTCGGCGTCGATTTCGCCCAAATCACCCGTGCGGAACCAGCCGTCGGCCGTGAAGACGTCGGCCGTCGCTTCGGGATTTTTGAAATAACCCTGCATCACGCTCGGCGACAAGGCGACGATTTCGCCTTGATGCGTCTCGGGATTGACGTTTTCCAGCCGCAACTGCACGCCCGGAGCGGCAGGGCCCGTCGAGCCCAAACGCACGTTCGAGGGCACCGCACCGGCCAGCAGCGGGGCCGTTTCGGTCAGACCGTAGCCGATGCCGTAGGGGACTTTGGCTTCCAGCAGGAACTGCTCGGCCCCGCGGTCGAGTTTCGCACCGCCGATGCCCAAGAAACGCAGCCGCCGGCCGAAGAGTTTCATCAGCTTCTTGCCCGCCACGCGGTGCAGATAGCGGCGCATGAAACCGACGCGGTACATCGTGCGCCAGAATCCGTTGGAGTTGAATCTGGCCAGCACCTTCCCGCGATAGATTTTCTCGATAATCAGCGGCACGATGAGCATCAACGTGGGACGCACGGCCCGCAGCGCAGGCATCAGCACGGCGGCCGTAGGCGGCCGGTCGAGGTAGAAGACCCGCGAACCCATCGAGAAAGGATAAATCATGCCGATAGAACACTCGTAGGTGTGCGACAGCGGCAGCACCGACAGGAAAACATCGTCGCGGTCGACGGGCAGCATCTGCTCGAACATGTCGGCCTGCGCACACAAGGCCGCATGGGAGAGCATCACCCCTTTGGGGCTCGACGTGGTGCCCGACGTGTAGATGATGGCCGCCGTGTCTTCGGGCTTCGGTTCGGCCGTGTGCCCCTGCCGGTGCACGGGCTGCGAAATGACGCCGAGATTCTTGGTGCGGATCACCACATTCAGCCGCCCGACCGTCTCTTTCGACAATTTGGTAAAAAGTTTGTCCGATACGAGCAGGGCTTTGGCTTCGGAGTGTTCGATAATCATGTCGAGCTCCTCCGACGAGAAGTCGGGCAGAATCGGCACGGCGACCATGCCGCCCGACACGACGGCGAAATAACCGATGCCCCAGTTGGGCATGCTGCTGCTCAACAGGGCCACCTTGTCGCCGGGTTCGAGCCCCGCAGCGGTCAGCAGCCGCTGCACTTCGGCCATGCGCCGTCCGGCTTCGGCATAGGTTACCTCCTCCCCGCCGAACATCGCGAAAGCAACCTGCGACGCATATTTCTCGACGCTGTTGCGAGCCACCTCGCAAAGTGTTCTGAAAGTCATAGTTTCGTTGTTTGGTCCGTAAGAAGAACGGAAAATCGGGTACGAAATTACGATAAATCCGGCAAAAAATACTATTTTTGAGGTAAAATCGTACATTTTCGACCCCTTTTCGGCCATGCTCTCCGCGCAAACGATAAAACGGCACGCCTCCGACGCCGGATTCGACCTTTGCGGCATCGCCCGCTGCCGGCGCTTCGCCGACAACGAGGCGTGGTTCCGCGACTGGCTCGCACACGGCTACCAGTCGTCGCTGGGCTACATGGAGCGCAACGCCGACAAACGTTTCGACCCGCGCCGGCTGGTCGAACGGGCCCGCACGGCCGTCGTCTGCGCCGTGTCCTATAAAAACCGGTTCAGCGGGGGCTACCCGCCCGGCTGCCGCACCAAAGTGGCCTCCTACGCCTGCGCCAAAGACTACCACGACACCATCCGGGCCATGCTCGGCGGGCTGTTCGCCGCCCTGCGCGAGGAGGCTCCCGGCCTGCAAGGCCGCGCGTTCGTCGACACGGCCCCGCTGGCCGAAAAACAGCTGGCCGTCGAAGCGGGACTGGGCTGGATCGGGCGGCAGTCCCTGCTCGTCACGCCGCAATACGGCACCTTCGTACTGCTGGGCGAACTGCTCCTCTGCGACGAAGCCGATGCCTACGACCCTCCGTTCGAGGGCTCGCGCTGCGGCGAGTGCCGCGCCTGCATGGAGCACTGCCCGACGGGCGCGCTCGTGGCGGAACGGGTCGTCGACACGAACCGCTGCATCTCCTGCCACACCGTCGAGCGGGAACCGGACGGCCGCATCGACCTGCACGGCTGGATTTTCGGGTGCGACGCCTGCCAGAACGCCTGTCCCTACAACCGCCGCGCGCCGCAGCACGCCAACCGGGCGTTCGACCCGCAGTTCGACCCCCTCGCGCTGACGCCGGAACGCTGGCGGACGATGACCGAAGCCGAGTTCGCCGAGCGCATGGGCGCGACGCCCCTCACCCGCAGCGGACTGGAACGCATCCGCCGGAATTGCGCGGAATTTGGCGGTTTGCCCGATTTTGACTAAATTCGGGTCGTCATTACAATCGCATCGATCATGAATATCGCCATCGTCGGAACCGGATACGTCGGGCTCGTTTCGGGCGCATGTTTCGCCGAAATGGGCATCGACGTCACCTGCGTGGACATCGACCGTCGGAAAATCGAACGCCTGCTCGCGGGCGAAATGCCCATTTACGAACCCGGGCTGGACGAACTCGTCCGCCGCAACGTCGAAGCCGGACGGCTCCACTTCACGACCGACCTGTGCGACTGCCTCGATGCGGTCGAAGTGGTCTTTTCGGCCGTCGGCACGCCGCCCGACGAGGACGGCTCGGCCGACCTGAAATACGTGCTGGAAGTGGCGCGGACGTTCGGCCGCAACATCCGGAAATACACGATGCTGGTCACCAAATCGACCGTACCCGTCGGTACCGCCCGCAAAATCAAGGCGGCGATTCAGGAGGAGCTGGACAAACGCGGCGAACAAATCGAATTCGAGGTGGCGAGCAATCCCGAATTCCTGAAAGAGGGGGCCGCCATCAAGGATTTCATGTCGCCCGACCGCGTGGTGGTCGGCATCGAAAGCGAACGCGCCCGCAAAACCATGTCGCGGCTCTACCGGCCGTTCCTGACCAACAATTTCCGGGTCTACTTCATGGACATTCCGTCGGCCGAGATGACCAAATACGCCGCCAACGCGATGCTGGCGACGCGCATTTCGTTCATGAACGACATCGCCAACCTGTGCGAACGGGTCGGGGCCGACGTCAACATGGTGCGGCGCGGCATCGGGTCGGACACGCGCATCGGCAAGAAATTCCTCTATCCGGGTTGCGGCTACGGCGGCAGCTGTTTTCCGAAGGATGTCAAGGCGTTGATTAAAACGGCCGAACAGAACGGCTACCCGATGCAGGTGCTGCGGGCGGTGGACGAGGTGAACGAACGGCAGAAATCGGTGCTGTTCGAGAAACTCTCGAAACACTATGCCGGAGCACTGGCCGGCAAGACGGTCGCCCTGTGGGGATTGGCGTTCAAGCCCGAAACCGACGACATGCGCGAGGCTCCCGCGCTGGTCGTCATCGACCGGCTGCTGGCCGCCGGCGTCACGGTCAAGGTCTACGACCCCGTAGCGATGACCGAGTGCAAACGCCGTCTGGGCGACAAGGTGGTCTACTGCAAGGAGATGTACGAGGCGGCGGCGGATGCCGACGCGTTGCTGTTGCTGACGGAGTGGAAAGCGTTCCGCGTGCCCTCGTTCGCGGTGCTGGAACGGCTGATGCGGGCCAAAGTGCTCATCGACGGCCGCAACATCTACGACCCCGAAGAGGTCGCCGAAGCGGGATTTACCTATTACAAAATCGGGTAATTCTATTCCCAGCGACCGTGTCGCGCGGGCCGAAGCCTTCGCCCGCGAAGGCCCGCCACTTGCGTGTCGGTCTCCGCAGTCTTCGTCCCGCTTCGGGTCAGAGCGCTTCCTGACTTTCCGAAGCCCGCCGACCGCCCGCAGCCCTTAAATCCCCTTTCTTAAAGGGGTTAAAAGTGGACGCCCAGCGTCAAGGCGATGAAATGGCGCGTGAACGAGGTCTTGTAGAGATCCGACGCATAGGAGAACTGCTCGGCCGTCCGGTCGTAGCTGTAAAACAGCCGGTATTCGCTTTGGCGGTCGAGCAGACACTGGTAGGCGACATCCAGCGATACGGTGCGCGACAGATTCACGCCCGCGCCCAGCGTAAAATAGTAGCTTTCGGTCAGTTGGGGAACCTCGTAGGCCAGCGATTCGTCTTTCAGCATCGACGACGAATAACCGTATCCGGCGCGCAACGCGAATATCGGCGTCGGCCGCAGTTCGACACCGGCCCGCAGGTTGTTCGTCGCGCAGAAATTCATCTTGAAATCCTCCTTGTAGGCCGTCGGGCCGAAATCCGAGCCGGTCGGCACGTTTTTCACCCGTATGCCGTTGTACCAGTCGCGTTCGTAATCCACCGACACGATCGCGAACTTGCCGAACGCATACGAAGCCCCGAACATCAGCCGCGCGGGCGACACGAAATCCCAACTGTCCTCGCCCTCGTCGTATTGCGTGGGCGATTCCAGCCGTTTTTCGTCGTCGGGCTCACCCTCGTTGGAGAGTAGCCGGTAGTCCATGCCCGCCCGATACGAACGGTCGAGCGAATAGAACGTCGGCGTATGCACGGCCACGCCCAACCGCAGCCCGCCGACGGGCCGCACGATGACGCCCAATTTGAAATTCACGCCCGCGCCGTCGAGTACCGTGCGCTGCCACAAATCGGCATATTCCAGTTGGGCGGGCAGCACTCCGCCGGGGCCGTAGGCATAGCCGTCGTCCCCGTCGGCGAAATAGCCGTAATCCTCGCCGTAGACGAGCGTCGACGACTTGCGCACCGTCTGAATGCCGAGCGAAGCGCCGATATAGACCACGTTGTTCAGATTGGCGCCCAGCGACAGGTCGAATTCGTTGATCGAACCCGATTCGACCGCATCGACCGACCGGAGAATCGACGCGCGCGGGCCGATAGCATCGGCCTCCCATTCGGACACGTCGCCCGCACCGGCAGGCACCACGTGGGTCATCGCACTCTTGTAGGCCAGCACCGCAGGCCAAAAGTAGGGATTGCGGTAATCCAGCCGGCCGTTCAGGCCGCCTTCGGGATTCGGTTCGGGAAAGACCCCGCCCTGATTCAGCTGCTGCGCGAATACGTCGGCGATGCTGGGCACCATCGCGCCGTTGTAGCGCACATCCGACGCAAACGAGTAGCGCGTATTGAAATCGGCCACGCGGTTCAGCCCGAAACCGAGCGTCATGCTGGTCAAGGCCCCGTTGGCCCGCTCGAACAGATTGAACGCCAACCCGACATCGGCCAGCGCGAAACGGTTTTTGCTGTCGCCGGCCCACGATTGGACACCCGCCGCCGAAGACGACGAAGCCCGCGAAAGCGACACGAGCGGCGTAATCGAAAATTCGTTATGCCGGTACATGCCCAATCCGGCCGGATTGAGCGACATCGACGCGAGGTCGGCCCCCAACGAAACGAACGCACCGCCCATGCCCATCGACCGAGCCGAACCGAAGGTCTGCGTCCGCGAAAGCGACGAGAAATCCCACGCCATCATCAAATCGCGGTTGAGTGCCAATCCGCCGAACCGATAATCGGACTGCGCCTGCACATGCGACGAAATCGCGGCGAGGCAGAGCGTACAGCAGCCCGTTAGCCAAATCCTTACATTCATCTCTTTCTGTTTTTTCCGTTTGCCATTTCGCCGGAGCCACCCGGCTCCGACGGGTTCCGCGTCCGGCCTCAACGGCCGCGATTGTAACTTCCGCCACTGCGGTTTCTGCCGCCCGAGCTGCTGCTGCTGCCGTAACTGCCGCCGCTCGAACCGCCGCTGCGGCTGCCGCCGGAAAATCCGTCCGAACTGCCGCGCCCGCTGTTGTAGCTGCTCCCTCGCCCGCTGTTGTACGAGTTGTTGTTCCGGTCGCTGTTGCTGCCGGAAGGGCGCGTCGCATTGTTGTTGCGGTTGTTGGACGTGCCGCTGTTATTGTAGCCGTTGTTCCGGCTGCCGGTACCGCGACTGTTGTAGCTGCTGCCGCGTCCGCTGTTGTTGTAACTGCCCGTGCGGCCGGTGTTGTACCCACGCCCGTAGCCCTCGTTCCGGCTGCTGCCGGTGCCGACAGGCTGCCGCCAGCCGTTGTTGTTCGGACGGGAGTAGCTGTCCAGCCGATAGTTGTGCGGACGACGGTAGGACCAATGGCCGTGCCACCCCGACGGGCCCCATGCCGGGCCCCACCCTGGACGGTGGTACCACGGGTCGTGCCACGGATGATAAGCGAAGCCCCAGTTCCAACCCCACGCGGGATACCCCCACCACGAGGAGCCGAATCCCCAGCCGACGTTCCACCCGCCGTACCAGTTGCCCGTATAGACCGTTGCGCCCCACGTGCCGAACATCGAGGAGATGTATTTGGGTTCGACCCACACTTGGTCGCCCGACACGACGATGTTGTAGAACGCCGGATCGTAAGCCGAAACATAGGTGAACGCATCGCCGTAACGGAAATTGTAATAGCTCGACGGCATGCGGTAGGTCGGCGACTCGAACCCGCGCAGGCGACGGGCATAAGCGCTCTCGTAGGTATCGGCCAGCACGCTCGAATAGGTATGGCCGCCGGAGTGCACCGTGCCTTCGTATTCGTTTTGCGCCGCAAGGGCTTCCGCCTCGGCGATGCGGGCTTCCCACTCCGCGCGACGCGCTTCCGCTTCGGCTTTTCGGGCTTCGGCTTCCTGTTGTTGGCGACGGGCGATCTGCACTTTGTCGTGCGTCGCATACAGGTCATCGCCCGCATACCCCGCCGAGGTATAATAGGCCGACGTGCAGCCTCCCAAGAGCGCCGTCAGCGCGACGAAACCGGAAAGAAAACTCCACTTTTTCATAGCAGTTGCATGTTTGCTTCGGTACATCTTTCATCAACAGGAACGAAAACCGTACCGGAATTATTGTGTCATTCGCAAATATAGGCAACTTTCGGCAGGTTGCAAAATCGGCCGTCGCGGAAAAAATCGGGTCGCGGCGATATTTTTCGCAAAAAAATAGGCGGAAATCAAAAATATGGTTATATTTGCACGCTCCAAAATCGAGGAGAGATGCCGGAGTGGTCGATCGGGCCGCACTCGAAATGCGGTGTACGGGCAACTGTACCGGGGGTTCGAATCCCTCTCTCTCCGCAAAAAGCAAACGAAAATCCGCGTAAAATTTACGCGGATTTTTTGTTGCACATGCCAAATATAGAAACTGCGGCGCTCGGCATCCCGTCGTGCATTGGGTTGTGACAAGGAGATTTTCTCCAATCCCCAAACCCCGCAAGGCGCAAGGAGGGGCGTTGCACGGTCATCGAATAACGCACCGCAACCCGAAGACCACGCCGCCGCACGCCTTGATTCCCCAACTTGACATTTGAGCCGTTCGGCAACATTCATTTGAGCCGTAGAGCAACACGCGCTGCGGCCTTTCGGTTGTAATTTTGCAGCAGTAAAAACCGATAAAAGCACAACTATGAAGAAAAAATTATTAGGCGGCATCGAGGTTTCGGCACTCGGCATGGGCTGCATGGGATTCAGCACCGCTTACGGAGAGATTCCGGCCGAAGCGGAGTCGATCCGGCTGATGCGCAAGGCGCACGACATGGGCTGCACGTTCTACGACACGGCGGAAATCTACGCCACCTACCGCAACGAGGAGCTGGTCGGCAAAGCCCTCCAACCGATTCGCGACGAAATCGTACTCTGCACGAAGTTCTCGCCCCGCACACTGTTGGGACAGGAGCAGATTCCCGGCGGCAAGTTGAGCCGCAACGGGGTGCGCGCCGCCGTCGAGGGGTCGCTGCGACGGTTGCAGACCGACCGCATAGACCTTTATTATGCCCATCGCGTCCCGGCAGAAGCTGACCCGGCGGAAATGGCAGACTGGTTCGGCGAGCTTATCCGCGAGGGTAAAATCCTGTCGTGGGGCGTGTCGGAGGCGACTGCGGAACAGATACGCAAGGCACACGCGGTAACCCCGCTGACGGCCGTGCAGAGCGAATACTCGATGATGGCCCGCCAGTGGGAGCCGGAGGTGATACCGCTTTGCCGCGAATTGGGCATCGGGTTCGTAGCCTACTCGCCAATGGCGGGCGGACTGTTGAGCGGCAAATACTCGGCGCAGACGGAGTACAAAGGCGACGACATCCGCCGCGTCATTTCGCGTTACAAACCCGAAAACGTGGCGGCCAATCAGCCCATTGTCGACCTCGTGAAACAGTATGCGGCCGAGAAGCAGTGCACGCCCGCACAGATTTCGCTGGCATGGGTGATGCACCACGAACACATCGTGCCGATTTCGGGCATGCGGAGCGATGCCCGCATCGCCGAGAATCTGGGCGCGGCCGACGTGGTATTGAGCGACGACGAATACCGCACGCTGACCGCCGCGCTCGACCGGATGCAGGTATATGGCAACCGTACCGACGAGGAGATTGCCGGATTGGGCGAATTGCGCACCAAACTCTACGGCAGTGCCGGAGTACATTAGCAGGGCGCAATCTTCGCTAAAAAACGCTAACTTTGCGACTATGGAGCCTACGAGCGTATATAACTATCAGGATATTATTTACAGCTGTTTTCTGCCGGCCGAGTCGCTGTCGGAATACAGGCTGCAGCATCATGCCTTGATTTATGTCTATTCGGGCGAAATACGGCTCGAATACGGCGGACGGGTGCAGCATATCCGTGCCGGCGAATATGTCTTTCTCAAACGCGACCACCGCCTGCAAATCCACAAGCATACGCTCGGCAGCGACCCCTACAAGGCCATCAGCATCCGGTTCGACCGCCGTTTTCTGCGCGAATACTTCCGCACGCTCGACGACGCGGCCTTTCCGCAGCGGGCCAAGCGGTTCCGTGAGGCGGTCATCAAGATGCCCGGGTCGCCCTATGTCGAGAGCCTCTTTGCGTCGCTGTTTCCTTTTACCGATACCGGCACGCGCCCCGACGACGATTTCGTGCAAATGAAGATGCACGAGGCGATGCACTGCCTGCTGCAAACCGACGAGCGCTTTTATCCGACGTTATTCGACTTCAATGAGCCGTGGAAAATCGACTTATTGTCGTTCATGGAGCAGAATTGCACGCAGGATATGTCTTTGAGTGAGTTCGCCGCTTACACGGGCCGTTCGCTGGCGACCTTCAAGCGCGACTTCGCCTGCATCAGCGACCTGCCGCCGCAGAAGTGGCTCATCCGGCAGCGGCTCGAAGCGGCCCGCAGGATGATTTGCGACGAAGGGCGGCGGGTCTCCGATGTCTATCTGGAGGTCGGTTTCAAGAACCGTTCGCACTTTACCGTCGCCTTCAAAAAGCAGTATGGCTTTGCTCCCGGCGCATCGGCAAACGGATGACCTCCAACGGCAGCAGGTGCCGGCAATGAACACCCTATCCAACGCAAGAAGTTAAAACGTCTGCTGAAAAAATCGGCATCCATGCCGCAAATACGAGCGATATCGAAAGAAAGCGGCGGCACCCTCGAAAGGTGCCGCCGCGATTGTTATCCGGTCTCTCCGACTACCACATCACGCAAATGTCATAGACGTCGATTCCGCTGGCCAACGGTTGTTTTTCAACCCCGTTGAATCCCCAAAAACGTTTCTCGGCAAGCGTAAAGATCGTATAATCCGTTCCTTTCGCCACTTCCGCCACTTCCAACGGATTGTTGCCCGACGCAGACTGCGCCGCCGACTCCAACTGCGCGAAAAGATCGTTGCGAACCGTGCCGACCATCAACAGTGCCACACTGCCATCGTAGAGCTGCCGCAGCACTCCCCGGCGACCGCCGAATGCCGCAATCTGCTCGGCCGTATCGAAACGGGCCGTCAGGAAATTGACATCGAACGACACCGATGCGGTGTCTTCGACCTCGCCGGCCTCGTTCTTGTCGGTACGCACGCCCTGCATCGGCACCGTGATGCTGGTCACGTAGCAACCGTCGCCCGACGGCACGCCTTTCGCACCCGAATGCAGGCAGCTGTTGAAGTACAGCATGCTGCCCTGCCACGAAGCCGCCGAAGCCACGCGGTTGAAAGCGAACGCCGTCCAACGGCTCGTGTTGAGTGCCGTCTGCATCATGGCGGAAAGATCGCCGTTATCGGCACGGTCGAGGAGCGTCAACCACGCACTATCATCGAGCACATCGGTAACATAGTCGTTGAAAGCGGCATAGTCCGCTGCGCCGACCGTCTGGTCGTTGAGATACGAAACGAATTGGATATGCGTCGTGAATTTGTCCGACGGGGGCGTCACCGACGCATCCGTAGGATATTCGTCCAGCCCGTTGTCGCACCCCGTACAGAACGGAGCCAACAGAGCTACGGACAGCAAAATCGAAAGCTGTTTTTTCATTGTTTTCATCGCTTGAATTTGTTACTCTGTTCGACGGATGTTAGTTGTTCAACACGGCCGTACCCGAAATCGCATAGTGGTCCGAAAGTTCGTAGAACGTCTGCGAGTTGAGTACCGCGTAGTCCGAACAGCTCCATGCGTTTTGCGGGAACCCGATGAAATAGTCGAGTTTACTGATGTTGTCCCACGTGATATCGTTGTTGCACAGGCGTTTGCCGGTCTGTTCGTATTCACGGATAGCCGACGACGAGGGGCCGCAGTTCATATCGCCCATGAGCAGCACGGGGATATTCTCCGCCACAGCCGGAGCGACCGCGTATTCCAAAACCTCTTTCGCCTGACCCAAGCAGGTAGCGTCGCCGCCGAAAGCATCGAGGTGGGTGCAGACGATGCGCACTTTCACACCATCCGGTTTCGCGGCGGTCGGCACGAGGATGTCGGCCCAACCCACCGAACGCTGGTCGGCGCCCTGATACATCCCCAAACGCACGGCCGAAGTGTTGACGATGGGATACTTCGAGAGAATGCAGTTGCCGTAATAGCCCGAACCCGAACTATGGTCGTAAGAGAAGATGAAGAACGGGAACATTCCGAGTTCTTTGGCGAATTCGGTCAGTTTTTCGGTATTGAACATCGAACCGGTTGCCGTCTCGAATTCGTTGAAGCATACGATGTCGGCCTGCTGCGATTTGATTTCGGCGACGAACCGGCTGATGTCTTTCGACGCATTGCTGTTCGCCCGATACTCCAGCGACTTCATGTTCCACTCCATACATTTGAGCTTCACATCCTGCGCATCGGCCCCTGCGAGAGAGAAAATTCCCGCAAGCAAGGCCAGCATATATTTACTGATCTTCATGGTGTCTGTAATTTTTGGATGACTAATACCCGAGGTTCTGCTTCAGGTTGACCGTACCGGTAAATGCTTTTTCCGGAATGGGAAAAACCTTGTTGTAGGTAGGATCGAAAGTACGGGCGGGATAAACCTCGACCGGTTCCGCAACGATTTGTCCATTGACTCCTTTCGAGATAACGCTGTGCAGCGGCTTGGTGAGCAACTCCGGCCCCAATCCCCAGCGCACCACGTCGATGAAGCGGCTCGGCTGGAACTCGAACGCCAGTTCGCAGCGGCGTTCGTTCTGCAACTGCGCTTTGGTCGCTTGGCTGTTTCTCGGCAGACCCGCACGTTCGCGGATGTCGTCGATAAGCTGTTTGGCTTCCGCATCGCCTTCGCCTTTCGTCCAAATCAAGGCTTCGGCTTTCATCAGCATCACGTCCGCATAGCGCATCAGCGATACATTGAGTGTGTTCCACAGTTTATCGCGCAACGGCGTTATTTCGGCATAATAGCGCGGATCGGAGCTGCTGTAATAAGGGCCGACCGAATTTTCCCAAGGCCACAAGAATTTACGGCACACCAAACCGGCCGATACGTGGTCGCTTCCAGACCATGCAATTTGCGTAGCGGAACCATCGGGCGAATATCCGGCGAATGTCCAGCCGAAGCCCATGTAATCGAAATAGTCCCCCGGATACAGAATCGTCACGTCGCGACGCGTATCACCCTCTTCGTAAGCGTTGTAGAGTTCCAGACTGGGCGTGAAATATCCCCACGTGTTGTAATACCCGAATCCCGTATTCTGGAACGTTACGCCATGATAGCGGGCACCGTTCGTCGTGCTACCCTCCAACGAGAAGATATACTCGCAACTATGGTTCTGAGCCTTCGTCCAGAGGTGGCGATACGAGTTGATTTTGTCCGACGAATCGACATAGAGTTCGCGTTTGTCGGTACCGGTCATCGACATCACCTTGTCGCACATTTCGATGACCACATTGTAATAGCTCTCGTCGTACATCGAAGCGTACAACGCAGCACGGGCGGCATAAGCCCAAGCGGCAGCTTTGTGCGGCAGACCGATTTCATCGGCGGAAAGTTCTGAGAAATAGGGCAGTTTCTCGCCTGCTTCGCGGAAGTCCGCAATGATCTGCTCGTAGTTGCGCAACACGTGCGTAGGACGGGGCGAGTCGATTTCGGCCGGCGAAGTTTTGTCCGTAATGATAGGAATACCGCCGTTGGTATCGTCGCCGTAGTAGGGCACCATCCACAGCATCGAAAAGCCGCGGAAGAAAAGCGCCGTACCGAGAGCCTGATTCTTGAACGTTGGATCGAGACCCATGTCAGGAACGAGTTTGATGATGTTGTTGGCTTTGGCGACATTCTGGTACATCACCTCCCAAACCCGGTTGACATCATTGCTGTTCGACGGCGACATCCGAAACTCGCGGATTTCGTCGACCGACGAACGGTCTCGTCCGATCAGGATGTTATCGCTGGCACATTCGAGCCACATGTGACCGCGCCCGCATATTTCTTCGCTCCAATAGGGCGATACGAAGTGATAGAGTCCGTAGATTGCCCCCATGACATCGTCTTTGGTTTTCAGAGCCGTATCCTTGCCGTATGCCTCCTTATCCAGAAAATCGGCGCAACCCGAAAAGGCAATGGCACAGACGGCGAAGCAGATGCTTGCTAATATCTTTTTCATGGTCCGTTAAGTTTAGAAGTTGAAGTTTACACCGAAATTGAAGAAACGCGACGTGGGATAGACACCGGCATCGAGACCGTAGTTGCCGACCTCAGGGTCGCAACCCGAATAACCCGTAATCGTGGCGACGTTGTCGATACTCATGTAGACACGCAGCGAACCGTTCTTCAAGCCCACATAGCGGGCGATGTGCTTGGGCAGCGTATAACCGAGCGTGATGTTTTTCAGACGCAGGTAATCGCCCTTTTCGAGGAACGCATCCGAGAATCGGATGTAGTTGCCGTTGTTGTCTTCAGCCAGCCCCAAACGGGGATACTTGCTGCCCGTCGGATTGAAATCCCACGTATTGTAAACATCCGTCACAAGGTTGCCGTAATCCTGACGTCCATTCATGGCCATCTGCTTCGTACCGTTGTAGATGTAGTTGCCTGCCACGCCTTGGAACATGAAGCTGAAATCGAATCCTTTCCAATCGAACGAACCGCCGAACGCGAAAGTCTGTTTGGGCGTATAGCATCCCGTCAGCACACGGTCGTCGTCCGAAATTTTACCGTCGCCGTTGATGTCGATGAATTTCAGGTCGCCGACTTTGGCATTCGGCTGCACGAGCTTCGTCTGACCCGTATCGGGATCCTTGACGACGTAGCGGTCGATCTCCTCCTGCGAACGGAAAATACCGTCGGTGCGATAGAGGCTGTAAGAATACCACGGATGACCTACCCCCGAATAGAGAATCGCTGTGGAGTTGATATTGGGATTATCATGACGAACGAGCGGCTGCGGGCCGTAGTCGTCGACGTTGCTCTTGTTGGTCGAGAAAGTACCCCACACGTTGTAGTTGAACTGACCCCGTGCGGCGGAATTGTGATACGATACCGAGAATTCCCAACCTTTGTTGGTAACCTGACCCATGTTGCCCATCGGAGACTCGGTAACACCCATCTGCGGAGGCGTCGGCACGTAGTCCACCAAATCGCGCGTCTGCTTGTGGTAGTAATCGATGCTCAAATCGAGCTTGTTCTTGAACAGCGTGAAATCGATACCGGCGCTGGTCTGTACGGTCGTCTCCCACGTCGCACCCGTATTGGGAATGGTGGGTGAATAGGTGCCGTAGACATCTTGTCCGCCGATAAGCGAAGGATCGGGATAGGTTTCCAGCGGAATATCGGTCGTGGACATACGCGGATAGAGCGTCACGTTGCCGACCTTACCCCAACCGCCACGAATCTTCACCAGATCGAACACGTCGCCGAGCACCGAATTGCGGAAGAATTTCTCCGACGAAAGTTTCCACGAAGCCGACACGGCCGGGAACCATTCGTAGTTTTTCGTCGAAGGAAGTTTCGACGAGGCATCGCGGCGGATGCTGGCCGTCAGGAAATAACGGTCGTCGAACGAATAACCGATACGGCCCAAGAACGAGACCATCGTAAACTCTTCGTAGTTTTCGGTCGGATTCCGATACCACGCACCGTTCTGCCATAGCACCTGATGCGAGTTCCACGTCTCACTGGGATAGTTCTGCGTACGGAAATCATACATACGCGACTTCTGATAGTCCGTCGTAAAGCCGGCCATCGCCGAAATGTGGTGTTTGCCGAAAACTTGGGCCCAAGTCACGGTGTTCTCCCACAGATAGTGGAACTGCCGCGTCTGTTCCTGTTCGCGCAACGTCGACGACGAACCGCCCGGGACGTCGATGACCGGCGAATAGGCATCCGTCTCGTTGATGTCGAGGTCGGCCGTCAGTTCCGATTTGAGCGTCAGCGAGGTAATGGGCTTCACTTCCAACCCCGTCGTCGAGAAGAAGCGCGTGCGGGGAGCACGGCTGTGCATCGTTTTGAGCTGGGCCACCGGATTGACGATGTTGGGGCCGGCCACACCGGCAGCCATGTCCGTCGTCGAAGCGATACCGCCCCATTTGGGCTGGCCGTTGTCGTTATAAACGATATTGCCCTCGGCGTCGCGGTCGTAGACCGAAGCCGAAGCGGGGAACCACATTGCACCCAGAATCGGGCCCGTATGCGAACGGTTGACATTGCCCTGTCCGTTCGACTGCTCGAACGACACGCGTTCGGAAATTTTCAGCCATTTCACCGGTTTGAAATCGGCCGAGAATTTGGCACCCAGCGACTGGCTGTACGTATTGATGATCGAACCCTCTTTCTTATCATAGGTAACCGACAGGATCGCCGAAAGTTTCTCGGTGCCGCCGCTCAACGAAATGCCGTAGTGCTGCGTCAGGCCGGTACGGAAAATCTCGTCGAGCCAATCGGTGCGGGTGATGTTGGCACCGGCATAAGCGACCGGATTGGCCAGCATCGGCAACGCGCCGTTGTCCGAATTCGCCACGGCTTGGGCCCATACATCGCAGTATTGCTGCGCATTGAGCATCGTCGGGAGATTCATCGCCGTCTGGACACCCAGCGAGATGTTGGCATCCACCCGCAACTGACCCGACTGCGCCTTGCGGGTCGTAATCAGCACGACGCCGCTCGAACCTACCGAAGCACCGTAGATAGCGGCCGACGCGGCATCTTTGAGCACCGTAATCGTTTCGATGTCCTCGACCATATAAGGAGCATTGGGCACGCCGTCGACAACGACCAGCACGCCGTCGCCCGAAGTCGGGTCATCGTCGTTGCCCTTCGAGCCGCGTCCGCGAATCGAGAACGACGCCGAACGCATCGGGTCGCCGCCCGACTGCATGATCGTCACGCCCGGCATGCGGCCTTGCAGCAGCGTTCCCAGATCCGAGGCCCGGCTGCGAGCGGCTTCGTCCACCTTGACGCTGGCCACCGCCATCGAAAGGTCTTCCTTGCGCTGCGAACCGTAACCGATGGCGACTACGGCACCGATTTCGGTGGTGTCTTCCTCCAACGTCACGTCGATCTGCGTGCGATTCATCACAGCCAGTTCCCGTGTGGCATAGCCGACAAAAGTGAATTCCAGCGTCGCATTGCCGGCCACAGAAATCTGGTAGCGTCCGTCCAGATCGGTTATCACGCCGTTGGTCGTGCCGCGTTCGACGACCGAAGCTCCGACCAGCGGCACCTGTCCGGTGTCGGTCAGGCGCCCCGAAACCGTCACACGGTCTTGCGCCCGTGCCGGAAGGATGAGCACGCCGCAAAGCAGGCTCATTAGAAGAAAACGAATGAGTTTCGTTTTCCCTCCTGAAAAAGTCAAAATCATTTCCATAAGGTTTAGGTTAATAATTAAAAAAATCGGTTTATCCGGCCGTCGGGATTCGCGACATTTTGAAATCGGGACGGACCGATGTTTCCTTTTTCAAAATTATCCATTGACCCGCTTAGGAATGGGGGTGTTTTGCGTATTAAAGTCGTCATTTCGCGCAATTACCCCGATCGTCCGACGGCCGCTTCCGAAAACCGGCCGTCGGGCGGGGTTCATCGGGCCGGAATCGCAAGCGGTTCGATCCGGAAAGCGTAACCGTACTCCGCCTCGCGCGCGATTTCGTAACGCGGCAGAGGCCCCGGTCCGCAGCTGCCGTTGCCGAGCCCGCGCTGGATGCAGTCGAGGTTGAGCACCGTCTCGGCACAACGGATGTCGCCGAGGTCATGTCCGTATTTCACCTGCCACAGCATCCTGTCCGTATGATGTTGGGCCGAGAACGAAGCGAACTTCTCTTTCGCCGTAATCCGCACGCCCCAGCCGTCGGCATCGCTCAGCTCCACCCACTCGGTATCGGTGCGCGAGCCCATGCTCTGGGCGCGGACGCAATGTTCGGCCATCGCGCTCACGGTCGTCCGGTAGCACCCCACATAAGCCGCACTGCACCGGTCGGCATAGTTTTCCATCGGGCCGCGTCCGTACCACGCCACCTGTTCCAGCGACGGGGCGAGCAGCAGTTGCAGCGACAAACGCGGCAGGTCGAACGCCGCATCGGTTTCGAACGTCGCCTCGACATCCACCGCGCCGCTGCCGCCGATGCGGTAAACAATCGTATGGGGCACCGTCGTCGCTCCGACCGTCGTGGCCAGTCGGGCCGTTACCGTCGCCTGCCGGCCGTCGGCCGAGAGGGCGGCCTCGAATCCGCGCAGCTCCGTGCGCGGCTCCACCCACTCGCGCGGGTCGTTGCTGATCGAGCGATAGCCGTTGAATTCGGGGCCTGCTTGGGCGTGCAGCACGTTCCTGCCGCCGTAGCGGAGAGCGGACATCCGTCCGGTCGTCCGGTCGAACGAAGCCTCGAAATGCGGGGCGAGAAAACGGACGTACTGCCGCTCGTGCAGCATCCGCAGGGGCACATCCGACGCCGGAGCCGTCCATTCGGCAGGCGTCCGCTTCCGCAAAAGCAGTTGCTCCGTCGCCACGACATGGCCCGCATCGGCCCATACGCAACCGGAACGCAGCCGGGCTTCCAAATCGAGGTGATAATCCGCATCGTCCGCAACAGCGGCGGCAAACGGAATCACGACGCGGCACACGTTTCCGGCCGGACAATCGGGCAGGGCCAAGTCCCCTTCGGCGACAGGCTGCCCCTCGCGGCGGACGGTATAGTGCAGGTCGAAGTCGTGCAGGTCGAGGAAAGCATAGCGGTTGCGAACCGCGAGCGTATCGCCGCCCACCCGCTCGAACGAGAGGTATTGGTAGACTTTTTTCACTTCCAGCAGCTTGGGCGTAATCCGCCGGTCAGGCGTCACGAGGCCGTTGCAGCAGAAATCGTTGTCGTTGGGACGGTCGCCGAAACTGCCGCCGAAATAGTAGCGGTCCGAAGCCTCGCCCGGACGGTTCAGCCCCTGATCGGCCCAGTCCCAGATGCACCCGCCGATCATGCGCTGCGAGTGGAATTCGATGTAGTCCCAGTAGGCGTCCAGATTGCCTACGGCATTGCCCATCGCATGGGCGTATTCGCACAGGAAATAGGGTTTGCGGCGGGGCAGCCGGTCTTCGCGCATCATGCGTTCGACCGAGGGATACATGCGCGAGTCGATGTCGGCCACGTCGTTCATCCCCTCGTAGTGGATCGGACGGTCGTCCGTGCGCCGCACGGCATCGCGGGCCGCCTCGAAATTGGGCCCGCCGCCCGACTCGTTGCCCAGCGACCAGAAGATGACCGACGGATGATTCTTGTCGCGCTCGACCATGCGCAGAATCCGGTCGAGATAAGCTCTGCGCCAACTCTCCTTCGACGACAGCGAATGATTGCCGTGACACTCCAAATCGGCCTCGTCCATGACGTAAAGCCCGTAATAGTCGTAGAGCGCATACATTTTCGGGTCGTTGGGATAGTGGCTTGTCCGCACGGTGTTCAGGTTGTGGCGTTTGAAAAGCAGGATGTCCTCCGCCATGCTCTCCACCGGCACCGCCTTGCCGTAGCGCGGATGCGTGTCGTGGCGGTCGGCTCCCTTGAAAAGGATACGGGTGCCGTTGATGTAGACGCCGTTTTCGCACACTTCGATGCGGCGGAATCCGTATTGCTGGGTCGTCGCTTCGAGCGTCCGGCCCTGCGCATCGAGCAGTTCCAAATCGACCGTATAGAGATGCGGCGTTTCGGCGCTCCACAGTTGCGGGCCGGGCACGTCGCACCCGCCTGTCACATGCAGCGCAGCCCCGCGAGCGATTCGTGGCACCGCTATCGTCTGCGTCCGCACCGTCCGGCCTTCGGGGTCGGCAAGCGTCACGCGCAGCGCACCCGCCGGCAGTCCCGAACCGCAGTCGGCCACTTCGGCATCGACGCACAGCCGCACATCGCCGCCCCCGAAACCGGAGGTAAGACGCACATCGCGCAAGTAGCGTTTCGGACGGGCCACCAAATAGACGTCACGGTGGATACCGCTCAACCGGAACATGTCTTGGTCTTCCAGATAGCTGCCGTCGCACCAACGGTACACCTCGACGGCGACGGTATTGCGGCCCGGCCGGACGCAGGGCGTGATGTCGAATTCGGCATCGTTGTTCGACCCTTGGCTGTACCCCACTTTGCGGCCGTTGACCCACAGATAGAAAGCACTGTACACCCCGTCGAAATGGATGAAAACACGTTTGTCGCGCCACGTTTCGGGCAAATCGAACGTCCGGCGGTAAGCACCGACGGCATTGGGTTCGTCGGCGACCGTGTAGTTGCTCTGGGGTTGGATGAAGGGCGGATTGTTGCGGAACGGATAGGTGATGTTGGTGTAGACGGGCGTGCCGTAGCCCAGCATCTCCCAGTTGGAGGGCACTTCGATTTCGTCCCACGACGAAACGTCGTAGCTCTCTTTCTCGAACCCTTTCGGGCGTGCTTCGGGAGAGGCCGACCAGCGGAACCGCCACAAACCGTTGAGCAGCAAATAGCGCGACGAACGGTTCCGCTCCCACGCCCGACGGTACGAGGGGTCGCGCCGCATCTGCTCGGCATCGGCGAACGGCACGAACGTGGCCCGTCCGGCCTCCTTGTTCACGGCGAAAATCCGTTCGTTCTCCCAGTCGTTCTTGCTGGCGGTTTTGAGCGGTTCGACCGCCACAACCAATTTCGACGGCACGACGACCCACTGCTGGCATTCGCTGGCGGCATCGGGTGCCAGCTGCCGCACCGGCTCGCCGACGGCACCGTCCACATAGCCCATGTTGTAGCCGCTCGACACGCTCGTAAAGGTGTAGTGGCCGTTGGGCAAGCGCGTCAGCCGCCATTGCTGGTTGGGATTGCTTGCGGCTTCGGCCGTCCATTGAATCAGCGGCCTCTCGACGGCCCCGTCGCCGCCGTTGTCGACGTTCAGCAACGCCGACGGGCTGAACAGCGCATGGCATCCGTCGCCGCACGGGGTCAGGTGCCACACCTGCGACGTCTTGTCGGCCTCGCGTTTCGCAATGAAGATGCGCGATTCCAAATCGGCTCCGGCTTGGTTGTCCAGCGCCAAACCGCCGACCGTGCGGATTTCATATCCCTTGCCGGGCTCGATTTCCGCCGCCCGAGGTGCAACGACGCAGAGCGTCAGCCCCCAAAGAAGAAGCAACCGTGTTTTCATAGGTTCATCGTGTGGTTTTCAGGTAGTGTATCGTCCGGCAGCGGGTCAGTCGTCCGTACCGTGCGGAGCCCGCCGGTAGCCCAGCGCATCGTAGTAGCCCGTCAGATGACGCAGCCGCCGCAGGAAGTCGGCATAATCGTTTCCGGCGGGGTACCAGCCCCGTTCGGCGACCGCCGCCAGTCGCGGCAGCAGCATGTACTGGACCTGCGCGAAATCGGCGATGTATTCCGTCCACAGATTGGCCTGCACCCCCAGCACATTCGCCCGTTCGCGGGCGTTCAGCCCTTCGTAAGGGTCGAGGGCATAGACTTTTTCGAGCGGCAGGCAGCCGCCCCACGCCAGCGGTTCGCGAGACGTGTCGGCCGTCTGATAATAGTCGAGGTAGCAATGGGTCGTGGGAGCCATCACAACGGCGTTGCCCTGACGGGCCGCCCGGATGCCGCCCTCCGAGCCTCGCCACGACATCACGACCGCCGTCGGCGTCACGCCGCCGTCGAGGAGTTCGTCCCACCCCATCAACCGGCGGCCGCGAGCCGCCAGATAGCGTTCGACGCGCGCCGTCGCATAGCCCTGCAACTGCCGTTCGGAAGTCAGCCCCTCGCGGCGCATCCGTTCCCGACAATGCGGGCAGCAGGCCCACATTTTGTCGGGGCATTCGTCGCCGCCGATGTGAATCAACGGCGATGGAAAGAGTTCGAGCACCTCGTCGAGCACCCCCTCGATGAAATCGAACGTCGTGTCGCGGCCGACGCAGAAGACACGGTCGTCGATGTCCCACGTCTGCCGCACTTCGTACTGCTCGCCCGTACACCCGAGCCACGGATAGGAAGCCAGTGCGGCAACGGCATGGCCCGGAAATTCCACTTCGGGAATCACCGTGATGAAGCGGCGGGCGGCATAATCGACCACCTCGCGGATTTCCGATTGGGTGTAGTATCCTCCGTGCGGCGTTTCGTCGTAACGGCACGTTTCGTCGTACTCGCCGCCCGGGTCGTGCCCGATGAGCGTCCGCCGCCGCACGGAACCGATTTCGGTCAATTTCGGGTATTTCCGAATTTCGATGCGCCAGCCTTGATCGTCGGTCAGGTGCCAGTGAAATACATTCAGTTTGTGCAGGGCCATCAGGTCGAGCGTCCGCTTCACCTCCTCGACCGTGAAGAAGTGGCGCGCCACGTCGAGCATCAGCCCGCGATAGGCCAGCGTCGGCGCATCGTCGATTCGCACGGCCGGAATATCCACCCTGCCCGCCACGCCGGAGGCTCTTTCTGCAAAACACGCCGCCGGAATCAGTTGCCGCAAAGTCTGCACGGCATAGAACGCTCCCCGGTCGCCGCCTGCCGCAATCGTCACACGGTCGGGTGCCACCGTCAGGCGGTAGGCGTCTTCGCGCAGCGAATCGACCCGCAGCAGGCCGACGGCTCCTGCCCGAAGCGAGTCGCCCTGCAACGACGGCAGCGAAGTCCCGAACAGCACATGCGCCAGCTCATCGAACGCCGCAGCCGCGCAAGGCAGCGAATCGGCAGCACGGACATACAGCGGCGTACAAGGCTCCAATCGGAACCCGCCCTCGCCCGCTGCCACCGACGAAGGCCGCGGCACGACGGCGATCCGCTCCGGCGAACCGCTCTGCGGGCCGCAGCTGGCCAGTACCAAACAGCCGAGCGACAGAACCAGCAACCGTTTCATCGTCATTCGCAAACCGAAGCCCCCAACAATCCGGCATGCTCCATTTCCGAACGGCAGATGTGCAGCTTTTCGACCGTGCGGGCGTAAGGAAACCGTTTCAATTCGGCATACATCGCCTCCCGAAAAAAGGGATAGGCATGGGAGATGCTGCCCCCGAAGACAATCGCATCGGGATCGTAGGCATACAGCACCAGCATCACCAGCCATCCGACGTGGCCGCCGAATTCGCGCCACAGCGACAAGGCATCGGCATCGCCGGCAACGGCCCGCTCGAACGCCTCCTTGCCCGTCGTGCCGCATCCTACGAAAAAGCGGCTGCTGCAATAGTATTCGTAATCACGGTCGAGGTAGGGAATCCCGCCGATTTCGCCCGCGCCCGTGTTGCGGCCGCAGTAGAGTTTGCCCCCGATGACGATGCCGGCCCCCACGCCCGTGCCGAGCGCCATGCAGACCGCGTTGTCGAACCCGTGAGCCTCGCCGAAACGGCACACGCCCAACGCGAAGCAGTTGCAGTCGTTGTTGACCGACACGGGAATGCCGAACCGCCGTTCGAGCCACTCTTTCAGATGCACCTCGCGCCACGAGGGGATGCCTACCACGTCGTAGACGATGCCCCGTCCGGCATCGACCACCGACGGCACCCCGATGCCGATACGCTCCGTATCGGGCGTAATAAGCGCCGCAACGAGCGACGCGATATGTTCCAAGACTTCGCTTTCGGGCCGGTCCGACTTGCAGGGTTCGGACAACAGACGCAGGATGCGTCCGTCGTCGACCAGCCCCGCACGCACGTTGGTGCCGCCCAAATCCACTCCTATTCTCATGGTATCTCTTTGTTTTCGATGATTTTTCCTTCGGCGAAACGAGCCCCGTCGACCGTGCGGCCGTCGTCCTCGCGAATCCATGTCTCGAATCCCCGTTCGCCCTCCGTCAGGCGCAGCAGCCGCACGCCCGGACGCAGGTTGTTGTAGGTGGTATCGTCGCCCGAAAAACGGCCGTATCCGAGCGCGACTCCCTTTTCTGCCACGAGGTAGTCGATGTCGTGGTCGTGTCCCACGAAAACGCCCATCACGTTGCCCGTTTCGACCATCGCGGCGAACATGCCGGTGTTCAGTGCCCCCGGACACTCCTCTTCGGCCGCACGGCCGATCCGGCTGTTCGACGGGTCACGCCACGCCGCGAGGTATTCGGGCAGGACGATATGGAAGAACGCCAACGACGGCACGGGCTGCCCCTTGCCGGCCTGCGTGCGTGCCGCGCAACACTGCCGCAGCCACGCCACCTGTTCGGGTCGGAACCAGCCGTATCCGTCGATTCCCTCGACGGTGGAATAGTCATGTGAATCGAGACAATACAATACCAGCGCGGCGGCGTTCGTCTTGCGGCCACAAACCGTCAGTTCGCAGTCGGCCAGACAGCCTCCGGCATCGAGCCTGTTGAGGCTCGACGGATTGTCCGTCACGATACGGGCGATTTCGGCGCGCGTCAAATCCTGCTCGGCATCGTGATTGCCCAGCACGACGCAGAACGGCACCTGCCGCCGCCTCAACGTATCCATCAGCCGGAACCATATCGGACGGGCCGGACGTCCCGTCACGACGTCGCCCGTGAAAACGAGCAAATCGGGATGCTCGGCGGCCAGCACGCGGTCGAGACGGGCGAACGTTTTCGCCGCTTCGGCCGGACGCGCTTCGGCGTCGAGGTGCATGTCGGTGAACTGGGCGATGACGAAACGTCCGTCGTCGCCGAAGCGCAGGGCAGGCTCTTGCGTACGGAGCGACACGGCGCCCCACAACCCCGCACAGCATGCGATCAATTTTCCGATTGTTACAGCAGCGGGCATGTTCAGTCGAGTTTTACGTTTCCGCTCCGTTCCACCCGCACCGTGCGGCTGCGGCCGTCGCCCCATGTCACCGTCAGCTCGAACGGTTCATCGGTTTCGACGCTCACCTGCGGCGTTTCGCCGACCGAAGCGCGGCGGCGCACTTTAAGCCCAACGACCCCGTCGGGGCCGAACGGATAGCGTTCGATGCCGTGCATTTCGGTATGGGTGATATGCCACTCGATGCGCCGCTGCGAATAGTCGGACTGAATGCCGAGCACGTATTCGATGAACACGGCAATGGGCGGCAATCCCGTCCACCCCACGAAATCCTTGCGGGCCATGAAGCCGGGTTCGATGCGTTCGGGCGCATAGTATTCCCAGAACGTACCGCTCTTTTTCCATACCTCGAAAACTGCCGCATAGTGGTTTTCGGCAATCCGCTGCGCCAAGTCGCGATAGCCCTTGCGCCACAAGCCATCGATAATCATGTAGTTCGTGCCGGGCCATACGCCACCCTGCCAGTAGCGACCCGCATCGTTGTATTTGCGGTGGTCGGCCGCCAGCGACGGCACGCGGTGCGGCCGGTCGAATTCGGCCGTGTCGCGCAGATGGGCGACGAGCCGGTCGAGCCGGTCGCTGTCCAGCGCATCGGTTTGCAAGGCCCAGTAGGCGTGAACCCCTTTGGCCGTGCCGAGCGAACCGTCGGCGAACCGGTCGAAGAGGAACCCCTCGCGTTCGTCCCACATGCACTCGTTGATGTGGCGTTTCAGAAAACGGTTTTCGTCCTCGACCTCCTCGATTTCTTGCCACCGTTCGACGTAAAAGCCGATGCTGAGCAGCGACTCATTGACCAGCATCTGTTGCAGGTTGGCGTCGAGCCACTCCATGTGGCCGTTCGAGAAAATGGGATTGTAGGCTTCCGGCACGCGCGGCAGGTTGTCCATGCCCGTTCCCCAGCCGCTCGACCAATAGGTGCCGTTGGGCCACGTGCGGTTGAGCTTCCACCACTTGGCATAGGCGCACAGCGCAGGGAAAATCCGGTGCAGGCGGTCGATGTCCCCGAACTGACGGTAGTACGTCAGTTCGACCCACGGCAGCAGGTTGGGCCCCGTCGACGTAGGGTCGAAACGCTCGAAACAGTCCGAGCCGTCGGCCCGGATTTCGCGGCAGATGAATCCGTCGGGATGCTGCTTCGCATAGAAATTGTCCAGCGAACGCTGGAACGGGAAGAAACGGTACCCGTAACGGGCGAACATCATCATGAACGAGGTGTCCCACATGAAGATGTTGCCGTTGTAGGCCACATCGAGGTAGGGCGACACGAATCCCGAACCGGCCTGCGGCTGGCGGATGTTACCCACGGCGAGACGCCATGCATGCCAGTACATTTCGATTTCGCGGGCGTGGCCCTCCCAAATCGGCGCGGGCAGGATGCGGCGCGCCTCGTCGAACGAACGGGGTTCGATGAGTTCGGGCCGTGCCGTGCGGAACTCGTTTTCGGCCACGAAGACCTCCTTGACGTAAGTATTTTTATAGGGCAGGTCGTAGGGACCCGATTTGAGCCCTTGTGCAGCGGCCGACCCCGTCAGCCCCAGCAGAACGAATCCTGAAATCAGTGCCTTTTTCATCTTCGCACAGGTTTATTCGGTCAGCGACCGGATGCGACGGGCGATTTCCGTATTGCGGTACGTTCCGCAGAAGCGGTCGGCACCCGGCCCGTAGGCGAACACGGGCAGCATGGCGGGCGAATGGTCGTCCGAAACATAAAGCCCCATGACGCGGCCCGTCGCCTCGTCGCCGTCGATGACGGTCAGACCGCCCGTTTCGTGGTCGGCCGTGACGATGACGAGCGTTTCGCCGTTCGAGTCGGCGAATTTCAACGCTTCGGCCACCGCCAGATCGAAGCTCAACGTCTCGATAATCGAGCCGGGCAGGCAACGCGAGTGGCCGGCGTAGTCGATTTTGGCCCCTTCGACCATCAGGAAAAATCCTTTGTCGCACCGCTCCTGCAACTTTTCGATCGAAGCGCGGGTGGCGTCGGCCAGCAGGCGGAGATTGCTCTCTTGGGCCGCCTCATCCATCCGTTCGTCGATGCAGACGACCGGCCCTTTGTTCGCATTGATTTCGTCGACCGAGCGCACGAAGTTGTAGTGTTTTTGCAGCTCGCCGATCATATCGAGGCCGTCGCCCCGTTCGGTGAACTGGCGGATGCCGCTGCCGCACAGCAGGTCGATGCGGCCGTCAAGCAGCCAACGGGTCAGCTCGTCGGAGTTGTCGCGCTCGACCGAGTGGCCGTAGAAAGCCGTCGGCGTGGCATCGACCGCATTGCCGAGCGTCAGCACGCCCACCGAACGGCCCTTGTCGTGGAAATAGTCGCTCAACGAGGGATAAGGCGTTCCGTCAGCGCTCATGGCGATGTGGCGGTTGTCGTGCCGTTCGCCCGTCGCCAGCGCACTGCCACCGGCGGCCGAATCGGTGGTGAACGAATCCAGCGCATGGTTGATTTGCAGCCCGACGTGTTTCATTTGCAGCAGCGTGAGCCCCTTGTTGGCATACGAAGCGGCCATGATTTGCGGCAGGCCCATGCCGTCGCCGATGAGGTAAATCACATTCTTGATTTTGCCCTTGCGGCCGTCGTTGCGGTAAGTCGGACGGTAGAGTTCGATGCCCTGCGAGAGTTGGAGCTTGTCATTCTGAAACCCTCTGAAATCGCGCGTCGTCTTGTCCAGCCGTTTGGTGCCCGTCGTGCCGCCGACGGCATCGCGGTACTCGCCGATGCGGAAGTTCTTGTTGCCGAAATCGGCGAAGAAAGCGGCGCAGACAGCCGGATAGTCGGTGTTGATGTAGTCCACACCCATATTATACAAGGTGTAATAGACCGTCGTGCCTTCGGGCGCATTCCAGAAACGGACGGGTTTGCCCAACGCATGGGCACGCTCGATGACGCCCTCCATCGCGATGCGTTCCGACGGGAGGATGCTCCCCTTGCCGTTCCACTGCGTCAGCCGGCGCAGGTCGCCGCTGAACAGCGCGATGCGTTCGAGCTGGGCGGGCGTGTAGGTGCGCTCCCACTCGCCGTCGAAACCGATCCATGCGGGATAACGCCCGAAATCGGCCGGTTCGGGCACGCGGCCCGTGACGATCACGCGCACCGCCTGCGGATTGCGGGTCGAATCGAACACCTCAGGCCAGCGGCCCAGCAGTTCGGCTACAGCATGCAGCGTTGGCTCAGTCTCCGATTTGAGTTCGACCATCAGCTGCAACGAAGCATCGCTGTCGCGGAAAGCCCGCCCGCCATTGCGGCCAAAAAGCGTCACGAGCGGCTCGACATAGAGCGACTCGAAATCGAAATCGGGCCGCAGGTCGGACTCGTCGTGCCCCACCAGCAGTCGGCCCTCGTGCAGGAAAACGTCGGCTTCGATGGACGACGCCTGCTGCGAATAGGCCTCGTAGAAGGGCACGCGACGGGCATAGTCGTTGTGCGAATGAATCAGCACGGGCAGCTGGGCCGATGCGCCGACGCAGAAAAGAGCCATTGCGGCGAAAAGAACGGTTTTGCGGATATTTTTCATGAATTTCATAATGGTGTCTGTTTATTCGGTGAATCGGAAAGAGGCCTCGACGGGTGCATGGTCGGAGAGATAGCCGCCGTCGCAAACGTCGGGCAAAATGCGGCAGAGGTCGCAGGCCAGCCCCTTGCCGTAGAAGATGAAGTCGATGAGCGGACGTTCCGCTTCGGGCAGCGCCCCGAAGTCCGAAAAACTCCACTCCGAACCATGCCGCTCGGCAGCCGAATGCCATGCGCTGTGCAGCGTGCCGTCGCGCAGGACGTGGGCTATGACCGTCGATCGGGGTTCGGCGTTGAAGTCGCCCGTGAGCAGCACGGGACGGCCGCCCGACAAGGCGGCGATGCGCCTCAACAGCAGAGCGACCCCTTCGCGACGGGCCATTTCGCCGACATGGTCGAGGTGGGTATTGATGAAGAGGAGCTCGCGGCCGCCCTTGTCGCGCAGGACAACCCACGTGGCCAAACGTTCGCACGCACCGTCCCACCCTTTCGAGCCGGCGATTTCGGGCGTTTCGCTCAACCAAAAGGTGCCCGAATCGAGCAGCGCGAAACGGTCGGTGCGGAAGAATACGGCGTTGAATTCGCCTGCGCGGGCACCGTCCTCGCGTCCCACACCGACGGCGGTATAGCCGGGCAACTGCGCTTGCAAGTCATCGAACTGGTTGCAGAGCAGTTCCTGCGTGCCTAACAAATCGACCTGCTCCGAACGAATCAGGCGGCCGATGCGGTCGCGGCGGAATTGCCAGTTGTCGGCGCCGTCTTCGGGATTGTCGTAACGCATGTTGAGCGTCATGACGGTCAATGCGTCCGGTTCTGCAGCCATGCTGCACGATGTGCAGGCGGCCAGAACAGACAGGATAATGAAAAGTCGTTTCATGGATGACGTCGATTATCGGATATAGAGCCGTTCGGCGGGAACCGGGACGAACGAATCGCTGTCGGGCGATTGCCAGCCCCACGAGAACTCCTCGCCCTCGTAATCCTCGAAATAGAGCAATCGGAACGGGTACAGCCCTTCGTCGAGGGCGACACGTCCCGTAGCAGTCACGGCGGCATGCGAACCGTCGTTGTCCACCACCTTGCAGTCGCCGATGTAGAGCACGCTGCCGTCATCACTGCGGGTGCAAAAACTCCACACACCGCGCTGCGGGATGCGAATCAAGCCCTCGAAAACATACCCGAAATGGTCGGGCTGTGCAGCGGCGGCAATCGAGGGTTCGGGCATCGTGCCCCGACCGGCGAGCCGGCCGCGTACGATGTCGGCCGTGCGGGAAAACGTCCCCTCGTAATAGCGATAGGCCACGCCCTGCTGCTTCGGAGTTTCGACGGCGACCGGCCGGAGGAATTCGGCCCGCTCTGCCCGAACGGTCAGGATGCTGCTCGGTTCGGCACCCTCCTTGAAAGCGCGGGCCCGCAGCGTCAGCGAACGGTCAATGCGCAAGGGCGCGGTATAAAGCAGCGAAGCGGGGCCGGGCTGCGACCCGTCGGTCGTGTAACGGATTTCGGCACCGGCGGTCGTCGTATTCAGTTCGACATCGACCGGTTCCGCGAAAAGGTTGAGGTCGCTAGCCGTGTAGGGCACCGAAACCCGTTCGCCCGTCGTGAGCGAATAGGGCCGCGCCGCTTCATCGGTTCCGCGCGCGGTGTTCGGCCGGGCCTGCAACTCGAAGTGCAGCTCGCCGCCCTCCATCAGCTGATCGTAGGTGATGAAATTGCGTTCGACAGGGATTCCGTTGAGCGTTACGGCGGCGATGTAGGTGTTGCGCTGCGGACGGTCGGCCGTAATGCGAAGCGTCCGGCCGTTGGCCAGCCGCACGGTGGCCTCGGGGAAAAGCGGTGCGGTGAGGGCGAACTCCGACGAACCCGGGCAGACCGGATAGAATCCCAGCGCCGAGCAGACGTACCATGCCGACATCTGTCCGCAATCCTCGTTGCCGATGACTCCGTCGGGCGTGGGGGCATACATCTCATCGAGCAGGCGACGGGTCAGTTCCTGCGTCTTCCACGGCTGGCCCACCCAATTATAAAGGTAGGCCATGTGGTGGCTCGGTTCGTTGCCGTGAACGTATTGGCCCAGCAGCCCCGTGATGTCGCAAAGGCCCATATCCTCGCTGGGCGATTCGAGCGTGAAGAGCCGGTCGAGCTCCCGCACGAACGTCTCGCGGCCGCCGAAGAGCTGTTCCAGTCCCTGTACGTCGTGCGGCGCAAAGAAGCGGTATTGCCACGGCGAGGCTTCGGTGTAGTCGCGTCCGGCGACGAACTCGTCGAACGGAGCGGCCCACCCTCCGTCGGCCCGGCGGCCCCGGAAGAAGCGGATCGAACCGTCGAACACGTTCGCATAGTTGAGCGCACGGGCATAGTAGGTGCGGGCTTCGTCGGTGCGGCCCAGCGACTCGGCCATGCGGGCGATAGCCCAGTCGTCGTAGGCGTATTCGAGCGTGCACGACACCGATTCGCGTTTGTTGTCGGCCGGAATATACCCCATAGCGACATAGCTGTCCGACCCCTTGCGGTTGATGTTCGACGAACGAATCATGGCATCGAGCGCACGGTGGCCGTCGAAGCCGCGAATGCCTTTCATCCAAGCGTCGGAGATGACCGACACGGCATGATAGCCGATCATAGTGCGGGTTTCGCCCGAAGCCAGCGGCCAAATGGGCAGTTCGCCCGTCGCGTCGTACATGTCGAGCATGCCGACGATCATGTCGTTCACGAAAGTCGTGTCGACGAGCGTCTGCAACGGATGCCATGCGCGGAACGTATCCCACAGCGAGAGCGTGGCGTAGTAGTTGCGGCCGACGGGCAGACGGCCGATCCGGCCGTCGTGGCGCCGGTATTCGCCCGTCACGTCGTTCATCCTGTTGGGGGTGAGTTTGGTATGGTATTGCGCCGTGTAGAATACGGTGCGCTGGTCGCGCGTGCCGCCGCTCACGGTGATGTCGCCCAACGCCTCGCGCCACGCTTCGCGGGTACGGGCATGCACGGCATCGAAATCGAGTTCGGCGGCTTCGGCCTGCCGGTTGAGGCGGGCGTTGTCGGTACCGACCGACGAAATCCCGACGGCCACCGTCAGCTGCCGCACGTCGGGCGCGAAAGTCAGTACGGCCTGTTCGTTGCCGAACAGCTCCACCGACGCGAACGGCTCCGAGAAGCGGGCCGAGAAGTAAACGTGGTGGTCGTCGACCCACCCCTGCGTGCACCGCATGCCGCACAATTCGTCCGACGCGGTTTGGGTCAGTTCGGTGCGGTCGACCCGTTCGTCGGTGAGGGTGTGCATCAGGTCGACGACGACGCGGGGCGTTCCCTTGCCGCGAAACGTATAACGGTGTACGCCGGTGCGCGGCGCAGCGGTCAGCTCCACCTCCAACCCCTCGTCGGGCAGGACGACGGCATAATAACCGCACGAAGCCCGCTCGTCGCGATGCGAAAAGGCATAGGGATGCGGCCGGAACGTCCCGCCGGCGACGACCGTGTCGCACAACGTGGGATAGAACAGCACGTCGCCCAAATCGACGCATCCCGTGCCGCTCAAATGGGTGTGCGAGAACCCGTCGATGGTGCGATCGTCGTAATGATAGCCCGAGCAGGCGTCCCAGTTTCCCGCGCGGGTGTCGGGACTGAGCTGCACCATGCCGAACGGGGCGGCAGCACCCGGATAAGTATGTCCGTGAAATCCCGTGCCGATAAACGGGTCTACATAGTCGATCGGTTCGACGGAGTGCGCACATGCAGCCGCAGCAAACGCCGCGCAGGCCGCCAGAAAAATCCTCATCATGTCCGGTTAGTGTTTTGTTAACAAATTTAGCGGGTGCCGAAACGGCGGGAGGGGACAAATTGCGCTTTTCCACCCTCATATCGCGCAAATTCGATTTCCGGCACGAAACGGCCGAACAAAAAGCCGCCGGAATTTTTCTTTTTCCCCGAAAAAAGTTAATTTTAACCGACAAAAATTGCCGCGATGGCGAACATCATCTTTCTAAGCGATTTTTCGGAGGCCTATGCCCGCGAGCTGTTGCAGGGCATCGCGCACTATGCGCACGACACGGGACAGGCGTGGAGCCTTTGTCGGCTGCCGCTCTCGATACGCGACCAGTTCGGGGTCGAGGCCGTCGTCGAATGGGCCTTGCGGATGAAAGCCGACGCCGTCATCGGGCAATTCCGCAACACGGACAACGTAGAGCTCTTCCGCGAAAAGGGAATCATCGTCATCGCCCAAGATTTCAAAAAACGGTTCGCGTCGATTCCCAACATCACCGGCCCGCACCGGCTGGCCGGCAAAATGGCGGCCGAATACTTTCTGAAAAAGGGATTCCGCAACTTCGCGTTCTACGGCACGCGCGATTTCGTATGGTCCGACGAACGCTATCAGGGCTTTCGGGAAACGATTGCGGAGGCCGACCCCGAATTCACCTTTTCGGCTCTGCGGAGTTCGTCCTACACGAGCCTGTGGTTTTACGATCCGATCCGGCTGTCGATGTGGCTGCAATCGCTGCCCAAACCAGTCGCGATCATGGCCTGCGACGACAACCACGCCTACCAGATCACCGAGGGCTGCCGCCAAATTGAGGGGGGGGGGGAAAGTTCCACATTCCCACAGACATAGCGGTTCTCGGAGTCGATAACGACGAGAGCATCTGCCGGCTTTCGATACCCAATCTCTCCTCGTTGAGCCAGCACGTCGAGCAGGGCGGATACGACACCGCCAAACTCATCGACAAGCTGATTCGCGACCCCCGAGCGGACTACGAAGACATCATGGTGATGCCCTCCGACATCGTTACCCGCCAATCGACCGACATCTACGCCAACAACGACCCGCACATCGCGGCGGTATTGCGCTACGTGCACGAAAACATCAGCCAGAAAATCACGGTCGACGACCTCGTGAAACTGGTGCCGCTGTCGCGGCGGCTGCTCGAAACACGCTTCAAGAAGTGCATGGGCACATCGATTTACGACTACATCATCCGCATTCGCATCGAAAAGATGAGCCAGCTGCTGCGCGAAGGCATGAACGTTTCGGAGGCCGCCATGGAACTGGGGTTTTCCGACATCAAGAACATCTCCCGTTCGTTCCGGCAGCTCAAACACATCACCCCTTCGGAATACCGGCAGCAGATCATGCTCAAACGCAGGGACGCCGCAAAATCGGAATAGCCGACCGAAAAATTTGCACGGTTGCGACAAATTTGTTACTTTTAGCATCCCTAAAACGCAACCTGCACCATGAAAAGTTTAGGCATCGACGTCGGTTCGTCGTCCGTCAAAGTATCGCTGCTCGACATCGCAACGGGCCAGTGCGTCGCCTCGTCGACCAATCCAAGCGCCGAAATGCGCATCGACGCCCCCCGCGCGGGCTGGGCGGAACAAGACCCCGAAATGTGGTGGCACTATGCCTGCGAGGGCATCCGCGCCCTCGCCGCCGAACACCCGATGCACGAAGTAGCCTCCATAGGCATCACCTACCAGATGCACGGGCTGACGCTGCTCGACCGCGCCGGGAATCCGCTGCGCAAGGCGATTATCTGGTGCGATTCGCGGGCCGTCGGAATCGGTGCCGAAGCGTTGGAGGGAATCGGACGCGATTTCTGTCTGGCGCACACGCTCAATTCGCCCGGCAACTTCACGGCGTCGAAACTCGCATGGGTCAAGCGCAACGAACCCGAAATTTTCGCGAAAGCCGCCCACGCGCTGTTGCCGGGCGACTACATCGCCTACCGGCTGTCGGGCGAAATCTCGACCTCCGTCAGCGGGCTTTCGGAACAGATCCTGTGGGACTTCAAGGAGGAGCGCCGCGCCGATTTCGTGGCCGACTACTACGGCATCCCGCACGGCCTCATCCCCGAAGCGGGCGTCAGCATCGGCATTCAGGCCCGCACGAACCGCGCGACGGAAGAGGCGCTGGGCTTCCCGCAAGGCACCCCCGTCTCCTACCGCGCCGGCGACCAACCCAACAACGCCTTTTCGCTCAACGTCATGGAGGCAGGCGAAATCGCCGCGACGGGCGGCACGAGCGGCGTCGTGTACGGCGTGGTCGATACGCCCCGCGCCGACCCGCTGTCGCGCGTCAACACGTTCGTGCACGTCAACCACCGGCCCGAAGCGCCGCGTTACGGCATCCTGCTGTGCATCAACGGCACGGGCATCCTCAATGCGTGGGTGCGGCGCAACGTCGTGCAGCAAACGGCCGACTATGCGCAGATGAACGACCTCGCCGAACAGGTTCCGGCCGGTTCGGAGGGGCTGCTCGTGCTGCCCTTCGGCAACGGGGCCGAGCGCGTGCTCGAAAACCGCACGACGGGAGCCGCCCTCGAAGGCATCGACCTCAACCGCCACACGACGGCCCACATCCTGCGGGCCGCACAGGAGGGCATCGCCTACTCGTTCCGCTACGGCATCGACATCATGCGCGGCATGGGGCTGAAGCCCGACGTCATCCGTGCAGGCAAGGCCAACCTGTTCCTCTCGCCGCTGTTCCGCCGCACGCTGGCCACCCTGACCGGCGCCCGCATCGAGCTGTTCAATACCGACGGCGCGCTGGGAGCGGCACGCGGAGCCGCACTGGGCGCAGGCCTCTACAAGACGCGCGAGGAGGCATTCGCCTCGCTGCGCCGGCTGGAAACGGTCGAACCCGTCGCCGCCGACCGCGACGCACTCGAAGCGGGCTACACGGCATGGTGCCGCGCCGTGGAATCGAAACTCAACGAACAACAACCTAAATAAACAACACACACAATGGCTACAAAACAGTATTTTCCCGAAGTCGGCAAAATCCCGTTCGAGGGTGCCGGCTCGAAAAATCCGATGGCGTTCCACTACTACGACCCCGAAAAGGTCGTCAAGGGACGCAAAATGAAGGATTGGTTCCGTTTCTCGATGGCATGGTGGCACACCCTCTGCGCCGAGGGCGGCGACCAGTTCGGCGGCGGCACCAAGAAATTCGCTTGGAACGAGGCGGCCTGCCCCGTCGAACGGGCCAAGGCCAAAATGGACGCCGGATTCGAGTTCATGCAGAAAATGGGCATCGAATACTACTGCTTCCACGACGTGGATTTGGTGGACGAAGCCGCGACGGTCGAGGAGTATGAGAAGAACCTGAAAGAAATCGTCGCCTATGCCAAACAGAAGCAGGCCGAAACGGGCATCAAGCTGCTGTGGGGCACGGCCAACGTCTTCGGACACGCCCGTTACATGAACGGCGCGTCAACCAATCCCGATTTCGACACGGCGGCCCGCGCGATGCTGCAAATCAAGAACGCCATCGACGCGACCATCGAGCTGGGCGGCGACTGCTACGTATTCTGGGGCGGCCGCGAGGGCTACATGTCGCTGCTGAACACCGACATGAAGCGCGAAAAGGAGCACATGGCCACGATGCTGCGCATGGCACGCGACTATGCCCGCGCCAAAGGGTTCAAGGGCACGTTCCTCATCGAGCCCAAGCCGATGGAGCCGATGAAACACCAGTACGACGTCGACACGGAGACCGTCATCGGCTTCCTGCGGGCGCACGGGTTGGACAAGGACTTCAAAGTCAATATCGAAGTAAACCACGCGACGCTGGCGGGCCACACCTTCGAGCACGAGTTACAATGCGCCGTCGACGCCGGCATGCTGGGCTCGATCGACGCCAACCGCGGCGACTACCAGAACGGCTGGGACACCGACCAGTTCCCGATCGACCTCTACGAAATGGTACAGGCGATGCTGGTCATCCTGCGCGGCGGCGGTTTGCAGGGCGGCGGCACGAACTTCGATGCCAAGACCCGCCGCAACTCGACCGACCCCGAGGATATTTTCATCGCCCACATCGCCGCGATGGACGTCATGGCGCGTGCGCTGCTCATCGCTGCCGAAATCCTCGACAATTCGCCCTACTGCAAGATGCTGGCGGAACGTTATGCTTCCTACGATTCGGGCGAGGGCAAACGGTTCGAGGAGGGCCGCATGACCCTCGAAGAGGCCGCCGAACATGCCCGCAAGCACGAACCGGTGCAGCACAGCGGCAAGCAGGAACTCTACGAAGCGATCGTCAGCATGCACATCTGACGCAGAGGGTTCCATAAAAAAGGCTCCGCCATTGTGGCGGAGCCTTTTTTATTCCCGGCGCGCTTCGCGAACCCGCGCCCGGATCCGCACGGCCGCCGCGCCCAGCGCGAAAAGCAGAATCAGCACCGACGCGATGCCCGTCACCGTCTCGGCCGCCCCCCATGCGGGTGCCCGGAAGCGCCACTCGACGGTATGCCGGCCGGCCGGAAGCGACATGGCGCGCAAAACGTAATCGGCCCGGAAATAAGGCGCCTCCACGCCGTCGACATAGGCCCGCCAGCCCTTGTCGTAGAAAATTTCGGAGAACACCGCGACTCCCGCTTCGGGCGTCGCGTACCCGTATTTCAGATAGTTGGGGCGGTACTCTTCCAACCGAATCGAACGCATCGGCTCCGGCAAGTCCTTGATTCCCGCCGCATCGTCGTCCGCCAGCACGGCCACCGCTCCGGCATCCGAAGCCGCCACGACGGCCGTCGTCCGCAGGTCGACTTCGCCCAGCAGGTCGATTTCCTGTTGCGGCGTCGCGGCCTCGACGGCACGGTCGACGAACCATGCTGCGCCGAACTCCGTGCCGCGCAGCACGGCCTGCGGCGTGCCGTCGTCTGCCGGCACAATCGCGTAGCGGGTATTCAGCATGTCCAAAACGCCCTCGTCCATCCGGCTCAAATAGCGGTCGATCAAATCCTGATAGCGCGCCAGCTTCGCCCCGTGGTACCCGCCGACCGAACGGTGGAAATAGCTCGTCGTGGCATCGTTGAAGGGGCTGACCGTCAGGTTGAAGACGCGGAACCCGGGCGTCGGGTCGTCCAGAATCCGGCGGTCGGCTTCGGTCATCGCGATGCGGCGACGGCGCGGCGACATGAAATCGTCGGACGACAGGAACCGCCGGTCGACCGGCACGAGGTCGAGCAGCACCACCGCGCCGAGCGCAGCCACCAGCACGCCCCGCCCGATGCGCCGTCCGGCGAACAGCGCGACGGCTCCGGCGGCCAGCACGATCATCAGCAGCGACCGCCACGCATCGGCCTGCATCATCGCGGCGCGGTCGGCGGCCATTGCGGCGGCGGTCGTCTCGCCCCACTCGATGTCGACACCTTTATCTATATAGCTTTGCAGGTTGTTGGCCGCAAAAATCCGGGAAAACTGGTCGGTCATCATCTCGGCATCGGCCTGTTCGCCGAAGTCGAACAACGCACCGCCTGCGACGGCGAACAACAGACACAGCCCGCCCGTAAGGCCGGCGGCCCAAGCCAGCGCCCGCCACAACCGTTCGCGCGGCACCTCGTCGCGCCACAGCCGCATCAGCCCCCAAGCCCCCAGCACCGGCACGGCCCATTGCACGACGACGAGCGTCATCGACACGGTGCGGAACTTGTCGTAGCCGGGCAGGTAATCGAAAAACAGCCGGGTGAACCACAGCCAGTTGCGCCCCCACGACAGCAAGAGCATCACGCCGCAGACGGCCACCAGCCACCACTTGTTGCGCCCGCGCAAGAGCACGACACCCAACACGGCCAAGAACACGGCGGCAGCGCCCAAGTAGGTCGGCCCGCCGGTGTAGGGCTGCTCGCCCCAGTAGGTGGGCAGTTGCTGCGCCGCCCCGCGCAGGCCGTAGTCGTTCAGCACGGCCGCCGTGCGGCTGTCGGCGGCAAAGGTCGAGCCAGATTCGCGTCCCATGAAGTCGGGAATCAGCAGGTTGAAGCTCTCGGCCCGGCCGTAGCTCCACGCCGTCGCGTAATCGAGCGCAAGGCCGTTGCGCGAGGTCTCGGCGGTCGTCGCCAGTTCCGACCCGCCGCGCATCGTATCTTTTGAATGTTGAGCCGTGTACCACAACGGAGAAAAATTCGAGCCGACGGCCAGCAGTCCCGCCGCCGCGAGCACGAGGGTGCGGCGCGCGAAATCGCGCAACCGTTTTTCGCGTCCGGCGACGATGCCCTCGCTCACCCACAACGCCGCCATCGCCATCAGGAAATAGTAGGTAACCTGCGGATGATTGGCCCCGATTTCGAGCGACGCGGCGAGGGCGGTCAGGGCGCCGCCGTACCACACGTTGCGGCGCAGCGTGACCCATGCCCCGCCCATCATCAGCGGGGCATAGACCAGCGCCCACATTTTGGTGATGTGTCCGGCCGCGATAATCAGCAGGAAGTAGGTCGACAGGCCGTAGGCCAGCGCCCCGACGACGGCCACCCGGGCGTCGACGCCGCACAACAGCAGCATCGCCCACATGGCGGTCATGGCGAAAAAGAGGAATCCGGCGGGCGTATCGACGATTCGGACGACCCGCCCGACCGTGTTTTTGACCAGCTGCGCCGGATAGGCCACGTCGATGAGGTAGGCAGGCATGCCGCCGAACATGGAGCCCGTCCACTGGGGATCCTCGCCCGTGTCGGCCCGCATCTGCCGGATGTCGCGGGCCATGCCCTCGAACTGCACGACGTCGTGCTGGGGCAGCACCTCGCCCCGGAACTGCGGCGCGAAATAGAGCGCGCTCACCACGAAAAAGAGCGCCGAAGCGAACACCCACGACAGCACCCGCCGTCCGTATCGCGATTCAAGAAATTCCATCGTTGCGGATTTTAACGCCCCAAGATACGAAATAAAGGCAAAAAGCCGACGGACGAAATAATTTTTTCGTATCTTTGGCTTTGCTAACTATCGAAAGAACATGAATCCCGAACAATACCGTCTTTGCGAGGTGACGTCGCCCGCGCTGGTGCGCGAATGGCTCGACCTGCCGAAACGCCTCTACCGCGGCAACCGCAACTGGGTCTGCCCGCTCGACTGCGACGTGCTGGAAGTTTTCGACCCGGCCAAAAACGAACTTTTCGCCGACGGCGAGGCCATCCGCTGGGTCGTGCGCGATGCGTCGGGCACGGTCGTGGGGCGTATCGCCGCATTCTATAACCGCGAGAAGGCCGCGTTGGAGGAGCAACCCACCGGCGGCTGCGGATTCTTCGAGTGCATCGACAATCAGGAGGTCGCCGACATGCTGTTCGACGCCGCGCGGCTGTGGCTGGCCAGCCGTGGCATGGAGGCGATGGACGGCCCGATCAACTTCGGGCAGCGGCGCGACTGGTGGGGCCTGCTGGTCGAGGGCTACGAATTCCAACCCCTGTATAAAAATCCCTATAACCCGCACTACTACAAGGAGTTGTTCGAGCATTACGGCTTCCGCAACTACTTCAATCAGAACAGTTACATCTGGCGGGCGAACGTCTCCGAAGCGAACGAACGCATCTTCGACCGTTCGGAGCGCCTGCTGTCGATGCCGGGCTACCACATCGAGAACATCGACATGAAGAATCTGGAAGATGCCGCCGAGAATTTCCGCGTCATCTACAACAAGGCGTGGGCGCTGTTTTCGGGGGTGAAGCCCATGACGCAGGACGAAGCCCTGCAACTGCTCAAACAGATGCGCCCCCTCATCGACCCCGACATCGTGTTTTTCGCCTACTTCAACGACGAGCCTATCGGGTTTTTCATCACGGTGCCCGACCTGAACCGCATCATCGGCAAGTTCGGCGGGCGTTTCGGCCTCGTCGAGAAACTGCGGCTACTGTGGGATTTGAAAGTACGCAAACGCAGCGACCGCATCTTCGGCGTCATCTTCGGCATCGCGCCCGAATTTCACGGCAAGGGGGTCGAATCGGCGATCATGGTGCGCTACTGGCACTTCATGATGGAGCAGCAGACCCGCTACAAGACGCTGGAACTGGCTTGGATCGGCGATTTCAATCCGGTGATGAACCGCATGATCGAAAATTATGTTTGCGCCACCCGCCACAAGGTGCACACGACCTACCGCTACCTGTTCGACCGCACGAAAGAGTTTCACCGGTGTCCGCGTCTGGGCGTGAAACGCAGAGAGTAATTTCCGACGAAGAAAACCGAAAAATAACCGTTATGAAAACAACCGCATTCACCGCGCATCACATCGCTGCCGGTGCCAAGATGGCCGAGTTCGCGGGCTACAACATGCCCATCGAGTTCACGGGCATCAACGACGAACACCTGACCGTGCGCAACGGCGCGGGCGTGTTCGATGTCAGCCACATGGGCGAAATCTGGGTCAAGGGGCCCAAAGCGCTTGCCCTGCTGCAACGCATCACGACGAACGACGTCGCGAAGCTCTACGACGGCAAGGTGCAGTATTCGTGCATGCCCAACGGGCGCGGGGGCATCGTCGACGATATTCTGGTCTACCGGTTCGATGCCGAGACCTACATGCTGTGCGTCAATGCCGCCAACATCGACAAGGACTGGGCGCACATCTGCGCCGAGGGCAAGGCGTTCGGCATGGAAGCGGGGCACGGCAAGGAGCTTTACAACGCTTCGGACGAAATCTGCCAGCTGGCCGTGCAAGGCCCTGCGGCGATGAAAATCGTGCAGAAAATGTGCGCCGAGCCGGTCGAACAAATGGAGTACTACACGTTCTGCAAGACGAAAGTGGCCGGATGCGATGCCATTCTTTCGATTACGGGTTACACCGGCGCGGGCGGCTGCGAAATCTACGTGGCCAACGAGGACGGCGGGAAACTTTGGAAAGCCCTTTGGGAGGCCGGCGCAGAGTATGGATTGAAGAACATCGGGCTGGGTGCCCGCGATACGCTCCGCTTGGAAAAGGGATTCTGCCTCTATGGCAACGACATCGACGACACGACCTCGCCTATTGAAGCGAGGCTGGGGTGGATCACGAAGTTCGCCGACGGCAAGGAGTTCATCGACCGTGCGGTGCTGGAAAAGCAGAAAGCCGAAGGCGTCGGCCGCAAGCTGGTCGGGTTCAAGATGCTCGACCGCGGCGTTCCGCGTCACGGATACACGTTGGCGACGCCCGAAGGCAAGGAGATGGGACACGTCACGTCGGGCACGATGTCGCCGTGCCTGAAAACGGGCATCGGCATGGGATACGTCGCGGCCGAATACGCCAAGCCCGGCAGCACGATTGCGGTCGTCATCCGCGACCGGCTCCTGCGCGCCGAAGTAGTCAAGGTGCCGTTCGTATAGGGTGTGTTATTTCAGCCATCCGAACCGGATGCCCCAATCTTTCAGGACGGTCTCCCGCCAACGGGAGACCGTCGCTGTTCCCTGCCATTGGCCCGTATAGTCCTGACAGTCGGTGTACCACGTGTCGCCCATGTCGATCGGGACCGCTTCGAGGGCGTCGCCGGTGGCTTCGTATAGACCTATGGCGGGCCATTTTTCGCCCACGGTGAAGACCCCCTCATGGACGGGAAAACCGGCAATCGACGAACGGATGCCGTAAGCGAGGGTGGCCGGGGCTTTCGGGGCGTAGCGCACGACGTACGTGCCGTCGCCGACATGGAACCCGGGCCAGTCTTGTTTGTCGATGTGCAGCGTGAAGCAGGCGCTGTCGGCCGGAATGTCGGGTACGGGCCCTTGCAACCGCCACTCCATCAGCGAATAAACAGGAACGGTATCCGTGCTGCGGAGCGCGCCGCGGACGATGTATGCGGGACTTTGGGCCATCGGCTCGAAACGTCCTCCCCAATGGTCTTCGCACGGCTCGTCGGGATTGCCGTGCATCAGGTAGAGCAGCGACGGGGTGTCGCCCATCTTCGCCATGCCTCCGTAATAATGGATGAAGTCATCGCCCATGACGCCGGCGCCTTTCATGAAGCGTTCCCAGTAACCGCCCTCGTAAGGCGTCATCTCTTTCGACGAGCCGATGAACCCGCGGTAGGAGGCATTGTTCTCGATGAACCACAGGTCGGGGAAATTCGTTGCGATGTAGTCGTAGGCGTTGCAGCCCCACTTCTTGTTGGGGCCGCCGATCCAGTAGACGCGTATTCGGCCGGCGATGTCCGGTGCATCGTGCAGTGCTTGGGCCACATCCTCCAAAGCACCCCACACGAGCACCCACAGCGGGCGGTCGTCGCTTTTCCGGGCGCACGCGACGATCCATTCGGAACCCTCCGTCGGTTCGGCGTAGCCGCACAACGGCGCACCGCTCTTGCGGCCTTGTTTGGTGACGGCGCGGAGTTCGTCGGGCGTAGGATAACAGCCGCGACGGTTGCCGTAGGTCTGCCGCAACCCCTTTTGCAACTTCGGCAGGTCTTGTTCGTAGAGGTCGATCATCCGGAGAATCTCCTCTTTCGAGCCATCGCCGAACGACGGCGAGGAGACCAATCCCTCGATGTCGAATTCGTTGGCGTACATCAACAGATGAATCATCGACTGGTTGTCGTCGGGGTCGGTGCCGCCGATGTCCGTACTGACGAGTATGCGGTGCCGTGCACTCCCTTTCGGAGCGCACGCACCGAACACGAGCAATACGAACAGCCAAAGCAACGGTCTCATCCGATTCGGATTGCGGCGGTTAGTAGTATTTCACCTCGCGGCCTTCGATTGCCGTCAGCAGGTTGTTCGCCGCCGATGAGGCCCCGATGCGGAACAACTCCGGCGTGAGCCACTCCTTGCCGAGCGTCTCCTCGACAATGGTGTAGTACAGCGCCGCGTCTTCGGGCGTGCGGACGCCTCCGGCCGCCTTGAAACCGATTTTGCGCCCCGTTTTTTCGTGGTAGTCGCGGATGGCCTGACACATGACCAGAGCCGCTTCGGGCGTCGCCGCGACGTCGATTTTGCCCGTCGAGGTCTTGACGAAATCGGCTCCGGCGAACATCGAGAGCAGCGAAGCCTTGCGAATCAACTCGGGCGTTTTCAACGCACCCGATTCGATGATGACTTTCAGCACGAGCTCTTCGTCCATCTCCGAGCGGATGACCTCCACTTCGTTGGCCGCTTCGTCGTACTCGCCGGTCAGCATCCGGCCCACGTTCAGCACGATGTCGATTTCATCCGCGCCGTTCTCGACGGCCATCGCCACCTCCAATGCCTTGACTTCCAAGTAGGTTTGCGCGGCCGGAAATCCGCCGGCCACCGACGTGATGCGCATCGGCGTGCCGTCGACCGCCAGCCCGACCGTTTCGACGAAGGCCGGATAGACGCAAATCGAGGCGACGTTGGGGATGTGCGGGTATTTGTGGTAGAATTCGGCCGCCTTGCGGGCGAACGCCGTGACCGAAGCCGCGGAGTCGTTGCACGACAAGGTAGTGAGGTCGATGGTCGAGTAGCAGAATTTGTAGACCTCGGCGGTGTGGTTGCGGCGGGCCGCTTCGCGCAGGCGGGCGACTTCGGCATCCACCTGTTCCGCGCTCCAAGCCGGAGCGTATTCGTTCAGACGGTTGGCGTATTCCATAGTACGGGAGGGTGTTGGTAAGTATCGCAAAGATAATGCAAGTCGGGCAGAATGACGCATCATCGGCCGAAAAAAATCGGGATTTGCGGCCGAGACCCTGCGAATTGAATAAAAAACGCTACCTTTGACCTCGTAGAGACAAATTCTGCCGCCATGCCGCAATATCACGTCCCCGTATTGCTGGAATCCTCCGTCGGTTTGTTGGATATCCGCCCCGACGGCACCTACGTCGACCTCACGTTCGGCGGGGGCGGCCATTCGCGCCGCATCTTGGAGCTGTTGGGCCCCGACGGACGGCTGTACGGGTTCGATCAGGACAGCGACACGCGCGCCAACTGCCCCGATGACCCGCGGTTCCGTTACGTCGAGAGCAATTTCCGCTTTCTGCGGGGCGCCCTGCGGTTGCGGGGCGTGACGCAGGTCGACGGCATTCTGGCCGATCTGGGGGTTTCGTCGCACCATTTCGATGCGGTGGAGCGCGGGTTCTCGTTCCGGGGCGATGCGCCGCTCGACATGCGGATGAACCGGCGCGGAGCGCGCACGGCGGCGGACATCGTGAACGGCGCTTCAGCGGAGGAGCTGACCCGCATCCTGCGCGACTGGGGCGAACTGGACACGTCGTGGAAGGTGGCCAACTGCTTGGTGCGGGCGCGGGAAAAAGCCCCGATACGGACTACGGCGGAATTGGTTGATTCAATAAAACCCTGCACGCCCAAGAAAGACGAACCGAAGTTTCTGACGAAACTGTTTCAGGCGCTGCGCATCGAGGTCAACGGCGAAATGGAGGCGCTGAAAATGGCACTGGAACAGAGCCTGAAAGTGCTGCGGCCCGGCGGACGGCTGGTCGTCATCTCGTACCATTCGCTCGAAGACCGGCTGGTGAAGAATTTTCTGCGCAGCGGCAACTTCGCGGGCGAGGTCGCGAAGGATTTTTACGGTCGGGCCGAAGTGCCGTTCGACCTCGTGACGCGCAAGGCCGTCGTGCCCGATGCCGCCGAACTCGTGCGCAACCCGCGTTCGCGTTCGGCCAAGCTGCGGGCCGGAACCAAAAAATGTTGAACCGCATCATGCTGCACGACCACGAATTCGACCCGCTGACCCCCGAAGAGGAGGCCCTGCAAGCGCAAGATGAAGCGTTCGCCCGACGCATCCGCCGCGAGGTGCGGCGCATGGAGCTGGGCGAGGCCGACGACGACCTGCGTGCCGACGAGGAGCGCGAAGCCGCCGAGAACGCCCTGCGCGAAAAGGCCCGCCGCAAGGAGCAGCGCCGCAACGCCAGCACCTTCTGGCAGCTGTTTTCGGGCACGATTCTCGTCCGCGAGGGGGTGTCGCAGTCCTATCCCTACCTGCTCGCCATTGCGGGGATGTTTCTCGTGAGCATTTCGGTGGTCTTCCTGTCGTTGCACACCGATATGAAATACATGCGCTTGGAGCGCGAGGTGCAGGTGCTGCGCGAGCGGTCGATCCGGATGCAGGAACGGCGCTTCCGCTGTACGACCCACTCGGCCGTGACCGAAGAACTGCGCCGGCGCGGCATCGACCTGCGCGACCCCGTCGCCCCGAGCGAACTCATCGACGATTGACCTGCCATGAGACCCGACGATTCATCGCCCATCAAACGGGACATCCTGCTGCGTGTCCGGGGATTGTACGTGCTGTTCATCCTCGCGGGGGTCGTCGTGTTCGGGCGGCTCGTCTGGGTGCAGTTCATCAGCCGCGAGGTGGCCGACAACGCCGACCGCGTCCACTCCCGCATTTTTATTCAGGAGGCGATCAAGGCGAGGAGGGGCAGCATTCTGGCCCGCAACGGCGAACCGTTCGCTACGTCGATTTTCCGCTATCGGGTGGCGTTCGATTTCGGTTCGGAGGGGCTCGACTCGCTCGACACGTTCAACGAGCAGGCCGATTCGCTCGCCAAACTGCTCTCGGCATTCTTCCGCGACCGTTCGGCGGCCGAGTACGCCCGTTTTTTCCGCCGGCAGCATGCCTCGCATTACCGGCTCGTCCGGCCGCGCGACACGCTGGTCGCCCGTTCCGACGGGTGGTTCGGTCGTATGTTCGACCGGATGAAGGGCCGCGAATTCGAGAAACACACCGCCTACGATACGCTGCGCGACCGCACGCCGGTTTACATCCTGCCGCGCGAAATCGACTACGGCGAGTGGGAGACGCTGCGCACCTATCCGCTGCTCAACTGGAACATGGGCGTGGTCTACCGGCTCGAAGAGTACGACCAGCGCATCTATCCGCAGGGCGAACTGGCGCGCCGCACGGTCGGCCTGACGGGCGACCGGGGCAATTACGGCATCGAGGAGGCCTACCGCGAGGAGCTTGCCGGTGTGGACGGGCAGGCACTGCGCCAGCGCATCGCCCGCCGGTTTTCGGGGCGGGTGCCGGGGCCGGATTATCAGGAGCCGGTGGACGGCTGCGACGTCGTGACGACGCTCGAACCCGATTTGCAGGACGTGGCCGACAAGGCCCTGCGCACCCAGCTGACGGCGCAGAACGCCGTGTGGGGCACGACCCTCGTCATGGAGGTGGGGACGGGCGAAATACTGGCGATGGCCAATCTCGGCCGCAATGCCGACGGGAGCTACTCCGAACGCGAAAACTATGCGTTGAGCCGCAGCATGGAACCCGGTTCGACCTTCAAGCTGGCCACGATGCTGGCCCTGCTCGACGACGCGCACTTTTCGCCGGCCACGACCTACGACACTTACGACGGCAAGCCCGTGACGGTGGGCCATGCCGAGAACATCCGCGACGACCACACCGGCGACCGCGTCATCGACTTCCGGCGGGCGGTGGCCATGTCGTCGAACGTCTATTTCGCCAAAGCCGTGTGGGATTGTTACGGCGCGACGGGGCGCAAACAGCAGTACAGCGACTACCTGCACAAGGTGCTGCACCTCGGCGGGACGGTCGGGCTGGAACGGCTGGGCGAGCGTCCGCCCGAAATCACGACCGACTGGAAAGTGCCCGACCCGGGCGTCATGCTGGTGAAAATGGCCTACGGGTACCGCGTGCGGATGACGCCGATCCAGATACTGACGTTCTACAACGCCATTGCGAACGACGGCCGCATGGTCGCGCCGCTCTTGGTGCGCAGCCTGCAACGCAACGGCAAGGAGCAGGAGCGTTTCGAGCCGCGCGTTATCGCGCAGTCCGTCTGCTCGAAAGAGGCGCTGCACGAGGTGCGCCGCTGCCTGCAAGCGGTTTGCACCGAAGGCACGGCGAGCGCGTTTTTCGGCGACACGACCCGCCTGCGCGTGGCGGCCAAGACCGGCACGGCCCAAATCACCGAAAGCCGGTACAGCGACCGTTATCTGGGTTCGATGGTGGCGTTTTTCCCGGCCGATGCCCCGCGCTACACGGTGCTGACCGCAATCGAAACGCAGGTGCAGCCCGGCAAGACCTACTACGGCGGGCCGTTGGCGGGGCCGGTCGTGAGCCGCATGGTCGAATTCATCCACAATCGCGGGCAAATCCGTCCGCGGCGGGACAAAGGGCCGACGTACTATCCGCAGCGCATCAAGGGGGGCGACATCGCCCGCATGCGCGAGGTGGCCGGCGAGTTGTCGCCCGACGCGCAATCCGACGCCCGCAAGGGGTGGGGCCGCGCGCAGGTGGATGCCCGTTCTTCCGTGACGATACATAGCATCCCGGCCGACTTGAATCGGATGCCCGACGTGTGCGGCATGGGGTTGAAAGACGCCCTGTTCCTGCTCGAAAGCCGCGGCCTGCGCGTCCGCTTCACGGGCGCCGGAACCGTGACGCGCCAAAGCATTCCGGCGGGCGGATCCGTCCGGTCGGGGGCGGTGGTGTACCTCGAAATGAAATAGCGAAAAGCGTATGACCGCACTGTTTGAAAATATCATCTTCGGCCCCGTGCAGTCGCGGCGGCTGGGGCTCTCACTGGGGGTCAATCTGTTGCCCGTCGCGTCGAAACTCTGTTCGTTCGACTGCATCTATTGCGAATGCGGCTGGAATGCCGACCACCCGACCGACGGGCGCCGGTTCAACCGGCGCGAGGATGTCCGCAGGTTGCTCGGCGAGACCCTGCGGCGCATGACGGCCGCCGGAACGCCGCCCGATGTCATCACCTTCGCGGGCAACGGCGAACCGACCCTGCATCCCGATTTCGAGGCCGTTATCGACGACACGCTCGCCCTGCGCGACGAACTGGCACCGTCCGCGAAAGTTTCGGTCCTGACCAACGCCACGCGGCTGGGCGACGAAAGCGTCCGGCGGGCGTTGCTGCGGGTCGACAACCCGATTCTGAAACTCGATTCGGCGTTCGATGCGACGGTGCGGCTGCTGAACCGGCCGCAGAACCCCGCCTACACCGTGCGCGGGGTGGTCGAACAGATGCGCCGGTTCGACGGACGGATGATTTTGCAGACGATGTTTCTGCGCGGGATGTGCGGCGGTGCGGTCGTCGACAACACGACCGACGAGGAAGTTTCGGCATGGCTGGCTTTGGTCGGCGAGATCCGGCCGCGTCAGGTCATGGTCTACTCGCTCGACCGCGATACGCCCTGTCGGACGCTCGAAAAGGTGCCGCGCGAGGAGTTGCAGCGCATCGCCGCCCGCGTCGAAGCGCTCGGCATCGCCTGCTCCGTAGCATAAAAGATTATTTTTCGGTCAGCGCATCGCGCAACAGCCCGACGGCGAAGGCCGAAGCGCGGTCGATGATTTGGCCGCGGTCGGTGCCGCACTGTTTGCAGACGGCGACGGTATGCGACGGCGTGGCGACGGCGAACCAGACCGTGCCGACCGGTTTTTCGGGCGAACCGCCCGTCGGGCCGGCGATGCCGGTCGTGGCGACCGCATAATCCGCACCCGAAATGCGGCGGACTCCTTCGGCCATTTGCCGTGCGACCTGCTCGCTGACCGCACCGTAGCGTTCGATGAGGCCGGCATCGACGCCCAAGACCGTGTGCTTGGCTTCGTTGCTGTACGACACGACCCCGCAGAGGAAATAGGCCGAAGCCCCGGCCTGCGCTGTGAAACGCGAAGCGATCGTGCCGCCCGTGCAGCTCTCGGCCGTGGCGAGGGTCGCGTGCCGTTCGATGAGCATGCGGTGCACCAGTTCCTGCACGGTCGCCGTTTCGTATCCCACGACATACTGCGGAATCAACCGCTGCAATTCGGCGAACCGCTCCTCGATTTCCTGCCCGACCTGCCTACCGTCGACCTCGTAAGCCGACAGCCGAAGCCTCACGGCACCGGGATTGGGCAGGTAGGCCAGTTTCAGATATTCGGGCAGGGCGTCTTCCCATGCCGCGATGCGCTCGGCGAGCATCGACTCGGCCAGTCCCGCCGTGATGAGCGTCCGGTGCACGATTTGTTTTAGGGCGAACCGCGCTTTGAGGCGCGGCATCACCTCGTCCTGCATGAGGTGCTCCATTTCGTAAGGCACGCCGGGCAGCGACACCGCCACCTTGCCGTCGCGCTCGAACCACATGCCCGGTGCCGTGCCGTGCGCGTTGAAAAGCACCGTGCAGGCTTCGGGAACGAGCGCCTGACTGCGGTTCAACTCGTTGAACGCGATGCCGCGCGCGGTGAGCATCCGCTCGACGTGCGCCGCGACGGTCGTGTCGTAACGCATCCCGCAGCCGAACAATTCGGCGAGCGTCTTTTTCGTAATATCGTCCTTCGTGGGGCCCAGCCCGCCCGTGATGATGACCGCGTCGGTGTCGCGCAGGGCCCGTTCGACGGCCTCCGCGATTCGGTCGCGGTCGTCGCCGACGGTGCGTTTTTCGCGGACGACGATGCCGGCCGCATTCAACTGGCGGGCAATGGAAACGCTGTTCGTGTCGACGATTTGTCCGATCAGGAGCTCGTCGCCGATGGTGAGAATGGTGGCTTGCATACTTTTATTAGCGCTACGGACGGTCGGCGGGTTTCCGACGGTCGGAAGCGCTCTCGGTGAATTTCTTTTTTATTCGCCGAGCGCATTCCCGGCCTCCGTGCGGTCGGCGGGTTTCCGACGGTCGGAAGCGCTCTTACTGAATTTCTTTTTTATTCGCCGAGCGCATTTCCGGCCTCTGTGCGGTCGGCAATCAGCGCGCGGCAGATGTCGCGTACGAGCCGCGGCCCTTCGTAGATGTAACCGGTGTAGAGCTGCACGAGGTCGGCTCCGGCGGCGAACAACGCCTGCACGTCCCCGACCGACATCATCCCCCCGACGCCGATAATGGGATAGGTGCCGCCCGAACGGGTGTGGATGCGCCGCACGATTTCGATCGTCCGGGCGGTGAGCGTCGGGCCGGTGAGGCGCCCGCTGCCGATTTTGGCGAGGGATGCGGGGCTGGTCTGCAATCCGTCGCGCCGGAGCGAGCCGTTGGTGGCGACGATGCCGTCCAGCGGCGTGTCGATGAGGATGTCGGTGATGACGTCGACCTGTTCGTCGGTGAGGTCGGCCGAGATTTTGAGCATCACGGGCCGGTACTGGTTCTGGCCGCGCCGGAAGTCGAACAACGGTTCGAGGATTTGCAGGATGTGGTCGCGGTCATGCGTCTCGTCGTCCCCGCAGCCGATGTCGCAGCACAGGTTCACGCTGAAATAGTCGACGTATTGGTAGAGGTTGCGGAAAAGTTTCAGGTAGTCGTCCGGGCTCTCGTCGAGCGGCGTGGCGGCGTTGTGGCCGATGTTGCATCCCACGATAAGCCCTTCGTGGGGGCGGCGCAGGTGCTGGATGGCCTTTTTCAGCCCCCGGTTGGCCATGCCGACGCGGCTGACGAACGCGCGGTCTTTCTTCAACCGGAAGATGCGGGGACGCGGGCTGCCCGCCTGCGGACGGGGCGTGACGGTGCCCACCTCGACGAATCCGAATCCCGAAGCGCCCAGTTCGCGGCACACCTCGCCGTTGGGGTCGAACCCGGCGGCCATTCCGACGGGATTGGCGAAGCGCCGGCCGAACACTTCGCGTTCGAGCGAGGGGTGGCGGACGGCGAAACATTTGCCGAGCAGCCAGCGTCCTCCGGGAATCATGCCGATGATTCGCAGCGCGAGCAGGACGAGCCGGTGGGCCTCCTCGATAGGCAGCGCGAACAACAGCGGTTGTATGATGCGGCGATACATGCGCGGAAGATATCGAATGCGCAAATGTAGAAAAAAAAACCGGATTGGAAAAACCGTCTGTTTTCGTTACCTTTGACTTCGTCTTAGATACTCCGGTTCGGCAAACTCAAAACAAGTTTTGGTTTGCTCTCACCTTATTCGTATCTTTGCGGGGTGAATAAAGGCAACGGCATGGCGGAGAACGCATCGCGGGGGCAATCGCACTCGGGCGGACCGGCGGGGCGCGAAACCGGAGGGCGAATTTCGACGGTTCCGCGCCACGGGGGTCTGCACAAGGTTTCCATTTCGCGCATCAAGCGGGAGATGGACGACGTATTCTATCTTTCGGACGATTTGGTGATTGCGGCGCTCGACGCGGCCAACCGCACCGTGGCCGACTATCCGGCGACGGTCGACGGGTTTCTGGCGATTGTCGTGATGACGGGCGAGGCGACGATTTCGATCGACATGAAGAACCACACGGTGCGGCCGAACCACATCGTCGTGTGCAGCCCGGCGAGCATCGTCCGCATGGTGAAGTGTTCGGCCGACGCGACGGCCTATTTCGTGGCCTTCTCGCAGGCGTTCATCGACGGCATCCAGCTCGATCTGGCGACGTCGCTGCCCGTTTTCATGCGTTTCGGCAAAGCGCCCGTCATCGCGGTGACGCCGCAGGACGTGGACGAAATCCGCCACGTCTTCCAGTTAATAAAAATGCTGCTCCGGAGCGACAAGGAACGTTATCGCAACGAAATCATCCGCTCGCTCTTCACGACGGCGTTCTACATCATGGCGGAACTCAACCTGCGCGACCAGCAGGAGGCGCCGGTCAAACCGGGCCGCAGCGAGGTGCTGTTCGACGAGTTCATGTCGCTGCTGCAACAGCACAACAAACGCGAACGCAACGTGGGATTCTATGCCGAACGGCTCAACATCACGCCGAAATACCTGTCGACGGTGGTCAAGGAGGTGAGCGGCAAGACGGCCGCCCGCTGGATCGACGAATCGGTCGTGCTGGAAGCGAAAACGCTGCTGAAATACTCCGGTTTGAGCATCCGCGAAATCGCCGAACGGCTCAATTTCTCGACCCAGTCCTTTTTCGGGAAGTATTTTAAGCAACATACAGGCACTTCGCCGTCGCGCTACAAACGGCGCGGCTGACGCACCCGCACCGCTCCCGCGAGGCATTCGATATGGAGCGGAAAGGCGACGCCGGGCTGTCCGTCGACGTCGGTCGGCTCGTTGACAGCCGACACGAGGTCGAGTTTCCGTGCCCGCAGGTGCCGCACGATTCGGGGGCTGCCGCCCAGCAGGTAGCGCAGCATGGCGAAAATCGACCGGAAAAAATTCTTCTTTTCGAGCAGCAGCACATCGAACAACCCGTCGCGAAGCGAAGACCCCCGTGCCAGCCGGAATCCGCCGGCCGTTTCGCCGTTGAAAATCAACGCCATTAAGGCATCGACCTCGAACCGCTCGCCGTCGGCATCGACTTGCAGCGGCACGACGTGCATCGTCCGCAACTCTTTGGCCCCTTCGAGCAGGTAGGCCAGTTTTCCTAATTTATGTTTGCGTTCATCGGGGGTGCGCTGCGAGGTGGTCGTGAAAAGCCCGAAACTGAAAATGTTGATGAAATGCAACCCGTTGGCGCATCCGCAGTCCACGCGCATCTCCTCGCCCGTCGCGATTTGGCGGGCCGCCTCGACCGGGTCGTGCGACATGCCGAGCGCACCGGCGAAGTCGTTGGCCGTGCCTGCGGGAATGATGCCCAGCGGAATGTCCAACCCTTTGGCGCGCATGGCGTTGACGGTGAAGTTGACCGTGCCGTCGCCGCCGGCGACGACCATGAGGTCGAGTTCTTCGCGTCCCTCGAACGGATTTTTATTAAAATCGATGGGGAGGGGCTCCAGCTCGTAGTCGTGTCGGGCGAAAACGTCCCGGATTTCCTCCACGCGGCCGGCGATGCGTCCCCTGCCGGACTGCTTATTATATAGGAATGCGGCTTTCATGGTATTTTAGTAAATGTATTGTTTCATTTGCGGGGAGATGTATTCCTCGAAACCTCCGTCGGTAGCGGCCAGAATGAAATAGACTTTCAGTCCGGGCATGCGCTGCACGGCCGCGAGCGCGTCGTCGGCCCCCATGGCCAGAAACATCGTGCCGAGCGCATCGGCTTCGGCGCAGGTCGGCGCGGCGACCGTGACGGACAACAACCGCGACACTGCGCTGCGGCCCGTGCGCGGGTCGATGGTGTGGGCGACCTTGTTGCCCGCTTCGTCGAGATAGAAGCGGCGGTAATTGCCCGAAGTGGCCAGCCCGCCCTCCGTCATCCGCAGGCGGCGTTGGAGGTACTCGCCGTTGGTCATGTTGCCGTCGAACGGCGTTTCGATGCCGATGCGCCACGTCCCGCCGTGCGGGTTGACGCCCCGGCACCGCAGCTCGCCGCCGATGTCGACGATGTAGTTCCGCGCACCGAGTTCCTCGACCAGCGCGGCGAGCAGGTCGACCGTGTAACCTTTGGCTATGGAGTTGAAATCGAGCTGCACGCGCGGGTCGCTCTTCACGAGGCGGCCGTCCTCGATGCGCACCTTGTCGCGTCCGACGAACGCCAGCAGCGAATCGAGGTTCGGCGCGGCGGCGCGTTCGCGTCCGGCGAACCCCCACGCTTCGGTCAACGGCTTGACGGTCACGTCGTAACGCCCCCCGCTCAATGCGCCGATGCTGTCGGCCAGCCGCAGGTTGTAGGCGATGTGGCGGTCGATGCGGTCGGTCTCGTTGCGGTTGAGGCGGCTCAACAGCGACGTCGAATCGAAAATCGACATCGACGCTTTGGCTTCGGCGTCGAGCGCGAGGATGCGCCGGCGCAGCTCCTGCGGCGTGACGTCCCGCACGTCGGCCACGACGTGGAGCGTCGTGCCGAGCATCGTGCCGTCGACGGTCGTGTAACCGGCCTTTTCGCGGCATCCGGCCGCCCATGCGAGTGCGGACAGAAGCACCGCCGCAACAACTACTCGATTTTTTATGGACTCGTACAACATAATCTGCGGCAAATTTAGGATTTTTTCTCGCAACGACGGCAAAATTGTCGATTTTGAATTGCGAATTACGGATTATTTCGTACCTTTGCCGGACGCGCTGGCGTGATTCGCGGTAAGGGGAATGCGTCGTAGCGTGGAACTTTTATTAAATCCTAATAAAACAATGGCTTATTTAACAGCAGAGAAAAAGCAGGAGCTTTTCGGTCAGTACGGCAAGTCTAACACCGACACGGGTTCGCCCGAAAGTCAGATCGCGTTGTTTTCGTACCGTATCAGCCACCTTACTGAACACCTCAAAAACAACCGGCACGACTTCGGTACGCAGCGCGCGCTGCTACGTCTGGTCGGCAAGCGCCGTCAGTTGTTGGAGTACCTCAAAGAGGTGGACATCGAGCGCTATCGTTCGATCGTGAAGATGCTCAACCTCCGCAAGTAATCCGCGAGGAGAAGATGAGGGCAATTCCCGCACGGGGAGTTGCCTTCATTTCGTTGAACGGGCCGCGCGGGCGGCACCCCGGGAGAGACAACACACATAGGTTAAAATAAGAAAATGGAAGAAAAGAAGCTGTACAATGCAGTCCGCAAGGTCATCACGCTGGGCGACGGTCGCCGGATCGAGATCGAAACGGGCAAACTGGCCAAACAGGCCGACGGCTCGGTGGTCGTCAAGATGGGCGACACGATGTTGCTCGGTACCGTAGTGGCCGCCAAAGATGCGAAACCCGACACCGACTTCATGCCCCTGCAAGTCGAGTACAAGGAAAAATACGCCGCCGCCGGACGTTATCCGGGCGGTTTCATGAAACGCGAGGGCAAGGCCAACGACTCGGAAATCCTCACGGCCCGTCTGATCGACCGTGCGCTGCGTCCGTTGTTCCCGTCGGACTACCACGCCGAAGTCTACGTGACGGTCAACCTGATTTCGGCCGACAAGGACATCCAGCCCGATGCGCTGGCCGGTCTGGCCGCTTCGGCCGCGCTGGCCGTGTCGGACATCCCGTTCGGCGGCCCGATTTCGGAGGTGCGCGTCGTGCGCAAGAACGGCCAATATGCCATTAACCCGGGCTTCTCGGAGATGGCCGAGTGCGATTTAGACATCATGGTCGGCGGTACGATCGACAACATCCTGATGGTCGAGGGCGAAATGAAGGAGGTTTCCGAAGAGGTCATGCTCGGGGCCATCAAGTTCGCACACGAGGAAATCAAAAAACACTGCGCCGTGCAGATCGAGCTGTCGAAAGAGCTCGGCAAGGACGTGAAACGCACCTACTGCCACGAGGTCAACGACGAGGAACTGCGCCAGACGATTATCAAAGAGCTTTACGACAAGGCCTACGCCATTGCGACGAGCGGCACGATGAAGCACGAACGCAGCGAGATGTTCGATGCGCTGGAAGCCGAGTTCGCCTCGCGCTACACCGAAGAGGAACTGGCCGAAAAGGCACCGCTCATCCACAAATACTTCCACGACGACGTGCAGAAAAAGGCCATGCGCCGCATGATTCTCGACGAGGGCAAACGCCTCGACGGCCGTCGGACGGACGAAATCCGTCCCATTTGGTGCGAGGTGGGCTATCTGCCTTCGGCGCACGGTTCGGCGATCTTCACGCGCGGCGAAACGCAGTCGCTGGCGACCGTGACGCTCGGCACGAAGCTGGACGAAAAGGTCAAGGACGAAGTGCTGGTGCAGGGTACCGAACAATTCGTGCTGCACTATAATTTCCCGCCCTTCTCGACGGGCGAGGCGAAAGCCGCACGCGGCTTGAGCCGCCGCGAAATCGGGCACGGCCACTTGGCTTGGCGTGCGCTCAAACCGATGATTCCGCTGGGCGAGGAGAACCCTTATGCCGTGCGCATCGTGTCGGATATTCTGGAATCGAACGGTTCGTCGTCGATGGCTACGGTCTGCGCCGGAACGCTGGCGCTGATGGACTCGGGCGTCAAGATGAAAAAACCGGTTTCGGGTATCGCTATGGGCCTGATTTCCGACTCGGAGAGCGGCAAGTGGGCCGTGCTGTCGGACATCTTGGGCGACGAGGACCACTTGGGCGACATGGACTTCAAGGTGACGGGTACCCGCGACGGTATCACCGCCACGCAGATGGACATCAAGGTCGACGGCCTTTCGTACGAGGTGCTGGCCGCCGCATTGGAGCAGGCCCGCAAGGGACGCATGCACATCTTGGACATCCTGACCGACTGCATCGCCGAGCCGCGTGCGGACTACAAGCCGTTCGTGCCGCGCATCGTGCAGATTACGATTCCACAGGATTCGATCGGGGCGGTCATCGGCCCGGGCGGAAAGGTCATTCAGGACATCCAGAAGACCACGAACACCACCATTACCATTACGGAGGTGGACAACAAGGGGCTGGTCGACATCTTCGGCGTGGACAAAGAGGCGCTCGACGGCGCACTGGCCCGCATCAAGGCCATCGTGGCCGTGCCCGAAGTGGGCGAGACGTACCACGGTACGATTCGTTCGATCGTGGCGTTCGGCGCCTTCGTCGAAATCATGCCGGGCAAGGATGCGCTGTTGCACATCTCGGAAATCGACTACAAGCGTTTCGAGACGATGGACGACACCGGCCTGAAAGAGGGCGACGAAATCGACGTGAAGCTGATCGGCGTCGACCCCAAGACGGGCAAACTCAAACTGTCGCGCAAAGCGCTGCTGCCCAAGCCCGAAGGCTATGTGGAGCGCGAACGCCGTCCGCGTCCCGAACGCGGCGAGCGGCGTGAGTACCGCAACGATTCGCGCGAGCACCGCGAACACCGCGACGACCACGGGGAGCACGATCGGGAATAACCAGCGCTCCCGGCGATAAACGGACGCGGCATTCCGGGGACGGACGGCTCGAAAAAAGCCGTTTGCCTCGGAATGTCGTATTTTTTGCATTTTTGAAATATGTTTTTTATATTTGCGTCGTGTAAAATGCGCTTCGCGGAGTGCGATTCCCGCGGACGCCCGATTGCGAAACAGAAACTGAACAACAACCAATTAACTCATTTATGAAAAACTTATTGAAGTCGAGTCTCGTGCTCGCGTTCGCTGCGCTCGCACTGTCGAGCTGCAACTGCTTCAAGGAGATGGCTCTGAACCGCGACGAAGTCAAGGTGGCCGTCGTTCCCGAAGTGCTCGCCCTGAACAACGGCGTCATCGCCGCCGACATTCAGGTGAAGATTCCGGTGGAGTATTTCAATGCCAAAGCCATTGCCAAAGTAACCCCCGTGCTGGTATTCGAGGGCGGCGAACTGGCTGCCGCCCCGTACTACTATCAGGGTACGAAGGTGGACGAGAACTACACGGTCGTCGATACGAAGACCGGCGGCCAGTTCGTCCAGCATGTCGAGTTCCCCTACGATTCGCGTATGGACCAGTGCGAACTCCAGCTGCGCGTCGAAATCAAATGCCCCAGCGGCAAGTGCAAGGAGTTCACGCTCGTAAACCTGCACGACGGTGCGATTCCGACCAAGAAAGAGGCTGAAATTCTGGCCGGCGACGACGCTGCCGCCAAAATGGAACTGGCACAGTCGTTCGGTATGACGGTCGCTTACGGTCTGAACAAATTGCAGAAAGACCTGAAATACGGCGACGTCATGGCTCCGATGGCCAGCAACTACAAACGTGTGACCACCGTCGTGAACAAGACCGACCTGCTCTACGCGATCAACTCTTCGCAGGTGACGAAGAAGAACGAGCGCAAGGCCGACCTCGGCGAGTTCAAGGCCGATGTCAAAGAGAAGATGGGCAACGACCGCGCAACGCAGAACATCGCCGTGAAGGGTTACGCTTCGCCCGACGGTCCCGAGAAATTCAACGACAAACTGTCGAAAGCCCGCAGCGAGTCCGGCAAGAAAGTCGTAGCCAAACTGCTGAAAGGCACGGGCCTCGATGTCGATGCCGCTGCTTACGGCGAGGACTGGGCCGGTTTCAAGGAGCTGGTCGAGAAATCGAACATCAAGGACAAGAACCTGATTCTGCAAGTGTTGAGCCTCTACAACTCGTCGGCACAGCGCGAAAGCGAAATCAAGAACATGTCGGCTGTCTACAACGAGCTGAAGAGCGAGATTCTTCCCGAATTGCGCCGTGCGCAGATCGTCAACAGCACCGATATTCAGGGCAAAACCGACGCCGAGATTCTGGCTGCGCTCCGCAACGGCGGCGAACTGACCGTCGAGGAGTACCTCTACGCTGCCGAGTCGCTGGCTAACGGCGCTGCAGAGCAGGTTGCCGTGCTGACCGCCGCATCGAAGAAATACGACGATGCCCGCGTATGGAACAACCTCGGTATCGCACAGACGAAAGCCGGTTCGGAAGCCGCTGCTTTGGAATCGTTCGCCAAGGCTGCCAAACTGAACTCGTCGGCCGATTTGAACAAGAACCTCATGCTGGCCAACTTGGCCAACGGCAACACCGCCGAAGCCAAGAAATACGCTGCTGCGACGGATGCCGAAGGCAAAGCCGCCTATGCCGCCGCAACGGGCGACTATCAGGCTGCCGAGAAGGGTCTGACGGGTTACAATCAGGCTGTCGCCGCTGTGATGAACAACGACCTCGCAACGGCCAAGAAAGCCATTGCCAACGACAACTCGGCCGATGCCGACTACCTGCGTGCCGTAATCGCGGTTCGCGAGGGCGACAAGGCTACGGCTCAGGCCCAGCTGAAGAGCGCCGTCTCGAAGAACCCCGAGCTGGCTGCCAAAGCTGCCAAAGACGCCAACCTGAAAGCGATTCAGTAGTTTTCAGCGATTCGATTCCGAACATTTGGAGCCCGGACGATATGCGTTCGGGCTCTTTTTTAAGATTCTCATACGTCATGCCTCGAATCGACATCGGCGCCGTATTGGCCGAAAAAGCGCCGCGACTGGCCCGCTGGATTCCGCGTCCGGCCGTCGAGTGGCTGCGGCGCACCGTCCGCGAACGGGAAATCAATCACATCATCGACGCTTACTGGTCTTTGCCGCCGCAGGAGTTCATCCGCGCCTGCTTCGCGGAGTGGGGGGTTACCTACGAGATGCAGGGGCTCGACCGCCTCGACCCGCACGGACGTTACCTGTTCGTCGCGAACCATCCGTTCGGCGGGATGGACGGGATGATGCTGGCCGACGAACTGATGGCCCATTTCGGCGACGTGCGCGTGGTGGTCAACGATTTGCTGATGCACGTCGAACCCTTGCGGCCGTTGTGGCTGCCCGTCAACAAGCACGGGGCGCAGAATGCCGGCTATGCCCGGCGCATGGAGGAGGCCTTTTTCGGCGACGTGCCGATTCTGACCTTTCCGGCCGGATTGTGCTCGCGCCGCATCGACGGACGAGTCGCCGACACCGAATGGAAGGTCAATTTCCTGAAAAAAGCCTACGCTTCGCAGCGGCAGATCGTGCCGTTGTTCGTCGAAGGGCGGCTGTCGAATTTCTTTTACCGGCTCGACCGGTGCCGCAAGGCGTTGGGCATCAAGTTCAACATCGAAATGCTGTGGCTGCCGGACGAGATGTTCTCGCAGGCGGGCAAACATTTCCGCATCGCGGTCGGCGAGCCCGTTTCGGTGGCCGAATTGCAGTCGCTCGGTTCGTTGCGCGAACAGACCGAGCAGATTCGTAGAAATACCTATTTTTTGGAAAAAACGCTCGGCCCGCAATCGGCATCGCGCTAAAAAGCGTACATTTGCAGGGAAAGCACTGCAAGCGACAACAGAAATGCAACCGAACGGAATAAAACCCATTGCTCCTCCCGTCGCCCGGGAACTGCTGAAAGCCGAACTGACGCCCGAACGGAAAGTCCGTGCGACGAACAAGGCCGCCAACGAAATCTATGTCTTCGCTGCGGCCGACTGCCCCGCCCTGATGCGCGAAGTGGGGCGTCTGCGCGAGGAGGCTTTCCGCCGGGCAGGCGGCGGCACGGGGTGCGAAGTCGACATCGACGCCGAAGATTTGGCCGAAGACGGCTATTTCCAGCTCATCGTGTGGGATCCTGCGGCCGAAGAAATCGTCGGCGGTTACCGCTTCATCGTCTGCACGACGCAACACCCCAAACACCTCTCGACGGAGCACTATTTCCGGTTCAGCGACCGGTTCCGCCGCCGCTACCTGCCGCGCACCATCGAGTTGGGCCGTTCGTTCGTGCAGTGCGCCTATCAGGCGCGGCAGAACCCCAAGAGCCTGTATGCGCTCGACAACCTGTGGGACGGACTGGGCGCGCTGGTCGTGCTCAATCCGCGCGCCAAATACCTCTTCGGCAAGGTGACGATGTACACTTCGTACAAGACCGTAGCCCGCAATGCGTTGATTTGGTTCCTGCGCCGCTACTTCCCCGACCGCGAAGGGCTGGTCGAGGGAATCGATCCGCTGACGCTCGACTTGGACGACCCCTATTACGAGCAGCTGTTCACGGGCGAAAACTACATGGAAAATTACCGCATCCTGATTCAGAAGATACGCGAATTCAACGAAAACATCCCGCCGCTCATCAATGCCTACATGAACCTTTCGCCCTCGATGCGGGTCTTCGACACGGTGTCGAATCCCGATTTCGGCGGCGTCGAGGAGACGGGCATCCTGTTGACGATCGCGGACATCTACCGCGAAAAAAAGTTGCGCTATACGCGCTGGAAAGGGTGGCGGGCCAATCTGAAACACCGCCGCGAGGAGTTTTCGGAGCGGCTGCGGGCCCATTTGGAGGGGCTGAAAAGCCCGTTCAAACGCGACCTGCACGAATGACCTCCGAAAGGCCCGGTTTTTGTTTCGACAGCCTGCGGAAACAATTTGGAATTATGAAAAAATGGCGGTTGCGGGGCGTCGTGTTCGCCCTCGTCGGGATATTGTCGGCCGTCGGGCCGCTCGCGGCGCAGGTGCGCTTCGAGACGGGTTCGACCGATTCGGTGCGCCGCATGGCGCAGCAACAGGGCAAGCTGGTCTTCATCGACCTCTATGCCGACTGGTGCCCGCCGTGCCGGGCAATGGAGCGTCAGGTCTTTTCGCGGGAGGAGGTCGGAGTGTTCATGGCGCGTCATTTCGTGGCGGCGAAATACAACGTCGACCAGTCGCTGGGACGCGAACTGCTGTCCGAATACGGGCGCGGGTCGATTCCGCTCTACTTGGTTTTCGACACGGAGGGCAATCTGTGGGGCCGCATCGAAGGCGCCTCGTCGGCCGATACGTTCGTGAAAAATCTGCGGAGCGTCCTCGACCGCTACGAAAAGCGGGAACAGAAATAGCGCTTGCGGCCGTCGGTATGCGGCAGGCCGCCGTAAAATCGCCCCAGACAGAGCGTCAGCGGGCAGTATAGACCACCTTTTTCGTCTCGAAAAACTCCTCGTCGAAAAAATCCGAAATGGCGTGGACGTCCCACCGCTTGCGGGTCAGGGCCAGTTCTTCGGCCAAATCGCCTCCTTTGAGATAGAGAATGCCGTTGGGCAGCGTTCCGTGCCGGCCGCGTTCGATTTTGTTCCAGACCCACTGCACGAACTGCGGCATGGCCGTGACGGCGCGCGAAACGACGTAATCGTAGCGTTCGGCGAGCGTTTCGACCCGCACGCAGCGCGGCTCGACGTTGTCCAGCCCGAGCGCGGAGACCACGCCCTCGACGACCGTAATTTTCTTGCGAATGGAATCGGCGGCGGTGAAACGGGCTTCGGGAAAGAGAATCGCGAGCGGTACGGAAGGAAACCCGCCGCCGCATCCGACGTCGAGAATCCGCGCCCCGGCGTCGAACGCGCACACTTTGGCGATAGCCAGCGAATGCAACACGTGGCGCAGGTAGAGCTGGTCGAAATCCTTGCGCGAAACGACGTTGATTCGGGCATTCCATTCGGCGTAGAGGCCGGACAGCGCGGCGAAACGCTCCTGCTGTATCGGCGTCAACTCGGGAAAGTATTTTATTAAGAGGGTGTGCATCGCTGTCGGTCGTATTGGGGATAGCGTCGCGGACTGTCTCGCGGTGTGTCGTGGATTTGAATCGCGGGCCCGCGCGACACTCGTTCAGTTTTCGTTTTGGATGAACCGGCACATCTGTTCGCGGGCGCGGTGGATTTGGGTTTTCACGGTGCCCAACGGCACGGCCAGTTTCTCCGCGATTTCCTCGTAGGAGAGTTCGTCGAAAAACCGCAGCACGATCAACTGCCGGTAACGCGGCGTCAGCCGGTCGAGATACCCCTCGATCTGCGAGCGTTGTTGCAGGCTGATGACGCGTTCTTCTGGCGTCGGCGCGAGCGACGCGGGCGCCGTGAACCGTTCGTCAATAGAAAGGTCGTCCGGCTGCCGGCGCACGAAGTCGATGAACGTATTGCGGGCGATGGTGTAGACCCATTGCCCGAACGTGTACTCCGCCCGGTAGCGGTGCAGGTTGATATAGACTTTGATGAATGTTTCTTGCAGGAGATCGTCCACGTGGCTCCGGTTGCCGAGCCGCTGCGTCAGCAGACGGCGGATGGCATCGCGGTAGCGGTTGAAAAGATGCTCGAATGCCCCGTCGTCGCCTGCGAGCACCAGTTCGACCAGCCGCCGGTCGTCGGCCACGAGATAGTCGGCTATCTCCATACGCGGACGTCTTTGCGGAGCAGCGTCAGCGAGAGCAGGAGCGACCAGCAGGGGCTGACCAGATCGTAGAGGAAATAAGCCAGCAACATGCTGCTTTCGCCGAGCCGCTGGGCGATGCGGCGCACCTCGATGATGACCGCCAAGTAGCGCAGCAGCAGCAGCAGCAAGGCGGCGAGTTTGTATTCGAGCGGCATGACGGCTATGGCGCACACCACGGCCAAAAAGAAGAGTACGCGCGAACCGACCTCCCACTGGATGTAGTTGCGCACGGCATGCGGATAGAACCGGCGGGCCGAAGCGTAGTAACGCAGCCGATTGAGCCACCAGCCCAGTCCGCCCCATGTCTTTTCGCGCAGGGTGGCCTGCGGCGTGAGGATGATGCTCACGTTGTCGCGGGTCATGACCTGCTGCATGAACAGGTCGTCCTCGCCGATGTTCATGTTGAGCTGTCCGAATCCGTTGGCGCCGAAGTAGATTTTTTTCGTGAACCCGAGGTTGTGCAGCGTGCCGCGATAGGGGCGGCGGGCAATGGCGCGGGCGATCCACGAAGCCGAGTGCATCATCCGCCACGTGCGCATGAAGCGGTTTTTCGGCCCTTTTTCCTGTTCCACACCGCAGTAGCCCACCACGATGTCGCCGCGCAGGAACCCGCGCGCCATGAGCGAAAGCCAGCGGTCGGATTGCGGGCAGGCGTCGGTCGAGGTGAAAATCATGCAGTCGTAATGGGCCGATTTGA
>CAZGYX010000006.1:0-67923 GCA_964530735.1 uncultured Alistipes sp. | reverse complement strand
ACGGTCGGCGGTTTCTCCGGCAAGAAAGAGGATGCGTCGCTCTACTATTCGCTGTCGAACTACACGTCCCCCGCGACGATTTATCATTACGACATCGCGTCGGGCGAAACGACGCTCTACAAGGCTCCGCAGGTCCATTTCGACTCGGAACGCTTCGTGACGGAACAGGTTTTCTACCCCTCGAAGGACGGTACGCTGGTGCCGATGTTCGTCTCGCACCGCAAGGACATGAAACTCGACGGCAAAAATCCGTGTTACCTCTATGCCTACGGCGGCTTCCAAATCAATCTGACGCCCGGATTCAACCCGTCGGCCATTTTGTTCATGGAGCAGGGCGGCATCTATTGCGTGGCCAACTTGCGCGGCGGCTCGGAGTACGGCGAGGCTTGGCACAAGGGCGGCATGCTGGAGAACAAGCAAAACGTGTTCGACGACTTCATCGCGGCGGCCGAATACCTCATCGCCAACAAATACACCTCGTCGGACAAACTGGCCATTGCCGGCGGATCGAACGGCGGTCTGCTGGTCGGTGCCTGCGAGGTGCAGCGTCCCGACCTCTACGCCGTCTGCCTGCCTGCCGTCGGGGTGATGGACATGCTGCGTTACCACAAGTTCACGATCGGTTGGGGCTGGGTCGTCGAGTACGGTTCGAGCGACAACGAAGAGCAATTTTCTTATATTTATAAGTATTCGCCGCTCCACAATATCAAGGAGGGCGTGGCCTATCCCGCGACGCTCGTCACGACGGCCGACCACGACGACCGCGTCGTTCCGGCCCATTCGTTCAAGTTCGCGGCCCAGATGCAGCATTGCCAAGCGGGCGACGCGCCGATTCTCATCCGCATCGAGTCGAAAGCAGGCCACGGTGCCGGCAAACCCACCTCGAAACGCATCGACGAAGCGGCCGACACCTATGCGTTCCTGTTCCAGAATATCGGCGTGCCGTACCGTCGGGTGAAGTAATCATCGGAAGACCATGAAAGTCTACAAATTCGGCGGGGCTTCGGTGCGGAATGCCGACGGCGTGCGCAACCTGCACAAAATCATCGGCGGCGAGCAGCATCTGTTCATCGTCGTTTCGGCGATGGGCAAGACGACCAACGCCCTCGAAAATGTTTTCGAGGGGGTGCAGCACGGCGACCGTGCCGCGGCGCAGTTGCATATCGACGAACTGAAACGTTACCATGCCGAAATCATTGACGATTTGTGGCACGGGCCGACGCATCTGGCCCGCGTCGACGCCTTTTTCGCCGAATTGGAGCGCATCGTCGCCGAGCGGGCGTATCGGGCCGAAGATGCCGAATTGTGGTACGATACGGTCGTCGCGTTCGGCGAGCTGATTTCGACGACGATTGTTTCCGAATACCTCCGTTCCGCCGGAACGCCCAACCGCTGGGTCGACATGCGGCGGTGCATGCGCACGGAGCAGCGGCACAAGGATGCGGCGGTCGATTTGGAGGCGTCGGCTCCGCTGTTGCGGAAGGCTTTGAAGGGTGCTGAAGAGACGATTTTCATCGGTCAGGGCTTCATCGGCGGGGCTCCCGACGGGACGACCACGACGCTGGGCCGCGAGGGCTCCGACTACTCGGCGGCGGTCGTGGCCAACCTGCTCGACGCCGAGTCGATGTCGGTATGGAAGGATGTCGACGGCGTGCTGAATGCCGACCCGAAGATTTTTCCCGATGCCGTGCGGATTGCCGAGCTGAACTATCTGGATACGATCGAACTGGCTTACAGCGGTGCGCAAATCATCCACCCGAAGACCATCAAGCCGTTGCAGAACAAGCACATCCCGCTCTACGTGCGGCCGTTCGGCGACAAGCGCAAGCCCGGCACGGTCATCCGCGGCATGTCGGCTCCGGTGCAGGTGCCGATTCTGATTCTCAAAAAAGACCAAGTCCTGCTGACCATTCGTTCGCGCGACTTTTCGTTCGTGTTGGAGGAGAAGTTTTCCGCGATTTTCTCGCTGCTGGAACGCTACCGCCTGAAAGCCAACCTGATACACAATTCGGCCGTCAATTTGAGCTTGTGCGTGGACAATACGTGGCACATCGACGAGGCGATCGAGGCCCTGCGCGCGACCGGTTTCGACGTGATGAAGGCGGAGCAAATGGAGCTGCTGACCATTCGCGGCTATACGGCCGAGCTGTGGGACAAGTATGCCCGCGGCCCGCAGGTTTTCGTCCGCCAGTCGACCCAGACCACGGTGCGCATCGTGCGCAAGCGGAGTTGAGGAAAAATGTGTTTTTCTTTGCTTTTTCCCGAAAAATTCTTATTTTTGTAATCCTCGAATCGGAAAGTCCGTCGTTCCGAGGCATCCGCGGCAGGCGGACGCCCGGTTTTTTGTCGGATGACCGGAGGCGTGCCTCCCTGCGAGAGGGCGCACGTGTGCGAACGGAAAAATTAATTCTAATATATCAAGAAGATTATGGCAGACGTTAAACGGGTCTACACTTTCGGCAACAAAGAGGCCGAAGGCAACGGCAAAATGCGTGAACTGCTGGGTGGCAAGGGTGCCAACCTTGCGGAGATGAACCTCATCGGCATCCCCGTACCCCCGGGCTTCACGATCACGACGGAGGTTTGCTCCGAATACTACGCGCACGGCAAGGAGGCCGTCATCGAGATGTTGCGGCCGGAGGTCGAGGCGGCGATGAAGAACATCGAGCGGCTGACCGGCATGAAGTTCGGCGACAAGGAGTTGCCGCTGCTCGTGTCGGTGCGTTCGGGTGCGCGCGCTTCGATGCCCGGTATGATGGATACCATTCTGAACCTCGGTATGAACGACGAGGCGGTCGAGGCCGTCGCCAAACGCACGGGCAATCCGCGTTTCGCGTGGGATTCCTACCGCCGTTTCGTGCAGATGTACGGCGACGTGGTGCTGGGCATGAAACCCGTGTCGAAAGAGGACCACGACCCGTTCGAGGAGATTATCGACGAGCAGAAGCACAAACGTGGCGTGACGAACGACACCGACTTGACGACCGACGATTTGAAGGAGTTGGTCGTGAAGTTCAAGGCCGCCGTCAAGAAACAGACCGGCGAGGACTTCCCGGCCAGTCCGTGGGATCAGTTGTGGGGGGCTATCTGCGCTGTGTTCGGTTCGTGGATGAACGAGCGCGCCATTCTCTACCGCAAGCTGAACGGCATCCCGCAGGAGTGGGGTACGGCCGTGTCGGTCATGGCGATGGTCTTCGGCAACATGGGCAACAACTCGGCGACGGGTGTCGCTTTCTCGCGCGACGCCGCGACGGGCGAAAATATCTTCAACGGCGAGTACCTTATCAATGCGCAAGGCGAGGATGTCGTGGCCGGTATCCGCACGCCGCAGCAGATTACGGTCGAGGGCTCGCGCCGCTGGGCCAAAGCGCAGAACATCAGCGAGGAGGAGCGCAAGGCGAAATACCCGTCGCTGGAAGAGGTGATGCCCGACGTCTACAAGGAGCTGGACGAAATCCAGCACCATTTGGAGCAGTATTTTACCGACATGCAGGACATCGAGTTCACGATTCAGGACGGCAAACTGTGGATGTTGCAGTGCCGCAACGGCAAGCGCACCGGTGCCGCCATGGTGAAAATCGCCATGGATATGTTGCGCGAGGGGCTTATCGACGAGAAGACCGCCGTGCTGCGTTGCGAACCGGCGAAGCTCGACGAGCTGCTGCACCCCGTGTTCGACAAGAAAGCGATTGCATCGGCAAAGGTCATTACGAAAGGTCTGCCCGCTTCGCCGGGTGCCGCTACGGGGCCCGTCGTATTCTTCGCCGAGGATGCCGAAAAGACGTTCGCCGCTACGGGACAAAAAGCCGTGCTGGTGCGTATCGAGACCTCGCCCGAGGACTTGAAGGGCATGCTCGACGCGGCCGGTATTCTGACCGCGCGCGGCGGTATGACCTCCCACGCGGCCGTCGTCGCGCGCGGTATGGGCAAGTGCTGCGTGTCGGGTGCCGGCGAGTTGGAAATCGACTACAAGGCCCGCACGATCAAGGTCGGCGGCGTGACGGTCAAGGAGGGCGACTGGATTTCGCTCAACGGTTCGACCGGCGAGGTTTACCTCGGTGAGGTGGCCACGAAAGCGGCCGATTTGAGCGGCGATTTCGCCAAAGTCATGGAGCTGGCCGGCAAATACGCCGTGCTGAAAGTCCGCGCCAACGCCGATACGCCCAAAGACGCCAAGCAGGCGTTCGAGTTCGGTGCCGAGGGCATTGGCCTCTGCCGCACGGAGCACATGTTCTTCGAGGGCGACCGCATCAAGGCTATCCGCGAGATGATTTTGGCCGACGACGAGGCCGGCCGTCGTGTCGCTTTGGGCAAATTGTTGCCCATTCAGCGCGGGGACTTCGAGGGGCTGTTCAAGGCGATGAACGGGTATCCCGTTACCGTCCGCCTGCTCGACCCGCCTCTGCACGAGTTCGTGCCGCACGATGAAAAGGGCCAGCGCGAAATGGCCAGAGAGATGAACGTGCCGGTCGAAAAAATCATCGCCAAAGTCGAGTCGCTGGCCGAGTTCAACCCGATGCTGGGTCATCGCGGCTGCCGTCTGGGCAACACCTATCCCGAAATCACCGAGATGCAGGCGCGTGCCATTATCGAGGCGGCCATGAACGTCAAGGCTTCGGGCCAGCCCGTGCATGTCGAAATCATGGTGCCGCTGGTCGGCAACCACAAGGAGTTGCGCTATCAGAAGAAGATTATCGACGCTACGGCCGAGCAGGTCTTCACCGAACGCAACGACAAAATCGAATACATGGTCGGTACGATGATCGAGGTGCCGCGTGCGGCCGTCACGGCCAACCAAATCGCCGAGGTCGCCGAGTTCTTCTCGTTCGGTACCAACGACTTGACGCAGATGACGCTGGGATTCTCGCGCGACGACATTGGCAAGTTCCTGCCCATCTACCTCGACAAGGGCATCTTGAAGAACGACCCGTTCCAGATTTTGGACCGCAACGGCGTGGGCCAGTTGATTCGCGAGGCGGTGCTCAAAGGGCGCGGCACGCGCATGAACCTCAAATGCGGTATCTGCGGCGAACACGGCGGCGAACCTTCGTCGGTCGAGTTCTGCCACTATGCGGGTCTCAATTACGTGAGCTGTTCGCCGTTCCGCGTGCCTATCGCACGTTTGGCCGCCGCCCATGCCGCACTGAACCAGAAGTAATTTTGTCCGGCAGCATCCGGATTGTCGCACGAAAGCGGAACCTGTGGCACGAAAGTCGCAGGTTCCGCTTTTCGTCATGAAAAAAGTCCGGTTCGTCGATTTTTCTTTGTGCAGCTGGATATTATCGCTATATTTGGTCGGTGCAAGGAGTCTCGGCGCAGAAATTTTAAGTTCAACCAAAAATAACGGAAAATGAAAAAATTGTTTGTTTCTGCACTCGTCGCATTGTTTGCAATCGGCGGTGCATCGGCACAGGATCGGGGCGATTGGGCCGTCGGCCCGCGTATGGGCATCTACACCCATACGGGTGCGGAGGGTGCTATTTTCGGCATCGGGGCCGTCGGCCGTTACAGCCTGACGAACAAGTGGCGGGTCGAGCCGGGCATCACGGCGCTCTGCGAAAAGGGCTGTTCGATCGATGCCAACGTCGACATTCACTATCAGTTGATTCGCGTGGCTCGCGTGTGGTCGGTTTATCCGGCGGTCGGCGTGAGTGCCAACGACATCGGCGGGTGGTCGTTCGGCGTCAATGTCGGGGCGGGCACCGACTTTTCGCTCGGAAAGCATTGGGACGTTTCGGCCGGTTTCAAATGGATGATTCAGACCGCCGAATACCACAAAAATCCGCTGGTCATCACACTCGGCGTCGCCTACAAGTTTTAGTAATCGCCTTTGCAGCGCGAACGAAACGAAAAAGGGCTGTCTACCGAATCGTAGACAGCCCTTTTTCGTCTCTGAATAGAAGTTAGGCTTATTCTTCGTAGTACAATTTTATCGTAAAATAACAACCGTCATCATCCATGCGGCGGATTTCGGACAGGTAATCCCCGTCGAATGTATAGTCGTATTTGTCGGTATAAGAATACTTGCCTTCTTCGTCAACTCCTGTCACCGTAATTCGTTGCGGCAGATAGGTCGTGCGTTTCCCACCGATACCTAACAAATAGGCATTTCTGATAACTCGATTGTCAATTATTTCCATAAAATCGCTGTTGCCCATCAAATCCAGATTCAGGTTGTTGCGCACTTTCTTGTTCGGCACAAACTCGATGGTACAATCTTCGGAAAAGGTTTTCAAATAACCCCCTTCGCCGATAGTCAAAGTCCCCTTGCCGGTATACGTTTCTTTTCCTTCCGTCGATGTATAAACATACCCGCTCAAATAGCCGTTGCTTCCATAGGAGAACTCCGTTTTGCGTGTATAGCTGTAACCCGATTCTTCATCTTCCTCCACGCATTTTACGGCACGGCCGTTTTTCAAATCGAATACGGCTTGCCATTTCTCGTATTCATCGTTCTGACGTACTGTGATTTCATTTGCGGCGTATTCGATTTCAAGCACATCGTTTTCTCCCATGTCGATTTTCGACAATCGACCTTTTTCATCGTAAACATACTTCGTCGTGGAAGTTTCGGTATACCCCTCATCTTCGAGCGTCCACACTACTTTGACGAGTTTTTTCGGCAGGATAGCGATTTCGTCGCCCTCGTCGGGTGCTTCGGGGAAATAGAGCTTGCCCAAGTTCCATTCGCCGCCGTCCTGCTTCAAGACGACGTTCTGTTTGCCCGATACTTCGGGAGCCGTAAAGGTGAGGGATGTGGCCGATACGGTCGTTATTTCGGCACGCACTTCGGCAGCACGGCTTTTGCCCCGCAGCCAGATTTCACTCGCGGCGGTGAATCCCTTGCCCTGAATCGTCACGGCCGAACCCGGTTGCACGGGATTCTCCGCGCTCGATGCCGGAATGTTGACCTCCGCGACGGGACACGGCGCATCGTCCTTGTCGCAGCCGCAGAACAGCGCGGCCGCAAGCATGAAAAACAAAAATTTCTTCATCATAATTTGAAGTTTGGTTCTTCCCGATACCCCGAAGAAGAGGAATACATAATAAAGAAGTGTGGGTATCGTGACTCTGTTTTTAGTCGATGGGCTCTGGTAAACCGCGAAAATAAAAACAAGCAACAATCCCACACTATGCACGGAGCATAGACAAGGGGCTTTGGCTCGTTCTCTTTTCGCAATAAATTTACCAGATTCATCGACGAGAACAAACTCAAACACTTCTCATGTTCAAGCTGATATGTCTGCCCGGTTCCGGTGGAGTCGGACGTCGCAAAGATAGCTTAAATTTCGGAAAAAGAAGTGTTCACCGCCGCTTTTCGGGATTGTTGCAGTTGCAAATTTATGGAATTTTTCCTCTTTTCGAGTGGCAATGGCCGAGACGGGCCGGAAGATAGGGGGCGTTTCCGCTACTTTTCCGGCTGCGAAAACAGCCCCCGCGTGATTTCCCGCCGCATGCGCAGCAGCCAGCGGGCCTGCACTGGGCGCATCGTGCAGCACAAGAGCAGGGTGGCGCCCCATTTGAGCACTTCGGCAGCGCGGGCGCGCCCGCGCCGGTTGTGCTGCTCCGCCCGCATGCGCTGGCCGATGCCGATGTTGCGGCACAGATTGCGGAAATAGCTTTCGGTGAGTTTCGTGGCGGGGATGATGTGGTGCATCACGGCGGCGGGCACGTACCACAACGTGTAGCTTCGGGCGCGGATGCGCTCGAACAGGTCGGTTTCCTCGCCGCCCGTCAGGGTCTTGCCGTTGCGGCCGAAAAGCGGGTCGAACGTGCCGCACTCCTCGAACACCTCGCGCCGGAGGGCCGTGTTTCCGCCGCCCGGAATGCGCCCTGCCGGAAACGGCCGCACGTTCGGCCCGAAATCCATCGTGTTGGCAATGGGGATTTCGGTGTATTTCGAGAGCCATGCCGGCCGGCCTTCGGGGTATTCCGCCACGATGCGGCCGCCCGCCGCTTTCGCCGCCGGGTTGCCGTCGAACAGGGCGACGTAAGCCCGCAGGAATTGCGGCTCGATGCGTTCGTCGTCGTCGATGAATGCCACCAGCGGCGCCTGCGTTTCGGCGATGCCCCGATTGCGGGCGTGGGAAAGTCCCTGCTGCGGTTCGTCGACCATGCGCAAATGACATTCGGGATGCGCCGCCGCGAAAGCCGCGAACCGTCCGGCCGTGTCGTCGGTCGAGCGGTTGTTCACCACGACGCACTCCCATTCGGCGGCGGGCAGGTCTTGGCGGACGACGGATTCGAGCGCCGCAACGAGTTGTGCGGCACGATTGTAGGTGGGGATGACGAGCGAAATGCGAAACATCGTGCGAATGTACGAAAATCCGCGAAAAACTCCTATCTTTACGCCGTATAATCCATTGAAAAATCCGTGTTATGGGCCGAATAATCCGTTTTTTGCTCTCTTTTTTTGCGATGTGGCCGCTCTGCGGCGTTTCCGCACAGCAGGTCGCGTGGAGCGGTTCCGTCGAACCGCTCGGCGGCGACATGTACCGCATCGTGCTCGAAGCCGCCATTCCGGCTTCGTATCATTTGTACGACATGGGTCCCTACGAAGCCGGAGGGCCCAACGCCACGTCGATCCGGTTTTTGCCGGCCGACGGGGTGCGGTACGTCGGCGACGTGCGGCAGCTGTCCGCGCCGACGCGCCGTTACGACGCGATGTTCGGCATGGAAATCGGCACTTTCGCGGGGCGTGCACGGTTCGCACAGCAGGCGGTTTTGTCCGTTCCCGAAGCCGAAGTCCGCGCCGAAGTGGAATGGATGATTTGCAACGACAACACCTGCATGCCGCCCGAAGATGCGGTGCTGACTGTGCGGCTCGGGGGCAAGGGTGCGGCCGACAACACCGGAACCGGTGCTGTTGAACCGGCGTCCGAAGCAGTGTCCGACACTGCAGCCGTTCCGACCGACACGCAGGGCGGCGGGGCGTTGTGGGTATTCTTTGTCGAGGCTATTCTGTGGGGATTCGGTGCCATGTTGACCCCGTGCGTATTCCCGATGATTCCGATGACCGTTTCCTACTTCCTCAAAGGCGAGGGCGGCGCGGCGCGCGGACGGATGCGGGCGGCGTTGTACGGGCTGTTCATCGTCGCGCTCTACACGGTGCCGATCGCCGTCATCATTCTCGCTACGCGTCTGTTGGGCGGCGACACCGTGACGGCCGACATCTTCAACTGGCTGGCGACGCACTGGCTGCCCAACGTGGTCTTCTTCATCGTCTTCATGGTGTTCGCCGCTTCGTTCTTCGGGGCGTTCGAGATTACGATGCCCTCGTGGTTGGTCAACAAGAGCGACGCCAAAGCCGATACCAAAGGGGTGGGCGGCATCTTCTTCTTGGCGTTGACGCTGGTGCTGGTGTCGTTCTCGTGTACGGGGCCCATCGTCGGGTCGGTACTCATCAAATCGACCGCCGGCGAGTTCTGGACGCCTATTCTGACGATGCTTGCTTTTTCGGTGGCCTTCGCGCTGCCCTTCACGCTTTTCGCGTTCTTCCCCGAAGTGCTCAAGAAACTGCCCAAAAGCGGCGGCTGGCTCAATTCGGTGAAGGTCGTCATGGGTTTCGTCGAGGTGGCGTTGGGCTTCAAGTTCCTCTCCGTGGCCGACCAGACCTACCATTGGGGGCTGCTCGACCGCGAGGTCTATCTCGCTGTCTGGATTACGGTCTTCTCGTTGCTCGGCCTCTATTTGCTGGGCAAATTGAAGTTTGCCCACGACAGCGACGTGCCGTATGTCAGCGTCACGCGGCTGGCTTTGGCCATTGCCGTGTTCTCGTTCGTGGTCTATCTGGTTCCGGGCATGTGGGGCGCGCCGCTCAAAGGGCTTTCGGGTTACCTGCCGCCGCTTGCGACGCAGGACTTCGTCGTCGGACAAGGTGCCGCCGCTCCGGCAGCTGCCGGAAAGGGTGCCGCCGGCCGGCCGAAATACAGCGATTTTCTCCACCTGCCGCACGGATTGGAGGGGTTTTTCGACTTGGAAGAGGGCGAGAAATATGCCGCCGAAGTGGGAAAACCGCTGTTCATCGACTTCACGGGGCACGGGTGCGTGAATTGCCGCGAAATGGAGGCCCGCGTGTGGTCGGCGCCGGAGGTGTTGGAAATCCTGCGCAACGACTACGTAATCGTGGCGCTTTACTCCGATGACAAAAAGGTGTTGCCCGAAAGCGAATGGGTGACGACCGACACGGGCAAGGTGCTGAAAAGCCTCGGCAAAATCAATTCCTATTACGCCCGCACGCAGTACGGCATCAACGCGCAGCCGTGCTATATCCTACAAGGCCGCGACGGCCGGTTGCTCGCTCCGCCGCGCGGTTATGATTTGAGCGTCGAGGGGTTTATCGAGTTTCTCCGAAGCGGGCTGGACGCCTATCGGGAATAAGACGAGAGCGATTCGCAACGGCGAATCGCTCTCTTTTTTATTTCCGCCCGAACCGCGCCGTGATGTCCTCCATGCCACCGTCCGGCCGGATGCGGTAGAGCCGTTGGTTGGTCGTCGGGGTCGTCAGCGGGCCCAGCGATTCGACCCACGGCCCCAATTTGATGTAGTCGAACCGTTCCGGCCGGATTTCGGGCGGCAGTTCGCGGCGTCCCGAATACCACCCGACGCGCAGGTGCGGCCACCCGTCGCGGACGAATGCGGCCAGCCGGGCCACCTCCTCCGGCTGCGCATCGCCGCCCATGAACCCCACGCAGGTCACGGCCGCACCGTAGCGGTCGAGCACGTCCCGCAGTGCCGCTTCGTCGAGCGGCTGGCCGCAGTCGGCTTGCAGGTGGGGGCTGTGGCACCCCGCGCAACGGTTCGGACACCCCGTGATGTTGAGTGCCAGCGTCGTTTCGTCGGGAAATTCGGCGAATACGATGTCGTAATTCCAGTACCTGACCATTACTCGGCTTTCGCGTAGTGGCGGCGTGCGGCCTCCTCCTGCCGTGCGGACGAGAAGTTCGACACGCGTTTCATGTAGCCGATGACGCGTGTCAGGTAGTCCACGTTGCGGCTGTGGCACTCGGGGCACTCTTTCAGATAGCGTTTGTCGATGTGGCCGCAGTCGTTGCAGACCGTGTTCGGGATGTTGAACGTGAAGTAGTTGCACCCCTCGACGGCCGCCACGCGCAGCAGCTGCCGGTACTGTTCCTGCGACAGGTGTTCTTCCAGATTCATGTGCAGCGCCGAGCCGCCGGTGAGGTGGTCGATGTACTTGCGGCCGTGCAGGCGGAACTTGTCGACGATGTTCAGCGACGGGTCTTCGACCACGTAGAAATAGGAGTTGTAGCAGTCGCGCGGCACGGCATAGCCGTCCTCGCGGTCCCATTTGGCGTGCTTCACGCCCACGTTTTCGGCCGGAATCATCTCGCAGTTGAACATCAGCTCTTTCGAGCGGTATTTCTTGTTGTAGCGTTCGATTAACCCGAGAACACCCTGCACGAACTCGACGTACTGCGGATTGTCGTCGATGCGGATGCCCAAGAACTCCGCCGCTTCGACCAGCCCGTTGACGCCGATCGTCAGGTACTGGCGCGACAGGTTGATGTAGCCTGCGTCGAAAAGCGGCAGCATCCCTTTGGCTTGCAGCTTTTTGAGGTTTTCGTTGTAGGCCGTCTGCACCTTGTGCACCAAATCGACGATTTCTTCCAGATAGGTCAGGTAGTGGATCGCGTTTTTCGCCGCATATTGGATGCAGCGGTTGAGGTTGATGGTCAGCACGCTTTTCGAGCCGGTCGAGACGCCGCCCGCGCCGAGCGTGTAGCTGAATCCGTTGTCTTGAATCTCGTTGCGCAGGCGGCAGCACGATGACAGCGAGTCGGCGTTGTCGCTCAAATAAGTAAAGAACGAATGCCCCTCTGCGTACATCTGTGCCGTGAAATCGCCCCACTCCTTGTCGATGACATCGCCGTCCTTGCTCAACAGCGCCATGGTCTCGACCGGAAAGGTCAGCACGGTTTTGGTACGTTCGCGGTTGAACCACTTCATGAAGCGTTTTTGCAGCCACGACAGCGACTCCCAACGGGGGTGCGAGCCGTCGGGAAAGACGAACTCCCCGAACAGGCTCTCGAAATAGGGGCGGTCGTAGTAGGCGATGTTCCAGAACACGGCTTGGAAGTTGCGGGCGCCCGTCGGCTGGTTGATCGAGTAGACGATTTGCTCGAAACAGTCGGTGATGATTTTGTCGATCGTGCGGCGTTTGCGCGAGAGGTCGACCACCTCGTCGGCATGCAGGTAGTAGTCGGGGCCGTACTCCTGTTCGATAAAATAGTTCATGTACATCAGGAATTCGGGAGTCGCGCAGGCGCCCGACAGCATCGACGAGACGATGAACACCATGTTGACGAATCCGCCGCAGAACGATTTGAGGTTGGTCGGGCGCGTCGAGTTGCCGCCTATCGAAAGCGTGCCGTTCAGCAGCCACGGGTACATCGTGATCGAGGCGCAGTAGTTGGCCATCGACGTCTCGTCGTTCTTGTAGATGAAGTGGTTTGTCAGCAGGTGCATGTATTTGTCCGACAGCTCCTTGCCGTAGAGTTCCTTGATGCGGTCGGTCAGCAGGCGGCGGTTCAGCCGGATGAAGTTCTGTTTGGGCAGTTCGCCGATGAGCGTCGCGATGTTCTTGTTCTCGACATTGGCGTTCGCATCGTATTTCGAGCCGGTCGCGGGGTTCGACGCGTCGCAGTAGTTGATCAGGAAATCGAGCTTCTCGCGGTCCTCGCGGTCTTCGGTGTGTTTCTGCCGGTAGAGCATGTAGCTCTTGGCGACGGCGAAGTAGCGTTCGGCCATCAGCGCCACCTCGACTTGGTTCTGAATCTCCTCGACGTTCATGCCGTTCGACACGCGCACGCGGCTCAGGACGGCCATCAGGTCGTCGTCCGTGGCGTACGACCCGACCGAGAGGAACGCCTTGCTGACGGCGTGCTTGATTTTGTCGAGCGAGAAGGGTTCGCGCTTCCCGTCGCGCTTGATGATGCTCATTTCCGAAATGCCCATAGCTTTTATCTGTTTTTTATGTCGTTTCCGAGCGAGGTTTTGCGTCGCGCGGGGTGCGGGGCGCGGCCTGCGGACGGTTCGCCGGTAGGCGGGCCTCCGCCGCCGGAGGCTGCGGCCCGTACGGCCCGAAGAGCCATTCAAGCGCAACCATCCCGTCCGGGATTTTTATTTGTTACTTAATAAAATGTGTGTCGGCGGTACCTTTGTTCCCGAGGGACGCGGCCGATTGCCGGACGAGGCAGGTCTTCTGGCTCGCTCCTGTTGTGCGCCTTCCCGTCCTCGCGGGGACAGTGGCCAAGAGTGCACAACCGATGACGGAGTTTACAGCTACGGGAATAGCCCCTGATTCGCACAGGCGTTCCCTTTTGATCCCGTTGCCGGCGGGGAGGCCGGCAGGGGAACCTTGTCCGATACAAAAGTAGCGATTGCCCGCAGACCTGCAAACAATCGCTGCCGATTTTATTCAACAACTTATGAACACTCCGAAAAAAAGAGGGCTCCGGTGCGAACCGAACCCTCTTTTTGTTGCAAACGGTGTGTCGAAGCGTGCCCTTGCGGGGCCTGCGTCGACCGCTGACGATTATTCGCCTTTCACGTACTTGTCCAGCCAGCCGAAAAATTCGCGGTTCCAGACCAGCGAGTTCTGCGGCTTGAAGACTTGGTGCGCTTCGTTCTCGAACTCCACCAGCCGCGCCGGAATGCCCCGCACCCGTGCCGCCGTGAACGCTTCGAGCGACTGCGTGTAGGGGATGCGGAAGTCCCGCTCGCCCGTGATGATGAGGATCGGCGTGTCCCAGTTCGCCACGGACTTGTGCGGCGAGTTGGCATACGAACGTTGCGCTACGGCGTTCTTTTTGTCCCAGTAGGGGCCTCCGTAGTCGTTGTTCACGAACCACAGCTCCTCCGTGTGGCCGTACATCGAATCGAAGTCGAAGATGCCGCAGTGCGACACGAACGCCTTGAACCGCTGCTCGTGGCATCCGGCGAGGAAATAGACCGAATAGCCGCCGTACGATGCGCCGACACAGCCCATGCGGGTTTCATCGGCCCACTCTTCGCGCGCCACGTCGTCGATAGCCGACAGGTAGTCGCGGATGTTCTGCCCCGAGTAGTCGCCCGAAATCTGGTCGAGCCACTCCTGCCCGAACGAGGGCAGGCCGCGCCGGTTGGGTGCCACGACGATGTAGCCTTGCGCCGCCATGAGCTGGAAATTCCAGCGGTAGCTCCAGAATTGCGACACGACGCTCTGCGGGCCGCCCTGACAGTAGAGCAGCACGGGGTATTTTTTCGTCGCGTCGAAATCGGGCGGCAGCACGACCCATGTCAGCATCTCTTTGCCGTCGGTGGTCTTCACCCAGCGTTTTTGCACCTCGCCCATGCGGATGTTTTCATAAACCGGTTTGTTGACCTCCGAAATCTGCACCATGGTGCCCGTCGCGGGGTCTACCTCGAAAAATTCCGTCGCCATGGAAATCGTCGTCACTTCGGCGACGATGTGGCCGTTGGCGAACGTAAAGGCGTTGATGTCGTGGTCGCCCTGCGTCAACACTTCCACCTCCGATACGCCGCATTTGGCATTGTCGGCCGGCACCGTCGCGCGGCAGATTTGGTGCGTCGCCTGCATCGGCGCGATGAACAGCAGGTGTTCCTTGTCCTCCCACACCACGTTCGCGGCGTTGTAGTCGAACGTCGCGGTGATGTCGCGGAAGACAGCCGTCCGGCAGTCGTAAATCATCAGCCGCTCCTTGTCCGATTCGTTGCCCGCACGGCGCATCGAGCGGAAAGCGATTCGCCAGCCGTCGGGCGACCAGACGGGATACTTGTCGTAGCCCGGCAGGTCGTGCTGCTTTTCGGCGAGGCCCACCGGCTTGCATATATTTTGGGTTGTACCCGTGCCGACGTCATAAATAAAAATGTCCGAATCGGTCGATACGGCGTATTCCGTTCCTGTGAGCGGTTTGGCCGTATAGGCCAGCATCGTGCCCGCGGGGTTCCATGCGATTTCGGCCATGTCGAAATAGGGTGCCAGCGGCGCATCCCACGCGGCGTCGGCTCCGATGATGTCCTTGCCGCCCGTCACGAGCCCTTTGCCCATCGGCGCGACGAAAATATGCCGGTAGTCGCCCTCGTCCCAGTAGTCCCAGTGGCGGGCCATCAGGTCGTCGTAGATGCGCGCCTGCGACTTGTCCATGTCCTTGTAAATGTCCGACGATTTGCGGGCCGCGACGTGCACCTGCTGCACCCACCAGATGTGCGTTTCGTCGGGGCTGACGCCGAAGCCCTCGACGTCGGTGCTCTCCTTGCCCTTGCCCAGTCCGGTTATCTGCGTGGGTTCCGCACCTTGCGCGGTCATTCGCCACACCTGCATCGAACCGCTCCGGTCCGAAAGGAAGTAGATGCTCCGTCCGTCGGCCGACCATTGGGGCGAGAGGTTGTTCGACGACGTGTCGGTCAGCCGGGTGGGGGTCTCCGTGACGGTGTCTTCGACCCAAAGGGTCGTGACGCCGCGGTTTTCGGCCACCGAATAATCGGTCTGCTGGTAGAGCAGCTTCGAGCCGTCGGGCGAGAGCGACGAGCCGCCCGCGCGGCTCATTTTCCACATCACTTCGGGCGTAAGCCGTCCGGCGGCGATTTCGTCGGCCGTCAGGGCGTTGTCGATTTTCAGGGGCGCGGGACGCAGGTCGCACGAACCCGCCCCCAATGCTGCAAGAGCCATAAACAGAAAAAGTTTTTTCATTCGCATATCGGTTTTTTCATTTATTCGTACCTTTGGCGGTGTCCTATCGAATGTTTGTCATGGAGACGACCGTCTATTTCGCCGATAAATCGGTGTCGTTCACTGCCGGTGCGCCCGCCGGATTTCCCGACGGGGCCGTCGTCCGCGATCTCGCGGAGGTAAGCCGTGCCAAGATACTCAAAATTCTCGAAACCCGCAATTCGGTGTGTGTGGCGACGCCGCAGCCCGAAGGGGCGTTCGCCCGGTTCGCGGCCGATTTCACGCAGGTCGAAGCGGCCGGCGGCATCGTCGTCGACGGTGCGGGGCGGTGGCTGATGATTTACCGCAACGGGCGGTGGGATCTTCCCAAAGGGCATGTCGAGGCGGGCGAAAGCTGCGAGATTTGTGCCGCGCGCGAGATTGCCGAAGAAACGGGCGTTTGCGCCGAAGTCGTGCGGCCGTTGTGCGCCACGTGGCATGCCTATTGGTTCCCGAAGACCGCGCGCTGGGAGTTGAAGCGCACCCGCTGGTACGAATTGCGCACCGGACAATGCGGCGATTTGCGGCCGCAGACCGAAGAGGGCATCGAGCGGGTCGTTTGGGTTTCGGCCGAAGAGTTGCCGGCCCTCCTGAAAACCGCTTTCCCGACCGTCCGCGAGGTGGCCCGCCGCATGCGGGATTAGAAACGGGGCGCGCCGTTCATCGCGGTGGCGATGCCTTCGGCGATTTTGTCGAGCGCCTCTTGCAGTTTGCCGCCGATCATCATCTTCATCATCATGTTCAGTTCGACGTGCAGCACCAGCCGCATGCGCGTGTCGGTTTCCGATACCGGTTGCAGTTGAATCCAGAACGTGAAGTCGACCGGTACGCCGCCTTCGTCGCCGACGATTTTCACCTGCTTCCCCGCTATTCGTTCCTCCATGCGTAATTTTATGGAAAAACCTTTGGCTTTGAACGAGCAGCGGTCTTCCGTAGCCTGCCACTCCTCGACCTTGTCCGCCAGCGCGGGCGTCAGGTTGTCGAAACGGCTGATTGCGGCGTAAATCTGCTCCGCCGGACGGAGAATCTGTTGTTGTTTGGAGATGTATTCCTGCATGGGTTCGTGTTGGATAGTTATTCGATTTCAAAGGTGCGCGCCGTTTCGCTCTCTACCGCGATGCGCACCGTGACTACATCGTCCGGCAGCAGGGGTTCGATTTTCTCGGGCCACTCCACCAAACAGAGGTCGCCCGAATAGAAATACTCCTCGTAGCCGAAATCATAGGCTTCGCGGAGGTCTTCGATGCGGTAGAAATCGAAATGGTAGACCGTGCGGTCGTCCGTGCCCTTGTATTGGTTGACGATGGCGAACGTCGGGCTCGTCACCGTGTCCGTGCAGCCCAGCTGCGCGGCGATTTCACGGATGAGGGTCGTCTTGCCCGCACCCATTTCGCCGCGGAATACGACTACCGTGCGATGTCCCGTCGCGGCGAGGACGGCTTCGGCGACTTGCGGCAGCTCCTCTTCGGAGGCGATGCGGATGGTTTGCGTCATGGCGGATTACTGTTTGGGTTTCAGTACGATGAACGGCACGAGCATCTCCTCCATCGAAATGCCGCCGTGCTGGAACGTGTTGCGGTAGTAGCGGATGTGGCGGTTGGCGTCGTTGTTGTAGACCAGAAAATCGGTGTTGTAGGCGAAGATGTAACTCGACGAGAGGTTGCCCGACGGCAGTTGGATGTCTTCGGGCCGCGTCACCTCGTAGACCTCGCGCGCGTTGTAGGCGAGGTTGCGCCCCGTCTTGTAGCGCAGGTTGGCCGACGTTTCGCGGTCGCCTGTCACTTTCACCGGATTGTCCACGCGGATCGTGCCGTGGTCCGACGTGATGACCACCGTGTGGCCGCGTTCGGCCAGCAGTTTCAGAATCGTGTAGAGGTCCGAATGCTCGAACCACGAGCGCGTGAGCGAACGGAAGGCCGCTTCGTCTTCGGTCAGTTCGCGGATGATGTCCGTTTCGGTGCGGGCGTGCGACAGGATGTCCAAGAAATTGTAGACGATGACCGAAAAGTCGGCGTCGTACACCTTCTGGATGTTGTCCACCAGCCGGCGGCCCTGCTCCGGCCGCACCAGCTTGTCGAACGAGAAACGCCACGATTTGCCGTTCTGGGCCAGCAGCCGTTTCAGGAACTCCTCCTCGTATTGGTTTTTGCCGCCGTCTTCGTTGTCGTTGAGCCACTGGTCGGGCATCAGCCGGTCTATGGAGAGGGGCATCAGTCCCGCGAATACGGCGTTGCGGGCGTATTGGGTCGCCGTCGGCAGAATGGCGCAGTAGAAATCGTCGGTCGCCACGTCGTAGTAGCCGCGCAGCAGCGACGAAATCGCCCGCCACTGGTCGTAGCGGAAGTTGTCGATGAGCAGCAGCGTGGTTTTCGCGCAGTCGTCCGCCACCGGAAATACCTTCGTCCGCATCAGCGTGTGCGACATCACCGGCGTGTCGTCCGACCGGCGGTTGATCCAGTCGTAGTAGTTGCGCCGCACGAACTTGCAGAACTCCTGATTGGCTTCGGTTTTCTGGTAGAGCAGCACCTCCTTGATGCTCCGGTCGGTCGAGGCGTCCAGCTCGATCTCCCACGAGGTGAGTTTGCGGTAGAGCGAACACCAGTCTTGGAACGTTTCGGCCATTTGCAGCGACGCGGAGATGCGGCCGAACTCCGAACGGTAGTCGGCCGTCGTCTGTTCGGTGACGAGCCGCTGCTGGTGGACGTTCTTTTTGATCGAGAGTAGCACTTGGTTGGGGTTCACGGGCTTGATGAGGTAGTCGGCGATCTTCGACCCGACGGCCTTGTCCATGATGTTCTCCTCTTCGCTCTTGGTCACCATGATGACCGGCGTGGTGGGGCGTGCCTCCTTGATTTTCGGCAGGGTTTCGAGCCCGGTCATGCCGGGCATCATCTCGTCGAGGATGATGAGGTCGTAGGCGTTTTCCGACGCCATGTCGATGGCGTCGTAGCCGTTGTTGCACGTGTCGACCCCGTAGCCTTTCTGTTGCAGGAACAGCACGTGGGGTTTCAGCAGTTCCACTTCGTCGTCGACCCAGAGAATTTTTACCATAGGAGGGATGCTATTTCCGGTTGCAAAGTTATCGCTTTTCCGGTCAAACGCAAAAATCGCCGGTTTTATTGGACGCCGCGGCGCTTTTTTGCCCGATATTTGCTATCCGTCTGTCGGTGTGCGCGGTGCCGCCGGAAGAAAAATCGGAAAAAAGTTCGACGGATTGTTGGCGGAACCATAAATTAAACGTATATTTGCACCTCGAAGCGCGTAGTATCGAAACAATTAAATAATTTCTGAATATGACTAAGGCTGACATCGTAAGCGAAATCGCCAAGGGCACCGGCATCGAAAAGGTGCAGGTACAGGCTGTCGTCGAGGCGTTCATGGAGAGCATCAAGACCTCGATGACCAAGAAAAACAACGTATATCTGCGCGGTTTCGGCAGTTTCATCGTGAAGAAGCGCGCCAAGAAGGTGGCCCGCAACATCTCGAAGAATACGACCATCACCATTCCCGCACACGACATTCCCGCATTCAAGCCCGCCAAGAGCTTCGCGGCGAAGGTGAAATAACGGATTATTTTAAGAAAACCTCTAAAAATCAAAACTATGCCAAACGGAAAGAAGCATAAGCGTCACAAGATGGCTACCCACAAGCGCAAGAAACGCCTGCGCAAGAACCGTCACAAGAAGAAGTAGCGACGGGGTAGCACCTTCCGTGCTAACGTTATCGGTGAAGCTAAAGGGGCTGCGAGCTCTTTTAGCTTTACGTTTTTAATCGGATTCCGCCCCGCTGCGGGTGCCGGAATAAGCTGACTGTATGAACAAGGAGTTAATCGTAAACGTAAACCCGACTGAAATCGCCATCGCCCTGTGCGAAGACAAGGTGCTGGCCGAATTTTCCAAAGAGAAGTGCCGTACGGGCTTCGCCGTGGGAGACATCTATCTGGGCAAGGTACGCAAAATCATGCCGGGTCTCAACGCGGCATTCGTCAACATAGGACACGAAAAGGACGCTTTCATCCACTACCTCGACTTGGGAAACCAATACCCGTCGCTGCGGAAACTGGTCGATTCGTACCAGCCCGGCAAGCGGGGGCTCCGTGTCGAGACCATGAAACTGGAAGAGCCGATCGACAAGAACGGCAAACTGGGCGAACACCTGCAAGTGGGACAGACCGTCATGGTGCAAATCGCCAAAGAGGCCATTTCGACCAAAGGGCCCCGCCTGACGGCCGATGTCTCGCTGGCCGGCCGCAACGTGGTGCTGGTGCCTTTCTCGAACAAAATCTACCTTTCGCAGAAAATCCGCTCGAACGAGGAGAAACGGCGCTTGAAACGCATCGCCGCCTCGATCCTGCCCAAGAATTTCGGGGTCATCCTCCGCACCGCCGCCCAAGAGGCGAGCGACGAGGAGATCGGTCACGACCTGCGGACGCAGCTCGACCGTTGGCGCAAGACCGTGCAGGCCATCCGCAAGAATCCCGCGCCCGCCCAGCTGATGAGCGAAATGAACCGGGCGAATACCATTATCCGCGACTCGTTGAGCGGCGATTTCTCGCAAATCGTGGTCAACGACGAGGCGATGTACCACGAAATCCGCAATTACATCCACGTCATCGACCCTGCGAAGGAGAAAATCGTGAAGCTCTATCGCGGGACGGTGCCCATTTTCGATAATTTCGACGTCGCGAAACAGGTCAAGTCGATGTTCGCCCGTTACGTGTCGCTGCGGCGCGGGGCCTACCTCATCATCGAGCGGACGGAGGCGATGAACGTCATCGACGTCAATTCGGGCAACCGGACGAAGGCCGAGGATGACCAAGAGCAGACGGCGATGGACGTCAATCTGGCCGCCGCCAAAGAGATCGCCCGCCAGTTGCGGCTGCGCGATATGGGGGGCATCATCATCGTCGATTTCATCGACCTGCACAAGTCGCAGAACAAACAGGCCCTGCTCGACGAGATGATTCGGCTCATGGCCTCCGACAAGGCCAAACACACCGTCCTGCCGCTCACCAAATTCGGTCTGATGCAGATTACGCGCCAGCGCGTGCGTCCCGTCGCGTTGGAGAACGTGTCGGACGTCTGCCCGACCTGCGGCGGTTCGGGCAAGGTCGAGCCGACGGTGGCGTTGGACCGGAAAATCGAAAACCAGATTTCGTACCTCACGCAGGACCGGCACTGCCGTTACATCCGGCTGGTGGTCAGCCCCTACGTGGCGGCTTTCCTCAAAAAGGGCTTCTGGTCGCTGCGGCGGCGGTGGGAGTGGAAGTACAAGGTCCGGTTGTGCATTGCGGAGGACCAGAGCACGGGCATCATCGACGTGCACTACCGCAACCGCAAGGGCAAGGAGTTGATCGGCAAATAGCGTGAACATCCCATGACGGCCCGCGAGCGGTTGGCGCAATTCGCCGAGAAGTCGGAACGGCTGGCGGAGTTGTGCCGTGCATATCGGAACGCAGACGCCACCGTCCATCTCCGTGAGTTGGTCGGCGGTGCCTTGCCGTTTTATGCCGCGGCCGCTATCGGGCGGACGGGCGGGGTGCACGTTTTCGTCGCCGAAGACCGCGACGCGGCCGCCTACCTGCTCAACGATTTCTACAACCTGTTGGACGAGGAGCGCATTTGCTTCTTTCCGTCCTCTTTCAAGCGTTCCGCCGCTTACGGCACCGAAGATGCGCAGGGCGTCGTGCAGCGTACCGCTACATTGAGCGCCTTGCGACGTTTCGACGGGGGGTATCTGGTCGTCTGCACTTATCCCGAAGCGCTGGCCGAGCGGGTCGCCGATGCCGAAACCTTGCAGCAGGGCACCATTGCCGTGCGCGTGGGCGACCGGATCGGCCCCGACGTCTTGGAGCAGGCGCTCATCGACGCTGCGTTCACACGCGTCGATTTCGTCTACGAGCCCGGCCAGTACTCCGTGCGCGGCGGCATCGTCGACGTCTTTTCCTACTCGGAGAGCAAGCCCTACCGCGTGGACTTTTTCGGCGACGAGGTCGATTCCATTCGCCGGTTCAACATTTCGAGCCAGCTTTCGAGCGAGAAACTCTCCGAAATCGAGATCATTCCCGATTTGAACGGGGCTGCCGGCGGAGCCGCGAAAGTTTCGCTGGCGCGTTTCGCCGGCGAGGCGGCCGCTTTCTGGTTCGGCGACGCCGACCACGTGCTGCGTCGCGTGAACGACGTTCGCCGCAAGACCCTCGCCGACATGGAGCATCCCGACCGGATCGACGACCTGCTGACCAGCCGCAACGGGTTGTTGGACGACCTCGCCCGCAACCGCCTGTTCGTGTTGCGCGACAACCTGCCCGAACGTCCGGCGACCGGTACGATAGGATTCGCTACCGCGCCGCAACCCGCTTTTAATAAAAATTTCGAGTTGCTGGCCGACGACATGATTCGCAACGCCTTGCGCGGATACGATACCTATATCCTTTCGGAAAACAAGGCGCAGATCGAGCGTCTGGAAACCATTTTCCACCAGATCGGACGCGGGCAGGCCGTCGTGCGGGCGATTCCGGTTACGTTGCACGAGGGATTCATCGACCACGACCTCCGGGTCTGCCTCTACACCGACCACCAGCTGTTCGACCGTTACCAGCGCTACCGCATCAACGGCGAAATCCGGCGCGACGAGCAGATGACCGTCGCCGAGTTGAACCAGCTGCGGCCCGGCGATTACGTGGTGCACATCGACCACGGGGTCGGCCGCTTCGACGGATTGGTGCGCATCAACGACAACGGCAAGATGCGCGAGGCTATCAAGCTGGTTTACAAGGACAACGACGTGCTGTTCGTGGACGTCCACTCCTTGCACCGCATTTCGCGTTACAAGTCGGGCGACGGCGAGGCGCCCAAAATCTACAAGCTGGGCAACGGCGCTTGGCAGAAACTGAAAAACGCCGCCAAAAAGGCGGTCAAGGATATTTCGCGCGAATTGATTGCGCTGTATGCCAAGCGCAAGGCGTCGCCGGGCTTCGCTTTTTCGGCCGACAGCTACCTGCAACATGAGTTGGAGGCCTCGTTCCAGTGGGAGGATACGCCCGACCAGCAGGCGGCGACGGCGGCCGTCAAGCAGGACATGGAGTCGCCGCGTCCGATGGACCGCCTGATTTGCGGCGACGTCGGTTTCGGCAAGACCGAAGTGGCCATCCGCGCCGCGTTCAAGGCGGCGGCCGACGGCAAGCAGGTGGCCGTGCTCGTTCCGACGACCATCCTCGCGTTGCAGCATTACCGGTCGTTCACCGAGCGGCTGCGCGACTTTCCGGTGCGCATCGAGTACCTGAACCGCTCGAAATCGGCCAAAGAGGTGGCGCAGATTCGGGCCGATTTGGAGGCCGGCAAAATCGACATCCTCATCGGCACCCACAAGATGTTGGGCAAGAGCATCGTTTTCCACGATTTGGGCTTGCTGATCATCGACGAAGAGCAGAAATTCGGCGTCGCGGCCAAAGAGAAACTCACGCAGATGAGCGTGTCGGTCGATACGCTGACCCTGACCGCTACGCCCATTCCGCGCACGTTGCAGTTCTCGCTCATGGGGTCGCGCGACCTGTCGGTCATCTCGACGCCGCCGCCCAACCGCCAGCCTATCGTCACCGAGTCGCACGTGTTCTCCGAAGAAATCATCCGCGATGCCGTCGAAGCCGAGCTGGCGCGCGGCGGACAGGTCTATTTCGTCCACAACCGCGTCGAAGACCTGCTGACGGTGCAGGGGATGATTACGCGCCTGTGCCCGAAGGCCCGCGTCGGCGTCGGGCATGGCCAGATGCCCGCCGAACGGCTCGAAAAGCTCATCATGGACTTCATCTACGGCGAGTTCGACGTGCTGCTGGCGACGACGATCGTCGAGAACGGCATCGACATCCCCAATGCCAATACGATTATCATCGACAACGCGCAGAATTTCGGGTTGAGCGACCTGCACCAGTTGCGCGGGCGCGTCGGGCGTTCCAACCAGCGGGCCTACTGTTACCTGCTCTCGCCGCCCGACGAACTGTTGTCGTCCGATGCGCGGCGGCGCCTGCGGGCTATCGAGGAGTTTTCCGACTTGGGTTCGGGCTTCAACATCGCCATGCAGGACTTGGACATCCGCGGGGCGGGCAATCTGTTGGGTGCCGAGCAGAGCGGCTTCATCGCCGACATCGGCTTCGAGACCTACCAGAAAATCATGAACGAGGCCATCGCCGAGCTGCGCGCCGAAGGGTTGGAGGTCGCCGGTCTGAATCCCGCCGAGCAACAGGCAATGGCGCGGCAGGCCTATATCGACGACGCGCATATCGACATCGAAGTCGAGGCTTCGTTGCCCGACACCTACGTCACCCAGCAGGCCGAGCGGTTGAAACTTTACCGCGAGCTCGACTCCTTGCAGTCCGAAGATGCCCTGCAAGCCTTCGAGGCGCGCCTGACGGACCGCTTCGGTGCCCTGCCGCGCGCGGCGAAAGAGTTGCTGAATGTCGTGCGGCTGCGCTGGGAGGCCATTCGGTTGGGCATGGAGCGGGTCAAGGTCAAGAACGGGCTGATGATCGTGCACTTCGTCGGCGAGGGCAACTCGCCCTACTTCAAGAGCGACACTTTCATGGAGTTGTTGCGCCGCGTGACGCAGCATCCCGACCGGTTCGTGCTCAAGCAGCACAATAATAAGCTGGCCATGACCGTTAGAAACGTAAAGGACGTCGAGGACGCCTGCAAAACGTTGCAACAGCTGTGAATCTGCTCGTCGACATAGGCAATACGCTGGTCAAATGCGCCGTGACCGCGCGGGGCGAGGTCGTCGCCGAAGCGCGGGCCGAACGGTTGACCGCCGACCTGCTCGACGGATTGCTGGCGGGGCGGCCGGTCGAACGGGCTATTGTCAGTTCGACGCGCGGGGACGCTGCCGAAGCGGTCGCTTTGGTGCGCCGCAGGGTGGGGCATTGTCTGGAATTCACGCCTGCGACGCCCGTGCCTGTCGGCAACGCCTACCGTTCGCCCGGGACGCTCGGACGCGACCGCTTGGCGGCGGCTGTCGGTGCGGCGACGCTCCTGCCGGGCCGCGACGTGCTCATCGTCGACGTCGGAACCGCGCTGACCATAGACCTCGTAACGGCCGACGGCGTTTTTCGCGGCGGGTGCATCTCGCCCGGCCTGCGGATGCGGTTGCAGGCGTTGCACGACCATACGGCAGTGTTACCCCTTTGCGAGCCGGCGGATGAAGCGGGCGAACCGGTCGAACCGTCGGCGCCCGAAACGCTGCTGGGCCGCACGACCGAAGAGGCCCTCGTGCGGGGCGCGGTGCAGTCGATAGCGTTCGAGATAGAGGGCTATGCCGCCCGCCTGCGCGAAAAATTCGCCGGTTTGTGCGTGATTTTTACCGGAGGCGACGCCCGATTCTTTGAAAAACGAATTAAAAACACGATATTTGCAAATCGGAATCCGGTCTTTTGCGGACTGGACAGAATTTTGGAGTATAATGTACGCGAAGAACACCTTGATTAGCCTGCTGGTCGCGACAGCGGTGTTGTCGTCCGTTGCGGTTCGGGCCCAGACGAGTAGCGTGAACGCCTTTTCGCCCTATACCATGTACGGTATCGGCGAACTGAACACGCCCGGAACCCTGCCGATGCGTTCGATGGGCGGCGTCGGGGTGGCCATGCGCAACGTGGGCGGCATCAACCTGCTCAATCCCGCATCGTACAGCATCGCTCCGCAGAAGAGTTTCCTCTTCGATTTCGGCGTCGAGGGGCAGAATTTTTATAATTCGCAATCGGTTGCCGGCGAGGCGAAACATACGGCTTATAATACGTTCAACATCCGCGACATCGCCTTGCAGATTCCGCTGGCCAAGAAGCTGGGGCTCGGCTTGAGCCTGACGCCGTACAGCTCGGTGGGCTACCGCATGCGGTACGACCATCCCTATTCCGACGACGACCCCGTGTGGGGCAACGTCGGCCACGTGCAGTACGACTATCAGGGCGAGGGCGACGTCACCGAAGTGAAGTTGGGCGTCGGTTGGGAACCGTTCAAGAATTTTTCCGTCGGCGTGGCGGCCCAGTACTATTGGGGCGACATCGACCGCGATTACGTGATGTCCCCGTCGACGATTACGGGCTCCGGTACGGTGTCGTCGATTGCCGGCAGGGACAATTACTCCGTTTCGAGTTTCAAGGGACAGGTCGGCGTGCAGTGGGTCGCCCTGCTGACCGAGAGACGCGCCCTTGCGTTCGGTGCGACCTACGATTTCGGCGGCGACCTGCGGCCGCGCGTCAAGTCGACCATGACCATCGGCAACATGACGAACACCGTCGTACGCGACGAAACGACCGACCTGAAACTGGTCCTGCCGCATCAGGTGGCGGTGGGCGCCTATTACCAGACCGCCAAATGGACGCTGGGCGCCGATTACGTCTATCAGAACTGGGGCGGCCGCAACAAAGGCTCCGTGCAGACGGGCGTCACCGGAACGGGCGAAAGCCAGCACTCCTATTCGGTGGCCTATACCAATACGAGCACCATTAAAGTGGGCGCGGAGTTTACGCCGGGCCGCTACGACGTGCGCCGCTTCCTGAAACGCTGCTCCTATCGGGCCGGATTCCGGTACGGAGGCTTCAACCAGACGTTCGACGGCCACGAACTCGGCGAATGGGCCGTGACGGCCGGTGTGGGCATTCCCGTGCAGTTCCTGTCGGTATCGGGCATCAACATCGGGCTGGAATACGGCCGGCGCGGGTACGACGTGGCCGAACGCATCGGGCTGGTGCGCCAGCAGTATTTCAAATTCGCCCTCGGCTTCTCGCTCTTCGGGGCGGGCGGCGAGAATCAGGACTATTGGTTCCTGCGACCCAAATACGACTAATCTAATCTAAAAAACTCATTCATAAGTATGAAAAGCATCCGAATCCTGTTATCCGTCGCGTGCGTTTGGGCCGTTGCCGTGTCGTGGGCCCAAGATTTCAGCGACCCGAAGTACGCCAAGTGGGGAACGACGCCCGAAGAACGGAAAGAGAACATGATGAATAGCTCCTTCCTGAAAGAGGAGGTGGCCAACCGCAACTACGATCGGGCGGCCGGATATTTCCAGTCGCTGGTGGCGAAGTGCCCGACGGCGACCGAGAACATCTACGTGCACGGTACCACGTTGTACAAGAACAAGATCAACCGCGCCAAGACGGCCGACGAGAAGCGGGTGTTCATCGACTCGCTGATGACGGTTTACGACCTGCGTTTGCAGCATTTCGGCAATCATCCGACGCGCGGCAAGGCCTATATCCTCGACCGCAAGGCGCGTGAGGTGGTCATCTACCTGCCGCAAGAGCGCGAGGTCGTGCGCGGGACGTTCCGCGCCGCTATCGAGGCTGGCGGAAACGCCACGAAACCCGACTTGGTGGTGGCCTATTTCGCCAACCTGTGCGACGATTACAAGAATACCGACGAAGTGCTGGCCGACGAGATTATCGCCGAATACGACCGCATGTCGGCGATTTTCGCCGAGAATCCGGCGGCTGCCGAGGAGAAATCGCAACTCGACGCTGCGTTCGGTTTGAGCGGGGCCGCCAGCTGCGAGAACCTCGAAAAACTCTTCTCGACCCGTTTGGCTGCCGCTCCCGACGATGTGGACCTGTTGGCGCAGGCCGTTTCGCTGATGTCGCGCGCCAAGTGCGACAGCGAGTTCTATTTCAATACGGCCGAGAAGTATTACACCCTGAAACCGTCGTCGGAGACCGCCATGTTCTTGGCGCAGGCTTTCCAGAACAAGGGCGATTATGCCAAGGCTTCCAAGTATCTCAACGAGGCGCTGGCTACCGAGACCGATCCCGCCGAGCGTGAAAAACTGCTCGTGCGCATCGCATTGGTCGACATGGCATCGAACAATATGGCGGCTGCCGCTGCGGCTGCCCGTCAGGCGCGCGACCTCAATCCCGAGGACGGCGTGCCGTATTTCATCTTGGCGCAGTGCTACGCTGCTTCGGCGGTCTCGTGCAAGGATTTCGCCGGTCAGAGCATCTATTGGGTCGCTTACGACACGATGGCCCGTGCCGTCGAACTCTTGCAGAACGATGCCGACTACCTGCCTAAGGCCAAGCAGCAGCTGGCCAGCTTCCGCAGCTATTTCCCCACGAACGAGGAGCTGTTCTTCAACGAAGTGAAGGAGGGTTCGCGCTACACCGTTTCGTGCGGATTGGCTTCGGGCATCGCGACGACCGTTCGCGCCCGTTAGTTTCACACCGGATTTTTCGGACCAGTCGATCGAATGACGGCCTTTCGCGAAAAATATCTTTCGATGGCACTCTCCCTCGTGGGGGGTGCCGTCTTGCTGTGCGCATGCGAAGATACGCCGCCGCCGGTCGACCCCGCCGCCGAAGAGAGCATGATGACCGAGTACTGCGAAGACCTCACGATCGTCGAATCGGAGAACGGCCGGCGTTCCTATCGCTTCACGGCTCCGTTGGTCGAGGGGTATTCGCAGGCGCGCGAGCCGTACCGCGAGTTCCGCAAGGGCGTCCGCATGGTGACCTATCAGGACGATTCGCTGTCGTCGGTCGATGTCGTGCTGACGGCCAATTACGCCATTTATTACGAGAAGCGCAAGCTGTGGGAGGCCAAAGGCAACGTCGTGGTCGAGAAATTCGACGGCAAGAAGCTCTACACCCAGCAGCTGTTCTGGAACGCCACGACCAAAAAGGTCTATTCCAACGTCGATACGCGCATCGTTCAGGGCGATCGGGTCGATGCGATCGGTGCCGGTTTCGAGACCGACGAGGAGTTCAAAGACTGGCGGTTCCGTTATTCGAGGGGGCAGACCGAGGTCGATGTCACGCCGCGCGAGCCGTCCGATTCCGTGCGACAGACCAAGCCGTCTGCGGCACGAAACTCCGATGCGGCCGGTTCCGACGGCAAAGGTGCTTTGGCCCGCAACGCTGCCGACGCTTCGCCCGTCCATAAGGATTTGCCTGCCCGCGAAACGGCCCGGAAACCGCTTCGTCCGGACGGCGAGCGCAGGCTCGCACCCACCCGCGAACTGGCACCGTCCAGAGAACTCGCGCCCGCCCGTGAACTGGCACCGGCTCGAGAACTTGCGCCCGCCCGCGAAACCGAAAAAATGCGGGACATTTCCCCCCGCAACCTCGATTCCGAAACGCCGCTCGCCGCACCGAACCGGCCCCGCCGGCCCGACCGTTCGGCCGATGCGGCGGAAACGCCCTCCAAAAGCGAAAAGTGATGCTTACTTCCGTCATTCTCATCGGGGCCATGTTGCTGCTGTCGGCGTTTTTCTCCGGCATGGAGATCGCTTTCACGAGCAAAAACCGGCTGAAACTGGAAATCGACCGCAAGCAGAGCCGCCTGTTCGATTTCATCGCCGACATCTTCGCACGTCGCCCGGGCCAGTACATTACGACCATTCTGGTCGGCAATAACATCGCGCTGGTCATTTACTCGCTCTACATGTCGTTGCTGTTGAGGAGCTTGTTCGCGCTCGCCGGATGGGAGGCCGCCGCTCGCGACGGTTCCGTCGCGGTCGAAACGGCCGTCTCGACGCTGATTATCATCTTCGCCGCCGAGTTCCTGCCCAAGTCGATTTTCCGCAACAACCCCAACTTCTACTACCGGTTTTTCGCACCGGTCATCTACTTTTTCTACATCCTGCTTTACCCGCTTGCGCGTTTGACTACGCTCGTGTCGCAGGGCATTCTGCGTTTGGTGGGACGGCGGGTCGACGTGTCGGGGCCCGAACCCGTTTTCAACCGCGAGGATTTGGCGGCCCTGCTCGAAACCAACAACACCGAACAACACCCCGAACCCGACAACGAACTGAAACTGTTTCAGAATGCGTTGGATTTCGCCGATTTGCGGGTTCGCGACTGCATGGTGCCGCGCGTCGACATCGAGGCGGTCGACCTCGACGACACCTCCATCGAACAGCTTACGGCGCGTTTCGTCGATTCGCAGTATTCGCGCATCTTCGTCTGGCGCAAGTCCATCGACCACATCATCGGGTACGTCAATTCCAAAAGTCTGTTCACCGCCCCCGCGAAGCTCTCCGACGTCGTGATGGAGGTCAGCTTCGTGCCCGAAACCATGTCGTTGCAGGCCGTCTTGCAGAATTTTATCAAACATCGGTCGAATGTATCTGTCGTCATCGATGAGTTCGGCGGCACGGCGGGCATCATCTCGTTGGAGGACGTGCTGGAACAGATTTTCGGCGAAATCGAGGACGAACACGATACGCCCGACCTCACCGAAAAACAGGTCGGCCCCGGCGAATACGTCCTTTCGTGCCGTTTGGAGGTGAAGTATCTCAACGAGAAATACGGACTCGGCATCGAGGAGAGCCGCGAGTACGACACGCTGGCCGGATTCATCATCGCCCACTACGAGGGGATTCCGCCGTCGGGCGAAATGCTCGTGGTCGGCGGGCTGCAAATCCGCATCCTGCGCACGACCCGTTCGCGCGTCGAGCTGGCGCGTGTGAAAAAATCGGAATAAAGCGGGGCTTTTTCCGAATAAATTACTACCTTTGACGAACTTATCGAACAAAACAAAATTCAACTACGATATGGCAAGCTTAAACACGCTACGCACCAAGTTCGGCATCGTGCTTTCGATCGTGATCGCACTGGCGCTCTTGGCATTCATCCTTTCGTTGAAGACGGAAATGGGCTTTTCGGGCAACGACCCCAAAGTCGGCGTCATCGACGGCGAAAAAATCCGTTATTCGGAGTATTACAACGAGTACGAACAAATCAAGGCGCAGAACAACGTTCAGGAGAGCGACGAACAGCAGTCGGCCATGCTGGCCAACGCCGTTTGGCAGTCGCTGTTCGCCAAGTACGTGCTGACGCCCGGCTTCGAGAAGCTGGGGCTTCGCGTCTCCGACGCCGAGCGTATGGCCATGATCAGCGGCCGGATTCCGTCGCAGACGCTTTACAGCGCGTTCGCCAATCCCGCTACGGGCGAGTACGACATCGCCGCTGTTTCCGAGTTCCTCATGCGGGCCGAAACCGATCCGCAGGCACAGCAGGCTTGGGCGCAGTTGAACGCCCAGTTGCGTTCCGAGCGCGAGGCGCAGAAATACTACGGGCTGCTTCGCGGCGGCGTCTTCGTCAACGCGTTGGAGATTGCCGACGGCGTCGAGGGCGCGAACAAGACCTATGCCGGCAAATGGGCCGGAAAACGTTATTCGGCCGTGCCTGATTCGCTTTTCACCGTCACGGCTTCCGACTTGAAGGCCTACTACAAGGCGCACAAGAACAATTACAAGCAGTCGCCCAACCGCACGCTGTCGTATGTCGTGTTCGAGGTGGCTCCCACCGAAGCCGACTTGCAGGCGTTGGAGGCGAAGGCTTACGCCACCGGACGCGATTTCGCTGCGACGGACGACCTGCGCGCTTTCGTGCGTGCAGACGTGCACGGGACGGTTTCCGACCATTATCTTTCGGCCGCTCAACTCGCTTCCGACGAATCTGAAGCGTTGCTGGCGGGCAAGACCTACGGCCCGGTGCTGAAAAACAACGAGTGGGTGATGTCCCGCGTCTTGGATAGCAAGAATGCGCCCGATTCGCTCGGCATCCGCCATATCGTGCTGCGTTACGACGAGCGCAATCTGGCCGACAGCCTGTTGGGCGTGTTGCGCAAAGGCGGCGATTTCGCACAGCTGGCGCGTCAGTATTCGTTGTATCAGGCGACTGCGGCCAACGGCGGCGAAGTGGGCGTGATGCCTTTCTCGGCATTCACCGGCGAGTTCGCTGATAAGTTGGCCGGTGCCAAACGCGGCGACATCGTCGAAATCGAAACGGGCGACATGATTCAGCTGGTGCAGGTCTACAAGGCCGGAAAACCCCAGAAACACGTGATGGTCGCTTCGATCGCTTATCCGTTGGAGGCATCCGAAGCCACGCGCGGCAACGTGCACAATCTGGCCGGTACGTTCTCCGTCAAGGCCAAAGGGTCGCTCGATACGTTCAACGCGGCCGCTGCGGATGCTGCGGTTACGCCGCGCATGGCGACGCTCAACGAGGGCGAACGGACGTTGCGCGGATTGGAGGACTCCCGCGAAGTGGTCCGTTGGGCGTTCGGCGCGGACAAAGGCGACGTTTCGGAGATTTTCAACGTGGGCAAGGATTATGTCATTGCTATCGTGACCGGCATCGACGACGAAGTGTACACGCCGCTGAACAAAGTGCAGGCGCAGGTTCGTGCGCAGGTGCTCCGCGACAAGAAATACGACTACATCGTGAACGAGTTGTCGGGTGCTTCGTTGGAGGAGCAGGCGCAGAGCCTCGGTGCCGAAATCGCCGGTTTTGAAAATGTTTCGCTGGCTTCCTACTACGTCGACGGCATCGGTTACGAACCGCGCGTAATGGGGGCTATCGCCAAGAGCGGGCAGGGCGTCGTTTCGGCTCCCGTCAAGGGGCAGTCGGGTGTCTACGTGTTCGTCGTGGAGGACATTCAGTCCGCCGACAAACAGACGGCCGAAGGCGAGAAAGTGCGTGCAGCGGCTACGCTCGAAAGCATGGTGCAGCGGTTGGCCGTTCCGGCTATCCAGCAAATGGCCGAAGTGCGCGACCTTCGCGGCAAGTATTTTTAATTAGAAATCGAACATACGCAAAAAAAACAGCCCGCTGCAAAGCGGGCTGTTTTTTGCGGGGATTCGCGGTAGTGGGGTACCGTTACTTCACCGGCATTTTGGCGATTCGGGTTTCGTGGCGGCCGCCCTCGAACGTCGCCGTGAAATAGGCATCGAGCATCGCGACCGCTTCGTCGTTCGTGACGAATCGGGCCGGCAGCACGATGATATTCGCATCGTTGTGCTGTCGGATGAGCGACGCGATTTCCGTACACCAGCTCAAGCCGGCCCGCACGCCCCGATGTTTGTTGAGCGTCATGGCCATTCCCTCGCCCGAGCCGCACAGCGCAACGCCGCAGTCTATTTCGCCGCGCTCCGCCGCTTCGGCCAGCGGGTGGGCATAGTCGGCATAATCGACCCGTTCGGGCGAGTGGCACCCGAAATCGAGCACCTCGTAGCCCATGCTGTCGAGATAGCCTACCAGAAATTCTTTCATTTCATAGCCTGCGTGGTCGCTGGCGATACCGATTTTTTTCATAATCCGTTAGCTTTGTTTTCATTCATGAGCGTGCAACACCCGTGCAGAATCGGATGCCGCTCGAATAGGCTTTCTACAAAGATACGAATAAGCGAGGGCAAAAAGCAAACTTGTTTGCATTTTTTGCTGAGCGCGAGTATCTTCGTTTCCGACCGCTCGACTTTTCGCCGGTGCAGGGGCTTATTCCGTGAGAAAATCCATTTCCACCAGCTTTTTCCCATTCGGCAGCGGCTCTTCCGCTTTGGCCGACAGCCGGTAGCCGACGGTTTGCATGGCTGCGGCCAGTTCGTCTTCCCGCAGCTGATGATGTACCTGTTCCAGTCCGTCGAACGCATGCAGATAGGGGGAATCCGACACGAAACGGTCGTCCAAATTGATTTGTATGATACACGATACGCATTGCGGACACACTTGCATCACCGTTTTGCAGAAACAGTCATAGCCGATGTATTCGACCAGCAGGTTGGCGATGAGGAGATCGGCATGGGGAAGCACCGTGTCGGGTGCCGTGAGGTCGGCGCAAACGCATTCCAGCACCCCGTCCAACTGCGGATAACGTCGGCGGCATTGCTGCAAATAGTCGCTGTTGATGTCTACGCCGTAGATTTTGCTGAATCCGTGCTGCGTGGCATGTTCCAGTCCGTTTCCTCCTGCTACGCCGAGTATCATCGCCGAACCGGCGGCGCATAAGGCGAACTGACGCTGCATCATCTTGTTCATGACCTGTAATTGCCGCACGGAATTCAGCCGCATGTGATTTTCGTAATCCGAGAGGGCGATTCCCTCCCACGGATTTTTGGCCGTGGCTGCTTTCATCGGTGTATTTTTATGCGAAAAACATCCGGTTTGCGCCGGATGTTTTTCGCTGCTTCTCGTTTTTCTGCGTTATTCCATGTAGCTCTTGATGTAGTGGTGGTGCGAGCCCCAACGCTCGAACGCCGCCTTGTCCAGCGCCTCGCGGGCATCGGGGTGGGCGATCGAAATCAACAACCGTGCCCGCTCCTGCATGCTCTTGCCGTAGAGGTCGACTGCGCCGTATTCCGTTACGACCCAGTGCACGTGGAAACGCGACGTCACGACACCGGCTCCGTCCAGCAGCGTCGGGCAGATTTTCGATACGCCCTTGTTGGTCGTCGCGGGCATCGCGATAATGGCTTTGCCCTCTTTGGCCAGCGACGCGCCGTAAACGAAGTCGATTTGGCCGCCCGCACCCGACCAGAACTTCGTGCCCAGCGAATCGGCGCTCACCTGACCGGTCAGGTCGATTTGCAGGGCCGAGTTGATGGCCGTCATGCGGTCGTTCTGAGACATGATATAGGGGTCGTTCGTGTAGCCGACGTCCATCATCAGCACGCCCGGGTTGTCGTCGATGAAGTCGTAGACCTCTTTCGAGCCCATGAGGAACGTCGAGACGATTTTGCCCGGGTCGGTTTTCTTCGCTTCGCCGTTGATGACGCCCTTTTCGACCAGCGGCAGTACGCCGTCGGCGAACATTTCGGTATGGATACCGAGGTTTTTGTGGTTGCCCAGCTGCGACAGCACGGCATTCGGAATCGCACCGATGCCCATTTGCAGCGTGGCCCCGTCCTCGATCAGCGCGGCGCAGTTGCGGCCGATCGCGGCGTCGATTTCCGAAATCGGGCCCGGCGTGGCCTCGATCAGCGGCGAATCGTCTTGGACGAACGTGTCGATTTTCGACATCGGAATCATCGCCTGCCCGAATGCGCGGGGCACGTGCGGATTGACGACCGCAATCACATGGTCGGCGCACTCGACGGCGGCCAGCGTCGCATCGACCGACGTTCCCAGCGACACATAGCCGTGTTTGTCGGGCGGGCAGACCTGAATCATGGCCACGTTGCACGGTACCGCGCCGCAGCGGTAGAGTTTCTGCGTTTCCGACAGGAAAACCGGAATGTAATCGGCATAGCCGCTCTGCGTTACCTTGCGGACGTTGGCACCCACGAAAAACGAATCCAGTTGGAAAATGCCCTCGAACTTCGGGTCGGCGTAGGGGGCCGGGCCTTCGGTGTGGAGGTGGTGGATATGCACGTCTTTGAGTTCTCCGGCTTCGCCGCGCGCGCACATCGCCTTGATGAGGCACTGCGGGGCCGATGCCACCGAGCTCAAGTGCACGGTGTCGCCTGATTTGATGACCTTGACGGCCTCTTCGGGTGTCGTGAATTTAATTTGGGTGTTCATTTTCAGGGTGTTATTTCCGTTTTACTTCTACTTGTTCGTAGCCCTCGACGATGTCGCCGACCTTGATGTCGTTGTACGATTCGATGTTCAGGCCGCAGTCTTGTCCTACCGTCACCTCCTTCACATCGTCCTTGAATCGTTTCAGCGAACCCAGCTTGCCGGTGTAGATGACGATACCGTCGCGGATGACCCGGATCGGGGTCGAGCGTTGCAGGCGTCCCTCGCGGACGACGCAACCGGCCACGGTGCCCACTTTCGAGATTTTGAAAATTTCCATGACTTCGACCGATGCGACGATTTCCTCTTTCATCACCGGTTCGAGCATGCCCTCGATCGCATCCTTGATGTCGTTGATCGCATCGTAGATAATCGAGTAGAGGCGGATTTCGATCTCCTCCTTTTCGGCCAGCTTGCGGGCCGCACCCGACGGACGGACTTGGAAACCGACGATAATGGCATTCGACGCGGCTGCCAGCAGGACGTCTGATTCGGAAATCTGGCCGACGGCGGCATGGATGACATTGACTTGCACGGTCTCTTTCGACAGTTTGATGAGCGAGCCCGACATGGCCTCCACCGAACCGTCCACATCGCCCTTGACGATGATATTCAGCTCCTTGAACGAGCCGATAGCGATGCGTCGGCCGATTTCGTCCAGCGTCACGTGCTTCTGGGTCATGATGCCCTGCATGCGTTGCAGCTGTTCGCGCTTGTTGGCGATTTCGCGGGCCGAACGGTCGTCGTCCATGACGTTGAACATATCGCCCGCCTGCGGGGCACCGTTGAGACCCAGCACCTGTACCGGTGTCGACGGGCCTGCTTCGGTGACTTTCTTGCCGTTCTCGTTGAACATGGCTTTCACACGGCCCGTGTAGGTGCCCGACAGCACCACGTCGCCGATGTGCAGCGTACCGTTCTGCACGAGGACGGTCGAAACATAGCCGCGACCCTTGTCGAGCGTCGATTCGATGACCGTGCCGACCGCCTTTTTGTTCGGGTTGGCTTTCAGGTCGAGCATCTCGGCTTCCAAGAGCACCTTTTCCAGCAGTTTGTCGAGGTTGATGCCCTGCTTGGCCGAGACCTCTTGGTCTTGGTACTTGCCGCCCCACGATTCGACCAAGTAGTTCATCTGCGAGAGTTGTTCCTTGATGTGGTCGGGGTTGGCGTTCGGCTTGTCTATCTTGTTGATAGCAAATACCATAGGAACGCCTGCCGCCTGTGCGTGGTTGATAGCCTCCGTCGTCTGCGGCATCACGCTGTCGTCGGCCGCCACGATGATGACGGCGACGTCCGTAACCGCCGCACCGCGCGCACGCATGGCCGTGAAGGCTTCGTGGCCCGGCGTATCGAGGAACGTGATTTTCTGGCCGTTGAGTTCCACGCTGTACGCACCGATGTGCTGCGTGATACCGCCCGCTTCGCCTTCGATGACGTTGGTTTTGCGGATGTTGTCGAGCAGCGACGTCTTACCGTGGTCGACGTGTCCCATGACCGTGACGATCGGCGGACGCGGCACGAGGTCTTCCTCGCTGTCGGCTTCGTCGGCAATCGCTTCCTGAATGTCGGCCGAAACGAATTCGATTTTGTAGCCGAACTCTTCGGCGACCACGACCAGTGCTTCGGCATCGAGCCGTTGGTTGATAGAAACCATCAGACCCAAGTTCATGCAGGCCGTGATGACTTCGGTCGGCGAGACGTCCATCATCGTCGCCAGCTCGCTCACGGTCACGAACTCCGTGACTTTGAGAATCGAACGTTCCTGTTCCGTGCGTTCCATCTCCTCGTTCATGCGTTCGGCTACGGCCTCGCGCTTGTCGCGGCGGTGTTTCGCTCCGGTGTTCTTGGCTCCTTTGGCCGTCAGACGGGCCAGCGTATCCTTGATTTGCTTCGATACCTCCTCGTCGCTCACTTCGGGACGGACGATTGGTTTCGCGCCCTTGTTCTTCTTGTTGCGGCGTCCTTCGCCCGGTTTCGGTTGGTTCTGCGGTATGTTCGGGCGGCCCTGATTGCCGCCAGCCGCATTGCCGCCCTTGCCGTTGGATTTGCCGTCGTTGCCGGAGCCGTTGTTGCCCGTGCGCGTGACGTCGACTTTCTCCTTTTGCAGCCGTTTGCGCTTGTGGCGGCCGCCCGGCACGAATCCCGAAACGTCCATCGTGCCGAGTACCTGCGGCCCTTGCAGCTGCTGGATTTCGGGACGGAACACCTGATCTTTTTTCGGTTGTGTTGCTGCCGGTGCCGGCGTTTCGGCCGGTTTTGCGGCGGGTGCGGGCGTCTGCGGGGCGGCCGGAGCCGCTGCTTTCGCCGGTGCGGCCGGTTTCTCCGGTTCGGCGGCCGGCTTGCTCGCTTGGGGTTGTGCCGGTGCGGGCTTCGGTTGCGCCGCTTTCGCTGCCGTTTCGGCCGGTTTTTCCGCCGCTTTGGGCGCGGCCGGAGCCGGTACGGATGCCGGTTTTGGAGCGGGAGCCTCCTTTGGCTTGGGCGAAAGGTCTATCTTGCCGAGAATCTTCGGCTTCTGGATTTCATCCTTGACGCTGATGACGTTGCTCTTGATGACCACTTCCTGCTCCTCGTCGCGATGTTCCTGCGTCTGTTCGATTGTGACGGAAGTCTGTTTGATTGCCATGCGTTCACGCACGGAGTCGCGGGCCTTGCCTGCGCCCCGATTGGCGCCGAACTCTTTTTCCAGCACCGCATAGGTCGCCTCGTCGACCAGCGTATTGGGCGACCCGTCGCTTTTGATGCCCTTCTTTTGCAGGAAGTCCGTGACCGTGTTCAATCCCACGTTGAACTCCTTTGCAACCTGAATGAGCCTTAATTTCTTTTCGTTCCCCATTATCTTGTCTTTATTTTATTCTTCAAATTCGGCTTTCAGCACCTCGACGATTTTCTGGGCCTGTTCCAGTTCGAGGTCGGCACGCGTGGCGACCTCCTCGACCGGCACTTCCAGCACGCTCTTGGCCGTATCGAAACCGACGTTTTTCAGCGCTTCGATCATCCAGCCGTCGATTTCGTCGGCGAATTCGGTCAGCGCGACGTCCTCTTCCTCGACCTCGCGATAGACGTCGATGTCGTAGCCCGTGAGCATCTTCGACAGGCGGATGTTCAGGCCGCCCTTGCCGATAGCCAGCGAAACTTGGTCGGGTTTGAGATAGACCGATGCGGTCTTTTTCTCGTCGTCGAGCGTAATCGAGGAGATTTTCGCCGGATTGAGCGAACGCTGAATCATCAGCTGCGTATTGGCCGTGTAGCTCAACACGTCGATGTTCTCGTTGCGCAGTTCCTTGACAATCGAGTAGATACGCGACCCCTTCATGCCGACGCAGGCTCCTACGGGGTCGATGCGTTCGTCGTAGGATTCGACGGCCACTTTGGCGCGTTCGCCCGGGATGCGGACGATTTTCTTGATTGTAATCAGGCCGTCGAAAATTTCGGGAACCTCCTTCTCGAAAAGCCGTTCGAGGAATTGGGTCGCCGTGCGCGACAGCACGATGCGCGGTTGGTTGTTGTTCATCTCCACCGACTTGACGATCGCCTTGATCGTGTCGCCCTTGCGGTAGAAGTCATTGGGAATCTGTTCGGCTTTGGGCAGGACGAGTTCGTTCTCCTCGTCGTCGAGAATCAGCACCTCTTTCTTCCACACCTGATAGACCTCGCCCGAAATGATTTCGCCTACCTTTTGCGAGTATTTTTCGTAAAGGTTGGCCTTTTCCAAGTCGAGGATGCGCGAAGCGAGGTTCTGCCGCAGCGACAGCACCGTACGGCGTCCGAACGACGCGAAATTGACCTGATCGGCATATTCGTCGCCGATTTCGTAGGTCGAGTCTATGGCTTTCACCTCCGACACGGCGATTTCCTTGTTGGGATTCTCCACCTTGCCGTCTTCGACGACCGTGCGGTTGCGCCAGATTTCGAGGTCGCCCTTTTCGGGGTTGATGATGACGTCGAAATTCTCGTCCGTTTCGTACTGTTTCTGCAAGGCGTGGCGGAAGACGTCTTCCAGCACGCCGATCATCGTCGATTTGTCGATGTTTTTCAGCTCCTTGAACTCCGCGAAGTTGCTGATGAGATTGAAATTGTCCATGACGTTATTTTATTAATTTTTTTGTTGCTTCGCCTTGCCGCAATCTTGTTTTTCTTGCGGCTTGTCCCTTAATGAAAATCGAGGTACTCTTTCGTGCGGACGATTTCGGCGAAAGGGTAGGTGCGGGTCACCCGCACGGGTTGCTTCCGCTTCTTGCCTTCGACCGCCTGTTTCTCTTCGTACGAAAGCGTGATGCCCGCTTCGTCCGCCGCGTCGAGCGTCGCGAGGATTTTGAGGCCGTTTTTGAGCACCGTCTCCACCGGACGCCCCAGCAGTTTGCGGTACTGGCGCAGGCAGGTGAGCTCCGAACCGATACCGGCCGACATGACCGTCAGCGAAAAATCCTCCTCGTCGCGGTCGAACTCCGCTTCTATCGCGCGGCTCAGCTCCACGCAGGCGTCGATGTCGACCGACGTGTCGCTGTCGATGGTGAGTTCGATTTCGTTCGCCGGCGAGCAGGTGCATCCCACCACGAACATCTCCGTGCCCGCCATTCGGCGTTCCGCCGCTTCGACGATTTTCTTCGTATCTATCATCCTTGTCGATTTTGCTTTCTTGCTCCGGCCGGTCCGAATAGGCTCGTGTTTCGGCACCCGGCTCATCGAAGCGGCCGGTTTTTCGTCCGGCAACCCTTACGAAACAAGGGGACTTTCGTGTCCCCTTGCCTCTTGCTTCGTATCTTCGATGCAAATATAACGGAAAAATCCGATATGTCAAAATTCCGTGCGCTATTTTTCTATTCGTAGGGCTTGATGACTCCCCGCTTCGACGAGCGGATGAATTCCACCAGCCGGTCGCGTTCGGGGCTTTGCGGCACTTCGGCTTCGACTTTTTCGCATCCCGTCAGATAGTTCAGGCCGCTCTGGAACAGAATCCGGCAGGCGTCGTGTATCTCGCGGATGCGCTCCGGCGTGAAACCGCGCCGTGCCAGCCCGATTTTGTTGACGCCCGCGAAACGCACCGTGTCGTTGCGCACGATGACGTATGGCGGCAGGTCTTGTCCTATCAGCGTTCCGCCCTGCATCATCGAGTGGGCGCCGATGCGCGTCCACTGGTGGACGGCGCAGTGGCCTCCGATGACGGCCCAGTCCTCCACATGCACTTCGCCGGCCAGCGATACGCGGTTGGCTATCACGCAGTTGCTGCCGACTACGCAGTCGTGGCCCACATGCACGTAGGCCATCAGCAGGTTGCGGTCGCCGATGACCGTCTTGCCCGTCGAGGCCGTGCCGCGGCTGATCGTGACGTATTCGCGGATGTCGTTGTAGTCGCCGATTTCGGCCGTCGTCTTTTCGCCTGCGAATTTCAGGTCTTGCGGCAGACAGGCGACCGATGCCGCCGTGTGGATTTTGCACCCTTTGCCGATGCGGGCACCGTCGTGGATGACCGCGCCCGGCCCGATCCAGCAGTCGTCGCCGATGACCGCGTCGCCCGCGATGTAGGCGAACGGTTCGACCGTCACTCCCTTGCCCAGTTTGGCGTCGGGGTGGATGTATGCCAGCGGGCTTATCATTGCTCGTGCGTTTTATTCTTGACGATCTGGGCCATCAGTTCGGCTTCGCAGGCGAGCGTCTCGCCGACGAATGTTTTTGCCTCGACGTGCGCCACGCCGCGGCGGATAGGCTCCAGCAAGTGGATTTCGAATTGCAGCGTATCGCCCGGCACGACCTTGCGTTTGAACTTCACGTTGTCGATTTTCATGAAGTAGGTCGAGTAGTTTTCGGGGTCGGGCACGGTGTTCAGCACCATGATGCCGCTGCACTGGGCCATCGCTTCGACGATCAGCACGCCCGGCATGACCGGTTCTTCGGGGAAGTGGCCCACGAAGAAAGGCTCGTTCATCGTCACGTTCTTGATGCCGGCCACCGACGTCGCGTCGCAGTGGAAGATGCGGTCTACGAGCAGGAACGGCGGACGGTGCGGAAGCATCTTCCGGATTGCGTTGATGTCGTAGAGCGCCGGTTTGCGGCAGTCGTATTGGTAGCGCGGTTTTTCGCCGCCCTTGCGGATGGTCTGCTTCAGCTGCTTCATGAACTCCGTGTTGGCGAAGTGGCCCGGGCGGGTCGCCCACACGCGGCCTTTGATGCGCACGCCGAGCAGGGCGAAGTCGCCGAGCAGGTCGAGCAGCTTGTGCCGCGCCAGTTCGTTGTTGCAGCGGAGTTCCAGATTGTTCAGGTAGCCCGATTTGATTTCGATGTCGGGTTTGTCGAACAGTTTTTTCAGGTGCGCCATTTGCTCTTCGGGCACGGGATTTTCCACCACCACGATCGCGTTGTCCAAGTCGCCGCCCTTGATGAGGTTCATCTTCATGAGCGGTTCCAGCTCGTGCAGGAAGACGAACGTGCGGCATGGCGCGATTTTCGCGGCATAGTCGTCGTCGGGCGAAAGCGTGGCATACTGGTTGCCGATGACTTTCGAGTTGTAGTCCACGTGCACCGAAACCGAAAACTCGTCGTCCGGGTAGAGGATGACGGCCACGCCCTTTTCGGGAATGGTGTAGACCTGTTTTTCGGTCACGTGATAGTATTTGCGCTCGGCGGCCTGTTCGACCGTGCCCGTCGCCGTGATGGCTGCGGCGTATTCGCGGGCCGAACCGTCCAGAATGGGCGTTTCGGGTGCGTCGATGTCGATGACGGCATTGTCGACGCCCAGCGTCCAGAGTGCCGAGATGATGTGTTCGACGGTCGATACGCGGTTGCCCGCTGCTTCGAGGGTCGTGCCGCGCGAAGTGTCGACCACATAGTCGCACAGCGCGGGGATGACCGGCTGGCCTTCGAGGTCGATGCGGCGGAAGACGATGCCCGTGTCGGGATCGGCCGGCCGCACGGTCATATGGACGCTGGCTCCCGTGTGCAATCCTTTACCGGAGAATTCGATGGGCGCGTTGAGCGTCTGTTGGTTGGTTGTAGCCATAATGCGGATGCTGTTGTTTCTGTAATTTGACCGCTGCACCCGCCCCGAAACGGGCGGGACAGCCGGATTTTATTTTCGCAAAGATAGCAAAAATCGCCAAAAAAAACTATTTTTGCTGAAATTTACAACCGAACATGACGGAAAACCTGCCGGATCGAACACAGAGGCCTCCGCGCCGTGCGCGTTTGCAGTTGCCGTTCGACGGACGCAAAGCCGATGCCGGAACGTGGACGTACGACCACCGCATCGGGTTGTGTGCGACGGTCGTCGCCTACTTGGTGCTGATGATCGTCTTCGTGTCGTCGCGCATCGTCGTCGGACGGAAGCCGGCCGAGCAGGGCATGTTCATCGACTTGCAGACGCTGGCCGAACTCGAACGCGAGCGCGACCGGTTGCAGCAGGAGCTGCTCGACCGGCAGGCGGAGCAGGTCGACTGGGGGAGCGTCCGCAATCTGGTGTCCAACGAAAATTCGTTGAACGAGCATTTGCGGGACGATCGCGGCACCGACGCCGCCGAGCTCAACGATGCGGCGGCCGATGCGCAGGAGCGCATGCGGGCCAACCGCGAGGCCTACGAACAGGGCCTCGCCGAAGAGCAGGCCATCCGCGACCGCAAGGGCACGCCCGACGGCGAGGAGCGGCAGGACGCGAAGGTGAAAGGCACGGTGACGGTTTCGTTTTCGTTCGTCGACCCGGTGCGGACGGGGCGGCACATCGAGATTCCCGCCTATCTGTGCGAGGGGGGCGGCGAGGTGGTCGTCGCGGCGACCCTCGACCGGAGCGGCAAGGTGATTTCGGCCCATGTGAAATCGGGCGGCGACGCCTGCATGCGCGAGGCGGCTTTGCGGTCGGCCCGCGTCTCGACATTCAACATCGACGAATCGGCGCCGGCCAAACAGACCGGTACGATTACCTATATTTTTATACCGCAATGATGCGCTTTCGGGTGCGATTGTTGCCGCAAAAGAGGAGATAAGTATGGAACTCAGTATCAGCAGCGAAAATTTCGTGCTCGTGGGAGCGTTGTTGCTCTTCGTGGCCGTCGTGGCCGGCAAGGTGGCCTACCGGTTCGGAGCCCCTGCGTTGTTGCTCTTCTTGGGCGTCGGCATGCTTTTCGGGTGGGACCTCATCTCCTACCGGTCGATGGACATGACGCAGTTCATCGGCATGATCGCCCTGTGCATCATCCTCTTTACCGGCGGTATGGACACCAAATTCTTCGAAATCAAACCCGTCCTCGCGCCCGGTATCGTGCTGGCCACCGTCGGCGTGTTGTTCACGGCGCTTATCATGGCGTTGTTCGTGTGGCTCGTCGCGCCGTCGGTGGGGGTTGAAATGCCCTTCGTGCTGGCGCTGTTGTTGGCCGCCACGATGTCTTCGACCGACTCGGCTTCGGTCTTCTCCATTCTCCGAAGCAAGAAACAAGGGCTGCAACAGCATCTGCGGCCGTTGTTGGAGTTGGAGAGCGGTTCCAACGACCCGATGGCCTACATGCTCACCGTGTTGCTGATCGGGGCCGTGTCGTCCGGCAGCGGCACGGGCGGTTGGGGGTTCAACGTCTTGATGTTCGTCGTCCAGATGGTCGTCGGCGCCGTGCTCGGTTACCTCGTCGGACGCTTGGCCGTGCTGACGATCAACCGCATCAATGTCGACAACAAGTCGCTCTACTCGGTATTGCTGCTGGCGTTCATCTTCTTTTCGTTCTCCTTTACCGACCTCATGCACGGCAACGGCTATCTGGCCGTTTACATTTCGGGACTGGTTGTCGGCAACCACAAGCTGACGCGCAAACGGGCGTTGACCGTCTTTTTCGACGGGTTCACGTGGTTGATGCAAATCATCATGTTCCTCACGCTGGGACTTTTCGTCAATACCGAAGAACTCTTTGCGCCCGAAACCCTGATGCTCGGGTTCGCCGTCGGCTTCTTCATGATTCTCTTCGCCCGTCCCGTTTCGGTGTTCGCGTGTCTGCTGCCTTTCCGGCGTTTTTCGGCCAAGGCGCGCCTCTATGTTTCGTGGGTCGGGTTGCGCGGCGCCGTGCCGATTCTGTTCGCTATCTATCCGATGATTGCGGGCATCGAGCACGCCGACCTGCTCTTCAACGTCGTCTTCATTTCGACCATTATTTCGCTTGCCGTGCAGGGCACGACGGTCAGCAGCATGGCCAATTTTCTGGGACTGGCCTGCGTACACCGCGAGGCTTCGTTCGACGTCAACCTTTCCGACGACGTGAAGTCGGCCCTGATCGAAATCGAGGTCAACGACGCGATTCTCCAACGCTGCAACACGTTGCAGGGGCTTTCGCTGCCCGAAAACACGCTGGTGATGATGATTTTCCGCAGCGGGGACTACTTCGTGCCGAAAGGTAAGACCGAGCTTCATCTGGGCGACAAGCTGCTGCTCATCTCCGACCGCAGCGAGGAGCTCGCCCTCTCGTTCCGGGATTTGGGCATCGACGACGCGATGCCGTTGTAGCCCCGTTTCCGGGAAAATACGTTCCGTCGCGGACGGGGGCATGCGAATAAATTGCCCGTTCGTGATGAAAATCCGCCTGTTCGTTGAATTTATTTTCTTTGTTCGGATATTGGGCGTACTTTTGCGGTACTTGTGATAGAATGAGTTACCGATTGGCCATGAATTTTTTGCACCGCTTGTTCACCTGCGCCGCCCTGTGCGGTTCGGTCGCTTGCAGCGAGAACGGCACCGGCTTCGAGTCCGCCGCTCCCGAACAGCAACTCCGTACGGTGGTGATCGGGTGTGCCGGCATCGACATAACGACCCGTACCGAAATCGACGACCGTTTGGGCGTGCGTTGGGTTTCGGGCGACAGCATCCGTCTTTGGGCCCGCGAATCCGGCGCCGGCGCGCCGTTCGCGTTGGAAAACATCCCGTTCGTTTTCGATTATTATTCGCCGCGCTTCGAGCAGGCCGCTTTCACGGGGCACGAGGTCGATATGTCCCGCTTCGATTCCGGACGCCGGTACGATTATTTCGCCGTGTCGCCTACGCCCGTGTCCGTTGCGGGTACGTTGGCGACGTTCGACATCCCCGCCGTGCAGTCGGGCGAGTTCAACAGCGGCTGCGACATCATGACCGCACAGCTGACCGATGCGGTGGCATTGGAGGAGGGCGACACCAACTGGTCGATTCGCCTGCCGTTCGAGCACCACGTGCACGTGTTCAAAATCACGATTCCGAGCAACCGCTTGGAATCGCCCAAGTTCCCCGGTCAGGAGGAGGCTATCCGTTCTATCGAGCTTACGTTCCCCGACCCCGTGACCGGCCGGCTGACGGTCGATGCCACCGGCGCGGCCGAGCCCGTGTTCACTCCGGCCGAGGGGGGCAACGTGCTGACCCTGAACTTCGACCGGCCCAAACGGAAGGGCGACGTGGTGTACGCGTTCATTGCGCGGCAGGAACCCTTGTCGGGCGACCAGCAGGTCATTATCAAGGCGACCGGCGCTTCGGGCGGCGACAAACCGTGCGTTTCGGTCGACCGGTCGTTTTCCAAGACGCGCGAGTTCACGCGCGGGGGCGTTACGACCTTGAATTACAACATCCCCGAACGGTACCGGTGTACCAAAATTCTCTTTTCGCTGGCCGAAAAGGCGGGCGGCGAGGCACCCGACCGTGCGATTACCAATGCCGACGGATACGGTTGGGGTACATTGGGCGAGCCGATCGAATCGTTCCGCATCGTCGACCGGGCGACCGGCGAGGAGTTGCCCGCGTCTGCGTTCGTCTGCAACCACGTTGCGAACCGATACGAAATCACTTGCGTGGACGAGGGCGCCCACACGGCGTTCATCGATCGGTATGCCGGCAAAGCGTGCATCGCCAAACTGACTTCCCAGAGTGCCGAGGTCGAATATCCGTTCACGATTCCCGCGCTCGAAGCGGAGGTCGAGAATACGGTGCCCGCACTTGAAGTGCCTTGGCTGTTTGAGGAGAAATTTAATAATACTCCTGAATCCGATAAATATCATTACAATGATGATCTTACTCTCAGTCGTACTTCTGGTGGCGATAATAAAGGTGTGAATCTTGAAAGCTACGGTTTTCCACAGGGCTGGACTGGCGCACGGTGTGGTATTGACCGCAATCAATCCGTTCGGATTTGTTGCCGTTCGGAACGAGCCGCAGGAGTTCCCGGAACCTATAACGGACGTCTCGATTCTCCTTGCATGACGGCTCTCCGATACGATGACGAAGCGCATGAGGTCGGTTTGAATTTGTCGTTCGATTATTCGATGAACCGAGAATCTTCCAAAAACTCTAAAAATCAGCACTATTTGGCTGTTGGATATCATACGACAGAAGGCCCTATTAACGCCGAATCGGGAGTGGGGTCTTGGTGGAATGAGCCGTTGTTGGGTTATAAAATTACGGCTAATATCCAGTCTGATATTTATACGGATTACTTTGACGGGGATTGGCCGGTTGTGAATATTCCGTATAAATCCATGACTGAAATCGAAATAAAAGGGCGTCGATCGACCCGTTTCGTGTGGGAAGTTTATATTAAAGATAAATCACCGGATGGCTATTATAATAACTACGTTTATCTCGACAATATCCGGGTCTCGATTGCCCATTGATGAATGAAACGACGATGAATCGCATACTTCTGAAATATAGCTTGTTGCTGCTGGCAGTGGTATTGGCGGCTGCCTGCTCGGATGACGACGGATTCGACGTCGATGCACGTTGTCGCGGGCGGCTCGACATCGGCGGGGCGGCTTCGGCGGCGGTCGTTACGCGCGCGGAAACGAATCTTGCCGACGTATGCCCCGGTCTGAAAGTCCCCGCCAAAGAGGAACTCCGGCTGACCCTTACGGGCTCCGACATCGCCGAACTTGAATCCGGCGAAACCGGCCCCGTCGAGGTGGGACGTTTCGACTACTTGCAAGAGTGGGAGACTTTGGCGCGCTATGGCAAAGAGATGCCCGATCTTTTTCCGGGCGAGTATCGCGCCGTGCTCGAATACGGCACGCCCGATGCCGTCGGCCCCGACGCCCCCTATTATCTGGGCGAAAATAGCGCGGTTGTCAGAATCGGCAAGAATACCGAATGCCGCGTCGACGTGAAAATCCGCAATTCGGCCGTGCGCATCGAGGCGACCGACCAGTTCAAGGACTATTTCTACGAGCCGGAATTCACGTTGTGGATCGACGGCGAGAAAACCGAATATACTTTCGCGTTGACCGACGCCGACCGGCCGATTTTCGTGCCTGCGGGCGCTGCCGTTTCCGTTACGGGTTCGGTGCGCCGCCCCTCGCAGACTTCGGACGGTGCGGGCGAAGAACTCCTCATCGAGGTGCCGGCCCGTACAACGGTCGCCGGTACGCTCCATACGTTCCGGTTCACGGCCCAAGCGGGCGGTGCCGGATTGGAGGTCGTGTTCATGGAGCCCGAAGCGGGCGGTTCGGACGACGTGGAACTCAACGACGATGCGGTGTCGGACAAAACCGGCGGCGAATCCGCTGAATAAATTGGAAGGAAGAATGAAAATGAATCGCGATATGAAAGAATTGTTCGTTCGATTCGGTGCCTTGCTGACGCTTGCGTTCGCGGCCGCCGGTTGCGTGAACGAAGACCCGGGTTATGTCGAGCCGGTGCATCCCGAAACGGCCGATACGGGTTTTCTGACTTTGGCCGACGTGCACGTGGTGGCCGATTCCGAAACCGACCAGAATACCGAAGAATCGCCTGCCGAGGCGATGCTGTCGCGTGCCGACGCGTCGAATCCGACGGGGGCTACGCGCGGCATGGAAGTCTCGTCGCCGGACGATTATCGGATCGTCATTCAGGGCCGGAAAAGCGCAAGCCCGGTATTCAAGGGGACTTACGGCGATTTGAAATCCGCAATGGGCGACGCTGGGTTGGAAGTTCCGGTGGATACGTACACCATTACGGCGACCTCGCACACTTCCGAAAACGGACTCCCCGACAACGTGCAGGCCGAGCCCTCTTACGGGGGCGAGAAAGCCGGCATTTCGGTCGGCAAGGAGGAGACGGCTTCGGCCGGTACGATTGTCTGCAAGTTGCAGAATATCAAAATCACATTGAGCGTCGCGGCCGACCTCTACGAACGGTTGGACGTGCTCGAATCGGGCGAAAAAATCAAAGCGTCGATTTACTGCGGCGAGGACAAGGAGACCGCGACGGTGCGGTGGGACGTTCCGGCCGGGTGGGACTGGACGCTGCCCGAGCCTGCGCCGGTCTATTTTCCGGCCTTGAACGCGGACGGATACAACAAGCTGCATATCAGTTTTTACGCGAAACTGAACGGGAATGATATTCCGATGGACAAGGATATTACGGATATTCTGAAAGGGCAGTGGCGACGGATTCACGTGGTGCAGACCTACGACACGGACGGCAATCTGACGTTCGACGCGGTGGTCAATTCGTTCGTGCAGGACGAGATCATCGACATCGGCGACGGCGGCGTGGCGGGGATCATGTGGTCCGAACTGCGTTATGAGGACCCGTCCGTAGCCGGTCCGGCGATTCGGTGGGCCGACGGCAGCGAGCTTCCCGAGTCCATTCGGCTCGGCGACGGGGCGTTGCAGAACGTTGTTCTTCGCGCACCGAACGGAATCGAAAAAGTGGCGTTGGAGTACCGGACGACCAACCCCGATATGGAATGGTATGGCGGTGGGTTGAACACCGACGACCTGTGTACCGGCCACGGCAATCCGACGTTGACGCATTGGGGCATTCCTTTCGGGACGAATTTGGCCGGCCGACAGGAAGCCGTATTTGATTTGAACAAACTGAAAGAGACAATCGGCTCTTTCGACGGTGAATATACGTTTACGTTCACGGTGACCGACCGCAAGGGACTTTCGTGCCGGCAGACGCTCCGGTTCGTCGTCGGCAGTGTCGGCCCGACCGTCAAAGGGGACGGATTCGACATCGACACCGTGCTGGAAGTCTCGCCGGAGGACGGCACGGTCGAAATCGAGGTCGAGGTTGAGGTCAACGGCGAGAAGCAGATGCAGAAACAGAGGTCGGCAGAAGTGAATGTCAAGGTGCATTCGGATGCGGGTATCGACGAACTTTGGGTGGCCATCGTTTCTGACCAGCTGACGCCGGTGTTGGGCGAAGTCAACATTCCCGAAAAATTCAATCTCTGTGAGTTGGAAGGAGATATGGTAACGAATATGGGCAATTTCGAATTCCCGTGCAACGACGAGGTGAAAGGAAAGCATGATCTCGATTTTCGGATTTCTGCGACCTTAATGGGTCTTCTGAAAGAGTTCGGCGGCGACCACCGCTTCGAGTTGCGGGTGGCCGATGCGGACGGCGAAACCACCAAAGCCATTCTCCTGCACGTAGATAAATAATCATGAAAAGACAGTTGCTACATATCGTGGCGTGGTGCGTCGCCCTCCTGCTGGTCGCGTGCGACAAGGCGGACTCCGATGCGGTGCGTTACGGCTTCGGCGAGGGTGGTATCGTCATGACGGTGGCTCCCGAGACGCGTGCCATTAATGCTGCCGATTTGACGTTGGCGAAGTGCACCGTCGACATCTACCAGCGGACAGACGGGGACAATTCCGCCGAACCGACGTGGATTCGCCATTATGAACCGGGCGAGTGCCCCGCAACCGTCAAACTGCTGGCGGGCGATTATTCCGTGTCGGTGGAGTGGGGCGAATTGCCCGCCGACGCAGCACCCGACAAGTGTTTTTACAAGGGTAGCGCGGATTTCACCGTCACGGCAGGTGCTACGCAGCCGGTCGTCGTGGTTTGCAAACCGCAGTGCGCCGTCGTGGCCGTCGGTTTCGATGCGAGTATCACCGAAAAGGAACTTTCCGACGTCTATGTGGAGGTCGCGTTGCCTACGTCTGTTGCAGCCGATAAATCGTTGATTTTCACGTCGCCCGATACGGGTTACTTCCACATGCCCGAATCCGGTGCCGAGTTGACTTGGTCGTTTCGGGCCGTGCATCCCGAAAAGGGCGGGTTCGAGAAAACGGGCGTCGTCAAGAACGTGGTCAACGGCAAGAAATACGCGTTGAATTTCCGTTATTCGGACGACCTGCCCGGATACATCGGCCTCGAACTCAAAATCGACGACAAGACCGACAATTACAACGACTTGCTTATTTTCAGTCCTGCTCCGGTGTTGGAGGGGGCGATTTTCGGGTCGGTGCAGGATTTCGCCGACGCCGAAATGGCTTTGGCGATGAAAGCGGTCGGCGAAGCGACCGTTCGCGAAGCGAAAATCTATCTGGTCGGTGCGGATGACGGTTCCGACGTCCTGTTGTGGCATTGGCTCTGTCCCGCTTCGGTTGGGGCCGAACCGACCGTGACGGATCCGACGAACGTAACCGCTGTGCTTTCGGAAAATTGGAAGTCGTTGGACGTTACCTTGCATCCGGCATTCTTCGCGTTTCCTGCTGGCGAAACGGAATTGCGTTTCGAGGTTCTCGACAGCAAGATGGCTCGTACCGAAAGAAAGGCTGTAATCCGCATACAGGGGATTGTGCCGGTTGTCAAGACCGATTACGACCTGTGGGCCAACAGCGTGACGTTGCGCGCCGTGTCGTTGAAAGGTGTGCCCACGTTCAAATTGCGCTTGCAGGGTACGGACGAGTGGAAAGTCTTGTCGGGCATTTCTACTGGTGGATATAATTACGCGGCGACTTTCACGCCTGATTGGTTAGCGTCGAAAAATGCCAAAAATTTGGATATATATACCCCTGCCGAGAATACGGGTGTATGGGCCGGTCACACTTACGAAGTCTGTGCCGAAATAGGTGATAAAATTGTCTTTACATCGTTTTCGACTGGCGATGGTGATTCCATTCCTAACGGCGATATGGAAAATACCGGTGCTTCTTGTTACGGTACGAGCAACAGTAATGCTTCGACCGTGATTTGGGGGAGCGGTAACAATTCGTTCACTAAATCGCTTTGTACGGCTGCGACGATGTCGGGTATGGGCGGTGCGAACTGTTCCAAATTGACCGCGACCGCTACAGTCGGTAATCCGGCGGCCGGAAATCTGTTTCTCGGAACTTTTACAATGAACGGTACGATGGGTACGGTCGATTTCGGAATCCCCTATGCCTATACGGCTCGTCCGAAAGGTCTGCGTTTCAAGTATCACGCAAAGGTCGGTAAAATTGATTACAATAAATATAACGGTCCGTTGGCTCAAGGCGAGCAGGATATGATGAGCATTTATTTTACCATCATGGACTGGTCGAAACGTAAAGCTGTAACTTCCGGTATGGGAGCTCCATCGGGTATGTGGAGTGCCGATGCGCAGTCCGATGTAGACGGTAGCGGTGCGATTATCGGTTACGGTATTCTGTATGTCAGCGAATCGACTGTGGGTGATTCGATGATCGAGGGGTACATTCCGACCGAGTTCTACGATACGATTGCTGTTGCTCCGAAGGGTAATTATACGCTGACTATTGCTTGCTCCACGAGTGCTTACGGTGACTACATGAATGCTTGCTCGACGAATGTCCTTTATATAGATGACTTCGAGTGGGTTTATTGACGGTGAGGGTACGGACGAGTTTCATGAGAGCAATGAAATGGATGTTGTGGTTGGCTCTGTTGTGCTTTGATGCCACGCAGGCGTTGTACGGCCGGACTCCGGCCGACGACGAGACGCAACCCGCCGCATCGGCCGACGAGATACCGCTTTCCGACGAGGAACGCCGCAGCCAGCGCGGCCTGACAGACATTAGCACCGAATTCGTGCCCAAAGGCCAGTGGATTTTCGGCGGCACGGCCTCCTATTCGACCCACACGAACGAATCGTACCAGTTCCTGATTATCGACGGCATCGGCTCCGAAGGCTACAATTTCCGCGTCAGCCCGTTGATTGCCTATGCGCTGCGGACGAACATGGCGGTCGGGGGACGTTTCATCTATTCGCGCACGCTGCTCAAATTGAACAGCGCCAACCTGAAATTCGGCGACGAAGAGTCCGGTACGGACATCCGCATTCAGGATTTCTATGCCTTGCGCAGCAGTTATCAGGCGGCGATCATCTGGCGGCAGTACATCCCGCTGGGGCGGAACAAACGCTTCGCGCTGTTCAATGAAATGTCGTTCACGAGCGGCGGCGTGCAGGCCAAATTCGCCAACGATTCGCCGGTGAAGGGTACCTACGAACGCGGATTTACGTTCGCGCTCGGCGTTTCGCCCGGTATCGTGGCGTTCGCCACGAACAACATGGCCATCGAAGTCAATGTCGGCGTGATGGGCATCACCTACAACCGTACCAAGCAGGTGCACAACCAAGTGACGGTGGGGCACCGTTCGTCGAGCATGATGAATTTCAAGGTGAACATATTTTCCATCGGGTTGGGCATGGCCTTTTATCTCTAAACCGCAGCGGTATGAAACGGATTCTGACATCGGCGTTTTCGATTATGCTTTTCGTCTGCGGGACGGGGAGTTTCGCGGCCGTCCCCGAACCGGACGGGCTCGTCGAATCCGATTCGCTCGTGCACGAAGTTCCGCCGGTTCTCATAACGGGTATGCGGCTCGATTCGATTCCGCCTGCCGCCGGGGACGAACCTGCGGCGGAACTGCTTTCGGAGGAGACGAAACCGGTCAAATCCCGTTTCCTGCCGGTTCGCCGGCGCATCGACCGCGAAATCGACAAGGTGAAATACGTCTACAAAGGCGAGATGATGATGGGGCTCACCGCGTCTTACGGCACGCTGACGAGCGAGGATACCGATTTTCTGGTCATTCTGGAAGACATCGACGCCAGCGGGACCATCGCCTCCGTGAAGCCCTATTTCGGGTATTTCTATCGCGACAACCGTTGCCTCGGCGTCCGGTTCGGATATACTTATGTCGATGCCAAGCTCGATTCGGGCACCCGCTTCGACTTGGGCGACGGGAACGACGTTTCGTTCGACCTGCCGTACGTCGGTGTCAGCAGCAACAACTATTCGTTCGGCATCTTCCACCGCTCCTATGCGGGGCTCGACCCGAAAGGTCGTTTCGGCCTTTTCGCCGAAGTGGAGCTTTCGGTTTCGTCGGGCGAATCGGAATTTTCATACGAAAACAACGGCACGGTCAAAACGACGAACAGCGAGAACTTCCAAGCGAGGTTTTCGTTCAATCCCGGGGCGGCCGTTTACATCTTCCCGAACGTTTGCGCGACGCTCTCGTTCGGCTTGGGCGGCATTCAGTACACGCACGTCAGCCAGAAAGACGCCGAAGGCAACAAAATCGGGTCGCGCACGGCCTCGAAAATGCGCTTCCGGCTCAATCTGGCGGCTATCAACATCGGGATGACCGTGCATTTGTGGAACAAGAAAAATGGAGGACGTCAATGAATCTGCGCAATCGGATTTTTCGGTTTTTCATCGCCTCGTTGGCGGTCGCGGCGGTGGGATGCGTCGACAACGACCTCCCGAAACCGTCGGTCACGGTCAATATCGCCGCAGTCGATGGGCGGGGTTTTGAGGTCAAGGAAATCGACGTCGTGAACCGTACGGTCGTGCTCCGGCTCGACGAGACGACCGATATTCAGAACGTGCCTATCGACAGCGTGGCTTTCCAGATTGTGCCGCATAACGTCAGCGTCAACCTCGACCTCGACGCTGCCCGCGCTTCGATCGTGGCTTCGGAGTCGTTCCCCGGCGTTTTCCCGCTGGACGGGCCGTTGCGCATGACGCTGTCGCTTTTCGAGAAGTTCGAGTGGACGATTCGCGCCGAACAGACGATCGACCGCCGTTTCCGGGTCGCCGGTCAGGTCGGCAAACCGGTGTTCGACGTCGGCAACTGCGTGGCTACGGCCTATGTCCGCAAGGATGCCGATTTGTCGAATGTCGTTATCGATGAGCTGCGGTTGGGGCCCGATGAGCTGACGACCTACCTGCCGACGTTGGATACGTTGAACAAGGATTTCACGTTGTCTTCGAGTAAGCGAATGAATGTCTCCTGTCATGGGAGGACGCAGGAGTGGACGATTCGGGTGATGCCGTCCGAAAAGGATGTCGAAATACCGGTCGAAAATCCCGAAAAGTGGGCTTGGCCGGGCGTGATATGGCTTACGGGTTCGGGCATCGAAGGCGAAAAGGTGGGGTTCCGTTACCGTAAAATCCAGAGCGGGGCCGCTGCCCAAACCGCCTCGCGGGCCGACGATGCGGCGGCCGACGGCGAATGGCTCGAAGTACCGGCCGAACAGATTACCGTTTCGGGCGGCAGTTTCGAGGGGTATCTCAACCGCGAGCCTGACACGGCCTACGAAATCAAGGCCTATTGCGGGGCCGACGAAACCGACCCTTACCCAGTGCCTGCCGAGTCTGCTCCGCCCGTGTTGCGCAACGGCGGGTTCGAGGAATGGAGCACGTCGGGCAGTAAAAATACGATTTATCCCTATTTGGCCGATGCCGAGCCTTATTGGAGCACGGGCAACCCGGGTGCGGCAATGGCGAACGAAACGCTCACCGAGCCTTTGTTGGATTCGCGTCCGGGCTCGCAGGGACGTTACAGCGCCCACCTCAAATCGAAATTCGCCAACCTGATGGGTATCGGCAAGTTCGCGGCCGGAAACATTTTCTTGGGCGAGTACGTTTCGACCGACGGCACGAACGGGTTGCTGCGTTTCGGACGGGCGTTTACGGCACGGCCTACGGCATTGCGCCTGTGGGTGAAATTCAAGGGCGGCACGATCGACTATGCGGGCAAGGACACGCCGGCGGGTGTCGGCGTCGGCACGCCCGACAACGGCAGCATCTTCATCGCGCTGGGTACGTGGAAGAAAGAGGATTACGGCATGGCACCGGCTACGGTCAACAAATACGGCGGCCAGTTGGTCGGTACGGACGATTCGCCGATCTGCATCGCCACGCGCGAAATCAGCACCCTGTTCAAATCCAACGGCCCCGATGTGGTCGGTTACGGCGAGTTCCTGATTGTGGATGACATCGACGACTGGACGCAGGTGACGATTCCGATTCGTTATACCGACAAGGGCATCGTACCCACCAACCTGATGATTGTCTGCGCCGCTTCGCGTTGGGGCGACTATTTCACGGGCAGCACCCGCAGCGAAATGTGGCTCGACGATTTGGAGCTGGTTTACGACTACGTGGACCCCGACGGCGGCGTGATAATTCAATAAAATTTATCGGCGCGGCTGGTTTCGGGTAGGTTTCGTGCTTATTCGCTATCCATTTGTATTGATTCGGTCAGGGCGAGTCAAACCGTCCGAAGCAGGAGAAGCGTTCGGACGCCTTAATAAATCCCGTTTCTTAAACGGGCTATTGCTGGATTTTCACTAATTGCTGGCGATAGGCGTTGAGGATGCGCGATTTCGAGATGAATCCCAAGTAGCGGCCCTGCTTGTCCACGACGGGCAGCATCCATGTGCGTTTGTCCTCGAATTTGGCCATGACGCCTTGTATGGATTCGTGTTCCAGAATCCGGTCGGGCGGTTGAATCATGTAGTGCGAAATGGGGTTCCCGTATTTCTCCCGATTGAACATGTCGCGGCGCAGGTCGTCGAGTTGCACGACGCCCAGCAGCACGCCGAAATTGTCGATGACCGGAAAGATGTTGCGGTGGGCCGTGGCGATGATGTGCACGATGTCGCCCAGCGTGAATCCCTCCTTGATGCGCAGGAAATCGGTTTCCATGAGTTCGTCCAGTTTCAGGAATACGAACACCGATTGGTCTTTGTTGTGCGTCAGCAGTTCGCCTTTCTGACGAAGTTGCTTGGTGTAAATGGAGTCGGGATTGAGGTAGTAATCCACCGTGAACGAGATGCAGGCCGTAATCATCAGCGGGATGAACAGCCCGTAGCCGCTCGACAGTTCGGCAATCAGGAAAATCGAGGTCAGCGGGGCGTTCATCACACCCGACATGACGCCCGCCATGCCCACGAGGGTGAACGATACGACGGATACGTCCCAGTGGAACAGCGTGTTGCAGACCAGCGCGAGCGTCGCGCCCGTGAATCCGCCGACGAACAGCGACGGCGCGAACGTCCCTCCCACGCCGCCGGCCGCCGTGGTGGCCGCCATTGCGACGGTTTTGAAGAGCATCGTGGCGATGATGAAGAGGATGACCACCCAGTCGATGTGGCTGAACCGGTAAAACAGCGAGTTGTTGAACAGATGTTCGGCTTGCCCGTGCATGAGGGTCGTCAGGCTTTCGTAGCCTTCGCCGTAGAGGGGCGGGAAGATGAAAATCAGCACGCCGAGAATCGCGCCGCCCAGCAGCCATTTTTTGTACTGCTTGTCGAACTTGCGGAAGATGCCGCCGATGCGCGTGTTCATCGAGGTGAAGTACCACGACATCAGGCCGCACAATACGCCGAGCAGGATGTAGAGCGGAATCTGCCACAGCTCGAACGCATCGGCCGGTGCCAGCGCGACGGCCAGTATCGGGTCGAAGCCGCGCAGCATGAAGGCCATTGTCGTCGCCGTAATCGAGGCGATGAGCAGCGGGATGACCGAGCCGGCCGTGATGTCGAGCATCAGGATTTCCAGCACGAAGACCACGCCCGTAATCGGCGCCTTGAAGATAGCCGCCAGCGCCGCTCCGGCACCGCAGCACAGCAGCAGCGTCAGGTTCTTGTAGTTGAGCCGCGCCAGCCGGCCGACGTTCGAGCCGATAGCGGCTCCCGTCAGCACGATAGGGGCCTCGGGACCGACCGAACCGCCGAATCCGATAGTCGTCGCGCCGCCGACGACCGACGTCCAGCAGTTGTGGGCGACGATGTGCGAATCGCGTTGCGACATGGCATAGAGCACGCGCGTGACCCCTTCGGAGATGTTGTCGCGGACGATGTATTTCACGAACAGCGTGGCCAGAATCACGCCGACAATCGGGTAGATCAGGAATAGAAAATGGGCGCTGTCGACCGGAAACCAGTTGGTCAGCCCGTTCTTGATGGCATAGAGCAGCATCTCGAAGATGTAGGTCGCCAGTCCGGCCAAAACACCGACCACGACAGCCAGAATCATCATCGTCTGGTTTTCGTTGAGCCGTCTGGTCAGCCGGAAAAAGAGCCGGTATATGCGGTCTGCACGTTTCATGCGTTCAATTACATGCACCTTTTCTCGCCTCGGCATAGCCTGAACAAGTTCGGCTCTGCGCTCGGCTTATCGAAAACATTACTTTTTGAGGGCGTAGGCTTTCGCCTGTTCCTCGATGAGTGCCGCGTCGGAGAAATAGTTGATTTTCATCGCCGTGCGTACTTCGTCCAACGTCTCCGATGCCGCTTTGCGCGCTTCTTCGGAGCCGCGGTGCAGAATGTCGTAGACCTCGCGGATGCGGCCTTCGAAATAGTTGCGCCGTTCGCGAATGGGGTCGAGCACTTCGTTGAGAATGGCTATCAGCAGCTTTTTCACCTTCACGTCGCCCAGCCCGCCGCGCCGGTAGTGCGCTTTCAGTTCATCGAGCGAGGCGTATTCGGGCAGGTACCGCAAAAAGTGTTCCGGACGGCAGAACGCATCGAGATAGGTGAATACCGTGTTGCCCTCGACCTTGCCCGGGTCTTCCACCCGCAGGTGGTCGGGGTCGGTGTACATGCCCATGACTTTCTTCTTCACCTCGTCGGCCGTGTCCGACAGGTAGATGCAGTTGCCCAGCGACTTGGACATCTTCGCCTTGCCGTCCGTGCCGGGCAGCCGCAGGCAGGCGGCGTTGTCCGGCAGCAGAATTTCCGGCAGCACGAGCGTTTCGCCGTAGGTGGCGTTGAATTTATGGACGATTTCGCGGGTCTGTTCGACCATCGGTTCTTGGTCTTCGCCCGCCGGGACGGTCGTCGCCTTGAACGCCGTGATGTCCGACGCCTGACTGATCGGGTAGGTGAAGAATCCCACCGGTATGCCCTGTTTTTGTTGCGTGTCGCCCTCGACCGCGTTTTCCGAGAATCCGCGCAGTTGGATTTCCGTTTTGACCGTCGGGTTCCGCTGCAACCGTTGGACGGTTACCAAGTTCATATAATAAAATGCCAGCTCGCACAGTTCCGGCACTTGCGATTGGATGAACAGCGTCGATTTCGCGGGGTCGAGGCCGACCGACAAGTAGTCGAGCGCCACTTCGATGATGTTCTGCCGCACTTTTTCCGGATTGTCGGCATTGTCCGTCAGCGCCTGCGCATCGGCAATCATGATATAGATCCGGTCGTATTCGCCCGAGTTTTGCAGTTCCACACGGCGGCGCAACGAGCCGACGAAATGTCCCAAGTGCAGCCGTCCCGTCGGGCGGTCGCCCGTAAGTATGATTTTTTTCATGATGATACGATTTTGCGACAAACTTACGAAAATCTGTGCGGGACGCCTAAAAAAAATTGTCCGGTATCGGTATTTTTGATATTTTTGTCGGACCGAATAACCCGATACTATAATTCCGTATGACTATCATCCAGCTCGAATACCTTTTGGCCGTAGCCAACTGCGGCAGTTTTTCGGTTGCGGCCGAGCATTGTTTCGTGACGCAGCCGTCGTTGAGCATGCAGGTCAAGTCGTTGGAGGAGGAACTGGACGTGGTGCTGCTCGACCGCTCGAAGAAACCCGTCATCCCGACCGCAGCGGGCGAAGTGGTGCTCGAACGCGCCCGCGAAACGCTCCGCGCCTACAACTGCATCAAGGAATCCGTCGCCGAACTCAAAGGCGAGACGGCCGGCAAATTGCGGCTGGGGGTCATTCCGACCATTGCGCCCTACTTGCTGCACAAGTTCATTCCGGCGTTCGTGCGCGATTTTCCGAAGGTCGAATTGGAAATTTCGGAAATGGTGACGGCCGACATCGTGGATGCTTTGAAGCACGACCGGCTCGATGCGGCGCTGGTCGCCAGCGGGACGTGCGGCGAAGGAATCGTCGAGCAGGAGTTGTTCAGCGACCGGTTTTTCGCCTATGTGTCGCCCGAAAATCCGCTCTACGAGCGGCAGAACATCCGCATCGAGGAGATCGACCTCAAAGATTTGGTGATTTTGAGCCCGGGCAACTGCATGCGCGACCAGATTATCGAGTTGTGTCAGGCGCGCCGCAGCATGCCGTCGCACTATACGTTCGAGTCGGGGTCGCTCGATACGCTGATGCGCATCGTCGATTGCACGCAGTGCCTGACCGTCATCCCCGAAATGGCGGTGGAGTACATCCCCGCCGACCGCCGCGACCGGTTGAAAATGCTGGCCAAAGGGGCTACTTCGCGCAAAATCGCCGTCGCCGTGCGCCGCACCTACGTGAAAAGTTCCATTATCCGCGCCCTGACCGGCACGATTCTCTCCCATGCGCCGAAACCGGTGGCGGTCTGAACGGGCAATACCAAATAAATTCGTATCTTTGACTGCGTCGAAGATACTCCCGCTCGGCAAAATGCAAGCAAAACTTGCTTTTGCCCTCGCTTATTCGTATCTTTGCCAGTCGGACAGCCCCCGATTGCGGGCGCCCGAACCGAATTTTTATGGATAAGACGAATCAGTTGATCGACACGATCGTCGCGGCGATCGAAGATAAAAAGGGTAAGGATATTGTATCGTTGGACCTTTCGGGTATCGACGGGGCCATCTGCTCCCATTTCGTGGTGTGCAACGCCGACTCCACGACGCAGGTCGCGGCCATCGCCGACGGCATCGACGAGAAGGTGCTCGAAACGTTGGGCGAAAAGGTGTGGCGCATCGAGGGCCAGCAGAACTCCGTGTGGATTGCGATGGACTATGTGGACGTCGTGGTGCACATTTTCCAGACCGAACTGCGCGGTTTCTACAAGTTGGAGGAGTTGTGGAGCGATGCGCCCATGACCCGCTACGAATACGAAGAGTAAGCTATGGCAAAACGGAACGACAAGCCTGCGAAAAACAGCCGGAAACAACCTGCCGGAATGCGGAAACCCAATTTCCCGCATCCGTCGATGTTGTGGATTTACGGGTTGATCGGGGCTTTCATCATCGGGTGGTACCTGATGGACGATACCGCCGGTTCGCCCGTCCAAAGCGATTGGGGAACGGTCGAAAAGATGGTCGCGCAGGGCGAGGTCGAGCGGATCGAGGTCGTCAACCGCGACCAAGCCCAAGTCTTTCTGAAAGAGGGCGTCGGCGAGCTTTATCGCAACGATGCCGAGCGCAAGGAGTTCCGCCGGATGCCCGAATCGGGCGTGCAGCTGGTGTTCAACATCGGGTCGGTCGACGCTTTCCGCGAGGATTTGCGCGCGGTCGAAGATGCGTCCGGCCATACGGTGCCGGTCGTCTATAAGAACAAGGCCAACGATTGGACGAGTATTCTGGTCAATTTCCTGCCGTGGATTCTGATTATCGGCGTGTGGTTTTTCATCATGCGGTCGATGTCGCGGGGCGGCGGTGCCGGCGGCGGGGGCATCATGAACGTGGGCAAGGCCCGTGCGCAGGTCTTCGACAAGGACAATTCCAAGCGCGTGACGTTCAAGGATGTCGCCGGTCTCGAAGAAGCCAAAGTCGAGGTCATGGAAATCGTCGACTTCCTGAAAAAGGCCGACAAATACCGCGAACTGGGGGCCAAAATCCCCAAAGGCGCACTGCTCGTGGGCCCTCCGGGTACCGGCAAGACGTTGTTGGCCAAAGCCGTCGCCGGCGAGGCCAATGTGCCGTTCCTTTCGATTTCGGGTTCCGATTTCGTCGAGATGTTCGTCGGCGTCGGGGCTTCGCGCGTGCGCGACCTCTTCGAGCAGGCCAAACAAAAGGCCCCGTGCATCGTCTTCATCGACGAAATCGACGCGATCGGCCGTGCGCGCGGCAAGAACGCCGGATTCTCGGGCAACGACGAGCGCGAAAATACGCTCAACCAGTTGCTGACCGAAATGGACGGCTTCCAGACCAACGCCGGCGTCATCGTGTTGGCCGCCACGAACCGCGCCGATATTCTCGACAAGGCATTGATGCGTGCCGGACGTTTCGACCGGCAAATCGAGGTCGGCCTGCCCGATGTCAAGGAGCGCGAGGAGATTTTCAACGTCCATTTGCGGCCGCTGAAGCTCGACCCGCAGCTCGACCGTTCGTTCTTGGCGCGTCAGACGCCCGGATTTTCGGGGGCCGACATCGCCAACGTGTGCAACGAGGCGGCGCTCATCGCGGCGCGCAACAACAAGAAATGCGTCTCGAAGGAGGACTTCCTCGCCGCTATCGACCGCATCATCGGCGGTTTGGAGCGCAAGAACAAAATCATCACCGATGAAGAAAAACGCGTCATCGCCTATCACGAGGCGGGGCACGCTACCGTGAGCTGGATTCTCGAAAACGCCAGCCCGCTCATCAAGGTGACGATTATTCCGCGCGGCAAGGCTTTGGGTGCCGCGTGGTACCTGCCCGAGGAGCGGCAAATCACTACGCGCGAACAAATGATGGACGAGCTGGCGGCGACGCTCGCCGGCCGCGTGTCGGAACAGCTGACGTTCGGCCACGTTTCGACCGGTGCGCTGAACGACTTGGAGCGCGTCACGAAGCAGGCCTACGCGATGGTCGCCTATTACGGCATGAGCGAAAAGGTCGGGACGTTGAGTTTCTACGATTCGACGGGCCAAAGCGACATGGCTTTGACGAAACCCTATTCGGAACTGACGGCGCAGGAAATCGACGCCGAGGCCAAACGGGTCATCGGGCAGGCTTATGCAATGGCCGACAAGGTGTTGCGCGAGCATGCCGACGGCTTGAAGGAGCTTGCCGAGTTGTTGCTCGCGCGCGAGGTGGTTTTCACCGAAGACGTCGAGCGTATTTTCGGCAAGCGCAAGAAAGACATCGAGCGCGAACGCCGCGAGGCCGAAGCGAAAGCTGCCGGAGCCGCTTGCGCGACGACTGAATCCCACGAATAAAACTACTACGATACCATGACGGAAAAAATGAAGAACCTCGTCGTACGGGCCGTGAGCGGCGGCGTGTTGGTCGCCGTGATGATCGGGGCCGTGCTGTGGTCGCATGGGAGCATGTGCGCATTGTTCGCGCTGCTCATGCTGGGCGGATTGTACGAATTTTACGCATTGGCCCGCAAGTGCGGACACAATCCGCATTCCGGTATCGGCATTGGAGGCGGATTGTGCCTTTTCGCTGCGTTCTATTGGTGCCCCCTCTTTACCGGCGGGATTCTGTTTCTGTGTTGTTTGTTCTTGTTGTTGCTGCTCGTGCCGATGTTGTTCATCGTCATGTTGTGGCGCAAGAGCGAACATCCGCTGGTCGACATCGGCACCACGTTCATGGGCGTGTTCTACGTCGCCCTGCCTTTCGGCTTGCTCTGCCTGCTCGACCGGCTGGATTTCTTTCCCCAGCCCCAGTGGTCGCGTGCCGCGTTCGTGATTTGTTACTTCCTCATCATTTGGGCCAACGACGTCTTCGCCTATCTGGTCGGCATGGCGTTCGGCCGGCATCCGCTGTTCCCGCGCCATTCGCCCAAAAAGTCGTGGGAGGGATTCTTCGGCGGCCTGCTCGGCGCGCTGTGCGTCGGCGGGGCGATCGCCTGTCTCTCTTGGGGCGGGGTCGCTTGGCCGTTCTGGCTCGGATTGTCGCTCGTCGTTTCGGTGACGGGCGTGGCGGGCGACTTGGTCGAGTCGATGTTCAAACGGGCGGCCGGTGTCAAGGACTCGGGCAGCCTCATCCCCGGACACGGCGGCGTGCTCGACCGGTTCGATGCTGTGCTGGTGTCGGCGCCGTTCGTGTTCGTCTATGTGAGCATCTATTTCCTCTTTTTTTGCTAACTCCGCAACTATGAAAATAAATAAGGAAGGTTACCACATCATCGCGCTTTCGGGCGTAGCGTGCGCTTTGTGCTGGTGGTTGATTCATCATCTGTTGGTCAGCGACGAACAGGGGACGCTCCTTTGGATAAGCGCGCTGCTGCTGTTGTTTTTCTGGTTCTTCATCGTGGCCTTTTTCCGCGAGCCGCGCCGCGTGCGCATCCACGACTCCGACCTGATTTTCGCTCCGTGCGACGGACGTGTGGTCGTCACCGAACTGGTCAAGGAGAACGAATGTTTCGCCGGGCAGGAGATGTTGCAGATTTCGATTTTCATGTCCATTACCAACATCCACATGAACTGGGTGCCGGTCGAAGGGACGGTCGAGTACTTCAAGCATCATCACGGCCGCTTTTTGGTCGCATGGCATCCCAAGTCGTCGACCGAGAACGAACGGACGACGACGGTCGTGCGGATGAACGACGGCCGCAAGGTGTTGTTCCGGCAGGTGGCTGGCCTGATTGCGCGCCGCATCGTGTCGTACATGAAACCCGGTGAGCATGTCGAGCAGAACAGCGTCTGCGGATTCATCAAGTTCGGATCGCGCGTCGACGTGCTCGTCCCGAAGGAGAGCGAGCTGCTGGTCGAAATCGGCGATCCGACGGTCGGGTCGCAAACGCCCATCGCGCGGCTGCATAAAGCCTGACGGCGCATGGAGCACGGTTGGACGGTCATCGGAACGGTCGTTCGCGGGCGGCAGCTGGGCCGCGAGTTGGGGTTCCCGACGGCGAATATCGGGGTGCCGGACGATTGTGCGGCTCCCGACGGGGTTTACCGTTCGCGCGTCACGGTCGACGGCCGGTCTTACGACGCCATGTCCAATTTGGGATGCAATCCGTCGGTCGGCGGCAGCCGCCGGCATTTGGAAACGCATCTGTTCGGGTTCGGCGGTTCTCTCTACGGTCGTAAGCTCCACGTCGAGCTCTTAATAAAAATTCGGGACGAACACGCTTTCCCGTCGGTCGAGGCGCTTCGGCGGCAACTGGTGGAGGACGAACGGACGATACGCGCCATGTGCGAATGAAACGTTGCCGTGTAAATAGAAAAATGTAAAACGATAGAAAAATCATGTTTTTGGATTCGACACTTCCCTACAAGGTGGCTGACATGTCGTTGGCCGAGTGGGGACGCAAGGAAATCGAGATAGCCGAGCACGAAATGCCCGGCCTGATGGCTGTCCGGCGCGAATACGGGCCGCAAAAGCCGTTGAAAGGGGTGCGCATCATGGGGTCGTTGCACATGACCATACAGACGGCCGTCCTCATCGAAACGCTCGTCGAACTGGGCGCCGAAGTGCGGTGGTGCTCCTGCAACATCTTTTCGACCCAAGACCACGCCGCTGCCGCTATCGCCGCCGCAGGCGTTCCGGTGTTTGCTTGGAAGGGCGAGACGCTACCCGAATACTGGTGGTGCACGGCGATGGCCATGTCGTTCCCCGACGGCAAGGGCCCGCAGCTGATCGTCGACGACGGCGGCGATGCCACGCTGTTGATTCACAAGGGTTTCAAGGCCGAAAACGACGCTTCGTCGCTCGATGCTCCTGCGTCGTCCTACGAAGAGGAGGTCATCGTCGACACGCTGCGGCGGATTCTTGCGGACGATGCCGGAAAATGGCACCGCACGGTGGCCGAATGGCGCGGCGTGAGCGAGGAGACTACGACCGGCGTGCACCGGCTCTACCAGATGCAGGAGCGCGGCGAACTGCTCGTTCCGGCGATCAACGTCAACGACTCGTGCACCAAATCGAAGTTCGACAACCTCTACGGCTGCCGCGAATCGCTGGCCGACGGCATCAAGCGCGCCACCGACGTGATGATTGCCGGCAAAGTGGTCGTCGTGTGCGGTTACGGCGACGTCGGCAAGGGGTGCGCCCGTTCGATGCGCGCTTACGGTGCGCGGGTCATCGTCACCGAAATCGACCCGATTTGCGCCTTGCAGGCCGCTATGGAGGGTTTCGAGGTCAAGACGGTCGAAAGCGCGCTCGCGGAGGGCAACATTTTCGTGACCTGCACCGGCAACTGCGACATCATCACGCTGGAGCACATGGAGCGGATGCGCGACCAAGCTATCGTCTGCAACATCGGCCATTTCGACAACGAGATTCAAATGGCGCGCTTGGAGAAATCGGGTGCCGTGAAAACGGTCATCAAGCCGCAGGTCGACAAATACACTTTCGCCGACGGGCATTCCATTTTCATCCTCGCCGAAGGGCGTCTGGTCAACCTCGGATGCGCTACGGGGCACCCGTCGTTCGTCATGTCCAATTCCTTTACGAACCAGTGCCTCGCGCAAATGGAGTTGTGGCGCACCGGGCACGAGGTGGGCGTTTACCGCCTGCCTAAACACCTCGACGAGGAGGTCGCGCGCCTGCATCTCGCCAGTCTCGGCGTCGAGCTTACGCGGCTGACCCCGAAGCAGGCCGATTACATCGGCGTTCCGGTCGACGGCCCCTACAAAGCCGACCACTACCGGTATTGATAGAAAAGCGGCCCGTTGAGGGCCGCTTTTTGTGTCGGGGCGCGCGGAGTTGTCGTTCGCGCAGAAAGACCGTTCCGTCCGAATTATTCTTCCCAGCGATAGACCATTGCCGTGCGCGAGGTGTTGTAGATGCGGATGCGCGGGTAGCGTTTGCCGTCCTCGCCCTCGACGTCGAACGAGAAGTGTTCGGCGTCCATTGCCTGCCGTTCCTGCCCGCCGAACCGCGTTTCGTCTGTCGAGAGAATCGGCACGTATTTTCCGGCTTTCTGCACCGGCAGTTCGTAGTCGGGAATCGAAGCCGTCGGGTGCCAGTTGAAGACGAACAGCAGCCGGCCGTGCGAAAAGACGATGGTTTTGTTCCGTTCGTCCATCAGCAGGTTCCACGCATAGCCGTCGGCCAGCACCTTGTACTCTTTGATGACTTGCAGCATCGCACGGTCGAATTCGCCCAGCCACGCATAGCGCAGAAATCCGTTGTCTGCGAGCGACCACTGCCGGCGTGCGTGCGCATAGCTCCAGCCGTTGCCCTCGCGCGGGAAGTCGATCCACTCGGGGTGGCCGAATTCGTTGCCCATGAAGTTCAGGTAGGCCTGTCCGCCCGTCGCAATGGTCATCAGCCGGATCATCTTGTGCAGCGCCATGCCGCGGTCGATGATGAGGTTTTCCGACGCACGGTCCATGTGGAAATACATCTCCTTGTCCATCAGCCGGAACGCGATGGTCTTGTCGCCCACCAGCGCTTGGTCGTGCGATTCGGCATAGGCCACGGTCTTGACCTCCGGCAGGCGTCCGGTCATCACCGACCACATCTCCCAGATGTTCCAATCCTCGTCGGGAACGTCTTTCAATAGTTTTATCCAGAAATCGGGTATCGCCATGCCCAGCCGGTAGTCGAACCCGATGCCCCCGTCGTCGATCGGGATACACATGCCCGGCATGCCGCTCACGTCTTCGGCAATCGTAACCGCATCGGGCCGGAACTCGTGCACCAGCCGGTTGGCCAGCGTCAGGTAGGTCAGGGCATCTTCGTTGACGCCCGCGTCGAAAAACTTGTCGCGGCTGTCGAACTCGGTGTAGCCGTGGTGGTGGTAAATCATCGAGGTCACGCCGTCGAACCGGAAACCGTCGAAATGGAATTCGTCGAGCCAGTATTTGACGTTCGAGAGCAGGAAATGCTGCACCTCGCGTTTGCCGTAGTCGAAAATCATCGAGTCCCAGTAGGGCTGGTAGCCCGCTTCGCCCGGTTTGGAGTAGAGCCGGTCGGTGCCGTCCAGTTCGTTGATTCCCTCGTTGAGGTTTTTCACGTAGTGGGCGTGCACCAAGTCCATGATGACCGCCAGCCCCAGTTCGTGGGCGCGGCGGATCAGGGCTTTCAGTTCTTCGGGCGTGCCGAACCGCGACGAGGGGGCGAAGAAACTCGACACGTGGTAGCCGAACGAACCGTAGTAGGGGTGTTCGGCAATGGCCATGAGCTGCACGGCGTTGTAGCCGTCGCGTTTGATGACGGGCAGCACCTTTTCCGCAAATTCGGCATAGGTGCCTACGCCCTCTTTCTCCTGTGCCATGCCGATGTGGGCTTCGTATATCAGCAGGTTGCCCAGCCGGGCGGCATCGAACGCGTCGCCCTGCCAGTCGAACGGTTGCGGCGCCCAGAACTGGGCCGTAAAATTTTTCGTCTCGTCGTCCTGCACCACCCGCGCGGCATAGGCCGGTATGCGGTCGAGCCAGCCGTTGTCGCCGTGCACATGGAGCTTGTAGAGCGAACCGTGCGTCAGCCGGTCGCGGTACATCGCTGCCGGAAAAAAGGCGCTCCACACGCCCGCGCTGTCCTTTTGCATGCGGATTTCGGTGCGCTGCCAGTTGTTGAAATCGCCGAATACATAGACGTCGTGCGCTCCCGGCAGCCATTCGCGCAGCCACCAGCCGTCGAGCGTGTCGTCCCACTGCCAGCCGAAATAGCGGTAGCCGTTGGCATAGTCGACCAGCGACCCGCCGCTTCCGATTTCGTGCAGTTTCCTTAAATAGCGGTCGTGGCGCGCTTCAACGAGGTGTTCGACGGGTTGCAGCCAAGCGTCGCGTTCGACGATGGGCAGGCGGGCAGGAGCGGTGTTCATAGGACGAATGAAAAAGCAGCTATACAAATATAGGAAATTTTCCGTACATTTGTACAAATCATTCAAAAACAAAGCCTATGTTCAAACAACCAAAAGGCCTGATCGCGGCAGCCCTCGCCAACACGGGCGAGCGCTTCGGCTTCTACACTATGATGGCCATCCTGACGCTTTTCCTGATGTCGAAGTTCGGCATCGACGGTCAGCAGGCCGGCAAAATTTATTCGTTCTTCTACACTTCGATTTACATTCTGGCGCTCGTCGGCGGTTTGATTGCCGACCGCCTGCGCAATTACAAGGGTACGATCATCGCCGGCATTCTGGTCATGACGGCCGGTTACGTCGTGCTGATGATGCCCGGCATCGGGTCGAAGTACCTGATCGTCGGTGCCCTGATGGTCATCGCTTTCGGCAACGGCCTCTTCAAGGGCAACTTGCAGGCCCTCGTGGGGCAGCTCTACGACAACGAGCAGTACGCCAAGTTGCGCGACACGGGCTTCCAGATTTTCTACATGTTCATCAACATCGGCGCAATGGTCGCCCCGTTCGCTGCCGTGGGCGTGCGCAACTGGTGGCTCCGCACGCAGGGATTCCTCTACAACTCCGACCTCTCGGCGCTGTGCCA
>CAZGYX010000005.1:0-74309 GCA_964530735.1 uncultured Alistipes sp. | reverse complement strand
GCGGACTAAAAGCGTCCGGCGGAGGGGCCGGTTTGCTTGCAAACCCGCGTCAGGCACCCACAGCCAGCGTTAGGCCGCACGCAGTAGGCGGAGACATCGTCGGAGAGGTTTTTACGGCGCTTTTTGACGGGCCAAAAAGCGCCACACGTTTAAGAGAACAGTGAACAATCGGAAGCACCACGACCGAATTTAATAAAATCGACATGAACCTGCTCGAGAGTTTTCAGAAATACATCGCCGACCGCGATTTGGCGACACCCGACGACCGCATCCTGCTGACCGTTTCGGGGGGCGTCGATTCGATGGTCATGTTGTCGCTCTTCATGCAGAGCGGGTTCCGCGTCGGGGTGGCGCATTGCAATTTCGGGTTGCGCGGGGCCGAAAGCGACGAAGACGAAGTGCTCGTCGCGCAGGAGGCCGCGCGGTTCGGCGTGCCGTGCTACAACCGGCGGTTCGATACCGCCGGCGAAATGGAGCGCACGGGCGAGTCGATGGAAATGGCCGCGCGGCGGTTGCGCTATGCGTGGTTCGAGGAACTTTGCCGCACCGAAGGCTACGACGCGGTGGCCGTCGCCCACCATGCCGACGACTCTATCGAAACGTTTTTCATCAACTTGTTGAGGGGGACGGGACTGCGCGGGCTGACCGGCATTTCGACCCACTTCGGGCGCGTCATCCGGCCGCTGATGTTCGCTTCTCGAAAAGAAATCACAGAGTACGCCGTCCTGAATAAAATCCCGTTCCGCGAAGATTCGTCGAACCGTTCGACCAAATACCTGCGCAACAAAATCCGGCTGGGAATCGTGCCCCTCATCCGCGAAATCAACCCGAAATTCACCGGCCTGATGCGTCGCAACCTCGGCCGGCTGGCCGACGCCCAGCGCTTCATCGACCGCAGCATCGAGTGTATCCGCGCCGAGGCCGTCACTTCGGCCGACGGCATCGACACGCTCCATGTCGACCGCATCGACCCCGCCTATCCGCGCGGGTTCGTCATCTACGAGGTGCTCAGTTCGGCCTACGGGTTCAAGGGCGACGTCATCGACGCGTTGTGCCATGCGTTGGAGCAGCAGGCGACCGGCCGGCGCTTCTATTCGCGCGAGTACGTCGCCTGCATCGACCGCGGTTCGGTCGTCGTGGCCCGCATCGCCGGGGACGACGATTGCCTCGTGACCGTCGAACGCGACGCCGTGCGCAGCTATTGCGGCAATGCCGTGCTCTATTACGAGTATTGCGACATCGGCACGATCAAGACCTTCGGCGTGCCGCCGCAGGTGGCCCAGCTCGACGCCGACCTGCTGCACTATCCGCTGACCCTGCGCCGCTGGCGCGAGGGCGACTGGTTCGTGCCCTTCGGCATGACGGGCCGCAAGAAGGTGAGCGACTTCCTCGTCGATGCCAAAGTCTCCGTGGCCGAAAAACAGCGTCAGTTCGTGCTCGTGTCGGGCGACGACATCGTGTGGCTCGTGGGGCACCGCATCGACGACCGCTACCGGCTCACGCCGCAGACCGAAAACGTGCTGCGCATTACGAAAGAGATCGTCTGACCTATGGCAAAAACCGCTTACCGTTTCCGCGACACCGTCGCGGCCTACGACAAACTGACGGCCGACATCGCGGCGGGCCGTTTCGCGCCGGTCTACCTGCTGATGGGCGAGGAGGGCTATTTTATCGACCGGGTCGCGGAGCAAATCGCCGCGACCGCTATTGACGAGTCGGCGCGCGATTTCAACCAGCTGACCGTCTACGGCAAGGATTCCGACGCGGGGCAGGTCATCAACCTGTGCCGCCAGTTGCCGATGATGGGCAACCGGCAGCTCATCGTGCTGAAAGAGGCGCAGCAGCTGCGCTCTTTGGAAAAATTGTCGCTCTACACGCAGAAACCCACCCCGACAACCGTGCTGGTGGTGTGCCACAAGGAGAAGAACGCCGACAAACGGTCGGCTTTCTACAAGGGGTGTGCGGCGTACGGCGAGGTGCTGGAATCCGTGCGGCCGCGCGATTACGAAATCACGGCGTGGCTGCAGCAGTTCGTGGCGCAGAAAGGGCTGACGATCGACAGCAAAGCGTTGTCGATGTTGACGGACCATCTCGGAACGGACATCTCGAAAATCGAGAACGAGTTGCGGAAACTGACCGTTTCGCTGCCCGAAGGGACGCAGCGCATCACCGATGCGGACATCGAAGCGAACATCGGCATCTCGAAGGATTTTAATAATTTCGAGCTGTGCAAGGCCGTCATGGCGAAGGATATGGGCCGTGCGCTGATGATTGCCGACCACTTCGCCCGCAACCCCAAAGAGAACCCGCTGCTGCTGACCGTCATGGCGCTGTTCGCCCATTTCAAGGAGATTTTCGTGGTCAACTATCTGGGTTGGCTGTCGCGGCATCGCGGGCAGGCCTTTCCGCCGGACACCGAACTGATGCGGCTGCTGCACAAGAGCAGTCCGTTTTTCATCACCGAAATCAAGCAGAACGCCGCCCGGTGGAACAACCGGCGGGTGTTCGAGGTGCTGGGGCTGCTGCGCGAGTACGACGCCAAGAGCAAGGGCATCAACTCCGGCGGCATGTCCGACGGCGAGCTGTTGCGCGAACTGCTCCTGAAAGTGCTCTTATGACCGGTTTGTACCTCTACCAGACCTTGCACCTGCTGCACGGACGGGTGCGCCTGCTCGACCGCCATGCGGCGCTGCTCGACCGCTGCGCCCGCGAGTTGTTCGGGCGTAGGTATGCGCCCGACCTGCGCGACTTGGAGCGGCGCGTGCTCGATACGGCCGCCGCGCGGCGTTATCCGGCCGACTTGTCGACGTTCGTGCGCCTCGAACTGGCGGCGGACGGCAGCGAACGGCTCGTGCCTGCGGGCGTCTCCTATTACGAGGGGTATGCCCTGCGGAGCGTGCGGCCCGACGGGGTCACGGTCGTCTGCGACCCGCCGCTGAACGGTTATCCCACCCCTGCCCGCGAAGCCGCCGCTGCGGTCGCCCGCCGCATGGCCGAGTGCGCCGGCGGCCGTGTTGCCGTGCAGTGCGGGGCCGACGGGGCGTATCGTACCGTCGAGGGTGCTCCGCTCGCCGCCGTGCAGGGCTATACGGTGTGGCTCGCCCCCGAAGGAGTGCCGTATGCCGTTGCGCCGGTTCCGATGCGGCTCGAAGGGGTTTCGGTGCGGGGGCACCGTTTCGAGCCTCCGCATTCGGTCGAATACGGCCTGTTGGCCGATGCCGTGCGGGCGGCCGGGCTGACCCTGCGCGAGGAAGCGTTCGGCGGGGACGAAATGGCCGCGATGGACGAGGTCTTCTGGCTGGACCATCGCGGGGTGACGGCCCTTGCGCATTGCGACGGCCGCCCGCTGATGTCGATCCTCGCCGAACGGATTGCCCGGACGGCGGAAAACTTTTTTTCGGAAAAAGCATGAAAAGACTCTGTTGCGTTTTGTCGGCGCTGGTGCTCGGCACGACGGCGGGCGTCGGGGGTGCTGCGGCGGTGTCGGGTGCGGCAGCATCGGGTACTGCTGCGGCTGCGCTGGAAGCCCCAGTGCTGGTGGGCATGACCGATACTGCGGCCTATTTCCCGTTGTTGGAGGGGCGCCGCGTGGCCGTGCTGGCCAACCATACCGCCGTAGCCGAGCTGCCCGATGCTGCGGGGGCCGATGCGCAGGGACGGGTGCATCTGGTCGATTTGCTGCACGGACGCGGGTTCGCGGTGACGGGCATCTTTTCGCCCGAACATGGGTTCCGCGGCACGGCCGATGCGGGCGAAACGGTGCGCAATTCGGTCGATTCGCTCACGGGCATCCCGATCCGGTCGCTCTACGACGGCAATGCCCGCCGGCCTTCGGATGCGGCGATGGCGTCGTTCGACGTGCTCGTGGTCGACATGCAGGACGTCGGGCTGCGTTTCTATACCTACCATATCTCGATGCTGCGCCTCATGGAGGCCTGCGCCGCCTGCGGCAAGGCGGTCGTGGTGCTCGACCGCCCCAACCCTAACGGCCGCCGCATCGACGGCCCCGTGCTGGAACAACGCCACCGTTCGGGCGTGGGGATGATTCCCGTGCCGGTGCTGCACGGCCTGACGATGGGCGAAATCGCCCGCATGGCCGTCGGCGAAGGGTGGGTGTCCCCGTGCGGTCTGACCGTCGTGGCGTGCCGCAATTACACTCATGCCACCGAATACGTGTTGCCCGTGCCGCCGTCGCCCAACCTGCCGACCCGGCGGTCGGTCTATCTCTACGCGTCGCTCTGCCCGTTCGAGGGGACGATCGTCAGCGTCGGACGCGGCACCGACCGTCCCTACGAATGTTTCGGGCACCCGTCGCTGCAGGGATTGCCCTATGTGTTCACGCCCCGTCCGACCGTCGGAGCCAAACATCCGCCGTTGGAGGGCGCCGAGTGTCGCGGGATGAATTTGCGCACCGTGCCGCTGGACGAAGCGCGCGAAACGGGGTTTTCGCTGCGGTATCTCGTTGCCGCTTTTCGTGCTTCGAGGGCGGGCGAGCGGTTCTTCACGCCGATGTTCGAGAAACTGGTCGGGGTCTCTTATGTGCGGGAGATGTTGCTCGACGGTGCGACGGAGGACGAAATCCGTGCCCGCTGGCAGCCGGAGGTCGAGCGCTATCGGACGCTTCGGGCGCGGTACCTGCTGTATGAAGATTGAGAATTGTCCATGCGGCGATGACCGCCGGAAACCGAACGACCGTCCATTCGCCCTAATAAAAATTTTTATTTTGCAAAATAAATCGTATCTTTGCACTCCCCGTATCGGGGACTTAACTTAATTTACAGTAACTGCACAATGAAAGTTTGCGAAATTACAGGCAAGGTCGCAGTCGTGGGCAACAACGTCTCGCACTCGCACCACAAGACCAAGCGCAAATTCAGTCCGAATCTGAAAACCAAGCGCTTCTGGTCCGAAGAGGAAGGCCGGTGGATTACGCTCAAAGTATCCGTCGCCGGTATGAAAACCATCAACAAGAAGGGTCTGGCCGTCGCCCTGCGCGAAGCCGCCGCCCCGAAGTCCGTTTACTAAAAACAGCAGGTAACACATGGCAAAGAAAGGCAACCGCGTTCAGGTGATTCTCGAATGCACCGAACAGAAAGAGAGCGGTGTTCCGGGCATGTCCCGCTACATCACGACCAAGAACAAGAAAAATACGCCCGACCGTCTGGAACGGAAAAAGTACAACCCGTACCTGAAACGCGTCACCGTACACCGTGAAATCAAATAGTTTTGGGAAGCTATGGCAAAGAAAGTAGTCGCAACGCTGAAAACCGGCACGGGTAAGAACTTTACCAAGTGCATCAAAATGGTCAAATCGGAGAAGACCGGCGCTTACATGTTCAAGGAGGGCATCATCCCCAACGAGCAGGTAAAAGAGTTCTTCGCAGAGAAGAAATAGCACGCGCAAAATTGTAGGTTCAGGGGCCGTACGGGCCGCAGGCTTTCGGGCTTGGCCGGGGTTCTTGAAATACAAAGGGCGTTTCCAGTCATCGGAAACGCCCTTTGTGTGTTTGTACGGGGGGCTCTATTTTATGGCTTTCATGGGGGCTTCCCAGCCGGTCAGGGTCGAGACGAAGGGAATCAGCAGCATGGCCATTTTGCGCTGCCCCGTGTAGTTGGGGTGGGCGGAGGAGCCCAGATCGCTGTCGTTGTTGCAGTAGCCCGGAAGCACGGCGGCGAATCCCAGATTGGGGTAGGGGGCGTCGAGGCATATTTCGCGGATGTAGGCGAATGCGGGTTCTTCGACGCGCGGGGCGACGCACAGGATCGGCGTCCGGTCGCCGTAGGCCTCGCGCAGCGTGGCCAGAATCCGCAGATAGGCCGTGCGGAACTCCTCGCGCGAGGGGTGGGGCTGCGTCGAAAAGTCGTTCGTGCCGAGGTTGACGACCACCAAGTCGGGACGGTACGGCGATTCGGAAAAGTCCCATGCGGGCGTCTCCTGCCGGTCGAACGTGCGGCCGATGCGGTGCGCCATCGTCAGCGGCGAGGTGCTGTTCTTGTCGCCGTAGTTGCGGGCCGCGCCCTGTCCCGAATGGGAAATCAGCGTGTAGTCGGCCCCGAAGTAGCGGGCGATGATGCAGGCGAAGCCCTTGTCGCAGTTTTCGGTTTCGGCCTTGAACGGTTCGTCGGGCGAGAGCCCTTCGGTGCCATAGCCGCAGGTGAGCGAGTTGCCGATGAATTCGATGTGGCGTCCCGGAGCAGCCGGGGCGGGCAGCAGGCGGCCGTCCTTGTCCAAGAGTACGGCGTGGATCGTCGTGCATCCCTGCTCCGCTTCGGTGCGTTTCTGCATGCGCAGCAGGTGTTCGCCGCGCGGGAGGTTCGAGGCCAGCGTGATGAGCGTGTCGCGGCCGGTGAGGACGACGACCCCCGCGTCGCGGCCGTCGACGGTCAGGTTGTAGTAATTTTTTCCGGTATCCGAGACGCGCAGGGCCAGCGTGCGTCCCGTGAAGCGGCACTCCATCGTGCAGCCGCTCCAATCGAAGCTCACCTCCCCGTCCGACACCGCCGTGCGGCCGACGTAGCGGATTTCGGGGCTTGCGGCCGGAAAACTCGCGGGTTCGTGCGCCGAAAGCGGGCTTGTGCACAGCGCGAGCAGTATCAGCATCATTCGTTTCATGGCATTATTGTTTTTGAAATCGGTAATTCCCTTCGATGTCCACCTCCACGCGGTGGAACGGATCCGCTACGGCGTCGATGAGCTGCGCGCATTCGAGACGGGTCAGCGGGCGCGCCGCGTCGTATGCGGGAATCAGTCCGGCGGCAGTGCGGTGCAGCTGCCCGGCGGCCGGTTCGCCCAGTGCTTCGTCGAGCAGGGCGGCCAGCCGTTCGCCGGTGACCGCATCCGCCGTGCCGGCGGGCGCGACGTGCGGATAGACCTCGTGCAATCCCCGACGAAGCTCCGCTTCGGAAACCGTGCGGTCGGCATCGAACCAGCTCTGGTTCTCCCAGCCGACGTTGGCACCGCGTCCGCGCAGGATGCCCGTCGTGCCGATGCGCTGCATGGCGGCGAAGCGGGCGTCCGAAGGCGGCAGGTCGAGGTAGGGCAGCAGGTAACATCCGGCATCGAGCAGGGTTTGCTGCACTTGGCGCACGGGGACTTCCGCCGGATTGCACTTTCGGGCTGCCGCGAGTGCCGCCGCGACGCCTGCCGCCTGCCCCAATTGCAGCACGACGGGTTGCAGGCGCGTGGAACCGTTGACCAGATTGGTGACGGAAATCGACTTTTCGGCGACGATCAGCCCCGGATAACCGGCGGGGAACATGACGCCCAACGGCACGCCGTACGACGGTACGGGGTGGAAGTAGAGGTTGGGCAACGACCGCCAACCCGAATAACGGGCGTGGTGCTGGTCGATGGGATAGTCGCCGACGGCTATGGCCGTGCGGTAGAGCGGCCGTTCGTAGGGGTCGGCGATGTCGCGCAGCGTGAAGCGGACGGCTCCGCGTATGCGGGGCGATTCGCGGTGGTAGGGGATGAACGGCAGGCGGTCTTCGGTCGGGAATTCGTCGTCGGCCAGCCCCAGCGTCGGGAAGCCCAGTTCGGTTTGGAGGAAGTAGACGAATCCCAGCGTGCGGTTTTTCGCGCGGCGCAGGGCTTCGGCCCGTTCGCCGGGGGTCATGTCCACCATGTTGACGTAGTAGTCGTTGCCCTCGATTGGCCAGTTGAGCATGTATTTGCCGCCGGGCAGCAGCCCGTAGGTAATCATCTTGTCGCGCGGCCATACGCGGTCGGGCTCTTTGGGGTCGATGCAGCGCGGGTTGGCGCAGCAGCAGGCGTAGAGCGTGGAATCGTAGTCGTCGGGGCGCGGAATCGTGACGTCGCGGCCGTAGTCTTTCAGTACGGCCACGTAGGTCAGGTCCTGCACGATGTCGTTGGCTTGGGCGGGGGCTTCCGCTTCGCCGGTCACGGACGAGGAGTCCATGCCCGTGTCGGCGGGAACGCCCAGCATGCGGGCGATGTCGCCCAGTTCGGTGGCGTCGATGAGCACGCGGGCCGAAACGCGCTGCGACGAACCGTCGGCGCGCTCGATGCGCAGGTGCCACCGTCCGTTGCGGTAGGCGGCATCGGCAACGGCGGAGCGGTAGCGCACGTCGAGCGACCGTTCGCGGGCCGCCATGCGCTTGAAAATCGAATCGCCCACCGAAGGCTCGAACATCACGTTGCTCACCCAGCCGGTCTTCAACGCCTCCGCGCCGCCGTAATGTGCTTCGAGGGCCGTGCGGAATTCGTGCCACAGCCCGCCCCGCAGGCGGTAGCATCCGTCGGTGGCGCTCACGCCGGCCGATGTGAGCATGCCGCCCAGCCAGTCGAACTCCTCGACCAGCAGCGTGCGTGCGCCCAGCCGTGCCGACTGGATGCCGGCCGCTGTGCCGGCGGTGCCGCCGCCGGCGATAACCACGTCGTAGCGGCTTTCGCGGCAGCCCGTGCCGAGCAGGGCGGCGAGGAGTATGCCGGTGAGGAAAATAAGTTTCGTTTTCATGAACCGTGTCGTTCGGGGGCAGTACCGCGTGCGGACGCTGCCGGGGAAGACGACATCCGCACGGCCCGACAGGGCCGTGCGGATACCATTTGCTTAAAACTCTTCGATTAACGTGACGATTTCGCTCTGGCAGGTATAGGTGCGGCCGAAGCGGTCGGTAGCCGTGACGGTGATCTGTTCGGCGTTTTCAGGCAGCGGAACACGGTAGTAGTGGTCCGAAATCGAGGGGTAAATCCACCGGTGGTCCATTTGGCTGGTGTCCGAATACATCTTGCGGGCGGCGGGGTCGTAGGCCTCGAAACGTTCGGCCGGGCCGCAGGTCTTGCCGTCGATAGTGAAGCTCACCTCCCATGCCGGATCGCTCGCCCAGATGTTGGCGACGGCGTAACCCGCGAATTCGGGATGCTGGCGGCCGTCGTAGAGCTGCATCTGGTAATTGTCGGGATAGCCGGTGCTCTTGTAGCGCCAGCGTACGCCCTGCTCGTCGATTTCGAATACGGCGTAGCCGCGCGGCGTGCCGTCGGTGCAGAGTTCGCCCTGCCACCAAGCGCCGCCCAGCGACGGGATGACGTGTTCGTACAATCCCTCGCGGATGGGCGAATTGTAGGTCGTGTGGGTGTGTCCCGACACGATGTGGGCATCGTAGGGCTTGAGCAGGTCGTAGAGTCCCCGGTGGTTGGTCATCGTGACGCCTGAAGTTTCGTAACGGAACTGCTTGCGGTCTTTCTCCTCGCAGGTCGAGGGGATGTGCATCGCCACGAAGACGGTCGAACCGGGGGCCACGTGCGACAGATCCTCCTCCAACCAACGCAGCTGGCGCTCGTCCAAATAACCGATGTAGAAGTAATCGCGCCCGATATAAAAATTGTCGTCGAGGCAGACGTAGTGCACGCGGCCGATATTGTAGGAGTAGTAGGCCGGGCCGAATTTCGATTCGTAGTTCTTCTGCGAGGTCTCGTGCGAACGGCCGTAGAGCGTCATGTCGTGGTTGCCCATGGCGTTGCGGAACGTGATTCCCGTGCGGGCCATCGTTTGGTTGTACTCGTCGTAGAACGAATGGTCGTGGGAGATGAGGTCGCCGCAGCAGATGCCCTGAAACGGCATGCCGTCGTATTGGGCGACGGTCGCCGCGATGTCGTCGGCCGCAGCCGAGAGCTTGGCGAACTCCTTGCGGGCCCAAATCTGCGGGTCGGCCGTGATAATGAGGCCGTAGCGCGCATCGTCGCCCGCGCGCTTCGTGAGCGTGAAATCGCATTTGCCGTCGGCGGGCATCGGCTCGAAGAAGCGTACCACGCCGTCGGCGACGGGGGCGTCGTAACCGGCCGGAACCGAGATGAAGACGAACCGGTTGGCATCGTCGGCCGTGAGCGTGTAACGGCCTTTGGCGTCGGTTTGCGCGAAGCGTTCGCCGTCGGATACCCATACGCCCGCTATGCCGCGGCCGTCGCAGGTGACGCGTCCGCGGATGCGGACATCCATAGCCTGCGAGCCGGTGCAAAGGCCGCTCAACAGGAGAAACAACAGGTATTTTTTCATGTTGTGCTTGATTTTATAGGGTCGTTTTATTTGCATTCGTCGAGAATCTGCCAGCACTGGTACAGGCCGCGCGGCACGTGGAAGCATCCCTTCCACTTGCCGCCTTTGAGGGGCAGCAGCACTTCGCCCCGGCGGTTGAGGTAGCCGAACCATTCGGGGTGCTCCGAATCCTTGAAGTGCGCCCACGTGTAGTCGTGCAGCCGCCGGAACCATTCCAGACACTCCTGCGAACCGGTGAGGCGATAGCCCTTGATCATCGTAATCATGGATTCGAGGTGCACCCACCACAGTTTCTGGTCCCATTCCAGTTCGAGGCGCGGGCAGCCCTTGCGGTCCATGAAGTAGAAGATGCCGCCGTACTCCTTGTCCCAGCCGAATTCGGCGGTGCGCAGGGCGATTTCGGTGGCTTTGCGGATCAGCTTGTCGTCGCCGGTGCGCAGTCCCAGATTCATGATGAACCACATGGCCTCCAACGCGTGTCCGGGGTTCATCTGACGCCCCTCGAACGAGTCGCTCAACGACCCGTCGAGCGCGACGTTCTCGACGATCAGCCCGAGTTCTTCGCGGTAGAACACCTCCATGACCTCGTGCAGGCAGGTCGCAATGGTCTCTTCGAGCAGTCCGCGGTCGATCATCGGTTCGATTTCGAGGGCCGTGTTGCAGAGAATCATCGGCAGGGCGAACCCTTTGAGCGGGCGCGTGCCGGCTACGGCCTTGCTCCAAATGCCTTTGGGGTTGCCGCTCTTTTCGAGAATCCGGTCGAAGGTCTTGCGGGCGATCATGGCGTATTCGTCGTTGCCCGTAGCCAGTGCGGCTTGGGCGAAAGCCATCGCGGCGAAAGTGTAGGAGAAGATGTTGTAGGGCGCGATGAGCGGCTTGCCCTCGCGCGTGAGGGAGAAGTACCAGTTGTAGTTGCCGTCGTGGCCGTACTTTTTGAGGAATTCGGCTCCCTGCACCGCGCAGTCGAGCCACTCCTGCCGGCGTTCGACCTTGTTGCAGAGCATCGAGAACATCCACACCTGACGCCCTTGCAGCCAGATGAACTTGTCGGTGTCGTAGACGCTGCCGTCGCGGTCGAGGCAGGTGAAGTAGCCGCCGTGTTCCTTGTCCTGCGACTTTTCGAGCCAGAAGGGCAGCACGCTGTCCAGCAGCTCGGTCTTGTACTGTTGTGCCAGTATCTTGAAATCCATCTCTTCGGAATTTTGGGTTATTTCAATGTTTCGAGGTATTCCGTGTAGCGGTCGTAGAGGTGCCCCGCTTGCAGGTAGGCCGACTGGGGGCTCATGAAGTGGGAGAACTCGAACGTAATGGCGTTCTCGTAGCCCGCTTGGGCCGCCAGCCCCAGTTTGAGCCGCAGTTTCTCCCACTTGATGGGCAGGAACTTGATGGGCATGTCGCGGTCGAACGTCTCCGAATTGGTCCAGCATTCCAGCCCGTATCGGTCGGCCAGCTTCTTGTTCACTTTCAGGAAATCGACCAGTTCGTCGTACTCCACGTGGCCGTCTTGGAAGGCCACGATGTCGACCGCGCCGCTGATGCCGCGGAAAATGGCATCCCATTCGCGTTCGTGGCTTTCGAGCGTCACGCCCGCGTCGCGTCCCGTCGAGGCGACGTACTGGCTGATGTTCTTCTTGCCGTCGATGTAGGGCGAAATCATCGTGGGAAGCCCGCCCGACACCTCCTTGCAGTAGCGTCCCAGACTGGCGTAGAGGTCGACGATGCTGCCCGTGTTGCGGCTGCACTCCTGCGAGATGTACCACCCCGCGAACGATTTGTGATGCCCGTAGCGGCTCCAAACCTCGTCGATGACCTTTTTGTTGAGTTCGACCTCTTCGGCGTATCGGCCGGCGGCCCAGTATTTGCCCGAATCGTAGAGCCCGAACCAAAAGTTCATGCCCCATTTGTCGCTCAACCGGAGGAACATGTCCACCAAGTCGACGGGCGGCGTGTAGCAGCCCTCTTCGGCCGTGAGCGTGGCCGAGGGGAAAGTCTGCCAGCGTTTGTAGCCGCAGCGAATCAGGATGACGGTGTCGATGCCGGCTTTCCGCATATACTCGAAATCGCGGTCCCACTCCTTCTCGCCCCAGTTCTGGTGGGGGATGTCGTGGCTGATTTCGTCCAGAAAGGTTCCCTTTATGCGCATATCGTTGATGTTGTTTTAGGTTCTCCAAAAAAATCGTTTGTTCGTACACAGCACCGTGAAGCCCATCACGACGGCGGTGACGATGACGCCGCGCGCCGCACCCGTCCACGGATGCAGTTCGCTGAACCGTTGCAGCCATTGCGACGTGTGGGTCAGCACCAGCAGCGGCATCAGCAGGAAGCCCGCCGCCGTATAGGCCACCATCGGGTTGCGGCCGCACTTGACCAGCGCGCCGAAGCGGATGCCGCGGCTGCACATGAGCGTGTTGGCCCACACCAGCGTGGCGGATGCAAGCCCCGAAGTTACGAAAAAATAGCTCAACGTGGCGTGGTCTTTCTTGATGCCGCCCTCGAAGGCTTCGGAACAAAGCCCCAGCAGCAGCCAGAACATGCCCCAGTCGATCAGTTGGCGGTGCAGCCGGCCCGTCGGCGAGTCGTCCCGCCGCAACAGGGCGTGCAAGGCCGCTCCCAGCGCGATGCTCGCCACGAGGTTGGCCGTCAGATGACGGGTGAAAAGCCCCCAAAGGTTCACCACGACGAGCAGCGCGGCGAGCAAGGCTGTCGCCGTGTCTTTCCGGACGAGCGGCTTGCAGCCGCCGTCCGAGCTCCGCTGCATGTGTTGAAGAAAACACTCTCCGGCGATGGTTCCCGGAATGACGATGCAGAGGTATTTGAGGTAGTCGAAGCGGAAGAGCCATGCGGCCGGTGTCCAGTTCCACAGCGACTGGTTCCACGAGCCGTCGACCTGCACGCCGAGCCGCAGGGCTATCAGCAGCGCGAGGACGCCCAGCCGGGATTGCAGGTTGCGGCGCGTGCAGAGCCAGATCAGGCTGCCGAACAGCGCCATGTTGGCCAGCACGAGGATGATGATGTCGCTGTTGCGTATCGAGACTTCGGCTCCGCCCAGCCATTTGGCGGCGCACATCAGCACGATGAGCCCCGCGAATCCTCCGGCGTGCATCAGGCGGTTGCGGCCGGACGAAAATTTCTCCACGCGCAGGAACAGCATTCCGAAACAGGCCCATGCGGCCAGTTGCACGACGGCCGCGCCCCATGCGGGCAGCAAATAGAGCATGCTCGGGCGCAGGTTGGCCAGCGCAATGGCGAAGAACGCGAGCAGCGCCCAGCGTTTGACGACGCCCAATACGACCGAAGCGACCGATTCGCCTTTTTCTTCCAGCCGTCGGTTCAGGGCCAGCGGGAAAGCGGCCCCCATCGAAAAGAGGAAGAACGGAAAGACCAGATCGACCCACGTGATGCCCGCGACGCTGGGGTCGAACCGGAAATCAGGCGGCGGGACTTGGGCATGGAAAAGCCATGCGGGCAGGTCGCTGTGCCAAAGCATCTGGCCCGACAGCACCATGCCGACAATGGCCAGACCGCGCAGCAGGTCGATCGAATCGGCGCGTGTGGTCATGTTATTTGAGGTATTTGAGTTTCTTGATGCGGTCGGTCCAAACCACGTAGCCCGCCGGTTGGAGGTGGATGCCGTCTTTGGTCAGGTCGGTGCGCAGTTCGCCGTCGGCGTCGGAGAGGAGCGGCGCCACGTCGATGAACGTGCACCCCGCTTTTTCGCTGCACAACTCCGCCAAACGGGCGTTGATTTCCGCCACTTTGGGGTTGTGGCCCTTGACGTAGTCGTAGGCCAGCCGTTTGGTGCTGACGGGCAGCACGCTCTGGATGTAGAGGCGGCATTCGGGCACCGCTTCGCGAACCATGTCGGCCATGCGGGCGATGTTCGCCACGATGGTTTCGACGCTTTGGCCGCCCGTGAGGTCGTTGACGCCCGCCATGAGGAAAATTTTGGACGGGCGGGCTTCGAGAATGTCGGGCAGCCGGTCGAGGATGCCGAACGTGTTGTCGCCGCCGATGCCGCGGTTGACGATGTTGCGCTGTTTGAACAGCATGTCCCACCAGCCCTGTTCGGTGATGCTGTCGCCGATGAAGACGACCGACCCCGTGGGGATGCCCTCTTGGTCGTGGGCGGCGCGGCGCACGTCGTAGTAGCTGTTATGGAATTTTTGGGCGCTGCCCTGCATGGGCGCGAGCAGCCCGCAGGCGCAGCATGCGCAAAAAAGGAGGATGCGTTTCATATCGGCGATGCTATTTTTTGTTCAGTACTCCGTCGATGCCTGCCTTGACGTACTGCCACTGGCCGGCCTTTTTGAGGTGGATCATGTCGAAGAGGAAATAACCGTCGCAGGCGCGGTAGCAGGCCGCTACCGATTGGGTAATCGCGTCGTTCTCCTGCTGTTGCGTGAATTTGTTTTCATAGTCCCAGTTGCCCACGTCGGGGCCTCCGGCCACCATCGGGCAGTCGCCCATCGTGCGCTGTTTGGCCAGCGAGCAGAAGCCCTGCATCGTCCATTCGGTCGTGCCGGTCACGGCGTTCGGCTTGGCATAAGCCCCGATGAGCATCTGGTCCATGTGGTCGGCGTAACCGTATTGCTGGTATTGCGTCGTCGCCCACGTCGGGAATTTCGCCGCGACATTGTAGCGGGGGCTGGCCCAGTTGACGCCCACATCGTAGTAGGTCGAGTACCAGCCGCCCACGTAGACGCCGAATTTCAGGTCGGGGTTCACTTTCTTGACCGCCGCGCGGGCTTTCTCCATGAAGTCGTGGATTACTTTGGCGCGGAATTCCAACCATTTTCTAAAATGGGCGGGTTCTTGCGAGGGGATGCCGGAAGTGTGGCCTGCGGGCAGGATGTCCGACGGGAAACGCTGCACTTTTTGGCCGAGGTACTCCTCGAATTTCTCGCGCGTGTAGGCCGAAAAATCGCTCGTGAAGCCGTCGAAACGTCCGCGGTCGAGGAAGATGCCTTCGAGCCCCTCGTAGGCGGCCAAATCGGAGAGCAGCGAGCAGATGTACTCCTGCACGTCGTCGCGCACGGGGTTGAAGAACTTGGCCGACTGGCCGGTCGACAGGATATTGACGATGCCCTGTTCGAGGTTCAGCTCGGTGGCCCAGTCGCGTTTGGACGGGTCGCGGAACAGCAGGCCCGCATCGCCTATCGAGGTGTGGTTGCCGCCCGTAAACGTGTTGATAGCGGCATGGATGCGCAGGCCGAGCTCGCGGCCCTCGTCGATGAAGGCTTGGAGGTAGTCCCACGTAGCGGTGCGGGTTACTTTCTGATAACCGCCCGGAAGCCATGCCCCGAGCCATTCGACCTGCTTGCAGTGGTCGGTGCGGAAAAGCACGTCGCCCGTCGTGGGACGCACGTCGACCACGATGTCGGTGAATCCGGCATCTTTGGCCAGCGCCAAGTCGCGGGCGATGTTCTCGCGGCTGTCGGCGAAATCGGGGAAATTGGCGGCCGCATCGACCCAGATGAAGCGGGGTTTTTCGGCTGCGGGGTCGGTCGGTTTGTCGGGGCTGGGCCACTCCCATTCGGGCTCCTTGCTGTCCGAGCCGCAGGATACGGCGAAGCATGCCGCACCCAGCACGGCTATCGCGAGTTTCAGAAAATGGTTGGTCATCATCGTTTCGTGTTTTCGGTCATAAGCACCCGCATCCCCGGTCAGAGGGATGCGGGCAATCATAGTAGGGTGAGGTGTTTACTGTTTGAGACAGTCGAATTCTTCAGCTCGGATGAATCTTGCGTTACCGCTAATCCAGTACCAATAGAGGTGGTAGCCGTCGGGTGAGGTCAATAAGACATCGCCGCTGGCTGTTGTTCCATCGATTGCACCCCAGAACTGTATAGGAGTCGAACCGTAGTATTTGGCAGGCGAATCGTCGAACGTGCCGGTGAAATCACTCTGCGACGATGCGTCGAACAGCAATGCACGTGTAGAACTGTTAGTGAAGTGTGCGTTGCTGTAGAGTGCCACGTAAGGCTTTCCGTTGAAGTAGCAACACGATACATTATTGCAGTTCGAGTTACCATTGTCGGCGGCACCCGGACCAATTACCGCTACGCGTGCATTGGTCGCGCCATCGATCCATTCCAAACTATTGGTCGAATAGTTGACTTTGAAATATGGACCCGTGATGTCGGTGGTGAGATACTCGACATCGACATTGCCGGTGCCCCACGAACCACAACCTGTGATGACGACCAATTCGGGTTCTTGCCATACGCCGTCTTCGACGAGGATGCGAATGAATCGGGTTCCTCCTGACCATGCGTTAATTGTAATCACAGCTTTGTCGGAGATGTCGCCGCGTACGGAGATGTGTGCGCCCATGCGTGATCCGGTGTTGTTTGTCCAAGTCACTTTCTCTTGTGGGGTGCCCTCTACGTCATCGAGCATGTATACGTGCAAAGTTCCGCCGTTGGTGGTGTTGGTACACATTACCAAGTGGTCTGCATCGTCCGAACAGATTGCACCGCCGCCATTCGTGCCGTTTTGGAGGTTGACACCGTTCATATCCACCTTGCCGACGTAAGCACCGTTAAGTTTGTTGACGTAGACGAGTTCATCCGCACCCGAGCATACGAGCAGGTAGTCGCCCATAACGCCTATCGTGTAGTTGAGCGTACCGGTCATGCCCCACTGTTCTTTGAAGTTTTCGGATTTGAATATATTGTGCTGACTTCCTTTGCGGATACCCGATTCGACCTTTTCAAGAACATTTTTCTTGACGGTGTAGGTCTTTTGCGTTTCGCCGTCGTGTGCCGTGACGGTCAGCTGAACCCCGTTCTCGTCGTTGTAATCAAACTCTTTGACAGCCGGGTCGGGCGAAATGGTGGCATGGTAAGAGAGCTGGTATTTGGCCAAAGCGGGTTTGAGAGGAGCATCGGTTTTTGGTACAATCGATATTTCTTGCTTCGCTTGGTCGATGATGCCTGTAAGACCCAAGTTGGGTAGCGAGAAAGCTTCGATGTCACACTTGTTTGACTTCTTGATAGTACCCGTGATGCAAATCTGACGTTTCGAGCCGTCGCCGCGCGTGAGCGTGAACCAATGCTCCTGCGTCAGGTCGAGCGTGCCGAGCGACGGCGTGATGAAGCAGTTGTCGTCCAAGTTGGCCGAAACGCGCATCTGCGTTATCTCGACGAGGTTTTCGGAACTTTCGGGATAGTAATAGGGAATCTCGATGACGAAACGCTCCTGATCGGCACTGGTGGCCGAAGTCGTGAACTTGGCCTGCGCATCCTTCTTGTAGTCGCCGGTGGCGAACTGCGCCGAGACGCTGTTCAACCCCAAGGTCTCGACCGAGGGCGTCAGCTCCTCCGGTTCGTGGCAACCTGTCAGCGTGAGCAGCAGGGCCGCAGCCAATAATTTTATGGTGTTTTTCATGGTGTTCTAAAAGAGATTAAAAAATTTTATAACCACTCCGGGAACTGGCGGACCGCACTGTTGTTGTCCAACTCGGTCGAAGGCAGCGGAATGCGGTAGAGTTTCTCCTCGAAAAGACGATCCTCTTTGTCGCAGTCCACATAGGTATATTTGAAACCGTCCCCGTCGAGTTCGATTTTCAGACCGTGCACGCGCATGCCCGTGAAAGCGGTGTGGGCCAGTTTCCAACGGCGCATGTCCCAATAGTGGTGGCCTTCGCAGTAGAGCTCGATTTTGCGCTCGTGGCGGATGGCCTCCATGAGCGCTTCGCCCGACTTGGAATCGTAGGGCAGACCCACGCGGGCGCGGATTTTGCGCACGTCCTCGTTGGCTGCGTCCTCTTGACCGCCCAGCATGTAGCAGGCTTCGGCGTGGTTGAGGTACACCTCGGCCAGACGAATGGCAATCCACGGCTGCGTGCAATACGATGTGTAGTCGGTATAGTTCTCGTCGAGCAGTTTGCGCAGGTAGTAGCCCGTCGTCGTGCGGCCGTCGAGTTTCGAACCGTCGTTGAAAGCGGCCCAACCATCCGTACCGCCTACGTACGGCTCAATCGTGCGTTCTTTCCATTCGCTACCGTTGTAGAGCACCGATGCGTGGAAACGCGGCTCCAGCTGTTCGTAGGGAGGCGTGGCGGTCGTACCCTCTTCGGTGTGCCACGGTTCCCAATTGGGATAACCGCCTGTTGCCAGCTCGTAGGATTCGACCATTTCCTGCGTCGGGGTGGCGCGTCCGCCCATGGAGGTGTTATCGCCGCCCGGCATGAACAGACGATCCCATGAGTGGTTGGGCCCGCCTTTCAAGTAGTTGTATTCGAGAATCGCCTCTTTGTTGCCTTTTTGGCCGGAAGTGAATGCTTTGATGTAGTCGGCAGCTGTCTTGCCGGGCATCAAGTCGTAATCGAGCTTGAAGACCTCCTCGGCAGCCGTCTTGGCCACATCCCAACGCTCGGCGTAGAGCATGGCGCGCGAAAGCAGGGCGTAAGCGGCTCCCGACGTCACGCGTCCGGCTTCCGAACCGGTCCACACGGGAGGCAGGTTCAGCGCGGCGAATTCGAGATCGCGCTGCACCATGTCCCAACCCTCGTCCTCGGTCGAAAGCGGCATGTCTTTACGAATGGCCAACAGGTTTTCGTTATAGATAATCGCTGTCGGCGTGCGTTTGAGCAACTGCCAATAGAGGTAACCCCGGAAGAAGCGCACTTGGGCTTCGTAGTTGGTCGCCGTCTCGCCATCGAGCCAACCGCCGAACTTTTTGAGTTTGTAGAGGAACTCGTTGACGCGGCGGATGCGCTCGTAGAGGTTGTCCCAGTTGCCGAAGTGGAACGCAGCCGTGTGTGCGCTCAACCCGCCCCGTGCGTAAGCGATGATGTTGGGGAACCCGTCGTTGGTACCCTCGACGATGGATCCAAATTTGAGCGTTTCGGTCAGACCGTCGGTCAGACCCACCTGCGAATCCTGCGTCTCGAAGCTGCTGTAACGCGACAGATAGGCGTAGAATCCGTTGACGTATTGTTTGATGTTGTTTTCGTCGCTCCACACGATTTTTTCCGACACCTTGTCGGTGGGCGACATGTCGAGCCAGTCGTTGCAACCCGCCATGGCCAGTGTCGCAACTGCGCAAACGATATTGATAATCTGTTTTTTCATTGCTTTGGAATTTTGTCGGTTAGAACGAAATCTCCACACCGCCCATTACCGTGCGTTGCTGCGGGTAGTAGCCATTGGATACGTCTGGCCATTCGGGGTCGATGCCCTCGGGCAGACCCGACCACGTGAGGAGGTTGTTGCCCTCGACGTAGACCTTGATTTTCGACATGCGCAGCTTGCTGATCCACTGTTTGGGCAGCGAGTAACCCAAGTGGATGGATTTCAGACGCAGATACTTGCCGTCGCGATACCAGAACGTAGAGTTGTGGTAGTTGCTGGTGCTGGGTGGCGTGAGCGACAGACGCGGATACTGGGCGTTGGTGTTCTCGGGAGTCCAAGAGTTCTCGACCAGATAGCGCGGAGCGTTGGCATTGGACTTGAACGGACGGGTGAAAATCGTGGAGTCCTCGTTCCAGTTGTAGTACGTGCCCATGAGCGAGACGTCGCAAATGGCCGCTCCCGCGAAGAGGATGTCGAACTCGATGCCTTTCCATGCGGCGTTGAGGTTGATGCTTCCGTTGAACTGCGGACGCTGGCCGCGGCCGATGTAGGCGCGGTCTTGATTGTAGTCGATGACACCGTCGCCGTTGAGGTCTTTATACTTGATGTCGCCGACCTGCGGACGCATGCCCTGAATGAAGGGCGAATTGTCGATTTCCTCCTCGCTCTGGAACAAACCTTCGGCGATGTAACCCATCGTCATTGAGCGCGAGTGGCCGAGGTGTTTGGCGTAATCGGGCGTGTTGGGGCTGTCCTGATACTTGATCCAGCGGTCTTTGGCCCACGTCATGTTGACCGTGATGCCGTAGGTGAAGTCCTTGCCGATGCGGTTGCGGTGGGTCAACTTCACGTCGATACCGTGCACATCCTGTGCGTTGTTGTTCACGTACGAGAGGAGATACCCGCCCATCGAAGCGGACTTGTCGTTGTTCGAAGCGAGGATGTCGAAGATGTAGTTGTAATAAGCATCGAACTCGATGCCCAACTTGCCGTTCCACATGGCCAAGTCGAAACCGATGTTGTAGGAGTAGTTGCGTTCCCATGTGAGCAACTCGTTGGCTATGCCCGAGGTCATGATGCCGTTCTGGCCCACGCCACCCAATACAACGTTAGGAGCGGACGACACGTTGCTGTAAGTGCTCAAATAAGCGAAAGCAGCCGAACCGCCGTCATCGCCCAGCGAACCGAATGAAGCGCGGATTTTGAGGTTGTCGATGACGTTGCGTGCCGGTTGGAAGAAATCCTCTTCCGAAGCGCGCCAGCCGACCGACACGGAGGGGAAGAAGCCCCAGCGTTTGCCGCTGATGTGGCCGATAAATTTGTACGAACCGTCGTAACGTCCCGAGAACTCGGCTAAATACTTGTCCGCGTAGTTGTATTGGGCGCGGACGGCCAGACCTGCACGGCGGTTAGCGCTGCTACTGCCACTGATTGGCTTATCGGTGGGAGAGACGGCTTGGTTCAATTCGGGAAGTTCCTTGAACGGAAGGTCTTTACCGGCGGCCGAGAAACTGTTGCTCTTGTAGTCGCGCGTTTCGAGCAGCGCGAGTAGGTTCACGTGGTGCTTCTCGGCGAAGATGCGTTCGTAGGAGATGCTGGCCTGCGAGGTGATGCGGCGTCCCTGCGAGTAACCTTCGGTGAGGTTATTGGTCTTGAGTTCTTTGCGCGGGTCGGAAGCCTTGCGGTAGGTGATTTCCTGCGTGTCGGCGTTGGGGGTGCTGGCCAACATGAGGTAATAGCGAGAGGAAAGGTTTTTCGACGTGGTGGACGAACGGTCGTACGACCCCATGACTTTGAGGCTCAACCCCTCGACCCACGGCAAATCCCATTGCAGGGCGGCGTTGGTCTGGATGCCGATGTTCTGCGATTTGACATAACCCGACAACTCGGTAGCGGCTACGGGGTTGAGAGGGTCGTTGTTTTTGTTTGCGCTGGCAGTAGGCATCCCCTCATACGTCATCGGCAGGTAGGGATGAGCGTAAGCAGCCTGCTGGGCGATGGAGAGCCACTGTTCCGAAGATCCTGCACCGTCGGAGCCGCCGGCCGAGAAGCCGGGAGCCATGCGGTCGCCGATGTGGCCGGCGATACCCATTTTGAAGGTGAGGCTGCGGGCGATCTTCGATTCGAGGTTCATACGAACGTTGTAACGGTCGTAATCGAAGTTCTTGATGTTGCCCTGCTGGTTCATGTAACCCAGCGAAGCGAAGTAGTTGAAGCGTTCCGAACCGCCCGTCGAGGTGATGCTGTGCTGCTGGGTCGTACCGGTTCCGAATACCTCTTTGATCCAGTTGGTGTTGCCCCAGCCGTTGATGCCCTGTTTCATCATCTGCACCTGTTCGGCGGTGAAAATGGGGGCATTGCCGTCCATTTCCAGTGCCTTGTTGTACCAGTAGGCGTAACCCGGGCCGTCGAGGAACTCGGGGTAGGAGGTGTTGAACGATGCGCCGTACGAACCTTTGTAGGTCAGCGTCATGTCGCCCTGACGGCCTTTCTTGGTGGTGACGATCATCACGCCGCCGGCACCTTCCAGACCGTAGACCGCTACGGCCGCACCGTCTTTAAGCAACGTCACCGACTCCACGTCGTTGGGGTCGATGTCGTTGATCGAACGGGGCACGCCGTCGACGATATAAAGGATGCCTGCCTTCGAGCCGCGGATGGTCATCGACGCTTGGTCGGCACCGGGCTGTCCCGAGTTCTGTACCGAGATGAGACCCGTCATGCGGCCGGCCAGACCCTGCGAGATGTTGGTCATCGGCATCTTCTGCAACTCCTTGCCGTCGATGGCCGAAACGGCGGCCGTGATGTCGGCGCGGCGCTGGTCGCCGTAACCGATGACGACCACCTCGTCGAGGTGCGTGGCGTCCTCTTTAAGCGTGATGTCGATGCGGGATTCCCCCCCCCCTCACGGTGGCCTTTTGGGTCGTCATACCGATAAAAGAGAAGGTGAGCGTGCTGCCCTGAGGCGCATCAATCACGTAATTGCCCCGGATGTCGGTGGTCGTACCTTTGTTGGTGTTCTCGACCACGACGCCGACGCCGACGAGCGGGCTGCCGCTTTCGTCGGTGACCGTACCCCTGATTGCGGTCGGCTGTGCCGGGGCCATACCCGTACCGACCAACAGCAAAGCCAGTGTCAACAGACACGACTTCGCTGCCAGGGAATTCCAAAAGTTAGAGAAAAACTCTTTCATAGATTGGAATAGCATTTAAGTTAGTTATTGAATTGGGTGTTGATTGGTTTCCTGAACGGCGGCGGCCGCACCCTCGGCGAGGGGCTGCCACCAGTTGCGTTTGATGATGTGCGCCACGTCGAAAATCATCAGGCCGTCGGTCGAACGCAGGGCTTCGGCCACGGCGCGTTCGAATTGTTCGCTGTCGCCGTCGTACTGCTCGACGTAGAGCGAACCGATGACCGGAACCGCGCCGCAAGTGAGTTTGCGGGCCCATTCGGCGCCGCCCTCCACGCAGTACCAGTAGCTCTGTTCGTCGGTCATGCCCGCTTCGGTGCGCTGGCCGACCGTCCCGTTGGCACGGTCCACTTCGTCTTTGGTCACGAGCGTGTAGTAAAGCCCCGTCATGTAGACGTCGAGCTGGTCGGCGTATCCGGTGTGGCGGTATTCGGGCGTCGCCCAGTCGAAATACTCCGACGGGTCGAATGCCGGGCTGGCCCAGTTGACGCCCACATAATAATAGGTGGGATACCATGCTCCCGTGTAGTCGCCGATGAGCAGGTCGGGGTTGACCCCTTTGAGCACGGCGTGGCTCTTCTCGACGAACGACTTGATGACGCCGGCGCGCCACTCGATCCACTTGCGGAAGAGCGGGCCCTGTTTCCATTTCCACGAACCGGCGGCGTCCTTCTCCCAGTAGAGGATGTCTTCGGGGAAGCGCTTTACTTTAACACCGGCGTAATTCTCGAAAAGCTGTTGGGACAACGGGCTGAAATCCGACGTGATGTCGTCGAACCGCACGCGGTCGAAGATGATGCCGTCGACTGTGGGGTATTTTTCGGCGTATTCGCGCAGAATATCCAGCTCATAGGCCTGCACCTCGGGGTTGGCGGGGTTGAGCATGCCGTTGTAGTTGGTCTTGATGGTGCTGATGGGGACGATGCCTGCGGGCGTCGAGACCATCGACTGCCAAGCGGCGTGGTCGTCGTAGATGATGCCGCGGTCGAAGTAGTTGTGGCCGCCGGCAAAGATGTTCAGCGACCCGAAGACGCGCATGCCCAGCTCGTGGCCGATGCGGATGTAGTGGCCGAGCACGTCGTAATCCTCCGAGCGGGGAACGCCCGCCCATTCGTACATGAAAGGAGCGTAGTCGCTCTTGTAGACCGTTTCGCCCATGATGGACTTGACGTCCACTACGACGTCGGTGAAACCGGCGTCGCGGCATTTTTCCAGATAGTAGCGGATTGAATCCGGATTGTTCGACAGGGCGAAGTTGGCTTCGCAGTCGAACCACATGTAGAGCCGTTTTTCCGGGCCGTCGGCCTTCGGGGTGCAGGCGTAAGCGGCGCATGCCGCGCAGAGCAGGGTCAAAATTTTCTTCATGTCGTATTCGGAATGGGGTCGGTTAATTTCCTATCTTCCTTTCGGTTCGATTTGGTAAAACTTTTTATCCGGAAAACAAAGATAGTAAGAAAATTTTTCAAAACAACAATTTTGTATAATAAATTTTATTTTGCCATTTCGGGGGGGGGAGCCGGGATTCGACGGCGCATGCGGCCTGCGGCAGGGCGAAAGGCATTGGATCCGGCGCTTTTACGCGTAAAAGGTTCGTAAATAAAATTATTTACTTATCTTTGTGTTCGTAAAAGTTACGTGCCGGATTATGAGCAGCTCCTTATTCAGACAGGCGGACGAACGGAACCGGGCCGCGCTTATCAAGCAGCAGATTATCAACCAGTACATCGTCGGCGGCGATTCGAGCATCACCGAATTGAGCAAGGCGCTGATGTTGAGCGTGCCGACCGTGACCAAATTTCTGGGCGAGCTGATCGAGGAGGGCTTCGTCTACGACTACGGCAAGCAGGGCAACGTGGGCGGCCGGCAGCCCAACATCTACGGGCTGAATCCCGATGCGGGCTACTTCGTCGGGGTGGAGCTGCGCAAGGACACGGTGCAGCTGGCCGTGACCAACTTCAAGGCCCGGGTCGTGGACACCCGCGAGGAACGCTACGTCATGGCGGGGGACCCGCTCGAAGCGGCCGACCGGCTCTGTACGGTCATCCGTTCGTTCATCGCGCGGCAGAACCTGCCCCACGAGAAGATCCGGGCCGTCGGCGTGAGCATATCGGGCCGCGTGAATCCCGATACGGGGTACAGCTACAACTACTTTTTCGTCGAGGAGCAGCCGCTGGTCATGCTGCTCGAAGAACGGCTGGGCTATACGGTCTACATCGAGAACGACACGCGGGCCGCGACCTACGGCGAATACATCTCGGGCGTGGGGAACAACGAGAAAACGATGCTCTACATCAATGCCGGCTGGGGGCTGGGGCTGGGCATGATTCTCGACGGCAAGCTGTTTTACGGCAAGTCGGGCTTTTCGGGCGAATACGGCCACTTCCCGCTGCTCGACAACGAGGTGATTTGCCGCTGCGGCAAGCGGGGATGCTTGGAAACGGGGGCTTCGGGGTCGGCCGTGCACCGCATTTTCCTCGAAAAACTCGGCGAGGAGCGTATTTCGATGCTCTCGGACAAATACAAGGAGGGCGCGGAAATCACGCTGGAAGATATTTTGGCGGCCGTGCTGAAAGAGGATGTGCTGGCGATCGAAATCATGGAATCGGTGGGCCATACGCTGGGCAAGGCGCTGGCCGGACTGATCAACATGTTCAATCCCGAACTGATCGTGCTGGGCGGCACGCTGGCGACCACGCGCGACTATCTGATGCTGCCGGTCAAGAGCGCGATCAACAAGTATTCGCTGCGCATGGTGAGCAAGGATACCGAAATCAAGTTCTCGAAACTCGGCGAGAGCGCGGGCGTCGTGGGCGCGTGCCTGCTGGCCCGCAGCAAGTCGCTGCGCCTGTTGTAGCGCGGCGCGAAAACGAGTATGGAAACAAACCTGAAAGAATCATAAGACGATGCAACAAAAAAACGTTTCTCCGCTGCGCTGGATTCCCACCGCCTATTTCGCAATGGGACTTCCGCTGATTCTGTTGAATCTCGTGGCGCCCCTGATGTTCAGCGATTTCGGAATCAGCGACACGCAGGTGGCTTTTTGGACCTCGCTGCTCATCCTGCCGTGGTCGCTGAAGCCGTTCTGGAGCCCCCTCATGGAGATGTACCGCACGAAAAAGTTTTTCGTGGTCACGACGCAGCTCCTTTCGGGCGTTTCGCTGGCGCTGGTGGCCATGGCCCTGCCGCTGCCCGATTTCTTCCCCTATGTCGTGGCCATCATGGCGGTCATCGCTTTCAGCGGTGCGACGCACGACATCGCGCTCGACGGCGTGTACATCCACGAACTCTCCAAGACGCAGCAGGCGCAGTACATCGGCTGGCAGGGCGCCTTTTACAACATCGCCAAAGTGACGGCGATGGGCGGTCTGGTCTATCTGGCCGGCGTGCTGGAATCGCAGGTCGGGCCCCTGTATGCTTGGATGACCATTATGGGCATCTGCGGCGCGATTCTGGTGGTGCTGGGACTCTACCACCTGCGCATGCTGCCGAGCGGGGGCGGGGCTGCGGCCCATGCGGACGGCAGTCTGGCCGCCACGATGCGCGAAACGGGACAGGTGTTCTTGCAGTTCTTCCGCAAGAAATACATTTGGATTTACATCGCCTTCATCGTCTGCTACCGTTTTGCCGAAGGGCTGGTCATCAAAATCGTGCCGCTGTTTCTGAAAGCGCCCGTCGCCGAACAGGGCATGGGCCTGACGAAAGGCGACATCGGACTTTACTACGGCACGTTCGGCGTGGTGGCGTTCATCGTCGGCTCCATTCTGGGCGGTTACTTCATCTCTTGGCGCGGCTTGCGCAAGGCGTTGTTCCCGTTGTGCTGCATCTTCAACATTCCCTTTGCGGTCTACGCCTTGCTGGCGTGGGTGCAGCCGTCGAACCCCGTGCTGGTGTGCGGGGCGATCGTCTTCGAGTATTTCAGCTACGGGTTCGGATTCGTGGGGCTCACGCTCTTCATCATGCAGCAGGTGGCTCCCGGCAAACACCAAATGGCCCATTACTCTTTCGGGTCGGCGTTGGCCAATCTGGGCGTCATGTTGCCCGGGATGATCAGCGGCGCTATCAGCGATGCGGTCGGTTATCGGGCGTTCTTCATCTGGGCGCTGTTGGCTACCGTTCCGGCGTTCCTGATTACTTGGTTCGTGCCCTTTACCTATCCCGACGAAAAGACGGCCTCCGCCGCAAACGAAGGATAAAGGCGGACTTCCCTTCCGCCGACCGCGGCCACTCTCCGCAGGGCGGCCGTCGCAGTCGGGCGGGAACTCGCAGGCGGCAGGGTTCGGCCTTGCGCGGCCGGTTGTCCGAAAGCTGCGGGTGCCTGAATGCACTCGCAGCTTATTTTCGTTTCGCGGCGAAGTCTTCGGGAATGGGGTAGTTCACCGACGGTTTGTGCATCCGGTGCATCGCTTCGTCCAGCTGTTTCACCAACTGCGGGTGTTCTGCGGCCAGATCGTGCTCCTCGCGCGGGTCTTCGGCGATGTTGTACAGCTCCAGCGGGGCATCCTTCCGCACCGTGACGCATTTCCAGTCGCCGTAACGCACGGCCCGCTGCTTACCCGGAAACTCCCAGTAGAGGTAGCGGCGGTCGGTGTCCGCCTCGCCGCCGAAAAAGAGCGGCGAAATATCCATGCCGTCCGTATCGGGAACGACGGCCTCTTCGCTGCCCGTCAGTGCGGCCAATGTCGGCATGAAGTCGGGGAAATAGACCTGATTCGTCAGCTGGCGGGCCGGTACGCGGCCGGGCTGGTTGACGATGAGCGGCACTTTGATGCCTCCTTCGTATAGTTGCCCTTTGTGTCCTTTCAGACCGGCGTGGCAGTTCAGCTCGCTGACGGGAGCCATGACCGCAGCCCCGTTGTCGGACGCGAAGATGACGAGCGTATTTTCGCGCAACCCCAAACGGTCGAGCGTGCCCAGCAGCCGTCCGATGTTGTAGTCCATGTGCGTCACCAGCGAAGCGTAGCGCTTCGTGTCGGGCGACCACTCCCCGTGCTCGTCGTACCACGACGTGTCGTCGATGCGGTAGGGTTCGTGCGGTGCGTCGTAGCCGACGAAAAGGAAGAACGGCCGATGCCGGTTGCGGTGGATGAACGCAATGGCGTCGTCCGTCGAGATCTCGGTGTTGTGCCGCACGTGCGCATCGTGGGCGTTTTCGCGGATGCAGATGAGACTGTCGCCCGCGAAACGGTAGTAGGGATAGTAGTAGGGGTCGTTGCTGTACACAGTCGAAATGGTCCAGCCGTAGAATTCGTCGAATCCTCGATGGTTGGGGGCCGAGCCCGGGTCGTAGCCGTCCAGATGCCACTTGTTCACGAGACACGTGCGGTAGCCCGCCGTCGAAAGGACGGTGCCCAGCGTAGTGTCCTCCGGCAGCAGATTGGCGCGCCGCACGAGGATCGTATCGCCGCGCGACGACACTTTTTTGCCTTCGATGCCTCCTTCGTAGCAAAAATTGTCGCGGATGCGCGTATTGCCGCTGTTCTTGCCCGTCATCAGCGCACAGCGCGAGGGCGAGCTGATGCCGCTGCCGGCATAGGCTTGGGTGAAGCTGGTTCCTGTGCGGGCCAGCCGGTCGATGTTCGGGGTTCGGATGTAGGGGTTCCCGTAGCAGGAGAGGTCGCCGTAGCCCATATCGTCGGCCAAGATGAAGAGGATGTTGGGGCGTTCGGGCGTGGCCGGTTGCGTTTGCTCGGGGGCGTCGGACGCTTGCACCGCAGGCGTAAGCAGCGCTCCTGCCGCAAATAGCAAATCTCGTGTGGGTTTCATCGGATCGTGTTTTTGTTTAGCTTCGATTACGAAGTTACGAAATTATCATGAACTTCGTCGAAAAACTCCGGCCGGGCGATAAAAAAACTGCTGAATTTCACAGATTCAGCAGTTTTTCATTTTATTCGTGTGGTACCACCGGGAATCGAACCAGGGACACAAGGATTTTCAGTCCTTTGCTCTACCAACTGAGCTATGGCACCATCGCCAACCGTGAAAAACCGCTGCGGCTTCGCTCCGCGATGCGCGGATTTCCCGATTGTGGTGCAAAGGTAATCAAAATTTCCGTAAGTCCAAATTCCTTGCCCGCTTTTTTCTCGGCAAATTTTCGAGTGGCGGGCAATTGTTGGTTTATCTGACCGATTCATCGGGCTCATCGAAGTACACGGCGACGGGCAAGAATCCGATGATGAACAACTATTATATTAAAAGAACCCGCCCTAAAACAAGGCGGGTTCTCTACTTGTCGAATCAATGAAGCATCAGGGATTCTGGTCTTCGTCTGTAATGTTTTCGTTGTTCTCCATCTCGACCGTCGGAATCTTGTAAATCATCCGATAGTCGCGTGCACTGTACGTGACGGCATTTGCCGAAGCCAATGCCGCGGGGAAGTTCTTCGACTTGCTGCGGTCGAACGTTTCGTTGCGTCGTTTGGCATCGAAAAGCCGGCATCCCTCACCCCACATTTCGACCCGTTTCTGGAAACAAATCTCCTGATAGAGTACATCGCCCGATTTTCCCGAAGCGTCGTATCCCGGTATACGGGTCGACATCACATCGGTCAGGGCCTTGCGGGCCTTCGTCTCGTCATGGGCAAGGTAGTATGCTTCGGCAGCTACGAAATACATCTCTGCCACACGCATGTAAATCAAATCGGCCATAAAATTATTCGGGCAACGGAACTTGTTGGGTATGTAATCGGCATATTTACTGAGTGTACCGAAGTCGAATTCATTCACATTATAAGTTTCATTGTAACCGAACCATCCTTTACGCACGTCGTTCGGATTGATATTGTCCACCAATGCGCTGGCTGCCAGCTTCGTGTAATATCCGGGAGGGGCATAACCATCGACATAGGGATTCATGTGCGCCATGAATGACCCGTATACCAGATTCCATTCTTCGGTTACAGCATATCCCCACAGCACTTCGGGCATCGACAAGCTGTTGAACCCGGCCATCAATTGAGCCTGAGTGGCCAGCGTGCCACCCTGTGCGGCGTATTCGGCTTTGACCGCCGCTTCTTCATAACGACCGAGAAACATCAGCACATTGGCGTAGATGCCGGAAGCCGCATATTCGTTGATTGCGGTGTTGCCGAGCCCTTTGCCTTTCAGCAACTCGCAGGCTTTGGACAGGTCGGCGTCGATAACCGCATATACCTCTTTCACCGAAGCACGGCTCAAAATGTTTTTCGTAGCGTCCTCCACGTAAATCGGAACTCCGGGGGCATCGGGGTTTGCGTCATAGGGGTGTTGCCACATGTTGATGAGCCAATAGTAGGCCCATCCGCGCAACGCCAGCGCCTGCCCCAACATCGCATCGATTTGCGCACTTGTACCTTCGCCCTGCAGCAAAGTGCCCATGACAGAGTTGACGGATGAAATGATATAGTAGAACTGCCGCCACATGCTAACCGGACGGCGATAGCCCGGCTCTCGGAAAATCAACCGCTGATCGTTAGAATACTGTCCAGTCAAGATGAAGAAAGCCACGTCATCGCTCATAACATCCATTACGATCTTATTGGCCGACATGCCCCAGTCGTCTTGATAGCTGTTCATGTAAGGGTCGCCCGAATAAGCGGTCGTATAGGCACCGGTGATGATGGCGGATATTTTTTCCGGAGAATCGAGCAGAATTTCGTTTTGCTTTTCGCCCGAAACCCGATACGTCGGCTCGGTGTCGAGGAAATCGTCCGAACAGGAGGTCACCAACAGAGTTACTCCCAGTAAAAATAGTGATTTGAATTTATTGATCTTCATAATCGTCCTGAATTAGAAATTGATGGTAACGCCGCCCGAAACGGTACGCAGCACGGAATAGTTGGCATTCGATTGGCCCGCAATATATTGACGCGGGTCCAAACCTTTGCGCTTCGAGAAGAGTGCCACGTTGTCGGCCGAGAGGTAAATACGGACTTTCGACATCTTGATAGCCTTAACCCATCGGTCGGGTAAGGTATACCCCAACGTGATGTTGCGCAAATTGAAATAGGAGGCACTGATCATATAAGGATCGAGCGCTTGCGTTTGTCCGGTGTTGCCGTTCAACTTCGGTACGTTCGTATTGGTGTTCTCCGGTGTCCACGCATTCAGAATATCGCGATGCCAGTTGGAACCGGCCGACGAACCGGAATGCATGAAACCACGATACATGCTGTCGTAAATCATACCTCCGATCTGATAGTTGCCAGCAATTGAAAAGTCGAGACCTTTCCAAGCGAAGTTGACCGCGATGCCACCGATGAAGTCGGGAATGGCCGTACCGAGATAGAACTTGTCATTGACTGCATCTACCTTGTCGTAGGTAACCTTCGTCAGCACGGCATTGCCCTCGTCGTCGACATCGTTGTGCCAATAGAGCCGATCACCCGTTTCGGGATCGACACCGGCCGATTTCAGATAATAGAAATCCCATACCGAACCGCCATCCTTGATGTTATAGTAAGCATCATGCGTGATACCGGTCGTACGTTTGGCTTTCGGTAGATCGGTTACGGTATTTTTATAGGTGGTTCCATTCAGAATCACTTCGAGAGACGTGTTCTTCGTGCGTACCGGCATGAAACTCAACGAGAACTCGAAACCTTTGTTGTTCATCGTCATGATGTTCATAGGAACGCTGCTGATACCCGATGACGGCGGATAAGGCATGTTGTAGAGCATGTCTTCCGTGCGTTTTTTGAAATACTCAGCATCCAGCTTCAACCGTCCGCCGAAAGCCGAAGCGTTCAATCCTACGTTGAGATTGTAGGATTTCTCCCACGTCAAATCGGGATTACCCCAATAAACTTGGCTCACCGAGAAATCATCGCCGTTGGGACTTACCGAATATTGGTCTTTGTAAGCGTAGTAGTTGCCGATGGAATTGTTACCCGTTGTGCCGTAAGATGCTTTGATTGCAAGATTATCGAGCCAATCGACATCCTTCATAAACTGCTCTTTGGAAATGCGCCAATTGGCACCGACGGACCAAAATGTACCCCAACGATTGTTTTTCGCGAAACGCGAAGAACCGTCGCCACGAACATTGGCATCGAAATAATAGCGGTTGTCGAACTCGTAGTGTACGCTGCCGAACCAAGACTCGATGCGTTCATTGTGCGTATACGAGGAGATGTCCTGCATCGAAATGGCGTTGTTGAATTCGTTGTTGGCAGGATCGTAGAAATTCCGTTTGGTGGCAGTGAAATAACGGTAGGTCCATTTGTAGGATTCATGGCCGGCCATTACGTTGAACGTATGACGCCCCAGCGTTTTTCCATACGAGATCAACTGGTTGCCCGTAAGGCTTGATACGCGCACATTCGTCCGTGTTCCCGTACCGTTGTAGGTCTGAGCGTCGCCGAACGACGGAGTCATGAACCTTACGGTGCCCTGATTGGTCAGGTCGAACGACAAATTGGCCGAAAATTTCAACCCTTTCAGCACATTGAGATTGATGCCGGTACGTGCACTGACTTGGTCGGTCAGAGTCTCGTTTTTGTTGGCTTTGTCCGTAGCTGCAGGATTTTGGCTTTTTCCCCAGCCACGTGTGCCGTACGTACCATCACCGAAGTCGTAGATACGTCCGCCGTTTTCATCGAGCACAAGATTTCCTTCATTATCGTAGGCATAAACCGGATAAATCGGTGCGATCTGCTGGATGAACATGAACGTATTGTTGTAATTGGCCAAACTCGAAATGGTCTGCGAATTCTGTTCACCGTGCGCATAGGCGAGATTGCCGTAGAGATCGAGCCATTTATTGACCTGATAGGTGGCATTGGCACGTCCCGAATAACGCGTATAATCGGAATTTTTGATGATACCTTCGTCATTCAGGTAACCGACAGACATGTAATGCTTCAGTTTTTGGTTGCCGCCCGAAATGCTCACATTGTACTCCTGACGCAGGCCTGAATGCAATGTTTCGTCCCCCCAATCGTCGGTATAACGACGATTGGTCGAAACCAATTGCCCGTCGGCCGTAATCAGTTGGCCGTCGTTGCCTACATAAGGGTTATAGCCCAAGTGATTCAGAATGACACTCGCAGCAGTCGTCCCGTCACCCTCGGTGTTCACCAGATACTGGAAGTACGTTTTGATGTACTCGTCGGGCGAGGTCATGATGTCGTAGTTGCCGATACCGCGCGAATTGACACCGACGCGGGCCTCGAACTGCACCTCCGTGCGAGCCAAAGAACCTTGTTTCGTCGTAATGATGACCAAGCCGTTGGCGGCACGCGAACCGTAAAGCGCCGTCGAAACCGCATCTTTCGAAACCGAAATAGACTCGATATCGGCAGGGTTGATGGCTGAGATGCTGCCGTTATACGGTGCGCCGTCGACGATGTAGAGCGGCGAACTTCCGGCATTGATGGATCCGATGCCTCGAATGGAGATGTCGGCACTCGAACCCGGCTGCCCCGATGCCGAAGCGACTTGGACACCCGGAACAAGTCCTTCGAGGGCTTTCGAAACATTCGAAACCTGCATCTTTTTCAGCTGTGCACCCGATACCGCACTGACCGAACCGGTGAACGATTCTTTCTTGGCCGTGCCGTAAGCTACGACGATGACATCGTCGATAGCCTGCGTATCTTCGTCCAGCGTGATTGCAAGTTTGGTTTTGCCGGCGATAGCCACCGACTTGGTCTGGTAACCGATGAACGATACGGTCAGCGTACCGTTCGCAGGTGCCGTAAGCACGAATCCGCCCGCTACATCGGTCGTCGTACCGGTCGAGGTACCTTCCACGAAAACCGATGCCCCTACCACAGGACTTCCGTCGGCTCCCGTAACCGTACCCGATACCTGCCGCTGCTGTGCGCCCGCCAATGCGATTACGCCCAACACGGCAATGAACGATAGTACAAGTTTTCTTACCATAAGCGTTAATTTAATTGTGTTGTTTAACATAAAAAGTCAAGGCCTGCCGCAATCGTTCCAACCGGCTGGAAACGAAAAAGTTGCGGAATCGTGGTGCGAAACCGCAAAAACGGCTGTTTGCTTCTGAAAATCAACAGGTTGGAAAATTTCGGCAGCACGCGCCGATTGCGTTCGGTTACTATGACGCAACCTTGCCGGAGCGGTTAAACGATTCATGAATAGCGGGTTGCGCAGCGCGATGATGCTGGTGCCGGTTACCAGAAAGTTACCGAAATACTTGTTCGCAAAACCGGAAAAAAGATATTTTTAACGCCTACAAAATCTTTTGTTACAATGCGAAACACTTTCAAAATCCTATTTTATGTCAAGCGCAGGGAGCCTCTGCGCAATGGCGAACTCCCGATCATGGGCCGCATCACGATCGACGGCCGGCGGGCCCATTTCTCGACGCGGCTTTCGGTTCCGGCGCAGCTGTGGGAAGCCGCTTCGGGGCGGGCCGTCGGGCGCAGTGTCGCGGCCCGGCGCATCAACGAACGCCTGTCGAACATCCGGTTTCGGATGGAAACCTGCTACGAATCGCTCTTTGCGGAGCAGGCGCTCGTCTCGCCGCAACGCGTCAAGGCCCGTTTTTTCGGTGCCGATTCCGGCGGAGCGAACCTGCTGGCCTTTTTCCGGCAGCACAACGACGACTTCGCCCGCATGGTAGGCGTTTCACGTTCAAAAGGTTCCTATTATAAATATAGGTGTGTCTATCTCCAGCTCGCCGCGTTCATCCGCCGGCGTTACGGTTGCGACGACCTGCCGTTCCGCGAACTCGACCGCAATTTTCTGGTCGGGTTCCATGCGTGGATTCTCCAAGAATCGGCCCTCCGCACCAACACGGCATGGGTCTACATGACGGCGCTGAAACACATTCTGATGCTGGCGCGCGGCAGCGGGCACATGCAGCGCGACCTGTTCGTCAACTACAAATTGCACAGCGAGCACGTCGCCCGGAACTTCCTTTCCGAAGAAGAGCTGACCGAAATCATGCACGTGCAGCTCGAAGAACCCGAACTCCGCCTTGTCCGCGACGCCTACGTGTTCAGCTGCTTCACCGGCCTGTCGTACATCGACTTGCGCGAGCTCCGGCCCGAGAATCTCCGGTACGAACGCGAGGAGTTGTGGATCAGCACCAAACGCCGCAAGACCGGCACCGAAGTCGATATGCGGCTGTTCGCCGTGCCGCGTGCGATTCTGTCGCATTACGGGCCGACGCCTTGCGGCCAGCGGATTTTCAACCTGCCCAGCAACGGCTGGTGCAACGTCTGCCTGCGCCGTATCGTCGGACGCACCCGCATCGGACGCCACTTGACCTTCCATTCGGCGCGGCACACCTTTGCCACGACCATTACGCTGGCGCAGGGCATGGCTATCGAGACGATCAGCAAACTGCTGGGACACAGAAACATCAAGACCACGCAGATTTATGCGACCGTTTCGCGGGCCCGGCTCGGCGGCGAACTCGACCGATTGGCGCACCGGTTGGATACGTTCGGGCGGCCGGTCGTGTCGTAATCGGGTAAGTTATGATTTGTAAGTCGTTTCGTGCGCCCCGATTCGCGGACGGAGGGCCGGTTACCCCTTTCGGCAGGGTGTTTCCGGCGGATTCTTCCATTTTTTTAGCCGAAACTACTGCCGTTTCGGGCTCCGAATCCGAAAAAAGGTTCCGAATGCCCGAAAAATCCGGTTACGAATCGTAACTTCATCCCCCGCTTTCAGAAGAATTCATAACCCATTTAATAAAAATGCGTCCGAAAATTCACATTTCTAAAAAATTTTACTAATTTATTTGCATAAGAACGCCGTATGCCCTAACTTTGTCCGTGAACTTTTTATGTTAAACAACACAATTAAATTAACGCTTATGGTAAGAAAACTTGTACTATCGTTCATTGCCGTGTTGGGCGTAATCGCATTGGCGGGCGCACAGCAGCGGCAGGTATCGGGTACGGTTACGGGAGCCGACGGAAGTCCTGTGGTAGGGGCATCGGTTTTCGTGGAAGGTACCTCGACCGGTACGACGACCGATGTAGCGGGCGGATTCGTGCTTACGGCACCTGCGAACGGTACGCTGACCGTATCGTTCATCGGTTACCAGACCAAGTCGGTGGCCATCGCCGGCAAAACTAAACTTGCAATCACGCTGGACGAAGATACGAAAGCTATCGAAGACGTAGTTGTCATCGGTTACGGTTCGGGACAGAAAATCGGCAATATTGTCGGTTCGGTTTCGACGATCAAGGCTGCGGAAATCGCCGAACGTCCTTCGGCGAACGTGGGCGATGCCTTGCAGGGCAAAGTTCCGGGTTTGCAGATTTTCAACCAGTCGGGTGAGCCGCAGAGCTCGGTTTCCATTCGTCTGCGCGGCGAATCGTCGTTGAATCTGAGCAATGCTCCGTTGTATATTTTGGACGGTGTTCCCGTAAGTTCGAGCGTTTTCTCGAGCATCAATCCGCAGGATATCGAGAACATCTCCATTCTGAAAGACGCCTCGTCGACCGCTATCTACGGTTCGCGTGCCGCCAACGGTGTGATTTTCATCTCGACCAAGAAAGGTAAGAAAGGCGAAAAACCGAGCATCTCGCTGCGGGCGCAGTACGGCGTTTCCATGCTGACCAACTACAACATGGATATGATGAACAGTGCCGAGCTGATGCAGTTCGAGGAGATGTGTATCCCCTCGTTGAAGACCGATGCCGCCTATCAGGCGAAAAAAGCCTTCATCCTCGGCAACAACATCAATTTCGACTGGACGGACTATCTGTTCGACGATGCGGCTCCGATGATGCAGTTCGACGCTTCGATGCGCGGTGCTACGGAGAATACGACCTATTACGCTTCGCTCGGTTACTACTCGGAAGAGGGTACCTCGAAAGCCAATTCGAGCGTCGATCGCGTGACGTTCCGTACGAACTTGGATACCAATCTGACGAAATGGTTGAAATTCGGTACCAATGTCGCCCTGACTTATACGAAATACCGTACGATCACGACCGGCTGGTACACGCAGTCGCCTATTCTCCAAGCGGTGACGGGTCTGCCGTATTATACTCCCTACGAGTTGATCTACAACGAAGACGGCACCGTTTCGTACGGCGACGTGCAGTGGATTTATCCGTTCCAAAATCAGATGATCGACCTGAACGAGTACTACAAGTACAATACCAACAATCGCGAATCGGCCGCTATTATGGGTCAGACCTATTTCGAGATTCGTCCGGTGAAAGGTTTGACCATGCGTGCCCAGCAGGCGATCGACGCGTTCGACTATACGAACGAAGGCATCAACAAGCCGTCGTTCACTCCATACACTTATCGTGGCCGCAATTCCCAAGCGTTCCAACGCTACTATCAGTTGTCGGCGACGAATACCATCGAGTATAAGAACAACATCGCCCAAGAGCATTTCTTCACGGTGCTGCTCGGTCATGAGTCGATCGTCAAGCACGAAAAGAGATTCAATGCTGTGGGTTCGGGTCTGTCCGACGACCGTTTGACGGCATTCGGCACGACCACGAAAATCGAAGACTGGGACGGTTACAAAGAGGCTTGTTCTTTCAACTCGTTCTTCGCCAATCTGAATTACAATTACAACGGCCGCTATTTCCTCGACGCTTCGGTGCGTACCGACGGTTCGTCGCTCTTCGGCAAGAATCACCGTTACGCCACGTTCTATTCGGTGGGCGCCATGTGGAAAGCCAAGAGCGAGAAGTTCCTGCAAGGCGTGAAATGGCTGAACGACTTGAACGTGACCGTCAGCTACGGTACGACCGGTAACTCGGGGTTGTCCAGCTGGTACGCATCGCTCGGTCTGGTCGGTGCGGGCCCGAAATACAACGGACAGTCCGGTTGGGGGCTCTCGCAGGTTCCGAACGCCGACCTGACTTGGGAAACGGTGGCTACGCTCAACATCGGCATCAACGGACGTTTGGCCGACCGCGTAGGCTTCAATTTCCAGTTCTACAACAAGAAATCGACCGACCTCTTGATGGAGCTGCCTTTCTCGGGTACGACGGGTCACGCAAGCGGTATGGGCAACATCGGCGAGATGTTCAACCGCGGTGTCGATTTGGAATTGAACGTCGACCTGATTCACACCAAGAACGTTTACTGGAGCGTCAGCGCCAACGTCAACTACAACAAGAACCAGATTACGAAGCTCTATCAGGGTCTCGATGAACTCGCATTCCCCGATTACAGTCTGAAATATCAGGTGGGCAAGTCTTCGTCGCTGGTATATACCCAAATTTTTGCAGGCGTTGATCCGGCCGACGGTACGCCCATGTGGTACGACCTGAACGGCAACAAGACCAAAATCTATTCGGACGACATCATGCAGTTCAACGGCTGGGATACTAACGCTCCGTGGTCGGGCGGTTTCTCGACCAACTTCTCGTGGAAGGGCATCGGTCTGAATGCGGACTTCTCGTGGGTCGGCTCGCGTTACATCTTCATCAACGAGCGTTTCTACACGATGAACCCGACGGACCAGTTGTTCAACAGCAACTTCGAGAAAAAGATGTTCGACATGTGGACGACGCCCGGGCAGATTACGGATATTCCGAAGTACGGCACGAAGTTCTACCACGATACCCGTCGGTTCTCCAATGCTTCGTTCATGCGTTTGAAGAATCTGTCGCTGTCGTACACCTTCCCGCAATCGTTGATTCGGAAGAGCGGCTTCCTGTCGGGCGTGAAAATCTATGCTACGGGCCGCAACCTGTGGACGGTTACCGATTTCGCCGGCTACGACCCCGAAGTCGGATACAGCAACGCTACGAACGGTATGTATCCCAACTCGCGTCAGATCGTATTCGGTGCCGAATTGACGTTCTAAACACAAAAACAGTACGACGATTATGAAAAATACGAAAATAATTCTTGTTTCGTTGTTCGCCGTTTTCATCGCGACGGCCTGCAACTTGGACAAATATCCCGATACGGCTATCAACCGGGACGATGCGATGGAGAGCGTCGCCGACTGCCAAGCGTTCCGCACCGGATTGTATTCGGGTATGAAGTACGCTTTCACGGGTGCGTTCATCTATGCTCCCGACTTGCAGACGGACCTCTACCATGCCGTAAAGAATTTCGGTAACTTCCAAGGTGCGTTCTACCACTATTCCGTGACGGCTTCCGAAGACGTGGCCTCGACGGTATGGTTCGGGCTGTACGGCTACATCGCCAATGCCAACTTCCTGATCGAAGGTACGCAGAAACTGCTCGCCGCAGGGACGTTGAACTCGGCGGATGCCGCACTGGTCGAACAGTACTACGGCGAAGCCTGCTACATCCGCGCGCACATGTATTTCAATCTGGCGCAATACTTCTGCGAGGACTACGACCCGGAGACGGCTGCTGACAAATACGGCGTTCCGGTCGTTACGAAATACGAGCCTACGGGCGATGCGAGCAAATATCCTTCGCGCGGTTCGCTGGCGAAGACCTTTGAGCAGATCGTAGCCGATTTGGCCGAAGCCGAAAAATACATCCATACCGAAGGTACGCCCAACTCGGCTTACGTTACGGCCGATGTCGTCGCTGCCTTGCAGGCTCGTGTGGCTTTGACCATGCACGATTACGATACGGCGCTGGTGAAAGCCAAAGGCCTGATCGACGGCGGTATCTATCAGCTCGTCGACGACCCGTCGGAGTATGCCGACGGCTGGAAGAGGGACAACCTCAAAGAGACGCTGTGGCAGGCTGCCATGACCGGCCCCGACGATACCGGCAACGCGTATTCGTATTTCATCTACAACACGTCGGGCGTGGACGGCGAAGACAACCCGCAGTATGTTCCCGAAGATTGGGCATTGGCGCTCTACGACAAGACGAACGACATCCGTTATGCCGGCTACTTCGACGAACGCGACATCAAATCGCCGGTTACGGGCCGTCTGACCCTCTTGGTGAAGTTCCCCGGCAACCCGTCGCTCTACTCGGCCGTGACGAACTACAAGAACAAACCCAAAATTTTCCGTATTTCGGAAATGTATCTGATCGCGGCTGAAGCTGCGGCCAACAAAGCGGGTTCGGAAATCGTCGCCAACAAGTACCTGAACGACCTGCGCGCAAAACGTATCGCCGGTTGGGCGGAGCAGACCTACTCGGGTGTCGAGCTGATGCGCGAAATCCGCGAAGAACGTGTCCGCGAGCTCTTCGGCGAAGGCTTCCGTCTCTACGACCTGAAGCGTTGGCACATGGGCTTCACGCGTTCGGCCGGCCAGAATCCCGATTTGGTGATGCCGGGTGCCAACTATGCTTCGTGCACGCGTGCCGCCGATGATCCGTTCTTCTTGTGGCCCATTCCGACCGACGAGGTTCAGGCGAACCCCCAGATCGAGCAAAATGTTGCCTACACGTTGCAATAGTCCACGTCAAACATTAAAACTGAAAACATGAAAATGACCAAATATATTTCGGCATTCGTCCTCCTGTTCACCGTGCTGGGCCTGAGCTCGTGCGATGACAACAAGGCGACGGGTGCGGGCGATGCGACTATCGGTTTCGCATCCTCGACCTACACCTACAAGGAGTCGGCAGGCATCATTCGTATTCCTGTGGCTTTCAGCGGCGAGCCCAAGAGCTATCCCATCGTTTTCGATGTGAAAGCGGAAATCGTCGACGGCGACAAGACGCTCGACGAGCTCGTACACTTCACCCAGATCGAGCATCTGAAATACGCCGGCAATCCGGCGGCTCCGGCATTCGTCGAGTTCGAGATTTACGACGACCAAGACATCAACGAGTCGCGCCACATGCAGCTGACTATCGTGTCGGCTTCGGGTGCGGAAATCGCGAACGCTTCGACCGTCGTCGAAATCGCCGACAACGACAACAATCCCTACGAGCGTCTGTGGGGCAACTGGATTTTCACGGGTAACAGTATCAGTGATGGTTCGGAGGTAACATTCGAGGTCAATATCAGCGGTGGTTTCACCGAAGAAGAAGTCGAGGCGAATGCGGATAAGAAACTCGTATGTTGGGGCTATGCCGGTTATAAGGACGATGTAACAGGCTATGGAATCGACCCCGGACACCAGCCTGTTTGGTATATCGACTACGATGCAGATGCCGAGATGCTTTCGGTTGAGGTCGGAACGATGCTTACCAATATTTTCACTTTCGGAGACGACAACGTCGATTACGAAGTAAAAACGGCTTCGAGGGATTTGACCGATGAGAATGCTAAATTTAGCGAATCGGTACAAATCAAAGCTGTATGGAGTGAAGACATGAATACCATTACCCTTGAACCTTCATCGGCGTTCTGTTCGCTGGTTTATGGCGATGGCAAATACTTGGGCTATTGGTATGGACATTACAATGTCGTCCTGACGCGTAAGAAGTAAACGAAACAGATTCACGTAAAAAGCAAATCACAGAAACTATGCTTATGAAAAAGATACATTATTTCGCGTTGGCACTCGTTGCCGGAGCGCTCGTATGCGGGTGTTCCGACGAGCAGGAGCCCAGCACGCAGAATCGGGGCAAGGAAAAGCCCGTCGTGACGTTGACTGCCGAAGATGTGGACGGAGGTTCGTTCACGTTCACTATCGCTGCTTCGGAGCAGGCTTCGCAGTACGCTTATGCGATTTTCGAGGGCACGGGCAATCCCGCACCGCTGGCATACGACATCGTGTGCGACGAGGTGGGGAACGTTGCGGACGAAGACCGCGCAAACGGCAATTATTCCCACTATGCGTTCAACGTGTCGGACGGTGCTTCGGCTACGCATACGTTTGAATGCGAACCATTAGGGAAATACGAAGTGTTCGCGGCTGCCATTACCTCGACCGGTCTGCTCAGCGAGGTCACCAAGATGACCATTGAGATTCCCAAAATCGAGTTCCAAGCCGGCAACTATACGGTTTCCTATACGAGAGCAAATGGTACTCAGGGTCAATTCTCGACATACATCGAGTTGGACGAAGAAGACCCCGAGGTATGTTACCTCTATGCCGACTGGCTCGGTCTTTTCGGCCAAATTATCAATCCGATTCTTGTGGGCCAAGTGGATGTCGCTTCCAAAGAGGTGGTATTTGATGGAACGTGCGTCCATCCTACCAATGGTTCGTTTGTAAAGGGTTTCGGTGCAACTTTCTATGTGGTTGATATAGGGTTGGGATTCGATTGTGATCTTGTATTCTATGGCGGTGGTAATAGCGGAAAGGAACCTATTGTCGCTTCGATGGACAACAAGGGCTATCTGACGGACATTTCCTATTTTCAATATGCAGTCTACGATTCTGAAGAAGGTGAATATGTAGGTTCATTTGTTTGCGAAGACGGTGTAATGACCTATGTCCCGGAAGAGGACGAATCGGCAGAGAACGAATAACTGAATAGTGATTCAATCTCCTGATGCACAGGCGCAAAGACCTTCCCGTTTCGGCGGGAAGGTTTTGCCGTCGTTGAACCGATAACCATGAAACGTACTTTTCAACTCTCGGTCGTGCTCCTCGCTTGTGCGGGAGCCGCCTTCCTCGGAGGATGTGCGTCGTCTGCATGCCGCTGTTGCCAACGTGCGGCGGCCGATTCGCTCGTGGTGCTTCCGCGTGCCGAATACGAGGCGCTGCATCGGCGTGCCGACGACCGCTATGTGGTCGTTCCTCGCCGCATGTACGATTCGTTGTTGCATAAAACGCAGTCGCTCCAAGAATTGTGCGACCAGTTGGTAAAACATCTGCCGCAGGAAATCCGTGCCGTGAACTCCCGTTCCGAAACGGAAAAACCATAAATCGTTTGTATTATGAAAAAATGGATTGTGCCGTTCAGCCGCATCGTATCGTGCGTCATCGCACTTGCGGCTGTGGCTTGTAGCAATTCGGACGAACCCGGCATCGTGCTCGAAGTGTCGCAGTCCGAAATGATCTTTTCGACCGCCGGCGGTACGCGGAATCTGTCGGTTACCGCGTCCGAAGCATGGTCGTTGACCGCTCCCGAATGGATTGTCTGCACGCCTGACGAGGGCAACGCTTCGGCGGCGGTTTCGGTGAAGGTCGATGAAAATACGGCCGCCGAACGCGAAGGCGAAATCGTCGTGACGTCGGGAACGGTGTCCCGTTCCGTGTCCGTGAAACAGGATGGCGTGGATTTTCGGATCGACAAGATGGAATTCGCTTTCGATTCGGACGGCACGCCGATCGAAGCGACGATCGTATCGAAATACGCTTGGCGAATCGAACGGCCTGCGTCCGTCGGGTGGCTGACGATTAGCCCGATGGAGGGCGAGGCGGGCACCACGACCGTGCGTTTCGCCCCGACCCCCATTACCGACCGTACGCCGCGTCCGAAAGAGTTGCTTACGCTCTATTACGGGTCGACGTTTACCATGATTGCCGTCAGCCAGACGCTTCCCAACACGGCGCCTGCGGCACCGAAACTCGTGTCGCCTGCCGACGGAGACTCGGACGTCGCAATCAACGCTTCGTTTACGTGGAAGGCTTCGGTCGACCCCGACGGCGATGCCGTGACTTACCGGTTGATGGTTTCGGAGGACGGCGGCACGAAGTGGACGACGGTTTCGACTGCGCTTACATCGGTCAAATTGCCGAATTTCCTGTCGCGCAATACCGATTGCGTATGGAAAGTCGAGGCTTCCGACCCGTTCGGAGGGAAAAGCGAGAGCGTCTTGAATTCGTTCCGCACGGGCGACGGCGGAGCTTACGCCGACGGTCAAACCGCTATGTGGCAGCCGGAATCGGCCGGTGCGACGATGCCCGTGCATCTGGTCATCACGGGTGATGGATTCATTTCGGAGGATTACACGGAAGGGGGCGCATTCGACCAAAAGGTCGAAACGGCGATCAATGCCTTTTTCAGCGTCGAACCTTACAAAAGCTATCGTTCGTATTTCCGTATCAGCACCGTAGCGGCCCACTCCGAAGAGCGCGGTGCCACCGTGCTGAAAGCCATGACGGGATGTCCCGCCCAACAGCGCAATACGGTGTTCAGCTGCGTATTGGATGGCGGCAACAGCACTGGCATCACTTGCGATGCGGAGAAAGTGTTCGCCTATGCCAAAAAAGTCCCGGGCGTAACCGAAGAAGTGCTGAAAAATACGACCGTCATCGTCATCATCAATCTGGACGTTTATGCCGGTACCTGCATCATGTACAACAACGGCAAATCGGTGTCGATGTGCCCGACGGGACGGAATTCGTTCAGCAAGGTCGTATCCCACGAGGCGGGCGGACACGGTTTCGGCCGCCTGTTGGACGAATACCGGTATTACAACGAATCGTTGCCGGCCAGCGAATCGTCGCAAATTAGCGGATGGCGGACTATCGACCCCTATTACGGCTATAACATTTCGCTGACGAACGACCCGAACAAGGCGCATTGGGGACACTACCTCTCGCGTTCGGGCTACGGTGCCGTCGGCTTTTACGAAGGGGCCTGCCTGTATGAGCGCGGCGTATGGCGTCCCGAGTACAACAGTTGCATGAATGACAACATTCCTTACTACAATGCTCCTTCGCGCGAAGCGATCGTCCGGCGTATTTGCCGGGCTTCGGGAACGGCATTCGATTTGGAGAAATTCGTGCAGAACGACCTCGTGCGTTCGGCGAGTGCGCCGATGTGCGCACCGGCCAGCACGGCTTCGACGTTCGTTCCGCTCGCTCCTCCCATACGGGTCGAAGAGTAGTAGGTTTTTTATGAAAAATCCGTCATCTTTCGATGACGGATTTTTCTTTTGGACGGATATGCGGGCAGCTTATGCTTCGTGCCAGTCGCCGTGCGCCTTGATGAGCTCGATGAGGCGGTCGAGCGCCTCCTCCTGCGGTATGTTGCGGACGATGACCTCGCGCCCCTTGTAGAGCGTGATGCGTCCGGGACCGGCCCCGACGTATCCGTAATCGGCGTCGGCCATCTCGCCCGGGCCGTTGACGATGCAACCCATGACGCCGATACGCAGGTTTTTCAGGTGCGACGTGCGCGATTTGATTTCGGCGAGCGTGCGTTCGATGTCGTAGAGCGTGCGGCCGCAACTCGGGCAGGCGATGTATTCCGTGTGCGAGAACCGCACGCGGGCCGCTTGCAGAATCATCAGCTCGATTTCGCGCACCTGTTCCGCGTCGAATGCCGGCGCATCGACCCAAATTCCGTCGGCCAGTCCGTCGAGCAGCAGCGGCCCCAAATCGGCGGCGGCTTTCACGGCGAGCGTTTCCAAAGATGAATCGTCGTACCGCCGTTTGATTAAGACGGGCGTGCGGCTTTCGTTGTCTTCGAGATTCAGAATCGCTGCCCGCAATTCGGCCGTCGGATTGCCCGAAACGGCTTCGAGGATGCGGAACCCGTCGTGCGGCTCGCTGTGCACGACCGGCTCGGTGACCTGCGACCTGCGGCGGAACCGGGTCGGCGCATAACGTTCGGGATGCCGCACGACGAACTCGCCCGGCCGCTCGCGAAAGTGGTCGACGAGCAGCTGTGCGACGGGAATTTCGTTTTCGGGGGCTTCGGTCAGCGATACGCGGATCGTGTCGCCGATGCCGTCGGCCAGCAGCGCCCCGATGCCGACGGCACTCTTGATGCGCCCCTCGATGCCGTTGCCGGCCTCCGTGACCCCCAAGTGAATGGGGTAGTCCATCCCTTCGCGTTCCATGGCCTCGACCAGCATCCGGTAGGCGGCGACCATGACGCGCGTATTGCTCGATTTCATCGACACGACCACTTGGTCGAACCCGTGTGCCTGACAGATGCGCAGAAATTCCATTGCCGAGGCGACCATGCCTTCGGGCGTGTCGCCGTAGCGGTCGAAAATCCGCTTGGCCAGCGACCCGTGATTGACCCCGATGCGCAGGGTGACGCCCCGTCGGCGGCATTGTTCGATGAGGTGCTCCAATTCGCCGTGTTCCGTGCGGTAGTTGCCCGGGTTGATGCGTACCTTGTCGACGTATTTCGCGGCGACGGCCGCCGCTTCGGGCACGAAATGGATGTCCGCGACGATCGCCGTATCGAATCCGTCTTCGCGCAGGCGGCGCACGATGTTTTGCAGGTTTTCGCCTTCGCGCGTCCCTTGCGCGGTCAGCCGCACGATTTTGCCGCCCGCACGGTCGATGCGTTCGATTTGCGCGACACTGGCTTCGGTGTTGTTGGTGTCGGTGTTGGTCATCGACTGCACGGCGACGGGCCGGCCGCCTCCGATAACGACGTTGCCGATGCGTACTTCGCGGGTCTTGCGCCGCTGAAAGTGATGAAGCTCCATTGGGGTGTATGCCTTTTGTCTTCAAAATTACGCCGAAAACTCGATAAAAGCAAAAATAGTTCGCGCCGGCGATGCGGGTTCGCCGGCGTTCGTGCCGTATAGACGGTCGATTTCAAATATATATTATATAAAATCATACAAAAAAGGTAAATAATGTGATTTATGTCGAAAAATGTTGCTATATTGCAGCATTAAATAATACTTATTAGGGGTAAAAGCTGTTTTATTCGATTGACGAACTCATTATTAACCTTAACTATTAACTAAAAACTTGGAGTATGCTTGAAATTTTTTCAACGAACAGAACCGGACGCAGGATCGGTCTCGTGACGCGTATGCTGCTGTTCGTATGGGGAACCCTCCTGTGTACGGTAGGAGCCTCGGCACAGAACGTCGCCTTGACAGGTGTCGTTACGGACAATACGGGCGAGAAAATGCCGGGCGTGTCGATTGTGGTCGAAAACACTTCGACGGGCACGACGACCAACAGCGACGGTGCGTATTCGATCGCTGCCCCGAAAGGCTCGACGCTCGTCTTTTTCTTTCTTGGATTCGAGTCCCAGCAGGTCGTCGTGGGAAACCGGACCGTCGTCGATGTCGTCATGTCGCCGGCTGCCGTGGGCATGGACGAGGTGGTCGTGGTCGGCTACGGTACGCAGTCGCGCCGCACGATTACTTCGGCCGTGACCAAAATCGACGGTGATCTCGTGAAAGGCACGCCGGTCAACACGCTCGGCGAAGCGCTTAAAGGAAAAATCGCCGGTGCCCGTGTTTACAGCAACGACAATACGCCCGGTGCCGACCCCGTGATCCATATCCGTGGCGGTTCGTCGATCGACGGCAACAACGACCCGCTGATTCTGGTGGATGGTGTGGAACGTGCTTTCTCGGGTATCAATCCCAACGACATCGAGTCGTTGGAGGTGCTCAAAGACGCTGCTTCGACGGCCGTTTACGGTTCGCGCGGTTCCAATGGCGTAGTGCTGATTACCACCAAATCGGGCAAGCGCAATTCGGGAGCGCGTGTGACGTTCGATGCCAATTTCGGTTTCCAGCAGGCGGAGCGTCGTTTCGACCTGCTCGGTGCGGAGGATTATATCCGTCTCGTACGCACCTCGATCGCCGAAAGCAAAAGTCCGATGAACAACTTCACATCGGGATTCTCGGCCAGTTCGATCAACGACGTCAATTCGGTTTATTCGACCCGCTGGCTCGAAGAGGGCGAAGCGCTGCCGGCCGGATACAAAAAGATGCGCGATCCGTTGGATAACACCAAATGGCTGATTTTTCAGGATAACGATTGGCAGGATGTGCTCTTCCGCGACAACTACTGGCAGAATTATTACATCGGTGTCGACGGCGGCACGGAGAAGACCTCCTATGCGGCCAGTGTGGGTTATACGAAGGACGATGGCGTCGCGCTGGGTACGGGCTACGACCGCCTCAATGCGCATATCGGCCTGAATTCCAATATCACGAAACGGCTTCGGATACGTGCTACGGCTGATTATTCGGATGCCCGCAGCGAAGAGTTCGACAACCAGATGAACGCCATTTCGCGCGCCCTCTCGGCGGCTCCGACCATGAAGCGTTACATGGCCGACGGCGTGACGCCGGCCTACGGGTACAATGCCACGTCGCTGAATCCCGAGTATTATGCCTATATCTACGATTTCAACAACCGCAACAAGCGGCTTTCGATTATCGGCGGGGTGGATTGGGAGATTGTCGACGGCTTGAAAGCCACGTTCGATGCTTCGTCCTACAACCATGTGACGCGCAAAAGTTCGTTCCGCAAGCGCGGTTATTTCTCGAATCTGACGCCGACGACGGAGAGCTTCAACGAATTGACGCGTACGAAGTTGGAGGCGTACCTCAATTACAGCCACACGTTTGCCAAAGCGCACACGCTTTCGGCGATGGCGGGTTACTCGTATGCACGCGACAAAACCAATGCGTTCGCCGCTTCCGCCGAAGGCGGAGGGTCGGACCTGACGCCTACGCTGACGGCACAGCCCGACCGCACGTCGAGCACGAGCAGTTTTTCCGAAATCGTGATGTTGAGTTATTTCGGCCGTATCAATTACGATTACAAGAAAAAGTACATGCTCACCGCCACGTTCCGGGCCGACGGTTCGTCGAAGTTCCTCAAAGGCAACCAGTGGGGATATTTCCCCGCCATGTCCGCCGGCTGGATGATTTCCGAAGAAAACTTCATGGGTTCCGCACGTCGGGTCGTCGATGACCTGAAACTTCGTGTGAGCTACGGTCAGACCGGCAACAACTACATTTCGGTCAATGATGCGCGCGGCAAGTACAACGTGAACTTCTACAACGGCAACCCGGGTCTCTATCCCGCCGTGATGCCGAATCACGATTTGCAGTGGGAGGTAACCACGCAGCTGGATGCCGGTTTCGATTTGTCGATGTTCAAAAACCGGCTGATGGTGACGGCGGACTATTTCAATCGTCTGACCGACAATCTGATTTACTCGAAAGACATGCCCAATACCACCGGCTTCTCGAACGTGAAGACGAACATCGGCCGGGTGCGTTTCTATGGTTTCGACCTTGAAATCACCAGCCGCAACATCGTGAAAAAGGATTTCTCGTGGGAGTCGAAATTCACTTGGAGCTACGTGAAGAACAAGGTGGTGAAGCTGCCGGACAACGGTCTGCCCCAAAACCGGGTAGGCGGTATCCGTGTGGGCAATACCAACGAGTATTTCGGCGGTATTGCCGAAGGGGAGTCGCTTTATCAGGTGGTCGCTTTCAAGCTGAAACACATCATCCGTACGCCCGAACAGCTCGCTGCGGCGATTTACGACAGTTATTCGAGCGGGTACAATCCCGATGACGGTACGACCGTGAAAGGCCGCAAGAACATGGGCGACTACGAGTGGGTGAACCGTCCCGGTACGACCAAAGCCGTCGTGAACGGCGAGGAGGTGGAGCAAATCAACTCCGAAGACAAATTCGTAATCGGTTACAGCGTGCCCCATTCGACCGGCGGCCTGAACAACTCGTTCCGCTGGAAGGGGCTGACCTTGAATATCTACCTCGATTGGGCGCTCGGCCATACCATCCGCCATGCGCAGATGGCCCGTCAGTTCATCAATACCTTCACGGGCAATACGGCGCTGAATGCCGGTGTGCTCGACACTTGGTCGCCCGAAAATCCCGATGCGAAGTATGCCCGTTTCTATACGAGCGGCGAGAGCGTTTCGGCCAACTTCAAGAACGATTCCGATGTCTTTGCCTTCAAAGGCGATTACCTCTGTATCCGCGAGTTGAGCCTTGCGTGGGATCTGCCCAAGAAATTCGTTTCCAAGCTGGGCATGCAGGGTGCCTCCATTACGTTGTCGGGCAACAACTTGCACTACTTCACCGCCGTGCCGGGCGTGTCGCCCGAGGTGGGTACGATGAGTACGAACGCCGCCGGCTACAACAACTATCCGCCGATCCGCCGCATTTCGCTCGGGGTTAAGGTGGTTTTCTAAACATTACAAAATTATACGACTATGAAAAGACTATTCGGAACAGCATATCTGCTCGTCCTCCTTTTGGCCGGAACCTCCTGCCACGGCGATTTGGACATCGCCCAGAAAGGGCAGGTGACGGGCGGCGACGCTTGGACGGGCCAATCGAATGCGCTGGCCAACATGTACGGTATGATGAGTACGTTCCGTGCGGCGTATGCTACGGATTACATGTATTGGGGCGAGTACCGCACCCAGATTTGGGGCAAAGGCAACGAAACGCAGCCTTCGCGCGATTTCGTCTACACCAACAACATCGCCTCGACGCACGCCCAAACCGACTGGACGAGCGTCTATACGACGATCAACCACGCCAACCTGATTCTCAAATACGTGCCGGGAGTCGGTTTCGCGGACGAGGCCCAGAAAAATCAGGTGCTGGGAGCCGCCCACTTCGTGCGTGCTTTCTGCTACTACTGGATCGGCCGTATCTGGGGCGATGCTCCGGTCTTGACGGACGGTTTCGAGTCCGACGGTCAGGAGGGGTTGTTCCCTTATCGCGACGATGCGGGCATCGTGTTCCAGCAGGTCGGCGACGACCTCCGTGCAGCGGTGGGCTATCTCCGGAATGCTTCGGTCTCCAGCGCGGACATTCCGACGCTCGTGGCGGCTTATACCTTGCAGACGGATTACTATCTGTGGATGGCCAAAGTGCGCAAGGTCGATACTGCGCTCGCCGATGCCCGTATCGCCTGCGACAATGCGTTGGCGGCCGCTTCCGGCAAACAGCTTCTCGGCAATTTCGCCGACATCTTTTCGGTGACCAACAAGCTGAACCCGGAGGTGATTTTCGCGTGGGCCATGAAAAAGGACGAGAAAGAGGGCGGTTTCCAATCCGACTGGCTTTGCGCGATTCAGTATGTTTCGGAGAAATACGTGGAAAATCCCGTCAAGGTGGGGAGCCACCAACAGTGGGCGATGTTCACGGAGGCTTTCCGGCAGGTAATCGACGAAACGACCGTGAACGGTACTACGGTGGAAGATTCGCGTGCGCGTGTGAGCTACGATTTCTTTCTCGACGTGGAGAAGAACAACACGACGCACCGCTGGATCAACAAGTACCCCGGTACGTGGAGCGAGGGCGCCCGCATTTTCGATTCGGACATCATCGTGTACCGCTATGCCGACCTGTTGATGTTCGATGCCGAAATCAAGAACGACCAGAATCAGCAGGCGGAGGCGGTCGATGCGCTCAACCGCATTGCCCAGCGTGCTTACGGCCGGGCGAATTTCTATCCCAAGACGCTCACGAAGGAGGAAGTGGCCGCTGCGATTCTGCGGGAGCGCAAAAAAGAGTTCTGCGCCGAGGGCAAACTTTGGTGGGATTACATTCGGTTGGGCGTGGTCTTCGATGAGGTTCCGAGCCTCGTCGGCCGCGAAATCGAAAAGAACATCCTGCTGTGGCCGATCAGCAATACGGCGATGAACAAGAACCCGAACTTGGTGCAGACGGAAATCGGTACGATCGATTGAATCCGTCGAAAATAAGTCGAGGCGGGGCCGGTAACAACCGGCCCCGCCTTTTTCGTGGCTTTTCGGGTCGCTTTTGAATCGTGAACGGGCGGCTGAATAGCGGGAGGGCAAGGCGGTCTGTCTGTCGGACAGCGATGCTGCAGCACATGAAAAAGGGCGGGGTTTTCTTTATGAAAACCCCGCCCTTCCGAGCAATTTAACCTAACTTATAAAACCTCTTTGATAACGAAATTGTCGACCATGAATCGGGCGGGCTGGTCTGGCGTGTTGACCGTTCCGATGATGATTTGCGTGTCGGCATCGGCTCCGTACACCGTGACCGAAAGTCTGTTCCAGCGGTCTACCGGCCAACCGCCGTCGAGGCCGCTGGGGTTGTCGAGGATTACTTCGGCGAGTTCTTCACCCTCTTGGAAAGAACCGGCGCCGGAGAGCGTGATTTTCAACCGGAGCGCATTCTTGCTGTCGGGAATGGTCCATGCACCGCCGCTTACGGTATGCAGCGGGTTGGCGTCGAACGTGAACAGAATCGTCGAATTGGCCGCCAAACCGGCGATTTTCGGGGTGCCGAGCGCTCCGCTGCGTTTGGTCGTGCCGAATTTGATGATTCCCGTACGGAAGAAGACGAAACGGGGAGCTTTTTCGGGCTCGAAAGTTCCCGGTGTCAGATAACCTTTCGAGTCGCGGATGGCGATGTGTTCCGCATTGGTGAGCGAAGTCCATTGTTGTTCGTATTGTGCGGCGGAATTGGCGGTGGGAGGGTCGACGGTCGCATACCACGGCTTGATTTCGGCAACGGTCGTTTCTCCTTTGGGAATTTGTTCGCCCCAGCTGGGTTCGACCCAACTGAAATCATCCCAGAACAGCACCGGCAACACGTCGATTACGCCGGTGTTGGGCATGTCGCGCTTGATCGAGAAGTCGGCCGTGGTGGCGGTCATTTCGGGAAGCGTGTCGTCGAACAGGCAGGAGATGCGGTAAAGGCCCGAAAGCAGTTCGCCCGTCCACGTGCCGTCGGCACCGGTGGTATAGCTCCCTATTTCCGTCGTTGCACCGGCGGCAACGGAGTAAAGTTTGAACGCTTTGTCGGCCCAGACGTCGCCCGTTTTGGCGTTGCGGACCGTGACGACGGACGGATGCGGATAGATGTCGGGATTCGGGTCATAGAGGTGCATCGTCGATTTGAGCAAGTGGTTGGCGATTTCAAATTTGTAGGACACGATTTCCCCCCCCCGTTCAAAAGGCGTTTCGGCGACGTAGTAGCCCGAACGGACGTTCATGGTAATCACGCCGTTGGTGTCGGTGGTGTAGTCGGTCGTGGAATGCACGATGTCGCCCGCTTTGTTGGTGCGTTTGATAGTCACGGTCTCCTCGGCGCGCGGTTGGCCGGTGGTGTCGTCCACGACTGTCAGCACGTACTCGAACAGCGTGGGGAATTCGGGTTCGCTTTCGTCGATAGGCGGTGTCGAATCTTCGCATCCGACGAACAGCGCCATTCCGAAAAGGAACAGGGCCGTCAGGGAAAGTTTGGAAATGGTTTTCATAATGTATTAAAGTTATAGGTTATTGGTTGTCGTTTCGGTAAGAATCGATCCGTTTCAGGGCAGGGCGGCGATTTCGCTGAACTCGAAGGAACGGAAGTAGATGCCTTTCTCGTTGTTGCGCCCGTGCTCGAAAAGCACGCCTACTTTCTTGTTCGCCAGCACGGCGAGGTCGGAATAGGAGGAGTAGAAATCGTTGTCCGGGACATATTTGAACGTGCGCGACCACGAACGGCCGTCGTTGCTGCTCAATTTGATGCACCCGTTGCGGCGGCTCGATTCGTGGTTCGGATTCGAGAACAACAGATTGGCCTTGCCTGCCGAGTTGATCGAATAGCGCAGGATGCTGCCTTGACACCCGTTGTTGTTGGGTTCGATCAGCGTGGTTACCTGCGCCGCTTCGTAAGTAAGTCCTCCGTCGCGGCTGACGGCCTGCCAGCGGTAGCCCAGCGAATTGGGCTCGTAATTGCGCATGTTGGTCATCAGGCTGCCGTCGCCCAGTTCGACTACCGTGCTTTCGTTGCCGTAGGGGTGGTCGGTGACGGCTCCTACGTGCCATGTCTCCCCCTGATCATCGGAGTAGATGAGGTGGGCGTGGCGTTCGCTTTTGGGGTCGGTGCCGGGCTTGTTGTGGTTGCAGGGTACGACGATGCGGCCTTTGTTCGGTTCGAGCGTTTTGACGATGGCATGGCAGGGGCCTGTGGCGTACCATGTGTAGCCGGCGATAGCGACCTGCTCGTGAATATCCACGGGCGTGCTCCATGTCTTGCCGTCGTCGTCCGAATAGGTCTTCATCACCCGGCGCGGATGTCCGCTGCTGCCCGTGCCGTTCGCACTGCCGGATGTCCGCTCGTTCCAGCAGAACAGCAACAGAATCCGTCCGCTTTCGAGCACTACGGGAGCGGGATTTTGGCAACGGTTCTCTCCGTCGTCGTAAACCTTGATGAGCGAACCCCACGTCTTGCCATTGTCTTCGGAGCGTTTTACCAGCATGTCGATGTTGCCGTCGTCGGCCGTACCGTCCACGCGCCCTTCGACGAAGGCCAGCACGGTGCCGGATTTCGATACGACTACGGCCGGAATGCGGTAGGCCGCATACCCGTCGGCGCCCGGCCGATAGGCTTGCGAAGTGACATTGGCTTCGGGTTGGGGTTGGTCGCCGCCCTCCTCGCCGTTCGGCGGGGTGGGGCCGGGCTCATTGCCGCTGCTGCTGCATGCCGCGACGAAAAGCGCTGCGGCGAAAATAGCTATCAGTTTCTGCATCTTTTTCATGGTTCGTTGGTTGTTGTTGGGTCGGGAATCGTCTTATTTGAACAGCTTTGCCGGAAGAATGGCGAACTCGATTCGCTCGTAGCAGGATTCGGCCCCCGTTTCGTACATGACGCCCAAGTCGCCGTTCGACAGGACGACCATGTCGGAATAGGCGGCCGGAGCATCGCTCAATCGGCAGGTTGTCTGCCAGCTCTTGCCGCTGTCCTTGCTGATTTTCACGGTCATGTTTTTGCGTTTGGTCGGGTGGTCGGGATTCGAGAAAAGAAGCGTTTCGGTCAGTTTGCCTTTCGGGGTGTAGTTGAGGATGCTGCCGTTGCAGACGGGTTCGGTCAGGGCACGGTCGTAATACTGCGGTTCGAGCGTGATGCCCTGATCGCGGCTGACGGCTGCCAAACGGCAGGAACCGTTGTCTGCGCGATTCTGGTGGCGGGGGCCGCGCATGTTGAGCATCAAATCTCCGTTTTTGAGCTCCGCGACGGTGCTTTCGTTGCCGTCGCGTTCGCCCTCGCCGCCGATGGCCCATGTCCGGCCGTGATCGTCGGAGTAGATGAGGTGCGAATAGGAGCCATCGTCCTTGCCCTCCTTGAAAAGATTGTGGTTGGAAGATACCACGATGCGCCCTTTGTGCTTGCCTTTCCGAAGCTGAATGGCATGGCAGGGGCCGGTCGCATACCACGTCCAGTCGCTCCGTTTTACGGAGGTGGTAATCTCGCGCGGCCGGGACCAAGTGAGCCCGTCGTCGTCGGAGTAAAGCACGAAGATGCGGCGGGTGTCTTCGGAGGTGCGGAGGTGGATTTCGCGTTCGTGGTCTTTGCCGTTGTTCCAAGTGGAGAGCAACAGGATGCGGCCCGTTTCGCGGTCGACGACCGGTGCGGGATTGCCGCAGACATTGCTGCCGTCGTCCCATACGGTGATGATGTCGCCCCATGTGCGGCCTCCGTCGGTCGAACGGCGCACTACGAGGTCGATGTCGCCCGTGTCGCTGCGGCTGTGTTTGCGGGCTTCGGCGAATGCCAAGACCGTGCCTTTGGCGGTTCGGACGGTCGCGGGAATCCGGTAGGTGTCGAATCCGTTGTCGCCTTTGCGGTAAATCGTCGTCGACGGAACGGGGTCTGCCGTTTGTGTTGCGGTCGGTTGTTCTGCCGCGCACGGCGTGGCGAGGAGCAGAACGGCGGTAAGCAGGTCGGTCGGTTTCATGGGTTTTGTTATAGGTTGAAAAATTCGGGAATGATTGCTTGGGCTTGCCGGCGTACCTCTTTGACATGCGAGACGGGAATCGAATCGTAAGGCCACCGCAGGCGGCTGCCGACGTCGGCCCATCCGCCGACGAGGGCCATGAAGCGGTCGCAGGCGTGGTTGGGGTAGTGCATTCGGGTGATGAACGGCGTGATGCACCGGTTCATGAATCGCTGGATTCGGCTTTCCAGTTCGAGGGCCGCATCCATGTCGGTGAGCATTAGTTCGTACCAGCGTTGTGCCGCGAACGGGTTGAGGCAGGCGACGTTGGAGTAGGCGCCCGCCGCTCCGCGTGCGATGCCGGTGGCCAGATGATGCCCGGGTACGAAGACGGCCAGCCCTGCGGCATGGAGCGCGACTTGTCCGTACCATTCGGGCGAGGAATCCTTGTCGTTGGTTTTCACTCCGATCAGGGCGGGTACGGCGCGTTTGAGCGCAGCCCAGTCGCGGGGCGTCAGTTCGCGTTTCGCATGCGGCGGATTGTAGAGGACGAGCGGGATGCCGTCGGCCTGTTCGGCCATCGTTTCGAGGAAGCGGGTTGCTTCGCGGTCGTTGACGGGGAACCAGTCGGGCAAAACCACTTGCACGGCGCTCGGTTCGAGTTCGCGGATGAGTTGCAACCGGACGAGCGATTCTTGGGCGCAGGGGTGGCTGACTCCGATTTGGAATGCCGTGCCGGCGGCTTCGCATTTTTCAGCCAACAATTGGTTCAGGCATACGAATTCATCGAGATTCTGCGAATAGAACTCTCCGGCCGTGCCGTTGGAGTAGATGCCGTTCGGCTTCGACGCAATCAGCACGTCTATTTCGTCGGCTTGCCGTGCGAAGTCGATGTGCCCTTCGTCGTCGGTGGCGAGCAGCAGGGTCGCCCAGTTGCCGTGCAAGGTATCGGATGACAATGGTTTCATGGCCGGAGGTTTCGGAAGATTTCTCGGTTAATCATAGGACAAATATACAGAATGGTTTTTAATATGCAATACATAATATGGATATTTTTTACAGAATAGTGAATTAAATAGCATTTTCCATACTATATATAATAACAAATAGCAAAAATGGCTGCGATATTTGTATTATATAATAATTATTGTTATGTTTGCATGACTGAAACTTAATTTAACTCGAAGAACCGTTATGAAAAAGGAAGATGTTTCTTTGGTGGAACAAACCCAACGGGATATACTCGAATATATCTCCAAGAATAATTCCAATGCGCAGCTGCCCAAAGAGCAGGAGTTCGTGGGATTGCTCGGCGTGAGCCGGGTCGTGGTGCGCGAGGCGTTGAGCCGTCTTCGTGCGCTCGGAATCATCGAGACCAAACGCAAGAAAGGTACGGTGGTCGTGGTGCCCGAGATATTCGGCGCGCTCAAAGCGATCGTCATGTCGGGGTTGCTCGACCGCGATACGCTGCGCGACCTCTATCAACTGCGCCTGATGCTCGAAATCGGCATGGCGGATTTCGTTTTCCGCAACAAAAGCGAACTGATGATCATGAAGCTGGAAGAGATCGTGGCTTGCGAAGTGGAACTCGAAAAACAGTTGATTCGTGCCGAAAGCGACGACGAAGTGCGCGTGATTGCCGAACAACTGCGCAATGTGGATATTCAGTTTCACAGCACGCTCTTCGAGATGACGGGGAACAAAAGCCTGATGGATTTCCAGTATCTGTTGCGGCATCTTTTCTCGCTCTATGCGCCCCGTGTGAAAAAAGATTTCCATTCGCATACGATCGTGACGCATGTGGGCCTTTTCAACCTGTTGTGCAACGGCACGGCCGATGCGTTCCGAATGGCGATGCGGCTGCACCTGAAAACGCAGTTCGAAAACATGGAGACCCTTGTGGACAAGGTCGCCAACAAATAGAACCGACACCCTGATACGAGACCCGGCATGAACCTGATGAACAAAACGATTTTGCTTTTCGCGGCATTGTCGCTCGGCAGTCCGCATATTCCGGCATCGGCATCCGATTTTACGGTGCGCACGGCGGGTGCGCTGCCTGCCCTCGATGGTGTTGAAAACCCCGGTGTGGCCGGTGCTTTCATCGGAGGAACGGGCGGCCGGATCCTTGTGGCCGGCGGGTCGAACTTTTCGCGCGGCGCCGTGTGGGAGGGTGGCCCGAAACAGTTTGAAGATGCGGTTTACCTGCTTACGCCGGTCGATGATGCGTATCTCTGCGAACGGGTCGCCGATGCGAAATTGCCGGTGGGCGTTGCGCATGGTTGCAGCGCCGTAGTCGGCCGGAGCCTCTGGTGCTTCGGCGGCCGGACGTCCGAAGGGGAGTCGCGGGAGGTCTATGTGCTGACGCCTGCCGGAAATTCGGTGCGGGTCGAGGCTGCGGGTTTGCTGCCTGAAAACTTCCGGCCCGCCGCCGCATTGGCCTACAAAGACGAAATCTATCTGCATGGCGTGACGGAAGGAGCCAATGCTTTCTGGCGTTTTTCGCCTGCGAACGGAAAGTGGACTGCGCTGACAGCGTGCCCGGGGGCCGTGCGTTCGGCCGGTCCGGGGTTTGCGGTCCAGCACAACGGCCGTGAAACCGCCATGTACCTCTTCGGGGGTCGGCACGAAGCGGACGGAGCGATTCGGGTTTACTCCGATGTTTGGGAGTATCTGCCGGCGCACGACCGCTGGCAAGCCAAAAGCGATGCGACGGTCGACGGCCGACCGGTCGTCGTGATGTATCCCGAAGTCGTGCCCTACGGGTCGGGACACGTGCTGGTCATCGGCGGCGACGACGGACAGGAATTGGCAAGACGTGCCGCAATCGAACGGGCGATCGGCGAGGCCGCGACGCCTTCGGAAGCGGAGGCACTGCGGAAGCAGTTGCGCGAAGCGTTCGTCGGACACGGGGGATTCTCGAAAGATGTGCTGGCCTACCATGCCATTACCGATACTTGGGTGTCGCTCGGACAAGCCGAAACGGGCTTTCCGGCCGTGTCGACGGCCGTAGTCACGGAGCGCGGAATCGTGATTCCCTCCGGCGAAATCCGCCCCGGTGTCCGTACGCCCGCCGTGCAGGTCGTGACGATACACGAAACGGCGGAATTCGGCTGGGGCAATTACGCCGTAATCGTCGCCTATCTGCTGGTCATGATGGGGATCGGCGTCTATTTCGTCCGCAAAAACAGTACGACCGACCAGTTCTTCAAGGGCGGTGCGAAAATTCCGTGGTGGGCGGCCGGCATCAGCATCTTCGCGACGGCACTCTCGGCCATTACCTTCATCTCGATTCCGGCGAAGGCTTACGGTGCCGACTGGGGCATGTTCATGTTCAACATGACCATTCTGATGATCGTTCCGATCGTCGTCCGCTATTACCTGCCTTTCTTCCGCAAGTTGAACGTCGCTTCGGCCTACCAGTACCTCGAACAGCGGTTCGGTTCGCCGGTGCGTTACTTGGCTTCGGTCTTCTTCTGTTTCTTCATGTTCGCCCGAATCGCCATCGTGCTTTTCCTGCCGTCGTTGGCACTGAATGCCGTGACGGGAATGGGCGTCTATACCTGTATCCTGCTGATGGGGCTGGTGACCATCGCCTATTGCACGATGGGCGGTATCGAAGCGGTCGTTTGGGCCGACGTCGTGCAGGGCGCCGTACTTTTGGGCGGTGCGCTCGTGTCGCTCGTGTTCCTGATACACGGCATCGAGGGCGGATTTTCCGGCATGCTCGATGTTGCCGTAGCCGACGACAAGTTCCACATCCTGAATTTTGCATTCGACCTGACGCAACCCGTTTTCTGGGTGACGCTGGTGGGCGGTCTGGCCAATCAGCTGCTGGCCTATACGAGCGACCAGTCGGTGATTCAGCGCTATATCACGGTCAAGGATACGGCGGGTACGAAAAAGGGGCTGTGGCTCAATGGATTTTTGAGCATTCCGATCGCCGTGATATTCTTCATGATCGGTACGGCGCTTTATGTCTTTTTCAAACAGCAGCCCGAACTGCTCAGTGTCGGGATGTCCAATACGGATTCGATTTTCCCGCATTTCATCATGTGCCGCTTGCCGGTGGGAATCGCGGGGTTGCTGATTGCGGCGATTTTCTCCGCGGCGATGTCCACCCTGTCGGCCAACATCAACTCTACGGCGACGGTGCTGACCGAAGATTTTTACCGCCGCTTCCGAAGCAACGCGACGGACAAACAGACGATGGGATTCGCCCGATTGTCGGGCATCGTCGTGGGCGGTCTGGGATTGCTCATGGCCGTCGTGCTCGCCACGTTCGATATCGCTTCGCTGTGGGATCAGTTCAACTTCTTTCTCGGATTGCTGACCAGCGGTTTGGGCGGATTGTTCATGATGGGCATATTTACCGAACGGATCGGTACGCGGAGCGCATTGACCGGATTCGCCGGCAGCATCGTCATGTTGTTGGCGGTCAACAGCTATTCCAATCTCTCTTTCCTGCTCTACGGTTTCATCGGTTTGGCGTCGTGCTTCGTGATCGGGTATCTTTCGAGTTTTGTTTTCGGGCGCGCCAGATAAATGAAAGGAACGATTACGACCATTCAGCGGATGTCCGTGCACGACGGCGCCGGCATCCGTTCGACCCTTTTTCTGAAAGGATGCAACCTGCGCTGCCGATGGTGCCACAATCCCGAAACGTGGAGCGGTTGCGTGCAGTTGCAGCAGAGTGCGGGACGGTGCATCGGGTGCGGTTCGTGTTTGGAGACCTGCACGTCATCGGCTCTCTCTCCTGCACCGAAAGGGATTCGCATCGACCGCAAGGCCTGCACGGTTTGCGGGGCTTGCGTCGAGGTCTGCCCTTCGGGCGCGTTGTCGTTGGTCGGAGAGCGTATCGAGCCCGGTGAGGCTTTGCGTCGCGTGAAGCGTGATTCGGCTTTTTTCCGGCAGACGGGCGGCGGGGTGACAGTTTCGGGCGGCGAGCCGTTGTTGCAAATGGAGTTCCTGGCCGAATTCCTCGCGCTGTGCCGCAGGGAGGGAATCGCTACGGCGGTCGAAAGCAATCTGTCGGTCGAGTGGCGATGTGTGGAAACGCTGCTTCCGTTGGTGGACCAGTGGATGTGCGATTTCAAGGTTTTCGACGATACGCTTCATCGTGCGGTGACCGGTACCGGCAACGGGTCGATTCGGGAAAATCTCGAAAAACTGATTGCGGGCGGGGCGAAGGTGGTCGTTCGCACGCCGGTCGTTCCCGGCGTGAACGACAATGAAACCGAAATCGGAAATATCTGCCGGATGCTGCGGCGTTTCGGAGACCGGCTGCAAGGGTACGAACTGCTGCGTTTCCATACGCTCGGATTCGACAAATTCGCAGCGTTGGGTTTGGAAAATCCGATGGCCGGAACCCCCGAACTGACGAAAGAACGCTTCGAGTCGTTGCGCGGTTTTGCAGGAACGATACTCGAACAGACGAAGTAATGCTTATGGAACCGCAAATGAACTATGATTCGGAACTCGCCCGCCTGAAAGCGAAAAAACTGTCGCAGACGCGGGAAAAAATCGAGAAAGAGGGCATTTTGGACGAAGACGACTACGGCCGAATCGTTCCGCAGGAAGGGGTGTGGCAAATCCGCCCGAATCATGCCGACGGTTCGTTCTACGGGTTCGATGCTTGGGCCGAGAACTTTTGCAGCCTGATGGACGTGCATCAGGTCTATGTCGACCCCGACGATGCGCTGGCGGGGCGCTGGTGTTATTTCATGTCGAAGATGCGCCCCAACAAGTGGAATCCGGATTATCCATACGACCACCTGCGCGAGCGGATCGAACGTTACGACATCATACACGGCATCGGCGATGACGCGCACTTCGCCCCTGATTACGAAATGGGTCTCCGGTTGGGTTGGGGCGGATTGCTCGATAAAATCGCCCGTTACCGGTCAATCAACCGCACGGAGGAGCAACAGCATTTCTACGACCTGCACGAGCGGGCGATCCGGAGCGTGCAGGGGTGGATACGCCGTCATGTCGACGAGGCGCGGCGGTTGGCTGCCGCAGAGCACGACGAACGCCGCCGCCGGAATCTGCTGGACATGGCCGAAACCAATGAAAATATCGTCGAACGGCCTCCCCGAACCCTGCGGGAAGCCTGCCAGTGGATCGTGTGGTTCCATTTGGCATCGCGGACTTACAACCGCGACGGGGCGGGCGGACAAATCGACACCCTGCTGCGTCCGTTTTACGAAGCGGATTCGGCTGCGGGCCGCATTACCGATGCCGAAGCGGTCTATTATCTGGCTTGCCTGCTGATCAACGACCCTGTCTACTGGCAGTTGGGCGGGCCCGATGCCGACGGGAAAGACCAGACTTCGGCCATTTCGTTCCTGATTCTCGATGCGGCGTGCAAGGTCGATTCGTCGCTCAATATCACGATTCGCGTGCACGACGGGCTCGACCCGAAACTGCTGCGTTACGGCGTCGAGTGCTTGGTGAAGTACCGCAACGGCTGGCCCCGTTTTTCGGGCGACAAGGCATTGGTCGCCGGATTCATGCGCAACGGCTTCGACGGGCGGTTGGCCCGTGGGCGTATCGCCGTAGGGTGCAACTGGATGTCGCTGCCCGGTCTGGAATACACGATGAACGATTTGGTGAAGGTGAATCTGGCGAAGGTTTTCGAGGTGGCTTACTGGGAGTTGGAAGAGGATACCGCCCGGGCGACGGAACGGCTTTGGCAGGTTTTCGCCTCGCATTTGAAACTGGCCGTGCACACCGCTGCCGAAGGAATCCGTCATCACCTGAAATACCAGAAATACAACGAACCGGAGCTGCTGCTCAACCTGTTGAGTCATGGCCCGTTGGAAAAGGGCTGCGATGTCTCCGACGGCGGGGCGCAATACTACAATCTGTCGATCGACGGGGCAGGGTTGGCGGTCGTGGCCGATTCGTTTGCGGCGTTGGAACAGCGCATCGAACGGGAGGGCAGACTCGACTGGGCGACCATGGATAGGCTGCTCGAAACCGATTTCCAGTGTGCGGACGGCCTGAAATTCCGGACGCTGCTCGGCCGCAGCGAACGTTACGGGCAGGCCGATTCGCTGGGACGAAAATGGGCGTTGGCTGTCCGCGACGAGTTTACGGCCGCTGTGCGGAACGAGACTTCGGAGGACGGACGCTACAAGTTCATTCCGGGTTTCTTTTCGTGGGCCAATACCGTCGGGTTCGGCCTGCATGTGGGGGCTACGCCCAATGGCCGTCGGGCGGGAACGCCGATTTCCCACGGCGCGAATCCTTGTGCGGGGTTTGCGGTGGACGATGCGTCGCTTTCGCTGGCGACGGCGATTGCCGAAATACAGCCCGGATACGGAAACACGGCCCCGATGCAGTGGGAGCTTGACCCGTCGCTGGCCGGTGCGGAGAGCGTCGCGCTGATCGAGGGAATCATCAAGGCGCATTTCGAGATGGGCGGTACGCTGATCAATGCGAACATCATGGACCGGAATACGATTTTGGCGGCGCATGCCGATCCGTCGAAGTATCCCGATTTGGTCGTGCGCGTCACGGGATTCACAGCCTACTTCGCGATGTTGTCGCCCGAATTCCGGCAACTGGTGGTGGATCGCGTGTTGGAGAATTAGATCGTTCGGATGTTATGAAAAAAGAGTGCTGCTTGCTGGGATTGCTGCTCGTTCCGGGTGCCGGCGTCGCCCGAAACCGGAGTTGCCTGAAAAACGTCTTGCTGATTGCCGTAGACGATATGAAACCCGTATTGGGATGTTACGGCGATCCGGCGGCCCGAACGCCCCATATCGACGCGTTGGGTGCCGACGGGGTGATTTTCCGTCGGGCTTATTGCCAGCAGGCGGTCAGCGGCCCTACGCGTGCTTCGCTGCTGACGGGACTGCGGCCCGACGAGGTGGGCGTTACGGAGCTCAATACTTGGATACGGACCAAAAATCCCGATGTAGTGACCTTGCCGGAGGCATTCCGCGAAGCCGGATACGAAACGCGGAGTGTGGGAAAGATATTCCACGGTGCGAAAAACAGTCTGGACGAACGTTCGTGGAGCGAAACTCCCGTGCTGTATGAATACACCCGCAACGAGGAGTACCAGCTGCCGGTCAACAAGACGGGGAAGAAAGCGCGGGCGGCGGAGTTCACGGATGCCGCCGACAGCCTCTATTTCGACGTCAGGATTCGCAACGAAGCATTGGCACAGCTCGAAGATTTGAGTCGCTCGGACGGACCTTTCTTCCTTGCGGTAGGTTTTTTGAAACCGCATCTGCCCTTTTGCGCTCCCGAAAGGTATCGGCGGCTTCATGCCGGGTCGGATTTCGGGCTGACGGAGAGCGACCGTTCGCGGCCGGAGAACGTACCCGATATTTCCTATCACGACAGTGAGGAGTTGCGCGGTTATACCGATATTCCGAAGCTGGGGCCGATTTCGCCCGAACAGGAAAAGGAACTGCGCCGTGCTTATTATGCCTGCGTTTCGTTTGCCGACGACAACGTCGGGGCGCTTTTGGCCAAATTGAAGGAGTTGGGGATTTACGATGATACGCTGATCGTGCTGTGGGGCGATCACGGGTACCATTTAGGCGAACAGAACCTGTGGTGCAAATCGACCGTTTACGAGGCGGCGTGCCGTGCTCCGCTGATTGTCAAACCTGCGGGGCAACCGCAGCATCGGGAGCCGGAGCAGGTCGTGGAATTTCTGGACATCTATCCGACGATGCTCGACCTGTGCGGCATCGGCGATCGTTACGGGGTTTCGGGGCGAAGCCTGCGTCCTTTGCTCGAAGGGCGGACCATGCGGAAACGCTATGCGGTCAGCCAGTTCCAACGGCCCTATCCGGCGCTGACGAATGCCCGGAAGCGGCGTTACATGGGTTATGTCATTCGCGACGAGCGATGGACGTATGTCGAGTGGGCCGATTTGAAGGGCCACGTGGCAGCGAGCGAACTCTACGATATGTCGTGGGACGAATTCGAGCGGCGGAATCTGGTCGGAGAACCCCGATGCCGTTCCGTCGAAAAACGGCTGGGACGGGCGCTGCATCGGGTGCTCGGAAGACAGAAAGGCGTGGAGGGCATTGCTGCCGGCGAGTTCCGAAAACCGAAATGATTCGATGAAAACTTTTACAACCATAAATGTATGAAACGTTCTGTTTTTTCCTTGCTGGCGTCGTTTTTCCTTGTCGCGGGAGCGTCGGCGCAACTGAAATACGTGGATGCGACGGAGTTGGGGCTGGTCAACAAACTCGGCCCGACCGAAAATCGCTACCACAGGGTCGATACGGAGAAGTACGACCTCACGAAAAACGAGGCGAACTTGCTGCGCATGCCGGCCGGTATGGCGCTGGTGTTCCGCACTAATTCGTCGCGAATCGGCGTGCGGACCGAGTTTTTGGATTACAGCGTGGCTCGCAGCAGCACGACGGCCGTTTCGCAGACCGGCTACGATCTTTATATCCGTCGGGACGGCGAATGGCTCTATGCCGGGTCGAACGCTCCGAAAGACGCGCATGCCGAACAGATGCTGATTCGCAATATGGACGACAGCGAAAAGGAGTGCCTGCTTTATCTGCCGCTCTTCTGCGAACTGAAACGCATCGAAATCGGAATCGACGAAGGTGCGACGCTCGAGGCCCTGCCCAACCCTTTCCGGCATCGGATTGTCATTTTCGGGTCGAGTTTCACGCAGGGTACGAGCACCGGACGTCCGGGCATGTCCTATCCGATGATTATGCAGCGCAGCACCGGATTGCAGTTCATCAACCTTGGCGTGGCCGGCAACTCGAAACTCCAGCAGTCGTTCGCCCGAATCATCGGCGATAACGATTGCGATGCGATTATCGTGGATGCCTTTTCCAATCCGGGCCCGGAGATGATTCGCGAGCGGTTTTTGCCCTTCGTCGCGGCGATTCGGGAAGCGCATCCGCAAGTGCCGGTGATATTCCTCCAAACGATTTATCGGGAACGGGCCAATTTCGACCTCCAAGAGCGGGCCCGCGAGGAGGAGAAACGCCGGGCGGCCCGGGAGGTTTTCGAGGCGGCGGCCCGAATCTATGACGGTATCTATTTCGTCGACGAACCCAACCTGACCGGAACCGACCACATCACTTCGTTGGACGGAACCCACCCCGACGATTTGGGCTATTGGCGCTGGGCCAATGCCATTCGGCCGCGTATCGTCAAAATTCTGAAAAAACACGGAATCCGATAACCGCGTTCTCGCCGGAGGGCGTGCAAACGAAACCGCCATTTCAATAGAATCATAATTTATTAACAATCAACCATTATGTTCAAATTAACCGGACTTATTCCCGCCGTTTTTACGCCGTTCGACAACGCGGGAGCAATCAATTTTTCGCAGATTCAGCCTTACGCGGACAAACTCGTGAAGGAGGGCGCATACGGTGTTTTTGTCTGCGGCTCGACGGGTGAATGCACCTCGATGACGGTCGCTGAACGCAAAAGCGTACTCGAAGCGTGGGTCAAAGCCGTAGCCGGTCGCGTGCTCGTGATTGCGCATGTGGGCGGTACGTGCCAGACCGATTGCGTCGAACTGGCCCGCCATGCTCTTGAACAGGGGGTCGATGCCGTAGGCGCCGTCGCTCCGTTTTACCTCAAACCCGCATCGGTCGAGGATTTGGTGGCCTTTTACAAACCGGTAGCCGCCGCTTGTGCTCCGCTGCCGTTCTATGCCTATCATATTCCTTCGATGACGGGCATCGGCCTGCCGATGAAAGAGTTTTTGGCGCATGGAGCGAAAGAGATACCCAACCTGAACGGCATCAAATTCACGTCGAACAACTTTATGGAGATGATCGAATGTATCCGCTTCGAGGGGGGCCGTTTCGACATTCTCAACGGTTTCGACGAAATGCTGCTTTGTGGCATGGCGGTCGGGGCGCGCGGCGGTGTTGGCAGCACCTACAATTATTCGCTCCGCACCTATCGGAAAATTTACGATTCGTTTCTCTCCGGCGACCTCGAAGGGGCCCGTGCCGCCCAGCAGGAATCGGTGGACATCGTGCGGGTGATTATCGCGCACGGCGGAGGCATTCGCGGCGGCAAAGCCATCATGAAACTCGTCGGCATCGACTGCGGCGACTGCCGTTTGCCGGTCGCGCCCTATACCGAATCTGAAATGTGCCGGTTGGCCGAAGAACTCCGTGCGATCGGATTCCTGAAATAGGCTTCCGCGCATCGAATCGACATCCCGGTTTTTGAAAGACCGTTTCGTCCGTCGGCGAAGCCCCCCCCCGCAGAATCTGGCACGATAATCGACGCGGCATGTCGTCGAAAAACATGCCGCCTATGAAAACCACCTTTCTCGGTCTGGAACTCCGGTCGCCCGTCGTGGTGGGGAGCTCACCCTACACGACCGATGCGGAACATATCGCCCGCTGTGTCCGTCACGGAGCCGGAGCCGTCGTGCTGCGATCCGTTTTCGAGGAACAAATCGTCCGGCAGGCCGCCGCGCTGTCGTGCCAATCGCCCGGTGCGGGCATGGGCGATGCGGGCGAGTACCTCGAACGCTATCTCGGCGATGAATATCTTGCCGGTCACCTGCGCGTCATTGCCGCCGCCCGCGAAACTGGCGTGCCCGTCATCGCCAGCGTCAACTGCATGGCCGGTTCCGATGCTTGGGCCGACTACGCCGCCGCAATGGAACAGGCGGGCGCGTCGGCGTTGGAACTGAATATCTTTCTGCAACCTACCGACCGCCATGTCACCGGTGCGGAACTGGAAAAAACCTATGTCGATACGATCGGTCGGGTGACGAAAGCCGTCGGGATTCCGGTCGCCGTGAAGCTGCCGCAGCGGCTGACCAATCCGTTGGCCGTAGCGGATGCGCTGGTGGGGCGCGGTGCGCGCGGCGTGGTGCTGTTCAACCGGTTTTTCGAGCCGGACATCGACATCGAACGGCTCGCTTTTGCCGTGGGCAGCCCGTACAGCCATTCGTCGGAGTTGCGGAACGTGCTGCGCAGTGTCGCGTTGTGTGCGACGGCGGTGCCGCAGCTGGACATCGCCGTATCGACGGGCGTGCACGACGGCGAAGCGGCTGTCAAGGCGCTGCTGTGCGGGGCCCGCGCCGTGCAGATTTGTACGGCCGTCCACCGGTTCGGCTATGCGGTCATCGGCGAAATCGACCGTTTCATCGACGCGTGGGCCGAACGGCACGGATTCGCCTCGCTCGACGAGTTCAGCGGCCGGATGGACTACGGCCACGCGGTGGACGACACCTACCAGCGGACGCAATACATGAAATACTACCGCGAATTTTGCGGCCCCGACGTGCCGGCGTTGGGATAAACAAAGAGGGTATCCGCATCGCGGATACCCTCTGTTATTCGTTCAGTCCGGTCGGTTAATTGATCGTCCGCCGGTCGGGTTCGTGGTCGGGCGAAAGGGCCTCCATGTCGATTTGCAGCTTCACCATTTGAATGGCGGCCGCAGCGGCTTCGTCGCCCTTGTTGCCCAAACGCCCCCCGCAGCGGTCGAGCGCCTGCTGCATGTCGTTCACGGTCAGCACGCCGAATGCGATAGGCATGTTCCAGTGGATTTGCAACTGGGTGATTCCCTGCGTCACACCCTGACAGATGTAGTCGAAGTGGCGCGTATCGCCCTGCACGACGCAGCCCAACGCAATAACGGCGTCGACGTCGGTGTATTCGGCGAAGAACTGCGCTCCGAGCGCGAGCTCGAACGCCCCCGGCACGTATTTGATTTGGATGTTCAGGTCGGGACATCCGGCATTGCGGAGCGTGCGGACGGCTCCTTCGAGCAGTGCTTCGGTCACCTCGCGATTCCACTCGGCCACGACGATTCCGAAACGCATCTCCTCCGCCGAAGGAAGCGGTGCGTCGAAAGTGGAAAAATTGCGGTTTTTCGTGGCCATCGTCCGGATCGGTTTACTCTATGGTACCCAGCAATTTCTCTGCCTCGCGGGCATCCATCGAAGCGGGATAATCGGCCGAAATGCGCTCGAAAAAGGCAGCTGCCCGTTTCGTGTCGCCGTTCGCACGGGCCGCAAGACCCGCCTTGCGCAGGTACATCGGCGCCGTCAGGTTGTTGTCGGCCGCTTTCACCGCCTTTTCGTAGAACTTCACGGCACGTGCATAATCGCCCTGCTCGACGGCCACGTCGCCCTGCAAACCGTAGTTCTGGGCGTTGATGAGCGCGCCCGGAAGCCCCTTGACCGTGGAATACTTGGCCAGATAGGCGGCGGCGTTTTCCAAATCGCCCGTTTGCAGGTAACAGATGCCGGCGTAGTGCTTGGCCAGATTGCCTGACGGCGTGGAGCCGTACTGTTCGATGACTTCGAGGAAACCGGCCCCGTTGGCATCGCCTTCGAGCGCCAGCATATAATCGGGCGTCTCGGCCTCGAAACGCTCCTGTGCCTGCGCGATGAGTTCGGCGGCTTTCTCGGCACGCGGCTGCATGATGAGCGCGCGGTAGCCGTAAATCAGAAGGCCTGCTGCCAGCACCGCGAGGAGCAGATAGGACAGCCGGCGGCCGTTGTTCTCCAAGAAGAGTTCGGTGCGGTTCATTGCTTGGCCGAGCGTTTCCTGCTGCTCGGCGACTTGCTGTTTTGCCATAGGAATTTTCGTAATTTTTCGCAAAGATAGGAAAAAATCCGCATTCCTCGTTCGGCACTCCTAATTATTTCTTGTACCTTTGCTCCATGCGTCTGAAAAAACTGTCGTTGGTCGACTTCAAGAACATCGCGCAGGAGGAAATCTCGCTGGGCACCGGTGTGAACTGCCTCGTGGGGGACAACGGGGCGGGCAAGACCAATGCCGTCGATGCCGTGTACTACCTGTCGATGTGCAAGTCGTCGCTTCCGATGACCGACGGCCAGAGCATCCGGCACGGGGCCGATTGTTTTCTCGTCGAGGGGCAGTACCTCTCCGACGGCGGACGGAGCGAGCGCATTGTCTGCGCCTGCTCGCGCAAGGGCGGCAAGGTACTGAAACGCAACGGCAAGGAGTACGACCGGCTTTCGGACCACGTGGGGCTGATTCCGGCCGTCATCGTGTCGCCGGCCGACGGCGTGCTGGTGAGCGATGCCGCCGACGAGCGGCGGCGTTACCTCAACGCCTTCATTTCGCAGCTGGACAAGGGCTATCTCCAAGCCCTGATGCGCTACAACGCCGTGCTCGCGGAGCGCAACCGCCTGCTGAAAATGCAGCCCGACGAAACAATGCTCGCGATTTACGACCGGCAGCTGGTCGAGCACGGCGAGGCGATCCATGCGCGGCGGCGCGAGCTGGTCGCGCGGCTGCAGCCGCAGGTCGGACGCTACTACCGCACGCTGTCGGATGACCGCGAGCAGGTGACGCTGCACTACAAATCGGAGCTGAACGACCGTCCGTTCGCCGAAATCCTCCAAGCGGCGCGGCAGAAAGACCTCGTGAACGAATTTACGACGGCGGGCATCCACCGCGACGACCTCGTGCTGCGCATCGGCGACTATCCGCTGCGCAAGTACGGTTCGCAGGGACAGCAGAAATCGTTTCTGATTGCGCTCAAACTGGCCCAGTACGCCGTCGTGGCCGAGGAGAAGCACGAAAAACCGCTGCTGCTGCTCGACGACTTGTTCGACAAGCTCGACGCCTCGCGGGTCGAGCAGCTCATCCGGCTGGTCACGGGCGAGGAGTTCGGGCAGATTCTCATCACGGATTGCAATTCGACCCGCCTGCAAGCCATTCTGGACAAGGCGGGCGGCGATTATACGCTTTTCCGCGTGGCGGACGGCCGCATCACCGCCGAACGCGAAGCAAAAATCGAATGACGCCATGCGACGGACGAAAACCATGCTGATGGGCGACCTGCTCGATGAGTTTTTCAAGCGGCCCTACGTGGCGGCCAAAGTCGCCGAAGGCAAACTGCCCGATACGTGGCGGGCTATTGTCGGCGACCAGGCCGCCGACCTGACGACCGAGCTGCGGCTGGAACGGCACATCCTGCACGTGCGCATCCGGTCGAGCGTCCTGCGGTCGGAACTGTTCTACCAGCGCGACGCCCTGCGCGACGAAATCAACCGCCGCTCGGGCATGCGGCTGGTCAATGCCGTCATCATCCGATAAAAATAGCAGCGGCCGGTTCCTACGAACCGGCCGCTTTCGGTGCAAGACGCTCCGGGCGTCCGACTACTTGCTTTCGAGGCACCAGAGCACGATCAGCCAAATGAAGCCGATGAAAGGCACCAGGCAGATGAGCCACCACCAGCCGCTGCGGCCCGTGTCGTGCAGACGGCGTGCGCCGACGGCCAGCGTCGGAACGAGCACGGCCAATCCGTAAATCGTGCTGATCACCGGAATGCCCAGTGCGTAACCGATGACGCCGACGATGATGCTTGCGATCCAGTTGAAGAGGATGAACATCCAGAACTCCGTACGCTTCGCACGGCCGTTGAAATCGGCGTAGTGGTCTTTCAGACAACTCAAATACCAATTCATAGTTGATAAGTTTGTTTAACGAAAATGGTTAGTCCCTACTCTGTTGTTTCGTCGGATTTTCGGGTTCTTCCGTAAAATGCGTGTCGCAAAATTACAAAAATTTTTCGTATTCCGTCGAATCCGTCCCCGCCTGCGGATCGCCCGCATCGACCAAATCGGCATCGTCGACCCCCAGCGTGCGGTAGTAGGCGTTCAGTTCGCGCACGATGTCGCTCCGGTTGGCGCAGGTCGCCAAGCCGTAGAGGTCGTTCAGCTCGCGCAGCCGGTCTTCGAGTTCGGGCGTGACCAAATCGGCCTGCACGCCCTCGAACCGCAGGTAGTACTCGATGTATTCGATGATCGTGTGGGCGTATTCGAGCAGCAGGGCATCGGCCTTGCGCGTCGCATCGGGCGCCCCCAACGCACCGGCCAGATAGTAGGCCTCCAAGAAAGGGTAGGTGTTGCTGTCGGTGAACCGGATGCGGTCGGTCGGCAGGCGCTCCAGCCCCAAGTCGAGCAGTTCGACCGCTTCGTCGACGCGGTTCTGCTGGAGCAGCGCCTTCGCCACGCGCGCGAACGCCGGGCGGGCGCGCGAGGAGTTCAGGTTGTACTGCATGAAGTAGTCGATGTGGACGCGCGGGTCGGCCAGATTGCCGTAGCGGAACGTGTCGCGCAGCAGCGGCGCGGCATAGTCGGGGTCGATGCGCCCCATTTCGGTGGCGATCTTCACGGGCGTGCGGATAGGCACGAACCGGTAGGCGTAGCCGTCGAATTGCAGGTACTCCTCCAATCCCAAGTCGTAGAACATGAAGGGCTGCGTCATGTAGATGGGCCGCTTCCAGTCGAAATTGGCCAGCATGTCCAGCAGCATCAGCTGGCTCTTGTCCACGTAGCTCTTGCGCAGTCCGAAATAGATCGTGTCGACCATCAGGCCGCGGTCGGACTCCTTGACGATGCCCGCCGCTATGGCGTTCTCCTTGTTCACCGGCAGGGCGAGCTGTTTGGTCGGGATGTAGTCGGCCCGCTGGCCTTCGGCCGTGCCGTCGTCCAGCCGCAGCTTGGTGCGGGGGTCGTCGCTGCGGATGAAGTCGATGATCTCTTTCAGCGCGACGGGCCGGTCGATGCGCTCGCTCACCACCACGAAATCGTTGGCGAAGGTGTACTTGTTGCGCGGCAGCGAGAACGGGATGCCATCGGCGTCGTTGGCGCGGGTCTTCATCTCGTCGACGTACCAGTCGCCGCCGAGGTACGACGTGTTCATGATGCGCACGTCGGGACGCACGCCGTAGACCTCTTGGTTGTTCCACAGCGGGAAGGTGTCGTTGTCGCCGTAGTTCAGGATAATGGAGTTGGGCAGCGTGGACATCAGGTAGTTCCAGCCGATGTCGCGCGCCATGTAGCGGTGCGAGCGGTCGTGGTCGTCCCAGTTCTGCGCGGCGAGAATCGCCGGCACGCCCATGCAGAGCACCGCGGCGGCGACGGCGACGGCTGCGTCGTTGCGGCGGATCAGCCGGGAGAAAAATTCATGAAACGCCAGCACGCCCAACCCGATCCAAATCGAGAAGGCATAGAACGACCCCGCGAAAACGTAGTCGCGTTCGCGCGGTTCGCCGGGCTGCGTGTTGAAGTAGAACACCAGCGCGATGCCCGTCATGATGAAGAGCATCATCACGATCGCGAAATTGCGCTGGTCGCGGTTCAGCTGGTACAGCAGACCGAGCAATCCCAACAAAAAGGGCAGAAAATAGTAGGTGTTGCGCCCCTTGTTTTCGGCGATTTCGCGCGGCAGGTCGTCCTGCGGGCCGGTGAACTGTTCGTCGATCCACGCGATGCCCGACAGCCAGTTGCCGTCGGTAATGGTGGAGTGCAGGGGCTGGATGTCGCTTTGCCGTCCGACGAAATTCCACAGGAAATAACGCCAGTACATGTAACTCAACTGGTAATTGAAGAAAAAGTTGAGATTTTCCAGAAAGGTGGGTTCCGTGATTGTCCGTAAGTCGCCGTAGTCGTCGATATAGGTCCGTTTGCGGCCGAAGTCGAGCACCGTGCCGCGTCGGGGACGCCCCTCGCCGTCGCGCAGGATTTCGCCGTTCTCGTCGCGCAGGACTTCGACCTTGGTGCGGTAGGCCGCCCACTGCTTGAACTCGTTTTCGCTTTTGAGCGTGCTCCACATGCGCGGGAAGAGGTGGGTGAACTGCGGGTCGTACTTGTAACCCGACAGGATGCGCGCGGCCTTGTACTTGCCGTTGTCGTCGAGGTAGAAGACCGTCTTGTACTTGACGTCGGCCAGTTTCGGCGCCGAATAGTAGGGCCCCGTCACGAGCGGCCGGTCGCCGTACTGGTCGCGGTTGAGGAGCGACAGCAGGGCCTGCGGATTGTCGGGGTTGTTGGAGTTCATCGGCGGATTGGCGGCCGCGCGGATCGTCACCGAAGCGTAGGACGAATATCCCACCAGGATCATCGTCACGCAGAGCAGCACGGTGTTCCACACGACTTGGCCTTTCGCGTGGGCGCGCCACGTGAGCCACCCCATGCCGCCGATAAGCGCGAGGGCGAAGACGACCATGCCCGAATTGACGGGCAGCCCCAGCACGTTGACGAAAAAGACGTCGGCCATCGCCCCCGCCCAGACCGAATAGGGAATGATGAGGTTGTTGATGAACACCAGCACGGCGCAGCCGGCCAAGAACGCGAGGGCGACGCCCTTTACGGTCGTGCGTTCGGTGCGGCGGAAGTAGTAGATGAACGCCAGTGCGGGAATGGTCAGCAGGTTGAGGATGTGCACGCCGATCGACAAGCCCATAAGATAGGCGATGAGCACGATCCAGCGCAGGGCGCCGGGTTCGTCGGCGTGTTCCTCCCATTTGAGCATCAGCCACACGACCAGCGCCGTGAACATCGACGACAGGGCGTAGACTTCGCCCTCGACGGCCGAAAACCAGAACGTGTCGGTGAACGTATAGGCCAGTGCCCCTACGACGCCCGCCCCGAGCACGGCGCAGGTGTTCGCGAGGGTCGGTTCGCCGCCGTTGCGCGTGACGAGCCGCCGCGCGAGGTGCGTGATCGTCCAGAACAGGAAGAGGATGCAGAACGCGCTGGCAATGGAGTTCATGGCGTTGACGGCGGCCCCGACGTAATCGGGGTTCCCGAACGCGAAGAGCGTGGCGATGCGCGCCAGCATCATGAACAGCGGGGCCCCGGGCGGGTGGCCGACTTCGAGTTTGTAGGAGGTGGCGATGAACTCCGAGCAGTCCCACAGGCTCGACACGGGTTCCATGGTGGCGAGGTAGACGCAAGCCGCAAGGACGAAAACCGCCCAGCCGATGAGGTTGTTCCAACGTTTGAATGAAGCGTTCATTTTCCGCAAGTGCTTTTGGTGTAACCGATGCAAAAATAATCATTTTTTGCATGTTCGGCGGAAAATGCCTAATTTTACGCTCCGAAACACCTTTCGACATGGAATCCGAACTGGTACTTTACAATACGCTGACGCGCCGCAAGGAGCGGTTCGAGCCGCTGACGGCGGGGCGCGCGGGCATGTACGTCTGCGGCCCGACGGTCTACGGCGACCCGCATCTGGGCCACGCACGGCCCGCCGTGACGTTCGACCTGCTGTTCCGTTATTTGCAGGCGCTGGGCTACAAGGTGCGCTACGTGCGCAACATCACCGACGTGGGCCACTTGGAACACGACGCCGACGAGGGCGAGGACAAAATCGCCAAGAAAGCCCGTCTCGAACAGCTCGAACCGATGGAGGTGGCGCACTACTACACCGAACGCTACCACCGGGCGATGGATGCGCTCAATGTGCTGTCGCCCAGCATCGAACCGCATGCTTCGGGACATATCATCGAGCAGATCGCTTTTATCGAGCAGATTCTGAAAGCAGGATATGCTTATGAAAAAAACGGGTCGGTCTACTTCGACGTCGAGAAATACAACGCCGGCCACCACTACGGCCGCCTTTCGGGGCGCAACCTCGACGACATCGTGGCCAACACCCGCGAGCTCGACGGGCAGGGCGACAAACGCCATTCGTACGACTTCGCGCTGTGGAAAAAGGCCGCGCCCGAACACATCATGCGGTGGCCCTCGCCGTGGAGCGACGGGTTCCCGGGCTGGCACATGGAGTGCTCGGCCATGTCGACCCGCTACTTGGGCGAACGTTTCGACATCCACGGCGGCGGCATGGACCTGATGTTCCCCCACCACGAGTGCGAAATCGCCCAGTCGACGGCCGCGCTCGGCCACGATTCGGCCCGCTACTGGCTGCACAACAACATGATTACGATCAACGGCCAGAAAATGGGCAAGTCGCTGGGCAACTTCATCACGTTGGAGGAGCTTTTCACCGGTTCGCACGAGCTGCTGACGCAGGCCTACTCGCCGATGACCATCCGGTTTTTCGTCTTGCAGGCCCACTACCGTTCGACGCTCGACTTCTCGAACGAGGCGCTGCAGGCCGCCGAAAAGGGTCTCGACCGCCTGATGAAAGGCATCGAGACGCT
>CAZGYX010000004.1:0-77421 GCA_964530735.1 uncultured Alistipes sp. | reverse complement strand
CCTCGATGATCACCTGACGGTAATTGGAATCGCTTACGGACAATGACTCGGTCAACCCCTCAGGATACTGCTCTGCTGGAGCACCGGAAGAGGGCTGGACGGCGAGCCCGAATACGACGCACGCGGGCACCGCAATCATGCGTACAGCGATATTCTTGAAATTTATTCCCATAACGGACAAACTGTAACTTTTTTCATTAAAAAATCCGCGTTTCGGCATTCCATACCACCCAACCGTCCGCGCACAATCTCTCCCCGAAATCGGCGAAGATGCGCGCGAAACAGCTGAAAGTCAATCCAATATATGGAAAACTACGCTTTTTAACCTTCATTTTCTGACTACAAATATAATGCTTATTTCCTTTCGATAAACATTTTTTTTCAAAAAATTGAGAATCAGCAAAATACCCCCCCCCTACCGATTTTTAAGTATTTGATTTTCAGATTATTAAGAATCTTTCAAAAGCGTCGGAAACCGAATGCGCTATTAATCGAACGATTTATCATTAGCGGCCGACTGCGTTTAGTCCGTTTTTTGTTGTCGAAAAACCCGAAGGCTTGTCCTTTCAGGCCGATTCATTGACAATAAATTTCGACAAAAACATGATTATTGCCTATTTGAGGGTCAGTACCGGCAAGCAAACGCTGGCCAATCAGCAAAATGAAATATCGAAATTCACGGACAGCCGCAACCTGCACGTCGACCGGTGGGTGACCGAAATCGTGAGCGGAAAGAAATCGGGACGCGAACGCAAACTCGGCGCACTCATACGCCGCATGAAAAAGGGCGATACGCTCATCGTGACCGAATTGTCGCGGTTGAGCCGCACGCTGACGGACATCATGACCATCGTCGGCGAACTGCTCAAAAAGGAGGTCAAGCTGTACAGCACGAAAGACCGCTATTCGTTCGACGACACGATCAACAGCAAGGTATTGTGCTTCGCATTCGGGCTGGTGGCGGAAATCGAACGCAACCTCATCTCCATGCGGACGCGCGAAGCGCTGGCGCTGCGGCGCGAGCAAGGCATCGTGCTGGGACGCCGCAAGGGTAGCTACACCAAACTCCAACAACTCATCGACGACCGTGTGAAAATCGTGCAGATGATGAACTGCGGCAAAAGCATCGCAGCGATCTGCCGCGAATACGACGTGGCGCGAAACACCTTCGACCGCTTCCGCAAACAATACACTTATATAATAAAGTACGGCGAACGCCAACGCTACCGCGTGAACGGGGCCGGCGCGAATCGCTGACGGGATTTTTGGCGGATTACGCCATTTTGACTACTTTTACGGCGATACGCGCGGGGCGCGGCCGGACGATGCGGCCCGTGCGCGTCGCAAATACCACTCCGCCATGCAGATACAGCACGCCGTATTCCGATGCTCCTCGGAGCGCATCACGCAGGTGCCCAAAGACACGCTGCCCGACATCGCGTTCATCGGCCGGAGCAACGTGGGCAAATCGTCGCTCATCAACATGCTGACGGGCCGCAACGGGCTGGCGAAGGTCTCGGGAACCCCCGGCAAAACACGGCTCATCAACCACTTCCGCGTGGATGACCGCTGGTATCTGGTCGACCTGCCGGGCTACGGCTATGCCCGCACCTCGAAAACCCAACGCGGCGATTTCGCCCGCATCATCACGGACTACGTGCTCCGGTGCGAACGGCTCCATTTCCTGTTCGTGCTGGTCGACATCCGGCTCGAACCGCAACGCATCGACCTGCGATTCATCGAAATGCTGGGCGAGCACGGCATCCCGTTCGGCATCGTCTTCACGAAAGCGGACAAGCTGTCGAAAACGCAGGCCCAGCAAAGCGTTGCCCGATTCGGCGAAGCGCTGCGCGAACAATGGGAAGAACTGCCCCCGATGCTGGTAAGCTCGTCGGCGCGCAACGACGGCCGGCAGGAGATACTCGATTTCATCGGCGAGTGTCTCGGAAATGTTTAACCGATTGTTGAAAAATCGGGGCGGAACGGCATCGTTTTTTCGCCGCATTGTCCTATCTTTGCGACAACGTTAATCCACACCCACCTATGGCCATCCATAAAATCAAGATTTTCTCCGGTCGCGGCTCCGAATACCTCGCTGCCAAAATCGCATCGAGTTTCGGCACGAAACTCGGGCAGGTCGAAGTCCTGCAATTCAGCGACGGGGAGTTCCAACCCTGCTACAACGAGTCGATTCGCGGCTGTACGGTCTTCATCATCCAGTCGACCTTCCCGCCGACGGACAACCTCATGGAGCTGCTGATGATGATCGACGCCGCCCGACGGGCGTCGGCCTACAAGGTGGTGGCCGTGATGCCCTACTTCGGCTGGGCGCGCCAAGACCGCAAAGACCGGCCGCGCGTGCCGATCGGAGCCAAGCTGGTCGCCAACCTGCTCATGGCGGCAGGCGTCGACCGCATCATGACGATGGACCTGCATGCCGACCAGATTCAGGGATTCTTCGACATTCCGGTCGATGCGCTCTACGCCAGCGGCATCTTCGTGCCCTACATCCGGAGCCTCAACATCCAAGACCTCTCGATCGCCGCCCCCGACATGGGCGGGGCGAAGCGGGCCAATACCTATGCCAAACTGCTCGGCACCCCTATCATCATTTCGCATAAGGAGCGGGCCAAACCCAACGTCGTGGGCAAGATGACCGCCATCGGCGAAGTCGAAGGACGCAACGTGCTGATTGTGGACGACATGATCGACACGGCGGGCACCATTTGCATGGCTGCCGACATGCTGATGTCGCGCGGCGCGAAGAGCGTGCGGGCTGCTATCACGCACCCCGTGCTGTCGGGTCCGGCCTATGACCGCATCAACGCCAGCGCGCTGGAAGAGGTCATCGTGACGGATACCATACCGCTCAATCCCGACCGCGACCTGCACAAATTCACGGTGCTGTCGGTTGCGGACATCTTCGCCGATGTCATCGAGCGCGTCCACAACTACAAGGAAATCTCGTCGATATTTTTCAAATAGATTCCGTCCCGCCCTTTCGCGAGCGGCTGCGGATGTACTCCGTCGGCAGGCACCCCACATATTTCTTGAAACTCGTGGCGAAATACGACGGCGAATTGAATCCGACCATCGCGCTGATTTCGGCAATCGAGTGCTTGCGTTCGAGCAACAGTTTGCAGGCGTAATTGAACCGGATTTTGCGGATGAACTTCGTGGCCGATTCGCCGGTAATGGATTTCATTTTCAGGTGCAGGTTCGAGCGGCTCATGCAGAGCGCCTTGCTGAAATCGTTCGACGAGAACTCCTCATTGTCCATGTTCTCCTCCACGACCCGAATCGCCTTTTTCAGAAACTCACCGTCCATCGGATTGGAGACGATTTTGTCGGGTTCGATTTCGGCATGGTCCGAATAGTGGTGCCGCATCCGGTAGTGCGCTTTGAGCAGGTTCTGCACTTTGGCGCGCAGCAGCGACACCGACACGGGCATCGACAGATAGCCGTCGGCACCCGCTTCGATGCCGGCGATCTGTTCTTCGACCCCGCCGTCGGGCGCGAGCAGCACGACCGGAATGTGGCACGTGCGGATGTTCTGCTTCACCATGCGGCACAATTTCAGGCCGTCGATTCCCGGTAACAGGCGGTCGGCGATGAGCAGGTCGGGCTCCAGCGTTTTGAGTTTTTCGAGGGCTTCGTTGCCGTCCGTCACGACGTGCATGTCGTAGTAGCGCTGGAAGTGCTCGGCGATGTAGCGGCCCACGTCGGCGTTGGGTTCGGCCAGCAAAATGATTTCGCGGTGCTGCGCCGCGTCCTCGTCGGCCGTATCGTGGTCGGCGCGGCCGTCGTCCAGCCATTCGTCGGGACGGAACTGCCGGGCATCGCGAATAATCGAACCGCGCACGTCGTCGGCCCGCGCACGTTTCTCTTCGGGATAGGCATCCAGTTCGGCAGGCAGGGTGATGACGAATTCGCTGTACTCTCCGGCACGGCTCTGCACCTCGATCGTACCCTGATGCAGCTCGACAATGCGCCGAACAATGGAAAGCCCCAATCCACTGCCCGAGGCGGCATCGTCGGCCTGATAGAAGCGGTCGAAAGCATGCCGCTGCTGCTCGGGCGTCATGCCGGCGCCGCTGTCGCGCACCGAGAGCCGGAAAGAGCGGTCGCCCCGCTGGACGGACACCCGAATCAGCCCGCCGTCGGGTGTGAACTTGAACGCATTGGAAAGCAGATTGGTGAGCATCATTTCGAGGAACATGCGGTCGACGGGCAACGCCTCGCCGTGCAGTTCGGACGAAAGGATGTAATCCATGTCGCGGTTCTGGGCCATCTCCTCGAACATCGAAAAGACCTCCGAAACGATGCCGTCGACGTCCTGCACGGCCACCTTCATGCGGAACACGCCCAGCTCGGCCTTGCGGTAGTCGAGCAGCTGGTTGATGATGTGCAGCAGTTTCAGGCTGTTGCGATAGACGTAGTTGAGCCGCGAGGAGACGTACTTATCGGGCATGCCGTATTCGCGGATTTCCTGCAAGGGCGAGAGCACCAGCGTCAACGGCGTGCGCAGTTCGTGCGACAGGTTGATGTAAAACTGGATTTTCTCTTGGTTCAGTTCGGCGAGCTGTGCACTTTGCAGGCGTTCGAGCCGCAACTGCATCCGCATTTTCAGCCGCCCGAGCACGGTATAAATCATCGAACCGAGCGCCAAAAGCGCCAAAAGCACCCACGCGCCGAATGCACCGGCAGTCTGCCACCACATCGGTTTCACCCGAATGGCGACCTCCGCCACGCGGTCGCTCCAACGGCCGTCGCTGTTGGCGGCTCGCACGCGGAACGTGTAGCGTCCGGGCTGAAGGTTCGAGTAGGAGGCTTCGGGATTGGCCGTTTCGTACCACCGCGAGTTGAAGCCGTCCAGTTTGTAGGCAAAGCGGTTCTGACCGCCCGAAAGTGGGTCGGCCGCCACGAACCGCACGGCGAAAAGGTTGCAGTCGGAAGGGAACTCGGCGGCGCGCACGCGGCCGAGCGAGTCGCGTTCGATGCGCACGCGGCCGTCGTCCGGCGCATCGGCCACGTCGACGCCCACGATTTGCGTTTCGGGGACGAACGGGCTGTCGACCAGCTCGTGCGGCCGGAACCACGTCAGACCGCCGATGCCGCCGAAGTAGAACACGCCGTCGCGCCCCTTGTAGCAGGCACCCGGATTGAACTGGTTGTTGGCGATGCCGTCGCGCGAAGTGTAGGTGCGGAACTGCCCTTTCGGCACGTCGAAGCAGGCCAGCCCGCCGTTGGTCGAAATCCACAGCCGCCCCAAGTCGTCTTCGAGCACTCCGTGCACGATGTCGTTGGGTAGGCCGTCGGCCGTTGTGAAGCGCGTAAAAGTTCCGTCGGACTCATCGAACCGGAACAGTCCGCGACGGGTTCCGATCCAGACGTTGCGGCGCGAATCCTCCATAATACACACAATGCCAAGCTCTTGCATTCGGGGGGGGGATTTCGCGCCTGCCGAAGCCTGCAAATCGGGCGTGCTGACCTCGCGACGGTCGGGCAGCCAGAGGTAGAGCCCCGAAGCCGTTCCGATCCACACCCGCTGACGGGAATCGCGGAACAGCGCATTGATAGGCAGCGAAGCCAATCGCGGTTCGTAGTCGGTACACCTGTGCCGCGAAAAACGGCCCGACGCCGGGTCGAATGAAAGCAAACCGTTGAGCGACCCGACCCACAGCATACCGTCGGCATCGTCGAGCAGCGCATAGCAGCTGTTGTTGATCGGAATGTTGGCATTGATCGGGAAGTGGCGCGTACGGCGCGTGGCGAGGTGCATCCGGGTCAATCCGCCCGCATGCGTCCCGATCCAGAGATTGCCGCGCCCGTCGGGACGGATGCACTTGACGTTGTTCGAGAGCAGCGCGCCGTTGTCGACGTTGTATTCCGAAAAACGGCCCGTGCGACGGTCGTAGAGATTCATGCCGTCGTCGTTCGTCCCGATCCACAGCAGACCGTCGGGTTCTTCGGCGATGCAGCCGACCGTATTGTCGCCCAGCGAATTGCGCGAAGGAACGTTGCGCAGGACGCCGAAACGCCGCGCCAGCGGATGATAATAGTTCACCCCGCCGTAATAGGTGCCCAGCCACACGCCCTGTTGGCTGTCGATGAAAATCGAACGAATCGAATTGTGGCTCAACGCGCCGGGTTCGGCCGTGTGGACGTATCGCTCGAACCGGTCCGAACGGGGGTCGTAAATCGACAATCCGTCGAACGTGCCGACCCACAAACGGCCGTCGGTATCGGTTTTCAGCACCCGGATGTAGTCGGAGCACAGCCCGGGATGCTCCGCCGCACGGTAACGGGCCACGACCTGCAAGGCGGCATCCACCCGATACAGCCCGTTGCCGTGCGTAGCGACCCAAAAGCCGTCGGCTCCGTCGGGAATGATGCTCGCCACATCGAAACGCGCCAACTGCGGCAGCACGCGCGCGAGGTTGCCGTAAGTCGAAGAGTAGGTATAGATACCGGTCGATGTACCGACCAAAAAGCCCTCGCGGAACGGGCACAGCGAACGGACATCGCCCCCTTTGAGGTAGGCCTTGATCTCCATGTCGTGCGTCGCGCGGTCGAAAAAGACGAGCCCCGAATCGGTGGCCAGCAACAGTCCCCGACCGTCGCAATCGGCAATGCCGAACACCTGCATCGGGCGGCCGTCGAGGCGGAAATTCTCGAACGTTCCGGTCGCTGCATCGAAGCAGGCCAGCCCCGAAGCGGTGCCGACCCACATCTTGCCACCGTCGGCCCGAAGCGCGCAGACGTAGTTGTCGCCCAAGCTCGCCGCATCGGTTTCGTGGTGGCGGAAGACCGTGAAGGTATGCCCGTCGTAACGGTTCAAGCCGTCCTGCGTTCCCATCCAAATCCGGCCGAGCGGGTCTTGAGCCATTGCCAGCACGGTGCTTTGGGACAATCCGTCGTCGACCGACAACGTACGGAACTCGATCGGCGCAGCGGCAGCGGGCCACGCGAACAAACATGCCGCCGCCCACAACCGACCGAACCTCGACAAAAGATGCTCCCGCATCCGATTTCGCATTTTCCGATTCATCGACTAAATATACGCATTTTTTCGGGAAAAACAATTTTCCCGCCGAAAGCACGCCCCTGTATCAGCGCACCGAAGCGGGCAATTCATCGACCAGCTCGCGGTCGGCCGCACCCCGTGTCCGAATCACGGTGCAGCCCTCGACTTGCGAGACTCCGGTGTTGTAAAGCACCGCGTGGCCCCGTTTATCGGTAATCGCGAAGGAGGCCGGACGGGCCGCATCGAGCTGGGCGTCAATCGTCCAGCCGCCCACCCGAATGCGTCCTTTGCCGTCGGAGTGCAACCGAACCGGCTTCCGGCCGTCGGGCGTGATGCGGAACACGGCCAGAAAACGCCGAGCGTCGCTCTTTTGCACAGGCGAGAACTCGGCATGCCAGTGGGGAGCGTAGACCAACGGCTTGCCGTCGGCACCGGTGCGGTTTTTCCAATTGACGGCCGGCGAGAAGAAGCGGTCGTGTACCTCTGCCGCGAGCGCTCCTCCGGCGAACAAATCCATGCGTCCCGAAGCCGCCCCGTTCGACACCCCGACGGCCGCGTCGGCCGAAGCATCGGGTGCAAGCGGTACCATTCGGTCGTGGCTGTGCAACAACCACGTCCACGTCACGGGCGTACGGGCCGCCAATTCGTCGTACAACACGATGATGTCGGGCTTCAAGAAGACGAAGTGCCGGCGGAACCGGGTAACGTCCGGATCGCCGAAGCCGTTTTCGGCCGTATAACCGACGCCCGACTGCCGCATGCGGTCGATCCAGAACGGCGTACGCATCTCGTCGTAGGCATGCGTGGCATCGCCCAGCGTGTAGGTCAGCGCTTCGTTGTCGGCCCAGCGGGCCAGCCAGCCGTAGCCGTTCTCGCCGATGACCTGCGCCAGCCCGTCGACCAGCAGCGTATTGTGCCCGCGCGTGCGGTAGTGCATCAGCGTATGCGGGTCGTTGAAATTGGAGTAATAACCCGTGCCGCCGAACAACGGGCGGCCGCCGTAACTGATCGTAAAGCCGTTGTGCGCGGCGTGGGCATGGCCCGTCGACCCGAACGGCACGGCGAAAAACGACGCCATGAGGTCGCAGCGGCTGTCGGCCGGATCGGTGTGCATGAGCGAAAAACCCGCATCGGGATAAAACCGCGACAACATCGGCGCCGGAGTTTCGGGCTGTACCGAATCGACCGGTTTGTCGGTGAGGATGCGATAGAGTTGGAACGTGCGGGCCTTGTAAAGATTCGTCGGGTCGTCGCCGATCAGCCGGTCGGCATACCAGCGGGCCTGCGGACTGTGCAGTTCGCGCGCCAAAGCATCGGCGAAGCCCATGTACTGCGCCGGCGGCGTGCGGAGTTTTTCGTAATCGTCGCCGAAGCCCGTCGCATAGGAGTCCTTCGGGAACGAATAAATCAGGAAACCGGGCAGCCGGCGGTACCATGCGAGGTCGAAGAAATCGACGCCCGTCAGACGCGACAACACGAACGGAATGTAGACGAACGACACGAGATTGGCCTCGAAATAGCTGTTCCCGTCGTGCCAGCCGCCGTCGTCGCCGCCCAGAACCGGGAAGCGCGAGCACCATACCTCGTAGCCGTAGCGCATCCACTTCGCGGCATCGGGCAGGTCGCCCGCCGTAGCGATCGCCGCGAAGAAAAAGTTGCGGAACGTGTGCTGCCAGACGTGGTTATCCATCGAATGTACCTCGAAATCGCGGACGTAATGGCGGTAGAAATGCGCACCCCGCACACGGACGGCTTCGAGCACGGCGGCCCGTTGTTCGGGTGTCATGAAGTCGCCGACCGCATCGTAAGCCACCGCCAGCCCGTACATGATGGCCGAACGGTTGAAATCCTCCGACGTGGCATCGCTGTCGACCGGCAGCGCGGCGGCATGCAATGCGTGCTTGACGGCGGCGCGGGCGAAACACTCCTCGCCGGTCAGAAGATAGGCGACCGAAAAATCGACGGCCGGTTTGGTGACGACCTCCCCGAACTTGTGGTACATGAAATTGATCATCGACTTCTTCTGATAAGCCGACATGCCGGTCGTATCGCGCGGACGGGTCGGTGCGACGGGTACCGGCGGTTTGTCCAAATCGGCACGGGCGTGGCGCACCAGTCCGCACGCTTCGGGGTTGCGGAGCGCGCATTCGCGGAAAGCGTCGAGGCTGTCCCGCCGGACGTAGAGCCGCGGATGCGGCATCGCGGAGACGCGGGCCGCCAACTCGTCGCCCGCAGGCGTCACGAAGCGGCGCACCGAATCGGGCACGACGAACTCATGCACCTCCGAGCAGGTCGCAGGCGCGTTTTTCAAATGGGTCGTTACGCGCCAGTAATAGCGGCCGGGGACCAACGCCTCGTGGGGCGTATAAGCGGCCCACTCCTGCTCGGAACGCCGCGTCCGGTCGGCCGGAAAATCGGGCGAATCGGACCATTCGACCACGTAGCGTTCGACTTCGTTTTTTTCGCCCGACGGCCACAACAGGGCCGGCGGGTTCTGCCGCACGGCGACGCCCTGCGACGGAGAAGCCCACTCACGATAACGGGGCCTGAGCGAAACGCGGTCGGGATGTTGTTCGGCCGGAAAAGGCTGTGCGGCGGCGACCGTCGTCCAAAGCGATGCCGCGAGGAGAATCAAACGTTTCATGCGCGTTTTTTTCGGAATAGTTCGGAAAGGCGTACACGTCGGTTGACGACCAACGGCCGCGCCCAAAAAGCAATGCTGACGATATAGAGAATGGTCGCACAGACGAACAACAACGCCGTCCGCAAACCGACCCAATCGCCCAACCACCCCACCACGAGCGGCCCGACGGCTCCGCCGGCGATGCCGGTGCAAAGGATTCCGGCGAACGAACCGTGATAACGCTCGACGGAGTTCAACGCGGTGGACATGATAATGGAAAACATCACCGAAATGGAGAATCCGACGGCCGGAAACGCCGCCACGGAGAGCTGTGCGCCGCCGAACAACGCCGCCGACAACGAAGCGAGCGCCAACAAGCCCGAAACTTTGAGCACCTGCCGGGCATCCCACAGCCGCAAGGCGACCAGTCCGATCAGGCAGCCGACGGACATATATCCCCAGAAGCGGCCGACGACCGGTGCCCCGACCCGCTGCGGGTCGAGCCCGTGATACTGCCGCAGAAATTCGGAAATCCAGTTGGCGACGCCCTGTTCCGAAGCCGTATAAGCCAACATGCCCAAGAAAAAGAGGTAGACGTACTTGTTGCGCAACAACTCCTTGTAGGAGTGCAGGCCGCCGCTGCGTTCCTCCTCCCGCAACTCGATGCGCGGAAAGCGCACGCACAGCACGACGATGACCACGGCCACGAGCACGAAGGCGAACAACCAGTAGAGCGATGTCCAAGGCAGATCGGCAGGCGTCAGACGCTGCAACAACCCGACGAATCCCGTCTGTTCGTCCCCCGACGTCAGGCGTTCGACCAAACCGGCGTAGACGAACGGACTGACGAACGACGCGGCACCGAAAACCAACTGCCCCAAAACGGAGAAGAACGCGAAATTCTCCTCGCCGCCCGCCACACGCGTAAGCGGGTTGATCGTAGTCTGCAACATGGCCATGCCCAACCCGATGATGAACGACGAAGCGAGCAACACGGGGAAAGTCGGCGCCCAAACGAAGAGCAACGACCCGACGAGCGGCAGCGCAAATCCGATCGCAAGCACCGTTTTCTGGCTGAACCGCTCGATCATCAGACCGGCGGGAATCGACATGATGCCGTAGGCCAAGAAGAACGACATCGGAATGAAGCCCGCCAGCGTGAGGTGCGTCAGGCGGAAATTGTCGATAATATCGGGTATCAACGGCCCGATGATGTTCGTGATGAACGAAATCACGAACCAGAAGCCCATGATGAGGGCCACGATAGCATAACTGCGTTGTTTCATGCGTGCGAATTTTCGTGGAGGAACAAACCCGCAGCCCCCAGACAACCGGCACGGTTTCCGAGTGCGGCGGCAATCAACTGCGTATCGGCGGCGCAGACGGGCATGGCGTAGCGTGCGACCTTACGGCGCAAGGCGTCGAAATAGAACTCGCCCGCTTCGGAGATGCCTCCGCCCACGACTACCCGCTGGGGTGCGAAAAGGTTGATCATCGACGCGATGCCGTGCGCAAGGTAGTCCCAATGCTCCTCCATGGCCTGCACGGCGGCCGGCACGCCCCGCAAATAGGCGTCGACGACGACCCTGCCGTCGGCCTCTCCGCCGCCGGCACCGGCCAGTGCGCAATACCGCCGCACGAGCGCGGAAGTCGAAGCGTAATGTTCCAAACACCCCACGCTTCCGCAGGCGCACGGATCGCCGTCGCTACGGACGGCGATGTGCCCCATTTCCATGCCGCGATTGCGGTAGCCGCGATAGAGTCGACCGTCGACCAGCACGCCGCAGCCGATGCCCGTACCGACGGTGACGAACACCACGTCGGTCGCACCTTTGGCCGCGCCGAACAACGATTCGCCCAACGCCATCATGTTGGCGTCGTTGCTGGCCCGCACGGGCAGTTGGGCGACGGCTTCGATCCGTTCGGCCAGCGGCAGGTTCTCCCACCCGGGGATGTTCTCCGCCCCGCCGAGCACCGTCCGACCGTCGGACGAAACGATGCCGGGCGTGCCGATGCCGATACCCTCCAACGCAAGCGACCGCCCTGCGGCGAACTCCCGGCAGAGCGTCGCGCCGCGCGACAACTGCGCGAGCACCGCATCGGCGCCCTTGTCGGCGCAGGTGGGCAACTGTCCGCTGAAAAGCGATGCGCCGCTTTCGTCGACTACGGCGTACTTCACCGAAGTACCGCCGAGGTCCATGCCTATGGCCTGCTTCATGGCTATGCCCGCTCGACCCAGATGGGCGTGCACCAGCCCCACTGGCCGTCGCGCTGACGTACACGCACGTAATAGTAATCGGTATCGCGCTCGGCGCGGTCGTCCACCATGTAATGGCCTACGGTGAAGCCCGACACGGGCACGGCCCGCTCGAACTGGACGGCCTCCGAAAGCCACCCGCGCAGGAAGTGCGCCCGGGCACCGGCAAACAGCTCGTCGAGCGTATGCTCGTAGGTATGGCCGTTGAACTCGGCGACGATACGGCCGCTGCGGGGCATCTCGACGTCGAGAATCACCCCCTGCATGGCCGGAGTCATGACGTTGGGATTTTTGGACGAGTACATGTCCAGCACAACCTGCCGTTCGTCGCGTTCGAGCACGCGGTTGACGCGCGTACGGAAGGCCGTCTCGCCGGGCTGCGGCGAGGTGAACGCCGCCCCGCGGAAACAGGTCTGCAAATCGTCGATACGCCCTTCGGACAACCGCACGCGGCCCGACCAGTGGACGTACTCCTCCTCGCGGTTCCAGCCGAAATTGATTTTCAGTTTGGCACGAACCACCTCGTCGTCGGGCACGACCGTACGATGCGGGGCCCCCAAACGGGCGACGCACTCGCCGTTCTTGATGATGTCGACGTAATCGAGCTGGTTCTGCGTCTCGACGTTGAGATAGATTTCGCGTTTGCCGCCGCCCACGACCTCGCCCGGCAAGGCACCGTTGATGCGGAAGTCGATTTTGATTTTGTCGCCCGTGACACCGCACACGCGACGGTCGCCCATCGCTTTCCACAGCGCGTCGCGGTCGAGCGAGCCGGCATAGACGCCGATACGGCCGTCGCCGTAACTGCCCGGATACCCGGCGTGCTGGTCGGTCGAACACATCAGGCCGAACTTATGGCCCTGCTCCAAACCGTAGAGAACCGAACCCTCCCACGTGCGGGGCCCCATGTCGTGCAGGTAGTTGTAATCGCCCGAATCGCTCTCGGCCAGCCCGTGCCGCGAGAACATCTCGACGAACGGAGCCTGCCGGCTCTCGCGGAAAGCCTCCCAGTTGTACCCGCGGAACCCGTTGATGTAGCCCATGTGGTGGGGCGTGACGTAGGCGTCGTATTTTTCGAGTTTCTTTTTGAGGTCGGGCACCGACGTGCACTCCACCAGCGGAGCGTCGAACGTGCGGAACAGCGCCACGTGGTCGCCGTGCTCCATGCTGTGGCACTCGTACGAGAGGAACGTCAGGAACCGGCCGGGACGGTCGGCGGCCTTCATCGCACGCAGGTACTTGTCGTATCCGCCGCGCCGCAGCCGTTTGAACGCCTCGGTGTGATAGCCGATGACCCAGTTCAGGCGCGGGTCGTCCGCTCCCGGGATGTCTGGCCACAAGGCGTGCGGCGTCACCGAAGCGAAGTCGAGCTGCTGCTCGGCGGCAGCCAGCGCATCGGCGAGGTCGCCGTGTCCGTAGGTCACGTTGCAATGGTTGTGCACGTCGCCCCAAAAGACTTTCAGGTCGCGGAGCGAGGGATAACCGTTTTTGAGGTATTCGGGCAACCGGTCGTTGTTGCCCGCGAAAGTCGTGCAACCCGGAATGGCACTCACGGCCGCAAGCCCCAGCAGGCTCCAGCCCGAAGTTTTCAGAAATTCTCGTCTGTCCATAAATGCAAGGTTTCGTTGTTTTTCGGTTTTACAATTTGTCGGCTCCTCGGAAAAACTCCTGCTCGCGTTCGCAAGGGTCGGTATCGCCGCACTCGCGCTGCAAGGCTTCGAGGCGGGCGTGCAAATCAGCCCGCACGGCCGTGTAACCGGGATCGTCGTAGACGTTGCGCATCTCGCGCGGGTCTTTTTTCAGGTCGTACAGCTCCCACTCGTCCACGTCGTTGTAGAAATGGATGAGTTTGTAATCGGCCGTCCGCACGCCGTAGTGGCGTTTGACCGAATGCCACGACGGGTATTCGTAATAATGGTAGTAGACGCCCGTGCGCCAGTCGGCGGGCACGGCGCCACCCGACGTCAGCACGCCGCGCAGCGAACGTCCCTGCATGTCGGCCGGGACATCGAGGCCGGCCATGTCGACGAACGTCGGTGCCAAGTCGATGTTCATGGCCAGCGCATGGGTGCGCGTACCGGCCTTGACGGCGCGTGGATAGCGCACCAACAAGGGCGTCCGCTGGCACTCCTCGTACATGAAACGCTTGTCGAACCAACCGTGTTCGCCGAGGAAGAAGCCCTGATCGGAGGTATAGACGATGATGGTGTTGTCCAGTTCGCCGATGCGTTCCAAGTAGTCGAGCAGCCGTCCGACGTTCTCGTCGACGCCGCGGATGACGGCGCAATAGTCCTTCATGTACTGCTGGTATTTCCAGCGCACGAGTCCGTCGGGCGAAAGCGTGTCCTTGATGCGCCGCCACTCGGCGATGCGCGGAGCGTAAGCCTCGTCCCAGCGGGCCCGCTCTTCGGGCGACATGCGGTTGTAGGCCGCCTGATACTGCATGACGCTGCTGCGCCAGTCGTTGGCCCGCTTCACGTCGTCCTTGTTGGCGTCGCCCGAATTGTCGAGCGCATACGAGCGCGCCAGTTCGTCGGGGGACATCAGTTTGAGGTCCCATTCGGGCCACATGTCGCGGCCGATTTCCATTGCCTGCTCGCGGGCCGCGCGGCCGCGCCCCGTGTAATCGTCCAACAGGTTGTCCGGTTCGGGGAAGACGCGGTCGTCGTGGATGCACAAATGCCGCTGGGCGGGCATCCAGTTGCGGTGCGGCGCCTTGTGGTAATAGAGCATGGCGAACGGACGGTCGGGGTCGCGGTGTTCGAGGAAGTCGATGGCCTTGTCGGTGATGATGTCCGTCACATAACCCGGCACGGTGATTTCGGTGCCGTTCTCGACGAACAACGGCGAATAATACTCGCCCTGCCCCACCAGCACGCTCCAAAAGTCGAAGCCCTGCGGGGCGGAATTGAGGTGCCACTTGCCGATCATGGCCGTCTGATAGCCCGCCTCGTGCAACACCTTCGGAAAGGTCTGCTGGTCGCCGTCGAACGTGCGCGAATTGTCGGTGAACCCGTTGACATGGCTGTATTTGCCCGTCAGGATGCAGGCCCGCGACGGACCCGAAATGGCGTTGGAAACGTAGCAGTTTTCAAAAAGCATTCCCTCGCGGGCGAGGCGGTCGAGGTTGGGCGTTTCGACCAGCAGGCTGCCGTAGCAACTCATTGCCTGCGCGGTGTGGTCGTCGGTCATCATGACGATGATGTTCGGACGTCGGGGCTGGCGGTCGCCGCAACCGGTCAGCGCGACGAGCGAAAGGGGCACGGCGGCGTAGCGCATGCCGGAAAGACAACGGCGGGATTCGGATAACATATTTTCTTAAAGTTTAATCATTCAGCATTTGGGGCGCGGAACGGGGCCATGTTGCGCATCAGCGGACGGTCGTCGGTGCGTTCGGCCCACGCATACATCTTGGCGCGCAGGCGGGCCAGTTCGCCGGCATAACGCCGGTCGACCGCCAGATTGACCATTTCGCCGCTGTCGGCGCGGAGGTCGTAGAGCTGTTCGCGGTTGCGGCCCCACTGGTAGAGGATGTACTTGTAACGCCCCTCGACGATGCTCCAACCGCGAATGCCGGCACCGGAAAGCAACGTTTCAACGAACACTTCGTCGTGGAGCGTGCGCTGCCCACCCTCGGCGACGGGCCGCAGGCTGCGCCCGCGATAACGCGCCGAATCGAGCGCGATGCCCGCATAATCGCACACCGTAGCGTACAAGTCCAATCCGACGTTGGACAAAGCCTCGTCGTTGCACGTGCCGGCCGGACCACGACCTTTGGGAGACTTGACGATCAACGGCACGTTGATGACCTCTTCGAACAAAGCCCATTTCTGGTTCCAGCCGTGCGCGGCCACGCCGTCGCCGTGATCAGAGAGGAATATGATGACGGAATCATCGTACAAGCCGCGCCGTTTCAACACCTCGACCAGCCGGCCGATTTCGCGGTCGACCCGCTCGACGAGCCGGTAATAGGCGTACAAGTAACGCCGCCAGTCGTCCTGCGTGTAGGTGTAGGTATCGTGGTAACGGGGCGAAGCGTCGTGTTCGAGCCGCACGGCTTCGGGTTCGTAGGTCGAGGGCATGAAGTTGGGCGGCAGGTTGGGGCATTCGTGCGTGGCGAAAGGCTCCAGCTCGCCGTACTGCAAAGTCTCGAAACGCCCGTATTCGCAGATTTCGTGCGGGTCGAGCAGCGAAGCGACCAGAAACAGCGGTTTGCTCCGGTCATAACGGGCCAGCGCCTCGTCGCAGGCGTCGGGCAGCGTCGGGTCGTGCATCGGGCAGACGCGGCGGAAACCGGTGCCCGAATCGGGCAGATTGACTTCGGGAACATGCCATTTACCGGCGTAAAGACATTCGTAACCGGCCTCGGACATTCGGATGCCGATCCCCTGCCGCATATCCTCGTCGTGGGGGCGAACCGCATTGTCGCGCGCACCGACTTCGGAGGGCATGCGTCCGGTGATGAGCGACGCCCGGCAGGGGCCGCTCAACGGATAAGGGCAGTAAGCGCGGGTGAAACGCACGCCGTCGGCGGCCAAAGCGTCCATCGCGGGGGTCGAGACATACGGATTTCCGGCACAGGAGAGCGCACCGGCCGTCTGCTGGTCGGTCAGGATGACGACGATATTAGGCTGCGAGACGGCGGCCCGTCGTTGGGGAGCGGCGGCCTGCGCGGCAAAAGCCGACAAGGCAAGACCGGCGCAAAGCGTCGGCGGCGCGAAGTTTTTGAGGTCAGTCATACGGTTCATATCAGGCTGTGTATGCAAAAACAAAATTAGTCGATGCCGTGCGAAAAAAGGCCGCCGAATGTCCCCGAAAACCCCAATCGCGTGCAAAACGATGCTAAATTTGTGTAATTCGACCCCAAATTTGTCCCGAAAGAGCGCCGGAGAGCCTCGCCACGGCCGGAATTATACAAAATCCGCATCGGCCTGCACAAATTTGGGAACGCACTGCGGAATCGTGCGGAAAGATTGGTACATTTTCAAAATCGCGGAGCGGCGTTCCGTATTAATTTTGTAAATGGAAAAACGAATCCGCATGAATACGCTGATAAAACCTTTGCTTGCGCTGCTGGCCGCCGTCGCGCTGCTGACCGCCGCCGCACAACCCGACACCGATGTTTTCGCCCTGCTCGACCTTGCACGGCCGGGATTGGAGCGGGTCGCCGCCCTGCACGCCGCAGGCGACGACACCGCAGCGGCCGAAGCCCTGCTCGCCTACTATCGGGCCCGCAAGGAGGTGGTCTGCCCCGACATCGACCCGGAGCATCCGACCCTCACGGACGAAGAACGCCGCTGGGCCGACGAGGCGCTCGAACACCGGTTTTTCGTACACGCAGGCTACCAGCCCTCCTACTTCTACGGCGACGACATCGACTGGCAGTACTGGCCCGTCAAGGACAACGAACTGCGCTGGCAGCTGCACCGCATGAAGTGGTGGCTGCCGATGGGCAAGGCCTACCGGCTGACGGGCGACGAACGGTATGCGGCCGAATGGTGCCGCCAATACACGGACTGGATGCGCAAGAATCCGCTGACGGAGTACCGCGGCGGCGACCGGCAGGACATGCTGGACGCCGACAACGTATATTTCGCATGGCGTCCGCTGGAAGTGAGCGACCGGCTCGAATTCCAGATCCAGCAGTTCTGCTGCATGCTGCCCGCCGAAGCGTTCGACGGCGCGTTCCTGCTCCGTTTTCTGGAAAACTACCACCGCCACGCCGACCATATCACGCACCACTTTTCGGCTTCGGGCAACCACCTGCTCTTTCAGGCGCAACGGCTCGTTTTCGCGGGCGTGTTCTTCCCCGAATTCCGCGAAGCGGCCGCATGGCGCGCACGGGGCGTGGAAATCCTCAACCGCGAAATCGCCAAACAGGTCTACGACGACGGCATGCAATACGAACTCGACCCGCACTACCACCTCGAATCCATCGACATATTTATTAAGGCGTTCAGCATCGCCCAAGCCAACGGAAAAGGGCACGAATTCCCGACGGAGTACCTCGCCACCGTCGAACGGATGATCGACGTCCATATCCACTGCCTCTACCCCGACTACACCACCCCGCTGTTCAGCGACAACCGGCAGCACGACAAGCAGGAGCTGCTGGCCCGCTACCGCAAATGGCTCGAAGTGTTCCCGACGAATGCTGCCGTCCGTCGGCTGGCGACCGAAGGAGCCGAAGGCTCGGCCCCGAACCGCCTTTCGCGGGCATTCCGCACGTCGGGATTCTACACGATGCGCAACGGCTGGGACGACGACGCGACGGTACTCATCCTCAAAGCGGGGCCTCCGGCATTCTGGCACAACCAACCCGACAACGGCACGTTCGAGTTGTGGGTGCGCGGGCGCAACTTCTTTCCCGATTCGGGGTGCTATGTCTACGGCGGCGATGCGGAGGTGATGGCCCTGCGCAACTGGTTCCGGCAGACGCAGGTGCACAACACGCTGACGCTCGACGACCGCAATCTGGAACGCACCGACTCGCGGTGCCTGACGTGGGAAACCGACGGCCCGGCCGAACGGCTGACGGTCGAAAGCCCCTCGTACGAGGGACTGACCCACCGGCGGACGGTGTGGTTCGTCGACCGGCGGTTCTTCGTGCTGCTCGACGTCGCGGAGGGCGATGCCGCAGGCACCGTCGCGCTGCACTACCAGCTGGCCGAAGATACGCCGGCCGAAGATGCGGCAAAGTGTCGGGTGACGACGCAATTCGCCGACGGCAACAACCTCGCAATGCAGGTATTCGGGCCGCAAGGCACGACGATGCAACGGCGCGAAGGGTGGCACTCGCCCCGCTACCGCGAACGTTACGAACGTCCGGCCTATGCTTTCGCCGTGCGGAAACCGGCGCAGCGTCCCGTGCGGTTCGTAACGGTACTGCTGCCCGCCGCCGATGCCAGCGAACCCCGCATCCAAGCGAAAGCGCGCCGCGACGGCACGGTCCGCGTGAAAATCGACGGCCGGAAATACCGGCTCGAATAAAGACGCAACATCCAAAAAACCTCGATACCGAAATGAAACGAATCCTACTGACACTGCTCATCGGGCTGTGCAACGCCGCAACCGTTTCCGCCACAACGGCGAAACCGGCCCCGAGCGGCCACATCACGGCCGAAGCGCAAGGGCTCTACGACCTGCTCGACCTCGACCGCGCAGGCATGGAAGCGGTGAAAAAAGCCTGCGACAAAGGCAACTACGCCGCTGCCGACAAAGCCCTGCTGGACTATTTCCGCAAGCGCAAGGGGGCCGTGCAAATCGACGTCGACCTGCAATACGTCACCATCAAAAAGGACGAGCAACGCTGGGCCGACGAAGCGCTCGAACACAAGTTCTACGCCCACAAAGGGTACCAGCCCTCCTATTTCTACGGCGACGACATCGACTGGCGCTACTGGCCCGTCAAGGACAACGAACTGCGCTGGCAGCTGCACCGCCACTACTGGTTCATTCCGCTGGCCAAAGCCTACGCCGTCACGGGCGAGAACAAGTACATCGACGCGTGGATCGACCAGTACACCGACTGGATCCGCAAAAATCCGATCGACGGCGTAGAACGGTTGCAGGCCGCCGGAGCGTCGGCCGAAGCGATTGCGGCCGAGAAGGAGAACTTCCGTTTCGCGTGGCGTCCGATGGAAGCCGGACGCCGCCTGCAAGACCAGCTGGCCGAATTCGCGCTGACGATCCGCTCGCCGCGCTTTACGCCCGAATTCCTGAATCTCTTTCTGCGCATGTTCCGCCAACACGCCGACTACGTGCTGCACCACTACTCGAAACAGGGCAACCACCTGCTGTTCGAGGCCCAGCGCATGCTCTTCGCCGGCATCTACTTCCCCGAATTCCGCGAAGCGGCCGAATGGCGGCGCAGCGGCATCGAAATCCTCAACCGCGAAATCGGTGTACAGGTCTACGACGACGGCATGCAGTTCGAGCTGGACTACGGCTATCACCTTGCCGCGATCGACATATTCATTAAGGCGCTGAATATGGCGCGGGCCAACGGGATGGAACACGAATTCCCCGAATCGTACATCCGCACGGTCGAACGCATGACCGTCGTGGCGTTCAACCTGCTCTTCCCGGACTATACCAACCCGATGTTCGGCGACACGAAAAGCCACGACAAATCGTCGCTGACCCAACAATTCAGCCGCTGGAACAAAATTTTTCCCGACAACGCCCAGCTGGCGTGGTTCGCCACGAGCGGCAAACAAGGCGAGATGCCGCCCTACGCCTCGCAGCAATTCCCCGCATCGGGATTCTACGTCCTGCGCACAGGCTGGCAGCCCGATGCGACGGTCACGGTCGTCAAGGCAGGCCCTCCGGCATTCTGGCACAACCAGCCCGACAACGGCACGTTCGATTACTGGCATGCCGGACGCAACTTCTTCCCCGATTCGGGCAGCTACGTCTACGGCGGCGACAGCACCGTGCTGGCCCAGCGCGACTGGTTCCGGCAGACGCGCGTGCACAACACGCTGACGCTCGACAACCGCAATCTGGAACGCACCGACTCGAAACTGCTGTTGTGGAAAACCGACGACCAACGGACGACCCTCGTGACGGAAAACCCCGCCTACGACGGTCTGACGCACCGGCGTTCGTTCTACTTCATGGACGACGGCGTGCTGGTCATCGCCGACCAAGCCTACGGAACGGCGCAGGGCGTCGTAGGCGTGCACTTCAACCTCTGTCCGGGCCGCATCGAATTCGACCGCAACGGCGTGATGCGCACGCAATTCGACGACGGCAACAACATCCGCATCAAAACCACCTGCAACCGGCGGGCCCGCATCGCCGACGAAGAGGGCTGGGTGTCGTATGCCTACCGCAAAAAGAACGAACGTCCGGCCTATGTCGTCGAGACCGACAAGACCGACGATGCGCCGCTGCTGTTCATCACCGTCATCACCCCCGACGACGAAGCGCATCGCGGCTCGATCGCTATCGTTCCGCAGGAAACGGCCGCCGCCGACAAACTGGATTTCGCCGTGCGCGTAGGTGCGAAAGTATATTCATTAGGCTATGAACTCCAATAACGAACTCACGAAAATGCTGTGCGGGGCGGCATTGCTGCTGACGACAGTGCCCGCTGCCGCCCGACAGCCCGGACTGGAAAATCTGCCCGAACGGGTCAACGTACAGGCCGACAGCGCGCGCCGCGACCAAATCATCGACGACGAGTGGGTCGCGGTCGGCATCCGCAAGGAGGGCGCCATTTGCCGCGACCATACGCGGATGTACGAAGGCCGCCCCTCGATACGCTTCACGCTGGGCCGCGACGACAACACGCTGGCAGGCTATGCCGCCGGCGAAACGAAAGGGCGTGCCGAATTGAGCTACTGCTATGCCACGTCGGACGATTTCGCCGCCCTACCGGCCGACGCCTATCCGGCGGCCCAACGGATGAAGACCGTCTATCATCACGGCAAAGGCATCTGCGCGCAAGGCTCGAAATGGAGCTACACGTTCGCCGTCTACGTTCCCTCGACGCTTTCGGACAAGGTGTGCACGATCTTCGCCCAATGGCACGGCATGCCCGACCGCACGCTCGTCACGGCGCCCGACGGACGGGTGATGAAACTCACGCCCGCAGAATTTCTGGCAATGGAAGACACGGTCGTCATCCGCAAGGACATCGTCTACACGCGGGTGGCGGGCACGGACAAACGCGGCAAAGCGGTCTGGAAAGCGGGCGAACCGACCGGCTGGAAGGTCGAACAGGGCGGTTATCCCCCGCTGGCGTTCGGATTTTCGGACGGGCAATTCTACATCAAGGCCAACTCCGACCGCCGCTGGTTCACCGACAAGAGCAACCGCTGCAATGCCAATCCCGCCAAAACGGAAGTGCTGCGTCCGGTCGAATCGGAGTACAAGTCGTCGACTATCGCCTGTCGGATGCCGTTCGATGAATTTCCGAAGGATTGCTGGGTCACGTTCGACGTCGAAATCGACTGGTCGCGTTATTCGGGGCCGACGGAGCGCATCGAGGCTCCCGGACGGCTCGATGTGCGGATGACCTGCCAACAGCATGGCAAACGCCGGCAACAGCATCTTGTGCGCAACGCCCGCATCGCCATCGGCCGCAACGACGACGCAGGGTACTATTTCAAATACGGCATTTACCGCGTCGGCAACAGCACCGAACCGGTCAGCTACAATCTGGCCGGATTCCGGCAGCAAGCGCGCTGACCGGCCGGAACGACGCGGACACGAAGCGGCCCGACCTTGTGGACAAGGTCGGGCCGCCTGTTTCCGCCCGGGCAGCGGACTATTTGCCCCAACCCGGATTTTGCTGGCACTTGGGCATCATGTCCAAGTCACGCTGGGGAATGGGCAGCAATTCGTGGCGTCCCTGCACGATGTGCAACCGCACCGTATAGTTGGCACTCTCGTTCCAGTCGAGCAAGGCCTGCGCCGTCTCGCGAATCTTGTCGTAATAGATGCCCCACCGGATCAAATCCTGTTTGCGGTGCCCCTCGAAGCAAAGTTCGTAGGCGCGCTCCTTGCGGATCGCCTCGCGCAGCTCCTCGCGCGACAAACCGTACGAAAGGTCGTGGTTCGTATCGCCGAAACCGCGACGGCGCACGGCATTCACGGCATCGACCGCATCGGCGATCGAACCGCCCGATTCGTTGAGCGACTCGGCGAACAGAAGCAGCACGTCGGAATAACGCAGGATGTACCAGTTGATGTTCGACTTGTCGTTGTTGATCATATAACAGGGGAGACCGATATATTTCTCGGTATTCCACTTGGCCGGCGTGTAAGTCTGCTTGTTCTTGTCGTTGTTCGGGTTCGTTACATAGGGGACATGGGCCGAGCCCGCAGCATCGTATTTGTAGTCGGCAATCGACAAGGCCATGCGCGGGTCGTTGTGCTTCGCCCACTCGTCGGTGAACGTCGCAATCACTTTCCAGTTGGCGGCATTGCGGCCGCGCACGCCGTCGATAGTCGCGGCCGACACGCCGTTCCATTTGCCGATACGTCCGGCCGTATTGTCGCTGTCGAGACCCGTAGGCGAGTAGAACGACACTTCGAGCAGGCTCTCGCCGGCATCCCATTCGCCCGTGCAGGTGTTGTCCCACACCGTTTCGTAATCGGGAATCAGGCGGTGTTTGCCCGATTCGACGACGCGGCGGGCGACTTTGGCCGCTTCGGCCCATTTCGATTCGTCGCGCACGGGATAACCCGCCCACGTACAATAGACTTTGGCCAGCAGACCCAGCGCGGCACCTTTCGAGAAGCGATAGGCTTTCGACGCACGCACGTTGTCATCGACCGCCCACGGAAGCACTTCGGCAGCGTATTGGAGATCCGCCTCGATCTGTGCGTAGACATCGGCCGGAGGCGCCTGCTCGTATTCCACGTCGCGTTTCCGCGAGTCGGAAGTGGCGGTCGTCAAGACCACGTTGCCGTACCACCGCACCAGCTCGAAGTAGAACAGGGCGCGCAAGGCGCGGGCCTCGCCCAGATAGATCGTACCCAGCGTACGGTCGGAACTGCCCCACCCGTCGATGCGCGAAGTGAGCGCCTCGATGAGGTCGTTCGCCTCGTAAATGGCCGAATAGAGCTTCTGCCACGTCTGCGAAATCTGGGCGGTCGAGGCGTTGTGCGAGTTGGTCGGAATCTCGCGGAACGACGAAGTGGCATTGCCCTCGCACTGGGCGATGTCGGTCGAAATGGTAAACAGCAGCGACAGGTGATACGAATAGGTGTACTCGTTGGCGAGGTTCTTATAGACGCCCTGCAAGACACTCTCGGCCTCTTTGGCGTTGTTCACGTAGTTCTCCTTGCCGATCTCGGTGTACGACGTCTCTTCCAGCAAATCGGAGCACGAACCGGCCAGCAGACTAACAACGGAAAGCGTGTATAACAGATATTTTTTCATGATTGTGCACATTTTTTAGAAACTCAGGTCGATACCGCACGTATAAACTCGGCTCTTGGGATAGGCGCCCCAATCGAGCGAAGGAGTCATCGGGTTCGCCGCCCGCATGTTCACCTCGGGGTCGTAACCCGAATAACCCGTCACGACAAAGAGGTTCTGCGCCGAGAAATAGAGACGCAGCTTCGAGACGTAGAACTTGCTCGTCCACTTCTTGGGGAACGTATAGCCCACCGTCAGGCTCTTCAAGCGCAGGAACGAGCCGTCCTCGATGAAACGCGAATAGATTTCGTTCTTGATGTAACCGTCCCAGCGCGGCACGCTGTTCGAGGCATTGGTCGGCGACCAGCGGTCGGCGATTTCGGCCATCAGGTTGGAACGCTGGTCCTGCGACTGCGAAGCGAAGATGCGCGTAGCGTTGTAGACGTCGTTGCCGTAGTTGAACTGGAACATGAAGCCCAAATCGACCCCCTTGTAGGAGAACGTATTGGTGATACCGCCGAACCATTTGGGCGTACCGTTGCCGATGACCGTACGGTCGGCCGTCGTAATCACGCCGTCGCCGTCGATGTCCTTGTATTTGACGGTACCGGGCGTCACGGTTTTAAGCAAGTGCCCGGAAATATCGGCCACGCCCTCTTTGAGCGTGCGGACACCCTGCGTGTCGATGTTGAAATCCGAGTCCTGATATACGCCGTCGAAAGCGTATCCGTAAATGAGGCCCAACGACTGCCCGACGCGGGCCACGTAGTCGTAACCCGTATAATCGCCGTGCCACGAAGCACGGGTCAGCATCTCCTGCGCACCGTCGGCCAGCTCGCGCAACTCGTTGCGGATGAACGAAATGTTGAAATCGGTCGTCCACAGGAACCCGCCGGGAGTATTGAAATTGGTCGAATTGATCGCCAGCTCGATACCCTTGTTGCGGATTTTACCCACGTTGGCCCACTGCGACGCGAAGCCCGAGACATAAGCGCGGTTGGCGGCCATCAGCAGGTCTTTGGTGTCTTTGAGGAAGAAGTCGGCCGTGATGTTCAAGCGGTTTTTCCACAATCCCAAGTCGATACCGATGTTGGTGCTCTGCGAAGCCTCCCAGCGGATGTCCGCATTGGCCAGCTGCTTGGGCGAAAGCACCGTGATGAGGTTGTTGCCGTAACCGTATTTGCCCTGCGAGTAGAGCTCCAGCGAGAGGTAGTTGGCGATGCGGTCGTTGCCGACGACACCCCAACCGGCGCGCAGTTTGAGGTTCGAGACGACCTCCTGCTGCTTCATGAACGACTCCTCCGAGATGCGCCATGCACCCGAGAACGAGGGGAAGAAACCCCATTTGTGGTTCTTGCTGAACACGGTCGAACCGTCGGCACGCAACGTGAACGTGAAGAGGTAACGATCCTTGTAAGCGTAATTGCCGCGCGTGAAGAACGACACGAGCGTCTTCTCCGAACGTCCCGACTGGGCCGTCGTAGGCGTGGCGCCCAATCCGAGGTTGTTGTTTTCGAGGTTGTCGAACGGGAAGTCGGTCGCACCGGCCGTCACGTACTCCGTACCTTGATACGAGGTTTCCTGAGCGAGCATCACATCGAACGCGTGGCCGTTCTTGGGCTGGTACTTGTAGGTGAGCTGGTTGTAGTTCGTCCAGCGGTTGTTGCGCGTCATGCGGGTCGAACCGTAGGGTATCTGTCCGTTACGATAGGCCTCTTTCGAGCCCTCCTTGTAGAACTGGTAGACACGCTGGTAGTTCGTGTTGTAGGTCACGGCCGTGCGGAATGTCCACCCCTTGCCGAAATCGACGTTCAACGCGAGGTTGCCCGACCACATTTCGGTTTTGGTGGTGTTGACCACCGATTCGGCCTGCTTGATAGGATTGACCTGCGCCAACGACTCGGAACTTTCCAATTCCAACGGGTCGATGGCTGCGTCGAGCAACTCCTCGTCGGTCATGCGCAGACCGGCCGTAGGACGGGCCCGCAGAATCTGCCCCAACATGTTGAACCGTCCGTTGTCGCCCGACGTACCCATACCCCGTTTGTCGGTATTGGCGTAGTTGACCGTAGCCTCGAACGACACGGCTTTCGAGACTTGGTGGTTGATACGCATCTTGCCGGTAATCTTGTTGAAGGCGCTGTTGCGGAAGATACCGTTTTCGAGGAAGTCGGAAAAACCGAACGAATACCGCGTCTTGTCCGAACCGCCCGACACCGAGATGCTGTGGTCCTGCGACCACGTAGGCCGGAAGGTTTCGCTCTGCCAGTCGACACCGCGGGCGCCGCGATAATCGTCGAGCGACTGATAGCGGTACGGCACCCCTTCGTCATCGTTGCCGACCTTGAAGTAGGTTCCCGTGAACTTGTCGGGCCAAGCCTCCATCTGCAAACCGACGAATTCGTAGGGCGAAAGCAGGTCGAGTTTTTTCGAGATTTCGCGGTAGCTGGCCGAACCGTTGTACGATACGACCGGACGGCCCTTTTTGCCCGCTTTGGTGGAAACGATCACCACGCCGTTGGCAGCGCGCGAACCGTAGATAGCCGACGACGAAGCGTCTTTCAGCACCTCGATCGACGCAATGTCCGAGTTGGCGAGGTAGTCGATGTTGTCCACTTGGAAACCGTCGACGATGTAGAGCGGCGTCGTGTCGCCGTTGACCGACCCCACACCGCGCACCTTGATGTCGAAACCGGCACCCGGCGTACCATCGGTAGCGGTAATCTGCACACCGGCGATCTGACCGCCCAACGCCTCGACGACCGAACCGGTCTTGAAACCCTCAACGTCTTTGGCCGAAACCGAAGCGACGGCACCCGTCAGGTCGCTTTTGCGCATCGTGCCGTAACCGACCACGACGACCTCGTCCAAAGCATTGACTTCGGGTTCGAGTTTGACGTCGATGCGGGTTTGCGAACCGACCTTGACTTCATGGGTCTTGTAACCCAAGTAGAAGAATTCGAGTACGGCGTTTTTGTCGGCCGTAATGGCATAGGAACCGTCGACATCGGCCGACACGCCCTGCGTGGTGCCGCGAACGACGATGCTCGCACCGATAGCGGGTTGGTCGTTTTCGTCGACGATTCGGCCCGTGACTTTCTGTTGGGCCGATGCCGCGAAGGTCAGCATCAGGGCGAGAAGGGTCAAGACCCCTCTCAGCCCGAAAGCCCGTGCAATGCTATTTTTCATTCGTTTCATGTTCAGTTAGGTTTTTAGAAAGTTTCATCGAACCAAATCCAAATCGGGAAAATCTGCGAACCGTTGTTGATTCCGCTTTCGGTACCATCCGTAACAAAAGTCATTTGCCCATGGAACATTCCGTTGGCCGAATTGCCGTCCGAATCGATCCATTTGTTCGGATTCACCACCACCTCAAAGGTTGCAGGATCGACATAAGCAGCCGGTTTAGACGTATCACTCTTATTCTTGTAATAAGACATCGGGCCTTTGTCCCCACCATTAGGCTGGTCGGAATCAAAATAACGACCCCAAATATATTTATACAAGAAAGTACCTGCTGTATTGGACGCACCATTGACATGCGTGGCCGGTCCGTTGAAATTATAATAATTGAACGTGCGGCGATAATCCAACAAGAACTTCGAAGGATCGGTAACACCTTCGACTGTCGGAGCGGCCGACCGACCACCGACTTTCGGATTTACCTGCAAAACAAGCGGAGAATAAGATACCGTAACGCCTTTGACCGCCTGTGTGGTCACGAAGAATACGGGAACCGTCACCGAAGTCTCGCCCTGCTGGCCTTTGCCTGCCGTAGCCGTTACGTAAACCAAACCACCGTTAATGATAACTTCATCACCGTTTTTGTCAATCTCAATACCACTTACCATCGCCAATTCGCCCGTATTTGAATCAATGGTTGCATTGGCACACTTATGTCGAACAACCATCGACCATTCGAGCTGCGTACCCGGTTTGGCATCGGTCGTCGGAACGATATGAAGATTCGCATATTCATTCTTCGTCGTGCAGCGATACTGGTTTGCATAATTTTCGGCAGGTTCCAAGCCGAGGTTGTTACCGTAAACGATCTTCGTAAAGTAATACGGATTTTCGACTACGGCCAAGGCCAGTGTCGTTTCGGCCGAAGACTTGATATTCTCGACCTTGACGGGTATCGAGTACTCGCCGAGCGGAATTTTATTCTTCGCAGGCGCAGAAACCACACCCATAGCGTCGATTTGGATTTGTCCGACCAGTTCGGCAGGCAGTTCGCCCAACTCGAACTTGACTTCGTCGCCGACAAGCCCTGCTTTCGGTGAAGCCGAGAAAGCCCCGCCCTGAATCACTTCGACCTTCTCATAACCGAACGTATCCGGGTCGATAGGCTCGATGTAGGCGATGACCGTAAGCGTATAGGCCCCCTCGAAAACCGCAGAACCGAACTCGTTGGAGACCCGCAAGTCGAGCGTATAAACGGCATCGAGCGGCAACCCGCTGTTCTCCTCGACCGAAATCACACCCGTAGCGGGGTCGATGATGATTTTGTCGGTCGCTTCGCCACCGTTGGACGGCGTGATGTTCTCGATAGCCCACGCCAACTGTTCGGGCGACCCTTTCACGGTCGGAGCGCCCGTGCTGACGAACGCATGCTCTACCTCCATACGGCCCGAAGCCACGGGATAGGCGATCTCCAACGGGGCGCTGGTAATGCGCACCGTCAACAGATTTTCGTAGGTGTATTTACCGGCGCGCGTGGTGATGCTGATAGGCAGCGGATAGGTGCCCGGCAAGACTTCGCCCTTGAAATCGGTGTTGAGCGTAACGACCCCCTTGCTCGAAATGGCGAAATACTCACGACCCTCCTCCTGCTGAAGCGCATAGGAGAGAATCGACACGGTTTCGCCGACGGGCGTCACGGTGACGGCCATTTCGGTCGTCGCCAGTTCGTCGAAAGGAATGTCGAGCGTCGATGCGCTCACTTCCAGTTCGGCAGGCGCAGCCGCCACCATCTGCACGACGAAAATGTCGGAGAAGCGGAACTTGCTGCCGCCGGCCCGGCACGAAATGGAGAGTTTGTAGGTACCGGTAGGCAGTTCGTCGGTATCGGCGATCGAAACGGCGCCGTTCGCCGGCTCGATGCCGAAACAAGCGACTTCGACCGGCTGGTCGTCGCACGTAATGCGGTCGATCGCGAACTCCGACGGTGTAGGGCCGTGATAACTCGGAGCGCCCGACAGATAGTTCATCGACGGGCCGATGTCGACGACCGTCGGATAATAGAGCTGCAAATCGCCGCCGGCGGTATCGTCGTCTTCGCAAGCCGCGAATGCGACCGTGCACAAAGCCGCCGCAAGGACGAAGCATGCTTTTCGGATGAATGGTTTCATAGTCATATAGCAGTTTTAGCGTTTATTTCGTGTAGGTATATTTCATGTCGGGATAGACCTTGCTACCGATATGCAGGGTAAACGACGTATCGCCGAACTCGACTCGGATTCTTTCGGAAGCATCCTTCGTCGGCAACAGCACGGTGACGAAACGCACGACGTCCTCGTCGGCCGTCTTCACGACGTCGAGCTGGTAGGACTTGCGCGCTTGGCTCTCATTGGTCTTGTAGGAAACGAAACCGTCACGCGGGTGGAACGTGCACTCCTTGCTGGGGAACGTGCGCACCAGCATGTTGTTGTTATCGGCGAACGCCGTATGGCAACCGTTCTCGGTATTGTCGTACACGATTTCCGTGTCCTTGCCCTCGACGAGGTGGAAGTTCAGGTTCACCGTACCGGCGGCATCGCCGATAGCCTCGTCAAGCAGAACGTAGAATTTGTTGTCGACCAAATAAACCGTGCGGCGGTGGGTCAGACCCTCGTAGGAGAGATTTTCCAACGTCAGACCCGGCATCGTGTAGCCCTCCGTGAGATTGCGATATAAACTGCCGGCGACTTTCAGATTTTTACCGTCGAGCGTCATGGTATTATGAGCTGACGTCGCGGCATATTTGGCACGATTCGCATTCGTTTCGCGGTCGCCTGCATAGGAGAAACAGCCCGAATCGGGGAAGAAGTTACGCCCTTTGACCCACAACTCGAACGTGTTGTTGTCCCACTGGCGATGCCACTCCTTATCTTGCCCGATAACGACCGCAGGAGCATTCTGCAAGACCATCATCATATCTTTCTCCGTCCAACCCGTTCGCATCACGTAGTAACCAGCATCGGGGAAAGTAACGAAATTCGTTTGGGGCTGCGAGCCTTCTTTGCCCTCCGTCGCCAGCCACAGCATCTCCTGATTGTCGGGGAAAAGCTCGCAATACTCTTTCAAATTGCGCGTGAGCACGCTTTTGCTCCACGATTCGTCCCGTCGCGTATCTCCCATATTGGGCACCGTATAATCGGGATAAATCATGTTCATCACCACATTCGTCTTCGAGCGCATGGCCTCGACATAGCCCGATGGGAAATAGCCGTTTCCGCCATTGAGTTGCGCAACCCGCAAAGCCGTACGGAAATCGGAAATACTTGCAATGTGGTAGTGCAAGTCGCCTTCTTTCAACCAACCGTCGGGGAAGTACTGCGCCGTAACCTCGCGGTTGAGCACACCGCTACCGCTTTCTTTCCACACCGCCGAATTTTTCAGTTCGGGGAAAAGCATGCCGGCGAACGTGACGGCCTGCGCCTGCGTGATGAGGTGATTCGTGGTTTCGGAATAGTTGTTCATAATGTGGTTGGCGTGCTCGTCAAGACGTATCAACACTTCCACCAGCCATTCGACGGTAATCGTCGGCGAATCCTGATAATACTCCAACAGCGCGCATTGGTCAATCAGACGAGCCGCCACATCAAGCGGACGCCACGACCAGTGATTCTTCACATCAGTACCCTGCTCGGGTTTGGGATTCTGCCGAATCCAGTCGGCATAGACCTCCATCCAGTTTTCGACATATTTTTCCTCTTTCGTCGTGTAGTAGGTCTTGGCCTGCGGCACCATCCACTGGTGGCGGTGAAGCTGCCAACGCTGTTCATTTTTGCCGGTGTACTTATTCCAGTCGATACCGTCTCCGGCATCATTCATATAAGAATAAGGCCTCTCCTTGTCTTCTGCACTCGGATCGTAAAAATTCTTGACATAGAAACGGTATCCGCTCTCTTTGAATGCGTAGTCGGCTTGTTTTTTGGCTGTTTCTTTCGCCTTTTCGCTCAATGCCAGCGTAGCATTCAAATCGACATTCGGGTTCCGGTCGTGCGGACGCGTGCGGTAGTAAGCGAGCAACTCGTCCAACGCCAAACCGTAATCGCTCTGGTCGTAAGCGGTCTTGACTTTGGCCAAACCGCTGAAATCGAGGTCGAGCACGTCGAACACCCGCATGTCGATGCCTTCGTTCATCGACTCGGCGCCCTCCGTCTTCCATTCGGCCGCCCGCACCATTTCGGGGAAAATCAACCCCGCACGGAAAACCGCGTGAGCCTCGACGGCTTTCTCCGCTTCGTCCTCGGAGTAGTTCGCCGAGAGGTATTCGGCTTCTTGGGCCACATTGGCCAGAAAACGCGCGAACAGCTGCGGCGTCAGATTGGACGACTGCATGAAGTAATAAATCAGGTCGCACTGCGATTCCAGACGATAGGCCACGTCGATAGGCCGCCAAGCGAATGCCGCTTCGGCGGATTTCGCGGAATCGTCGTCCGCAACGGCCTCCTCCGCAGGCAGCGGATATTTGTCCAGCCAGCTCTCGTAGACTTCGATCCAACCCAGAGCATAGGACTCGTCCAGCGACGTGCGATAGGCCTTGCCCTGCGCCAACATCCACGCATGACGATGCACGCGGTAGTGCTGCTCCTCGTCGGCCGAATTGAGCGTCCAGTCGAGTTTGCCCGAACCGTTGGCATAAGAATAAGGCTGTCCGCCGTCGTCGTAGCCTTCGACGTAAAAACGGTACTTCCCGTCGGAGGAAGCGTGGTCGGCCCACGCCTGCTCCGCTGCCGAAATCGACGGGGCGATCAGGCTGACATGGTTGTTGGGCACGTCGGTGCGGCCGCGGTAATACTCCAACAGAGCCTGCGCCGCCAGATAATACTGGTCGGCGTCGCGCAGCGATTTCACCGCTTCCAAACCCCGATAATCGAGATTCAACGCCTCGAAAACAGCCGATTCGATGACGCTGTTGTCGGGAATGACGGGTTCGGCGGCCGTGCCGCCGCTGCTCGACGACTGTTCGATATCGTCGGACAGGCAGCCCGTTGCGAACAGGGCTGCCGCCACGAAACAAGCGGTCGTGATTTTCGCGAAAATTCGTTTCATAATAGGTTATGATTTTAGGTTTTTGTATTCGTTACCGGTGTGTCATGCCACGCCCCGCAAATGCAGGTAACGCCGCATGGCTTCGAGAAAATAGTAGTCGGCATAGTTGAGCGGCGTGTCGATTTCGCTGTTGGCCGGCCAGTGGCCGACGCTGTGCATCAACACGAACCCGCCGTTGGTACCCTCGGCGGCCAGATAGTCGTCGGAGCACAAGGACATCAACAACGTTTCGGCGTAATCGAAATACTTGCACCCCTCGTCGGCAGGCACCAGCGTCGAAAGCTCGAACAATGCCGAAGCCATGACCGCAGCGGCCGAAGCGTCGCGCGGGGCATCGGGCTGGCCGGGCGCGTCGTAATCCCAATACGGAATGCGGTCGGCCGGTGTCCGGGGATGATTCATCAGCAGCGAAGCGATACGTTCGGCCTGCGCCAGATACTTCGGGTCGCCCGTTTCGCGGAAGCACATCGTGTATCCATAGAGACCCCAAGCCTGTCCGCGCGCCCAAGTCGATTCGTCGGCGTATCCCTGAAACGTGCCGCGACTTTCGACCGAACCGTCGTCGTTGTAGCTGACGACGTGGTAGGAACTGGCGTCGTCGCGAAAATGGTTCGCCAGTGTGATGTCGGCATGACGGCAGGCCACGTCGCGATATTTCGGGTCGCCCGTGTGCTTCGATGCCCAGAAAAGCATTTCCAGATTCATCATGTTGTCGATGATGACGGGATAATTCCACTCGCCGAAGTCCCACGACCGGATCAGCCCGATAGCCGGATTGCAACGCGAAGCAAGGCTCTTGGACGCCTCGATGATGACTTCGGCCGAATGCCGGTCGCCGAGCGCGGCCTGCTGCCGGCCGAACGAGCAGAAGACCATGAAGCCCAAGTCGTGCGTGCCTTTATAATACTGGATGCCCTCCAACCGGCCAGTGTACTTTTCGGCTGCCGAGCGCAACGATTCGTCGTCCGTGAGGTCGTAGGCCAGCCACAGCGAGCCGGGGAAGAAGCCGCTCGTCCAGTCGTAGGCGTCGACGACCTTGAACTTGGGCATCGACGAACGCGGGAAGCCCGGCAAGGTGTCGAACTCGGAAGCCGCGTGGAGCAACTGGACGCGGGCACGGCCGACGGCCCGCTCGACAGCGGCGATTTTCGGGTCGCGGTCGGCGCGGCAACCGCAGAAAAGCGATGCGCACAAGCCGAAGAGCGCGAGAATCGAAAGAACTCTTTTTTTCATTTTGAAGGTTTACGGGTTTTGATTGTATGTGCCGTTTTATCGGTAATACAAAATTACCCGCAGCGCCTCCGACGGGCTCCGAGAATTGCGCAAATGATTTTCAAAACCGCTCAAATAAACTTCGATTTCGTCCAATCCGATGCGACTTTTGTTCAAAATCCGCTTTCAGTGCAGGAACGGCGAGGGCGGAGTTCCGAAATCGTACGGCGCGCATACGAAAAAAGCGGGACAAGTCCGAACTTGTCCCGCTTTCCTGCGCTATTGTTCTCCGCCGGCCGTTTCCGCCGGTTTGTCCCTGCGACGGTGACGACGGCCGCCGCGATGCCGCCGCTTGCGGTCGCGCGAACCGCGATTGCCCTCGCCGCGCCCCGAATTGTGGTCGTTGTCGGGCTGCGGCGAACCCGATGATTCCGCAGAAGCGGCCGATTGCGCGGAAATCCCAGCCCCTTTCGGTGCCGAAGAAGCGCCGCCCCGCCGGCTGCGGCCACGACCGCTCCGACTGCTGCCACCCCTGCCACTGCGGCCGCCGCGACCGCGCGTCTCGGCCGGAGCGTATGTCGGCCCCTCGCCCACGCCTTCGGGCAAATCAGCCTTGCGGATTTCGCGCTCGATGAGTTTCTCGATGCGGTGGAACCGTCCCTGATCCTCCGTGCTGACGAACGTAATGGCACTGCCGGTCGCGGCGGCGCGGGCCGTACGCCCGATGCGGTGGATGTAATCCTCGGGGTCGCGCGGCACGTCGTAATTGATGACCAGCCCGATGTCCTCGATGTCGATGCCGCGCGATACGATGTCGGTCGCGACGAGGATGTCGATCCGGTTGTTCTTGAACGCCAGCATCACCTCCTCGCGCTGCTGCTGGTCCAAATCGGAGTGCATGGCGGCGACGTTGAGCTTCATCCGTTTGAGCGTATGGGCGAGCTCCTTGACTTTGAGTTTCGACGACGAGAAAATAATGGTTTTCGACCCGCTCGGCTCGGCGAACAGGGCGCGGATGATGTTCAGTTTCTGCGGCTCGTAGCAGACGTAGGCCGACTGGTCGATCGACTCGTTGGGTTTGGAAATGGCGATGCTGACTTCGGCCGGATTGCGCAGGATGGTCTTGGCCAGCGTGCGGATTTTGGGAGGCAGCGTGGCCGAAAACAGAATGGTCTGCCGCTCTTTGGGCAGGTACGACACGATGTGCATGATGTCGTCGCTGAAACCCATGTCGAGCATCCGGTCGGCCTCGTCGAGAATCAGGTACTCGACGTGCGAGAGGTCGATGCCGCTGTTCTGCAAATGGGAAATCATGCGGCCCGGCGTGGCGATGACCACGTCCGACCCCATGACGAGGCCCCGTTTCTGCACGTCCCAGCCCTTGCCGTCGCCGCCGCCGTACACGACGGTCGTCGAGACGGGCAAGTAATAGGAAAAACCCTGAAACTGCTGGTCGATCTGCTGGGCCAGCTCGCGCGTCGGCACGATGATGAGCGACTTCACGACGTTGTCGTCGTTGCCCTCGACGAGCAGTTTGTTCAGCAGCGGCAAGGTATAAGCCGCCGTTTTGCCCGTACCGGTCTGGGCGCATCCGATGATGTCGCGCCCTTCGAGTATGACGGGTATCGTCTTTTCCTGCACGGGAGTCATCTCCCGAAAATTCATATCTTCCAATCCGTCGAGGATTTCAGGCTCCAAATCGAGTTCGTCGAATCGCATCTTTTATTAAGAATATAACGTCAAAAATATCATTTACAAAATTTCGCATCGCATCGTGCGGGCCGCAACCTCCGGCCTGCCAACGGGTCAATCGAGCGCCTCGCCGAACAACGTCGCCGCCGTGCACCCCGTGATGCGCACCCTGACGTAATCGCCCACGCCGTGCGCACCGCGATCGAAGACGACCGTCTTGTTCTGCGAGGTGCGGCCCGACAACTGGCCGGCATCGCGTTTGGACGTCCCCTCGACCAGCACTTCGTATTCGCGGCCGATGTCGCGCCGGTAACTGGCCAACCCCAACTCGTTCTGCAAAGCGATGATTTCCGACAGACGCCGCGACTTCACCTCGTCGGGCACGTCGTCGGGCAAATGCTTCTGGGCGAAGGTGCCGGGACGTTCGGAATACTTGAACATGTAGGCGAAATCGTACCCCACCTCGCGCATCAACGACAACGTGGCGGCATGTTCGTCTTCGGTTTCGCCCGAAAAACCGACAATCAGGTCGGTCGTGATGCCGCAATCGGGCATGTAACGGCGAATGGCGGCAATCCGGCCGAGATACCACTCGCACGTGTATTTGCGGTTCATGCGGTCGAGCATCGACGTGGCGCCCGACTGCGCCGGCAGGTGAATCGACCGGCAGATGTTGGGCATCGAAGCCATGACCTCCAACAAGCGGTCGCTCATGTCTTTGGGGTGCGACGTCGCGAACCGCACACGCAACAGCGGCGAAACGGAGGCCACGCGGCGCATCAGTTCGGGAAAATCGACCTCTCCGGCGCGGTAGGAGTTGACGTTCTGCCCCAACAACGTCACCTCGCGGTAACCGTTGTCGAAAAGGCTTCGCACTTCGGCGACGATCGTCGCCGCATCGCGACTCCGTTCGCGTCCGCGCGTATAGGGCACCACGCAATAGGAACAGAAGTTATTGCAACCGCGCATGATGGAGACGAATGCGCTCACGCCGTTGCGGTCGAGCCGCACGGGGGCGATTTCGGCATAAGTCTCCTCGGTCGAAAGCAGCACGTTGACCCCCTTGTGGCCCGCTTCGGCTTCGCGCACCAGACGCGGCAGGTCGCGGTAAGCATCGGGGCCGGCGACAATATCGACGCCGTGAGGACCCTCGACCAACTTTTCTTTCAGCCGTTCGGCCATGCACCCGATGATGCCGACCAACAGCGCGGGCTTCGCCTTGCGGAAACGCCTCATCTCGGCCAGACGACCCCAAATGCGCTGCTCGGCGTTATCGCGAATGGAACAGGTGTTGATGAGGATGATGTCCGCCTCGTCGATGCGGTCGGTATAGACATACCCTTCGGCCTGCATCACCGAAACGACGATCTCGGTGTCGCCGACATTCATCTGGCACCCGTAGGTTTCGACGAACAGCCTGCGGCCGTCGCCCTGCAAAGGACGCAACGTATTTTTGTCCAATTCCATATCCTCCGTCATTCCGCCTGAATCGCATCCGTATCGGGCAGCGGCTTGAACCCCTCGCCGTAGGTGTCGTAAGCGTCGGTCACGACGACGAACGCCTTGTGGTCTATCTCGCGTATCTTGTGCTGCACCTGCCGCACCTCCTTGCGGCTGACGACCAGAAAAATCATGTCGCGGTCATGGTCGGTGTACATGCCGCGCGATTTGATGTAGGTCGCGCTGCGGTCGAGGTCGTGGAGGATAAACTGTTTCAGCGCTTCGGTATTGTCGCTGATGATGAACAACAGCTTGTCGTACGACGCGCCGTCGAGCATGTACGCCACGACGCGCGAGTTGATGTAGATGATAATCAACGAATAGAGCGTCAGCATCCACCCTTCGCCCGAAGCCTGCTCGATGCCGAGCCCGAAGCCGATGACCACCAGACCGGCCAACACGACGAATCCGTCGGCCAAGAAGATGCCGGTCGAAAACTTGATGCCCGCGAATTTCTGCAACAGCATGGCCACGATGTCCGTGCCGCCCGTCGTGGCCTGCTGGCGCACGACGATTCCCATGCCCACGCCGAGGATGACCGCCCCCATGAGGCAGGCGAGGAACAGATCGCCCGACAAGTCGAGCCGTCCGCCCAGCAGTTGCGCCGGATCGAGCGCTTCGACCGCTTCGGCGGTCGGATAGACCAGCCGCGTCAGCAGGTTCATGTAGCCGGGCGTAAACATCGCCGCGATGACGGTACGCGTACCGAACTGTCCGCCGAAAACCAGCATGGCGATAATCATCAGCGGGATGTCGAACATGTAACCGAAAGTTCCGACCTGAACGGAGGGAAACAGGTTGTGCAGCACGATGCCCAAGCCGTAAACGCCGCCCGGGACGAATTTATAGGGGTTGATGAAGAGCACGAAGCCCGTACCCATGACGGCACACCCCACGAAAATAAGGAACCACGAACGCCACCACGTCCATGAACCGAACCGCTCGAATAAAGTTTTCGCAATCATGGTGCGAAGATACGAATAAGCGAGGGCAAAAGCAAGTTTACTTGCATTTTGCCGAGCGGAAGTACCTAAGACGAAGTCAAAAGTCGGGTGCGACCCCCAACTGCGAATGCTATTTTACGAGCATCTGCGCCACAGGACGACAACACAAGAGTCGGGCTCGACCGTCACCGTACCGTCGCGCACGACGGCAGTGCCGTATATCGTTTCGGGAGCCTCGTACCCTGCGATACGCAACGGAATTTCGGCCGCCTCGCCACGCTTGTTGACGATGAGCGACAGCAGACCCTCCCCGCCGTGCATCGTGCGCATCAGAATCCCCGGTTCCGTGCGGGCGAACGAAACGGGTGCCGTCTCGATAGCCGCAAGACACTCGCGGCGATAGAAATCGGCCAGCGCCGCCATCGCCCGATCGTCCCGCTCCGCACCCAGCTCGACGGGAGACGGAATCCAAAGCACCTCGCCTTTGCCGAAACGGTTGCGCACCGCCGCTATATCGCCGCAGCACGTCATCTCCGTCTTGGCCGTCGAAGGAGTCAATATACCGCGCCAAAGGTGTCCTGTCAGCCCGTTATCGAGGGCGAAGCTGTCGCCGCAGACCTTGAATTCGCTGAGCTCCGCACCGAAACACTCCGCCAGCGGAAATCCGTTCATGAACAGACAATACATGTTTTCATCGTAGAATCCGCTCAAACCCGTCACGATGAGTTTGCCACCGCCGCGTACGAATTCGCGAATCCGAGGCCACAACGACGACGGCAACGACACCATATTCGGGATTACGGCCGTACGCCCCTCCGAACGAGTCCAGTCGAAGCACTCCATATCCTCCACGGCAGGCGTCACGCCCGACATGGTTATCGCCTCGTATGCGCGGGCCAGCGACCGCATCGGGGCATCGGCCCGGCGTCCGGCTTCCGGTGCAGGCTGGACATCGGCATTGCGGCGCTGAATCCGGATCGAAGGCACATTGTACAACAGCGTTACGGGTACGGTCAGCGGACGCAGCGGGGCCAGTCTGTCGGAATTCCGTTCCACGCACGCGGCCACAGCGGCAGCCTCGCGCAGGCGATCCGACGGACGGCGCTGAAAATCGAGCAGTCCCCATTCTCCGGCCTCCAAAGCGGCAGCCCGCTGGTTCAGTGTCCAAAAGATGATGCCTTCGGCACCTGCCGCAATCGACGTCCACAGATACTGCGCCGTATGCGCTGCCGTAGGACAATACGGCACGTTGCCGCTGGCCGTGACATTGCCGCCCTGCAATTCGGTAATCCAGAAAGGTTTGTCGCCCGCACCCGAACGTATGACATCCGACATGAGCGAAACTCCCACGGGATACTGCCCGCAAGAGAACATGCCGAAGTGCCAGCTCAAGTGGAACGACCCGCCCAAAGAGGTCAGAAACCGGCGGTACGCCGCAAAATCGTACTCGGGAAGCGTAGACAGAATCTGGTGCGGATTGACGTGCCGTCCGTGCCCGGGATCGAGCCGGCTCACGAGGCCGGCTATATGGCCGAGGTACCAAGTAGTATAATAGCGCAAAAACTCCTCGCCGGTGAAGTCGGCTTTCAAATATCCATTGTCGTACTCGCTGCGGGAGCAGGATTCCAGCCACAGGCCGAATATCTCGCGCGAGAGCTCCGTTTCGGGAACCCTCACCCCGCCGGTTCCGGGTTCGTTCTGCAAGACCCATGTCGACAACGCCTTGCTGCCGCGGAAATGGGTAACGACGGCCGAAATGTAGTCGTCTATCTCCTGCAAGTGCCGGCGCGATCGCGGGAATTTGAACCCGCCGACGTCCGTCAGTTCGTCCGTCGGCGGAAAGAGCGTTGCAAAAAGCGAAATCCCATAGCGCTCGGCCGCACGGAAAGCCTCGTCGTACAGCGAGAAGTCCCACCGGCCGTCCTTGCGATACATATGCGAACCGAACATGCGTATGCGTGCCGTCTTCATTCCGCAATCATGCAGCGTGCGAAAAAAGCAGTCGATGTCTTCGGGGCGTTGACCGGGTTCGATGAATACCTGCGCTCCTATTGCGGGGGCTTTTCCGTTGCCCGCACCGGCGGCAGGCGACAGGATGCCGATGGCGAGCAGGAGGATGAAAATTCTGTACAGTCTCATTTCAATGCTGTTTTATACTCCGTCGTGCAGGCGCGGCGTGCGGCATCGGCCGCCGTCCGTGCCGGAGCGATTGTAAATCCGTATGAATAGTGTTTGTCCGTCAGGCGGTACTGCTCCGACGGCCGCGCCTTGCGGCTCCAACTGTCGGTGCCGCCGACACCCGCTTGAGCGGCATCGACGTTGACCGTAAGCGCACCGTCGAGCATCCGTATCTCCGACGTATGGGTCGCGGCATCGAGCGCTTCCATGCTGCAAGGCCACACCGACACGCCGAGCGGCTGCCGGCCGATGAATGCCACACCGCCCGACGCATTGCCGAGCCACAGGTAACGCACATCGCAACGGTTGCCGTACTCCTGCGGATAGACGTATTGTGCGGCGAACTCACGCGACGGCAGCGAATAGACGCCCATGTACGAACCCTCCTTGCGGTCGGCATAATTCTCGCCCGGGCCGCGTCCGCAGTAAACGGCTTCGGAGAGCGCATCGCTCCACCGGCTTTGCAGGCCGATGCGCAACGGTTCGGGCACGGAGTCGGCGATACGAAGGTCGTAGTCCACGCCAAGTGCCCCGTCGGCAGCGAGCGTATAACGCAACGTGAGCCGCACCCCGCTGCACGATTTCACGGCGACCACGCCGTCGTCCGTTATTTCCAGCGAATCGAGGCTCATTTCGGCCGGTACGTCGCGCCAGCGGCCCGATAGTTCGGCGATGCGCCAGCCGCGACGGTCGTTGTCGGTCGCCGCACGCCAGAACTCCGGTTTCAGCGGCGCCCGCATCCACTCGATTCCGTTCGTGGCATAGCCGATCAGCAGGCCCGTCGCCGCATCGATCCGCACGCCGATACGTCCGGCGCGCAGCTCGATGCAATCGACCGAACGCGATATGCCGACCGTGCGACGCTCCTCGCGGTGCCGGACGGAGACATCGGTGCCGGGCAACTCGAACTGCCAACGTCCGACCTCGAACCCTTTCGGAGCATACGTGCGGTCTTCGCGCAAGCGGTAAACGAGGTCGAGCCAATACGCCGCCCCCGGTTCGGCACGGAATTTCGGCAAAGCCAATCTGCACACGGCGGTCCCGCCCGGCAGAATGGCCGGCACGTCGAAATCGCCCGTCGCCACCGTCCGCCCCAGACTCGAAGTTATTCGCCAACTGAAAAGATATTCGTCGGTCGAAAGGAAAAAATTGCGGTTCCGTATCGAAAATTCGGTGCCGTCCGACGTCGTGCGCACTATTTCCAACGGTTGGAAAACGTGTTTGGCCTCCACCGTCGCCGGTTTCGGCCGGCGCGCGGGGTCGATGATGCCGTTGATGTTGAAATTGGCGTCGTGATGCTCCCGGCTGCCGAAGTCGCCGCCGTAGGCCCAATGCCACTCGCCGTCGGCATCGTACCGGCGCAGCCCCTGATCGATCCAGTCCCAAATGAACCCGCCCAGCAGATTTTCATGGGAGCGTATCGCCCGCCAATAGTCGCCCAAACCGCCGACCGAATTGCCCATGGCATGCGCGTACTCGCACATCATTATCGGCCGACCGATACGCGGATCCTCCGCCATGCGCGAAAGATCCCCGACCGTAGGATACATGCGGCTCACCACGTCGACCAAGTCGCGGTCGTCGGGATTGGCCCACTCCGTATATTCGCTGCGCGCCGGGTCGGACGCGGCCGTTTTCCAGCGCTTGATGCTCCGCAGCGGAACATACCCGTCGCGCGACGGATTGCCCTGCGCACCCTCGTAATGGATGATTCGCGTAGCATCGTACTCGCGTGTCCACGCTATCGCCGCAGCGTGGTTCGCTCCCCATCCCGACTCGTTGCCCATCGACCACATGACGATGCTCGGATGGTTGCGGTCGCGCACCACCATGCGCGTCACGCGCTCCATGAAAGAAGTTACCCATTCGGGCGAGTTGCTCAATGCGCCGCCGCCGTGATGCGATTCGATGTTCGCCTCGTCGATAACGTAGAGTCCGCACGAATCGCACAAATCGTAGAAATAGGGGTCGTTGGGATAGTGCGACGTGCGGACGGCATTGAATCCCAGCTGTTTCATCAGCACCACGTCGGCTTTCATCTGTTCGCGCGTTACCGTTTTGCCGGTCGTGTCGCAATGGTCGTGGCGATTTACACCTATAAGCTTCACCGGAACCCCGTTGACCAGCATCCTCGCCCCGTCGATGCGCACGTCGCGGAATCCGATGCGGCTGCTGCGCGCCTCGACCAAACCGCCCTTGTCGTCGAAAAGCGACAGCACGAGCGTATAAAGATACGGTGTTTCGGACGTCCATTTGTGCGGCGACACGATGCGGGCCTCGATATGCGGATAGAAAAGATTGTCGCGCTGCGGATACCGCTCGTGCAAAATCTCCCCCACACCGACATCCAGCGGTTCTTCGGTCGGCACGGCTTGACCGTCGGCATCGAAAAGCCCGACACGCAGACGGTACCCGTCGACCCGGGCCGTCGCGTCGTCCGGAAGCCGCATCGCCACCCTGATTTGCAACAAGGCATCCCGATAGTCGGCGTCGAAAACCGTGCGCACCCCATAGTCGGCCACCGCCACGTCGGGTTCGGCCGTCAGATACACCTCCCGATAGATTCCCCCCATACGCCAATGGTCGGCATCTTCGAGGTAGCTGCCGTCGCACCATTTGCGGACCTCGACCGCCAGCCGGTTGCCGCCGTCGCGCAACATCGGCGTAATGTCGAATTCCGACGGCAGGGCGCTGTCTTCGGAATAACCCGCAAAAATGCCGTTCACCCACACGCGGAAGGCCGAATAGACCCCTCCGAAGTGCAGGACGACCCGTTTGCCGCTCCATGTTTCGGGAATCTCGAACCGGCGCACATAACAGCCGACCGGGTTGTCGCGGCGAATGAAAGGCGGCCTGTCGGGAAAAGGATACGTGATGTTGGTATAGATCGGATAGCCATACCCGTGCATCTCCCAGCAAGAGGGCACCGGAATGGAATCCCACCCCGAAACGTCGAACGCCTCGTTCTGGAATCCCGCAAGCATGCCGGCCCCGTCCTCGGCGAAGCGGAATGCCCACCGGCCGTCGAGCGGCAGCATGTCGGAAAGCGAACGGTCGCACGTGAAGGCATCGGCCGCCGATTCATAGGAATAGCTCGTCGCACGCGGGGCAAGCCGCATCCGGCCGTTCACGAACGGATTTTCCCAGTCGGGATTTTCGGCATGAGCGGCCGATACCGCGAGACACAAGCAACAAAGAACAGTTCGACGTAAATTCATGGCGCATATTTTATTTGGACAAAGATACGACGCGGCGAGGTCTATCACTCGCAGGAAAAAATCAAAAACTACCAGTAATCTTTCACCGCCGCGAAAGGAATTTCGTATTAAAGTTTGCAATAAAGGCGTCAATCGGGAACGAAAATCATCCGTATGTTTGCAAACATAATGAAAAGAATCGTTTTATCGACAGCATTCGTGCTCCTGACCGCATTTTCGGTCTCGTCCCGGGCACAAAACACGAGGTTCGCCGTCATCACCGACCTCCACATCGGCAACGACGGCGCCGAAGCGAATCTCAACGAAGCGGTCCGTTCGCTCAATGCCGACCCCGACACGGAGTTCGTGCTGCTGCTCGGCGACGTATCCGACAAGGGCGATGCGGAAAGCTACCGCAAAGCTATCGGGATATTGTCCCGGCTGAACAAGCCCTTGTACGTCACGACCGGAAACCACGACGCCAAAACGCCCGAACGCTATGCCAATTTTCGCGAAGCATTCGGGCGCGGGAGTTTTCGTTTCGAGGTCGGACGAGTACGCATCCTCGGGCTGCCGACCGGCCCGACGGAAGCGGGCCGCCACGCCACGCTGGCCGAAGACGACGCGGCGGTATTGGCCGAAGCGTGCCGCGACACGCTGCCGGTAATCGTCGCCGCACATCACACGCCCAATCTGATTGCGCACGGCACACAGATATTCTCCGGCATCGACACCCGGCGCATCGTATTGTGGCTGGCCGGGCATACCCACCGCAACTCGGTGCAGGCGACCGTACCCGGGCCGTCGGCGACCAACGTATCGACGCTCGAAGGCGGCCGCTACAACATCGTCGAAATAACCGACGGCATGCTGCGCCTAACGACCGTCGCACCGCGCACCGCCCGATCGGAGTGCTGGTACGAAACCCGGCTTTTCTGAAACGGTTTCATCGCGACCTATTCGGCGGCGATTTTCGCATAATAACGACGCACGGCCTTCCAATCGTAATACGGTGCCATAGCGCTGTTTTTGAGCGGAACGGTCGTTTCGCGTTCATTGAGCAGGAACTTGACCAGCACGTGCCCCTTCGCGTTGCGGTAAAAAATCCACTGGATGTTGCCCGCCATCGGGGTGACGGCATAATCGTTCCATACGTTTTCGACATTTTCCGCATCGGCTTCCGGGGTACTCGCACCGTCGAGATTCATCAAGGCGGCCAACGGCATAAGCCCCTCGCCGTGTCCGAACCGGAAATCCGCGGCGACACCGGTTCCCGCCACGGCACGGTCGGCACACTCGATGAAGTCGCGCAACAACGGTTTCGCGATCGAAGCGGCGAGCTCGCCGGCCAATGCCGACGGGCCCTTGCGGAGATACTGGTTGAGATTCTGAAGCCGCCACAACGCATAGATTTCATCGTCGGTGAACAGATCGTACAACGAAACCTCCGGCGTCGTATCCTGCAATATGGACGCTACGGCAAACAGTTCGGTCATGAAGCTGCGGCGGCTCCTGATATGCTTCGAGACATACCCGCCGTCGGAGAACAGCGACGCCATGAGACGTTCGGGGTCGATCCATTCGTTGCGCTTGGCATCGTAAACGCCGCGCCACTCGCCGTTGTGGTAATACTCCTTGTAGTTACGGCTGTAATGGTTCAGATAACGGTTGTATTCGCCGGCCGGCGCTTCGTCGATATCGAGTTCCGAATTGCACCCCATGAGCGCCGCATCGAACGACCGCATGCTCTCGATGACACGTCCGACGGCGGTCGAACGCGAAAACACGCAGGCCGGACGGCCTTTCGGCGACGAGGCGAAAACCTCCGGATATGCGGCATACATCCGTTCGGCAATTCCCCGATGCTCGTTCCTCCCGATTTGCGAGAGCTCTCCCGCATGGCCGTCGCAACGTGCGAAAACGGTGTCGATCCGGTGCTTGACCTCCATGCCGAAGGGAGTGAGCGCCCCGGCATCGGCGGCGGCCGAGAATATCTCCTTGAATTTGCGGTAGATGTTCTCGGTCGTATGGTAACGCGAACCGTGACGGCCGAAATGGGAGATGTAGAACGGCGCATACCCGTCGGGGGCGGGGGTCGGGGCCTGCGGTTCGTAGCGGTAGGCCATCGACGATCCGGCACTGCGTTCGACCGGCTCGAACAACCGTTCGCGCGCCGTCTGGGCGGAAAGCGGCATCGCTGCGCATACGAGACACAGCACGAGCCACTGTTTCAGGATTGATTTGTTCATAACGTATTCAGGATTATTGTTGTGCGAATTCCACGACCGTCACCGACAACGGATCGAGCTTTATCGGGAATCGTCCGTCGACGGCCACGCCCGAACGTCTCTTCTGCATCGCGAACCGGCGGTCGTTCGGGTCGTGCGCCATAATGCCGTGCGTGCGGTACTTCATGCCGCCGGAATACCCCTCCAACGAGACGCGGCACGCTTCGGCATGCGCCGAACGGTTCACCAGAAAGAGCGTCAAGCGGTCTCCGGCCTCGTCCGTCGAAGCGTAGCAGCGCACCGCAGTCGAATGCAGGTCGGCTTTCCACAACAGCTCGTCGAGGTGTTCGTTCCACAGCTTGACCGCCCACCCCATCGGGGCGATGGTGTTGTCCATGTTCAATGCCGACCAATAGGTGGTGTCGTCCGTCCAGTGCGTGGCCCAGAAATGGGCGTACTCGACATCGGGAGCGGAAAGAATATAGCCGAAATGCTCAAAATTGGCCAATGCGATCCACGCCACGTTGTCGACATGGAGCGCGTGCTTTCCCGGCATGAACGCCGAAGCCTCCGTTACCTCGATTTTCATCGGGCGGGCGACCGGCGTGTCGGCAAGGAAACGCGCCACCTCATCGACCTCGTGCAGCGGATACTCCGCCGAGCGAAGGTAAAGGTCGTAATTGCCTATGTATTCGGATTTGGCGTATTGGTGCGGCACGATGTTGTCCACGTAGTCCGCAAGGCACGCGCCGTTTTCGGAATATGCGAGCATGGTCGAGAGCCACGGACGGGTGAATCCGTTGACACCTATCTCTATGGTCGGGTCTTCGGCCTTCATCGCACGGGCCATTTCCAAGACGAGCGACGCGCATTCGGCCGCCCATGCCGTATCGTAGGCATCGTCGCGGTTCTCCCAATAGTGTTCGTTGCCTATTTCCCAAAAACGGAAACCGCAGCCGCACACCCGGTTGGCATACCGGACCATTCCGGCCGCGAGCCGCACCATTTCTTCGCGCGAGGGATAGAACGGCTTGGCCAGCGAACGGTCGACGGGATGCGTCGGGATGATGATCGTCGGGTCGTCGACCCCCGCCTTGCGGCACATGTCGATGAAGTCGTTGAAGTCCACCGTCGGGCGGAACCCGTCGCAGTTCAACGGGTATCCGCCGTGCAACGGAGAGGCGTCGATGTCGGTAAGCGCGGCGTCGATGCCGCGCGATTTGATGTCTATCAGATGAGGATACAGCGGCGCGCCCGGACGTGTCAGCAAATGGAGCGAATCGGGATGGGTGAACAGGTACCAGTCGCCGTACTCGCCCTCGTTGAAGCGGACGGACCGCACGCCCAGATCCCGCAGTGCTTTCCACATCGGCCGCGCGCGATGTTCGGCACGGTCGTGATCCATGAGCATGAACAGATTGATGCCGACGGGCCGTGTCGCGACACGTTTTTTCGGTGCCGACAGATCGACCCGAATGTCGTGCTGCGCAAAAGCCGGCAGGGCCATGCACAAGCAGAAAACAAGGAAAAGTCTCTTCATGAAGCAGTCTGTTATTTTTACGGTAAAGGTACGAAACCGCAGCCGCATTCACTGCCATAAAACTGTCATAAATTATCATGTTTTTACCCGCAGCGGCGAAACGCCGGCCGGAGCCCGTCGGCGCAAGATTGATAAATAACTGCTAATACTTGAAATTTTCAATTCATTAAATGATGCCGCGACCCGGTATTTTTGTATAACTGAAAAACTAAACCAAATGAAAGGATGAAACGACTCTGTTATCTAATTTCAGGAGCATTCGACCGAAGCACATGGGCATGCCTGACGATTTCGTGTTCGTTGTTTGTCTCCGTCGCGGCATCGGCGCAGCCGGCACCCGAAAAATCGGCGGGGGGGGGGAATTGCCGGCACCTTCGGCAACCCGACGCTCGCAGTGCAAGATGACGACTTTGCGAAAAGCGGAATCGACGAACTTTTCCACGGCAAGGGAGTGGCCGGTCTCGGCATTCGTCCGACCGACGGCGCGCCCGGGGCCGCGTTCGGAATAGAGATCCGCGGATTGAAAAGTTTCCGGGGTACGGCCGAACCGCTGATCATGCTGGACGGCGTGATGCTGAACCTCGCATCCCGGGATGCCGCACAGGCGTTCCGCAACGACCCCGACGATTATCAGGCGTTGCAGAATACGCTCTCGGCAATCGACCCCAACGACATCGAAAAAATCGAGGTCCTCAAAGATGCCGCCTCGACAGCCATCTACGGGATTTACGGAGCCAACGGCGTCATCGTGATAACGACCAAAATGGGCGGCAGGGGCAACGCCCGCGGGGAGGTCGTGAATTATCACAATAATATAGGTATCTCGACCATGTTCCGGGGCGAACCGATGCTCTCGGGCCCGGAATACACGGCCATGATGCAAACGGCCAATCCCGACATGGCGATAGCCGGCACACCGGCCGACATGACCGCTGCCGCTACGCGCACGGCCCTCGTACACAGCCACTACGTCAGCGCCTCCGGCACGAAAGACCGCATGCGCCATTTCCTGTCGCTGGGGTACGACAGCCAACGCGGAGTCATCGACCGCACCGACCGCAATTCGTTGAACCTGCGCGTCAACCTCGAACGTTCGATCAACAAAGGAAGCCTGATCGGCGTGCGCGGCACGTTCGGGCACACCCATACCGACATGACGCAGGGCACGGCTCCGCTCGGTGCCATGAGCACCGTCAAGGCGATGAGCATGGCCATGCCGCTGCATGCGTCCGCCGCTTTCGGTTCGTCGCTCGATGACACCTCCGCAAAGTGGCTCTCGGCTTACGACGATGCGGCGAGCGAATACTTCGTGACCCAATCGCTCTACTTCAAGGCGGCACTCGTCAAAGGATTGTCGCTGAACGTCGAAGGCGGCATAGACTACCGCAGCAAGGAGCGCATGCGCTGGGTCGGCAGCGACGTGTGGCGCGGTGCGGTGGAACAGGGTCGTGCCGCCAAAAGTGACAACCGGCTGCTGAACTACAATGTCTCGGCACATTTCAGATACGAAAACACATTCGGCGGCAAACATGCGCTGACGGCGCTGCTCGGGGCGACGTTCGACGGCAATGCGCGCGTGAACAACCTGCTCGAAGGCTACAAGTTCTTCAACGAGACGTTGCGTGCGCAAGGCATCCAGCTCGCCGAAAACGTCCAGCCGTCCGACGTCGTGCGCACTTCGTCGCAACAAACCGGGCTCTTCGCTTCGGCGACGTACCGGTTCGACGACCGGTACACGATAAATGCCGGCGTGCGCGGCGACTACACGCTCGACTACGACCCCGGATTCGGCGATATGGCCTGCTATCCGTGGGTATCGGCATCGTGGAACCTCATGTCCGAATCTTTCATGCCCCGGCACGGCATCGTGTCGCAACTCAACCTGCGCGGCGGCTGGGGACGTTCGGGACGACAGGTGCTCGACACCTACGACAACGGCGAGAACTACATCACAGGTATCGCCCCCGAACTCGAATTCGAGAACGGCATAACCAACTATTACGATATTCGCTGGAACGCCCTCAACGAGGAGTGGAACGTCGGCGTCGATTTCGGCATGTTCGGCGACCGGCTGACCGTTTCGGCCGGTTACTACGACTCCGAAAGCACCGACCGGCTGCGCTACTACTACCATAAACGCACGGGCGACTATCGCCCGGTTTACTCGAACAGCGCCGTCGTGTCGAACCGAGGCGTCGAGGTGGGAATCGACGGCGCGATCGTCTCGGGCAAGGAGTGGAACTTCTCGCTCGGCGCATCGTTCAGCTACAACCGCAACTGCATAGAGCGCACCGGAGCCGCCGGCAACGGCGACGTATTCGGCAATTCGGTGGGCCGCTGGCTCGACCGCGACGTCACGGTCAACATCAACCGCAGCGGCCATAGCGTCGGCTCGTTCTACGGTTACCCGAGTCAGGGAATCGTCGAAAGCCGCCACATGCTGTATACGCCGCCGTTCCAAGGCCAGCGCCTGCAAGAAGGCGACATCAAGTTGATCGACACCGACGGCGACGGCAACGTGACCGAAGCCGACAGGACGGTCATAGGCAATCCGCTGCCGATCTACCGCTACGGGCTCACGGCCGATGTTTCGTGGCGCAATCTGAAACTTTCGGTAGCGATGGACGGCGCGGCCGACTTCGACATCATGAACCTCAACCTGCTCAACACGGCCACCTATCGCACGGGCAACGCCTCCAACCTGCAACGCTCGGCCTACGCCGAAGCCTATCCGGCAGGACGGCAGCCGCGTATGAACGCCACAGGCAGCGACCTGATTTCGGGGCGTTTCGTCGAGGACGGCTCGTATCTGCGGCTGTCGAACATCCGAATCAGCTACCGTTTCGACATCGGCCGCAAATGGCTGCGCTCGATAGACCTCGCACTGACGGCCAAAAACGTCTGCGTCGTCACGGGATACTCCGGGTACTCGCCGCTCGTCAACAGCTACGGCTACGATTTGAGCCGCTACGGGCTCGACAATGCGTCGTACCCCATGGCCCGCACGTTCCTGTTGAGCGTCAAGGCAACATTCTAACCACATTAACAACATGAAACCCATGAAACATATCAAATACGTTTGTCTGGTGCTGGCGCTGCTGTTGTCGACCGAGCTGTTCGCGCAGATCGCCGTCAGCGGACGCATCACCGACACCGACGGCAACGCCATAATCGGCGCCACGGTACTCGTCAAGGGCACTACGACGGGTACGAGCAGCGATGCCGACGGGAATTACAGGATAGTCGTGCCGGCAGGCAAGGCGCAGGAATTGAGCGTAAGTTTTCTCGGCTACAAACCTGCGGACGTCGTCGTGGGCTCGCGCTCGCAGGTGGACATCGTGCTCGAAAGCGACTTGGAACAGATCGACGAAGTGGTGGTCGTAGGCTACGGCACGCTGCGCAAGAGCGACGTGACGGGAGCCGTGTCGTCGGTCAAAATCGACAAGCGCGAAGCCGCCCAAGTCGCATCGTTCGACAAACTGTTGCAGGGCCATGCGGCAGGCGTGCAGGTCACGACCGGAAACGCCGCCCCGGGCGGTGCGGTGAGCGTGAAGATTCGCGGTACGAGCTCATTCAACGGCACGGGCGAACCGCTCTACGTCGTGGACGGCATCATCCTCAACCCGTCGTCGCAGGATGTGAAGAATCCGCTCGGCAGCACGGGACAGGAGTCCCAGAACGCACTGGCTTCGATAAGCCCGCAGGACATCGCCAACATCGAAATCCTCAAAGACGCCTCGGCCACGGCGATCTACGGCTCGATGGGTGCGAACGGCGTGGTGCTCATCACCACCAAACAGGGCAGTTCCGACTCGCCGCGCATCGAATTTTCGACGATGGTCGACATCTCCACCCCGCGCAAGCATATCGACGTGCTCGACCTTCCCGAATTTCTCGACTATGCCGATGCCGTCGGCAAGGATCCCGGTCTCGGCACGGATGTTACCCGCGACATGCTCGAAGCCCGCGACTGGCAGGACTACACCATGACCAATGCCGTGAGCGTCAATTCCCGCGTCAGCGTCAGCGGACGCAGCGACAAGTCGAACTACTATCTGGCCGGCGGTTACACGCGCAACAACGGCATCATCCGCAGCACCAGCGTACGCCAGTACGACTTCCGCGTCAACTACGACCACCGGGTGGCCAAATTCATCAAAGTGGGTACGAAAACGACCGTTTCCAACCGCAAGAACCTCATGACGCAGGGCACCGAACCCGGCGGCACGCAAAACGCCACGCGCGCCACGAGCATGATTCGTCAGATGCTCGGCTCCAAACCGTTCGTGTCGCCCTCGACGAGCGACTTCGACGACGAGGACAATTATCACGGCACCGACCTGTGGCTGAACAACTACGAGGACAACAGCGACGAATTCCGTCTGAACGGAAGCCTCTATGCCGACATCAAGCTGACGAAATGGCTGTCGTTCAAGACCACGTTCGGTGCGGACTACCGCAACAAGAACCGTACGCGCTTCTACGGACAATACCTCGACAACGGTCTGAACGGCCGCGCCGGATTTTCGGAGCTCGTGGCATTCCGCTACAATGTCGACAACATGCTGAACATCAACAAGAGCTTCAAAAACGGCCACCGCATCGACGCCGTGCTGGGCATATCGGTCAACAGCGCCGAAAACCACAACTCCACCATCAACGCGCAGGACTTCCCCGACTATCCCGCACTGGAATTCCGCACCGATGCCATACGCTATGCCAAAACGCAGGTTCCCGGCTACTCCGAAGACGCCAGCACGCTGATGTCCTACATCGCCCGCATGGTGTACAGCTACAAGGACCGCTACGTGCTGACGGCCACGTTCCGCGCCGACGGCAGCAGCAAATTCTCGAAAGAAAACCGGTTCAGTTACTTCCCGTCGTTCTCCGCCGCATGGCGCATCAACGAGGAGAAATTCATGAAACCGGTCTCGTTCGTCTCCAACCTGAAACTGCGCGCCGGCTGGGGACAGGTCGGCAATCAGGGACTCAGCCCCTATCAGACGCTGACGACGTACAACTCCATGTACACGGCCGACCCCGATTCCGATTATTCGGTCTCGCCCGACGGCCAGTTCGTCATCGGCATCAAACCCAGCGTCATGTCCAACCGCAATCTCAAATGGGAGACCACCGAGCAGTATAACATCGGTCTGGATGCCGGATTCTTCGACAACCGCCTCAACCTGACGCTCGACCTCTACTACAAGAACACCAAAGACCTGTTGCAACAGATTTCGATTCCGCTGTCGACCGGCTTCTCGACGATGTGGATCAACCGCGGCAGCATCAAAAACCGGGGAATCGAACTCACCGTCGACGCCTATCCGGTCGACAATGCCGACTTTACGTGGAGCATCGGCGGCAACATCTCGTTCAACCGCAACCGTATCGGCAGCATCGGACTGCCCGAATCCCGGCACGGCAGCATTTTCGCCTCGGCATTCGAGGGCGAAGAGATTTCCAACACCTCCGACTATTTCAAAATGCCGGCCAACATCTTCATCCAAGGCCGTCCGGCAGGCTTGTTCTACGGATTCAAGACCAACGGAATCGCCACCCCCGAAGCCATCGAGGCGGGACTCGTACCGAACTACCGAGGCATCGCTCCCCAACCCGGCGACGTATGGTACGTCGACACCGACGGCTCGGGCAATGTCGACGACATGGACAAAACCGTAATCGGCGACCCCAACCCCTCGTTCACCTACGGGTTCAATACGTCGTTCCGCTGGAAATCGCTGTCGCTGTCGCTGATGTTCGACGGCGTTTACGGCAACCAGATCGCCAACGGCAACCTGCTGCCCGAAACCAACACCTCGCCCACCGGCAACAACCTGCACAACGTGCGGCGCGAAGCGTTCTTCGGTGCGTGGAGCGAATCGAACCCGAACGGCAGTTATCCCCGTCTGAACCGTGCGGCCGGACAGAGCCGCGACTTCACCGACCGCATCCTCGAAAACGGCAGCTACATGCGCCTCTCCTCGGCGACGCTCAGCTACCAGTTCGATTTCAAACGGACGAGCGCAATCAAGAACCTCAGTTTGAGTTTCACCGTCCGCAACGCTTTCCTGTGGAGCTCGTACAGCGGTTGGGACCCCGAAGTAAGCAGCTTCACCAACAATGCGCTCAAAGTCGGCGTGGACTGGAGCTCCTATCCGTCGGCCAGAGCCTATGTATGCGGCATCACGATGACTTTCTGAAACCCTAACAACGCCTAACGAAATGAAAAAGATATTTTTACCGATTCTGATGACGATCGCCGCGCTCGTCCACACGGGATGCGACGACTTTCTCACGGAACATCCGTCCACGCAGTTCAGTCCCGATGCGATATATTCGTCGCCGGACGGTGTGCAGGCCGTGCTCAATTCGTGCTACGGTTACCTGTCGCAATCCAACGGATACGGCGGTTACCTGCACATGCTGCTGTCGTGGCACTCGCCCACGATGCAGTTGCAGAACCGCGCATCCGAATACATGGTCGGGCTGGCCACGATGAATGTCGCGACCGACAACTCCACGGCGCAATATGTCTACACGGGCGCCTACCAGACGATCAACACCGTCAACGACCTATTGAGCAACATCGCACTTTGCGACATGGACTCCGGCGAGCGCAACCGCATCGAAGGCGAAGCGCGTCTGCTGCGAGCGCTCTCTTACTTCAATCTGGCGAGAATCTTCGGTGCGGTGCCGTTCGTCGACCGGCCGGCCACTTCGATAGACGAGAGCCATCGCCCGCGCACCGACATCGGCAAAATCTACGGGTTGATTCTCTCCGACCTCGACACGGCATTCGCCTTGCTGCCCGAAAAGGGCGGCAATCCTCACGGACGTCCGCACAAATGGGCAGCCAAAGCACTGACCGCAAAGGTGTATGTCGCGCTGGCCTGCATCAAGGAACACCCGGGCGAACCGTTCGACGCCGATCTTTTCGAGGGTTCGGCCGCCGAGTACTGGCAAGCGGCCTACGACAATGCCAAAGCCGTCTACGACGAACAGGTCTATTCGCTCGTGCCGAACTTCGCCGATTTGTGGGTCTATACCAACAAGCACACCGACGAGTCGATTTTCGAGTGCGAGATGAACTATGCGACGGGAGGCTGTCCTTTCATGTACCGCTATTTGCCGGGCTATTGGGAGGGGCTGCCGCTCACCAATTCGAGCAACAACTACGGACAGATCCGCCCGTCGCGCGAGGCATGGGACGAACACAACGACCGTTATCCCGGCGATTGGCGCGAAGAGTGCACCTACCTCGACTACGAGTACAAGTGCAACACGGTCGTCGAGAACGAGAGCTACAAGGGCAGACAATACTACATCTATCCGTACACCAAAAAGGGGTATCCCGACCAAGAAAACAAGGAAATCAAATACGAGTATCTGCCCTATCTGCGCAAGTGGGTCGACCCGACTTTCACCGCCGGCAACGCCAACTGCAACTTCATCGTGTATCGTTATGCCGACTTGCTCCTGACGCTGGCCGAAGCGGCGAACGAACTCGGCGGGGCATACACGGCAGAGGCCGTAGGCTATGTCAACGAAGTACTCTCGCGTGCCCGCAACGCATCGGACAGGATGCGGCAGGAGCCTGCCGACTGGTCCGGCGGAATGTCGCAGGACGAACTGCGCGAACGGCTGCGCATCGAACGCCGCTGCGAACTCAAAGGCGAGCTGCACGAATGGTTCGACCTGCGCCGTTTCGGAGTGGCGTATCTGCAACGGATGATCGTCGTCCACAACGAGCGTTTGGACCGTGCCCTCGAAGAGGAGACGTTCTTCAAAGACTACGACTATGTGCTGCCCGACGACTACGAGTCGGTGAAGAAGAACATGCTGCTGCCGTTCCCGAACGCCGAGATTTCGGCCAACTACAACATTTCGGCTACCGACCAGAATTACGGGTATTGATGCTCCCCGTTACCGACGGGCGGCATCGCAACACTATTTGAACAGGTAAAACAATCAACCGATCGAACCATGAAAAGAACTATTTTCCTCTGTCTGCTCGCCGCCGCACTGCTTTCGGGCGGCGGCTGCACCGACAGCGACCTATACAGCGGCGACGAAAACACGCCGACGGTAGGCATCGACGACAACTCGCTCGTTCTCGACGGAAAAGCCGAAAGCGGGCGCATCTCCATCCGGTCGAACTTCTGGTGGAAGGCCCGGCTGGAATACGACGGCGGCGAGGAGTGGCTGTCGATGTCGCCCGAATCGGGATTCGGCAACATCGAAATAGCCGTCTCGACCGACCGCAACTACGATCTGACGCAATCGAAACGCGCGCGCCTCGTCATCGAGAGCGACAGCGAGGGCTCGTCGTTCCGCAAGGAATTCGACATTGTACAGAATACCAGCGAACCCTATATCGAGCTTTCGGGCATCGACGAACGGCTACTGACGAGCGTCACCAACAACGAAACCGAGCTGACACTCTACACCAACGACGAATGGGAAGCCGAATCGACCGACGACACGTGGTGCACGGTCGAATCGGGCAGCAACGCCGGCGGCCGCCATTCGGTGCGCATCGTCTGCACGAGCAACACCACGCATCACGAACGCACGGCCTCCGTGACGTTCCGTGCGAAAAACCATGCGAACGTCGACTACTCGTTCGAGGTTGTCCAGAGCGACGTGTTCGCCGCTCCCACGCTCGTGCTCGACAAGGACGAGCGTGGACACATCCGTCTCGCATGGGATTCGATCATGGGAGCCGTAAAATACATGGTCGTCTTGAAGAACGGCGAAACGACGATTGCCGAAATCGACAACGGCACGACCACCGAATGCGACCTCTCGGCCGACAAGGTGTTCGCCGCACCCGAATATGCGGGCATGTTCAGCGTGTCGGTGCGGGTACTCTCCAACGAACCCGAAATTTTCTCGGACAGCAACTCCGAACAGGCCAACAGCCACTTCGCTTCGGGCGAGGGCACGCAGGAGAGTCCGTTCATCGTCGACACGCCCTACTATCTGGACAACATCGCCCTCGTCAACCCCGTAGCCGAAGGATGCTACTACCGTCTGGAATACACGCCCGTACCCGATGCCGACTTCCAGCCGATATGTTCGCCGGCGGCACCGTTCAAAGGCTTTTTCGACGGTAACGGCAAAACGATTTCCGACTGGAACGTACGTCCGCTGGCCGACGTGCGCAACTATTTCGGGTTCTTCGGCGGCATAGCCGAAGGCGCCGAAGTCTCCGGCCTGACGTTCAAAAACTGCTCGCTCCATATCGACAACGACGGCGGGTCGGACAGCAAGACGAACAACGGATTCGCATGGGTGGCCGGCACGAACAAGGGTACCGTACGCGACATCGCGGTCATCGGCTGTACGGTGGCCTGCGAAGCAGGCACTTCGCCCCTATCTGTAGGCGGTATCACGGGTTACAATCACGGCACCGTGTCGGATTGCCGCGTTTCGGGGTCGTTCACCGCAGCCGCCGACCGCAACAAAACCGACGTATTCGACTGCGGCGGCATTGCATCCTACAATTTCGGCCGAATCGAGCGTTGTGTGAATGACGCATCAATCGTAGCCATGACCAATATCGGCGGCATTGTCGGCATGAACGGCGGCACGGTCGCCGACTGCACCAACAACGGCGACATCACAGGCTACTACCAATTCGGTGGAGTGGTTGGAAACTTGCCATCATCCAGTGCGACATGCGTCATAGAACGATGCACAAATACAGGAACTATCATCATGGACGAACCTGTGGGTATAAACCGTGGTGCGACCTGCATGGGAGGCATCACCGGCCGTATCTATTCACCAAAAATGACTGTTTCAAAATGCCGCAATACGGGCGACCTGATTGTCGGAAAATCTTCAAAATCGGGTTTGCGCGTGGGTGGCATAGCTGGTTACGGGTATAAGGCCGGAAAAGTGTCCGATTGTTACAATACCGGCAATGCGACTGTCAGTGGAACGGTCAATTACGGCGGCATCATAGGCGACATAGCCAATGTGTCGGTCGTCATAACGAATTGCTATTCAGTAGGGAAAATCGTTGAAAACGAGGCTTCTGGATGCAGATTCGGATTGGGATTCGGCAATGCGAGTGCTTCGGCGATAATCACCGATTGCTATGCACTCGAATGCGGTTCCTACAAATTTGCCGAAGGTACGACCACGAGTATTACAACCGGAGGATTGCTGACTGACGAGCAAATGCGGGATTCCGCTTCGTTCTCGGGGTGGGATTTCGTCGCTACGTGGCAGCAGGGCGACGGTGCATACCCGTACCCCGTGTTGCGGTAACCGCACGATAACCCGTAACGAAATGCCGGAGCAGAAAAAAACAGCTCCGGCATTTTGGAATTTTACACCGAAACTCCTATTTTGCAACATGTCGATACGCAGATTCATCCTGCCGCTCCTCGCCGCGTGCGTCGTCGTGGCGAAAGCCGCAGGTCAGGAAAACACCAAATTCTATTTTCGGACGCTCGGCATCCGGGAGGGACTGTCGAACCAGATGGTCAACGCCATCGTCAAGGATTCGAGCGGATTCGTATGGGTCGGTACGGCCGACGGGCTGAACCGGTACGACGGCATGCGGTTCCGCGTCTTCCGTCACGAGCCCGACAACCCCAATTCGCTGTCGACATCATGGGTCAACTGCCTCTACGTCGCCCGCGACGGACGCATGCTCATAGGCACGGAACGGGGCGTGAACGTCTACGACCCCGAAAAGGAGAATTTCCGAATGCTCTCGGCCGTAAACGACACCCGCAACCTGCTCGGGAATCTGCGCGTACGCTGTTTCTGCGAAGATTCCAAAGGCATGCTCTGGATAGGCACGCTCGACGGGTTGCTGTGTTTCGATACCAAGAGCTCGCGCATCGCGTTCTACAAAATCAACTTCCTCGACCACGACAAGATGCACAACGAGATACGTTCGCTGTGCGAAGATGCCGAAGGCCGCATGTGGATAGGCACGTTCGACGGGTTGTATTGCCGCAATTCCGACGGGGCCGGAATTTTCCAGCGCATATCGCTGCACGACGATGCCGGCAAAGGCAACACGCTGGTATCGGGCCTGTATATCGCACCGCAAACCCCCGACCTGCTCTACATCGCCACTTCGGCCGGCTTCCGTGTCCGCAACATGAAAACGGGCACGGTGCGGAGATTCGACACCTCGAACAGCGCGCTCGGCGGCAATGACGTACGGGCCGTCGGGCCGTACGACGACACCCGCCTGCTCGTGGCCACCGGCGGGGGCCTGTCGGTATTCGACACCCGAACCGAACGTCTATCCAACTACACCAATTCGCTGACCGACCCCACGTCGCTGCCAACGCACACGGTCACCAGTCTGTTTCAAGACGACAGCGGCATCATCTGGATAGGCACGACGTACGGTCTGGCCTGCTGCAACCGCTATCGACGGCCGATAGACCTGCACTACATCAACACCGTCGACCGCCACGGCAACATTACCCACGAGACGGTGACCGATCTGGCCGTATTGCCCGAAGCAGGCGAGATATGGATCGGCACCAACAACGGACTGCGGCTCTACTCCTCCGACATGCGGCTGCTGCGGCACTACACGACGGCCAACTCGCCGCTGCCGCACAACAACATCAAACGCCTCCTGCTCGACAGCCGCGGCGTGATGTGGATCGGCACCAACAACGGCGTGGTGTACATGAATCGCAGCCGCCGCGAATTCCGACAAGTCGTCACGCCGAAAAACGATTTCGCCTTCAAATACGTCTACGACATGAAAGAGGACAGCGACGGCGACATCATCGTCAACATCAGCAGCGGAATATGTTTCATCACACCCACGCGCGATGCGGCCGGCGAAATCGCGCGCTTGGACTTCGACATGCTGTATATCGACAATCTGCTGTCGACCTACAACAGCGACATTCCCTATTTCGAGCCCGACCTGAACGGCAATATCTGGATAGGTTCGCTCAGCGACGGCATTTTCCGCTACGACAAAGCACAACGCACGGTCACCCAATACCGCAACGAACCCTCCAATCCGGCGAGCATCGTCAGCAACCGCATCTATTCGATCCATGCCGACGCGCTCAACCGGATATGGGTCGGCACCGATCTCGGGCTGTGCCGCTACGACGACAAGACGGACGGTTTCGAGCGAATCGACGCCTGCGCGGGACTCTCGATACGCACGATCGCATCCGACCAGTCGAACAGACTGTGGATCGCATCGAGCAACCAGCTCCTGATGTTTGACTACGCCCTCAACTCCAAAATCGCGTGCGACATTTCGCAGGAACTCAAAATGAACGACATCGAGTACAACAGCGTCTGCACCGTTCCGGACCGCATCTATCTGGGCGGCTACGGCGGGTACATCGACTTCGACCCGAAAGAGATCGAAATAGACATCCGGCGCTATCCGGTATGCCTCACATCGTTCAGAATCCACGACGACACGGTCGTACCCGACGCTCCGCGCAACGGACGCATCGTACTCGACCGCTCCATCACGAGGTGCGACCGCATACGCCTGCGGCACGACGAAAATTTCTTTCGCATAGACTTCGCGCTGCTCAACTACACGATCGGAAACGGAAATACCTACACATATCAGCTTCAAGGATACGACCATACGCCGCAAACGACCGACGATGCGCATCCCTATGCCTCCTATTTCCACATTCCGCCCGGACGCTATACGTTCACCGTCAGCGCGATAAACTCCGACAACATATCGAGCGACAATCGGGCGCGAATCGAAATCATCATCAGTCCGGCGTGGTATCACAGCACGACGGCCTACTTGATTTACATCGTCTTGGGCGCCGGCCTGTGCTTGCTGGCGGTCTACCTGATACGCATCCGCATCCGGTTGTCGCGCGAACTCAAAGCCGAAATCCTGCGCCGCGAACGCTACGACGAAATCAACCGGACCAAAATGACCTTCTTCACCAACGTCTCGCACGAGTTCAAGACGCCGCTGACGTTGATTCTCGGGCCGATAGAGACGCTTCTCGAAGCTGCGGACGAAAGCCAGCGCAAACTGCTCATGGTCATGAAACAAAATGCCGAACGGCTGCTGCGGCTGATCAACCAGATTATGGACCTGCGCAAAATCGACAATCATCGCATGCAGGTCGACCGAAGCATGGGCGACATCGTCGCATTTTGCCGCGAGATATTCTCCTCGTTCACCGACCATGCCGCGCGGCGGCACATCGACTACGCGTTCGAGGCGCATCCGTTCTGCATCAACACGCTGTTCGACTGCGACAAGGTGGAGAAAATCGTCTATAACCTGCTGTCCAACGCCTTCAAGTTCACGCCGGACGGCGGAAGCATACGGCTGCGCATCGAAACGGCCGAACAGAACGAACGTCACATCATCCGACTGGCTGTCAGCGACACCGGCTGCGGCATCCGCGAAGAGGACATCCCGCATATTTTCGACCGCTTCTACCAGACCGAAAACAAGCCGCACGAACAAGCCGAAGGCTCGGGCATCGGACTGACCCTCACGCGCGACTATGCACAGTTGCACGGCGGCGACGTCGCCGTGGAAAGCACGCCGGACAACGGCAGCCGATTCACCGTCACGCTGCCGCATTGCAACGCAGAAGAGTCCTCCTCGTCGGACAACATCGTTGCCGAACTGCCGGAGCCGGAGCCCAAGCAGGACGACAACAGGCTGAAAATCGTGGTCGTGGAGGATAACGAGGAGATGCGCGATTTCCTGCGCATGACGCTCGATGAAACGTACGACGTGACGACGGCGCGCGACGGACGCATAGGCCTCGAAAAGATACGCCGCATCGTTCCCGACCTGATAATTTCCGACCTGATGATGCCCAACATGAACGGGTTCGAGCTATGCCACTGCGTGCGGGAGGAGATCCAGACCAGCCACATTCCGTTCATCATGCTGACCGCCAAAAACAACGAAGCGGACATCCGGACGAGCTACGACTGCGGCGTCGACGTTTTCCTGTCGAAACCGTTCAGTATCAAGACCCTGAAAGCGCGCATCGAGGCACTCATAGAATCGAGGGCCAAGTTGCAGAAACTCTACCGCAAGAAAATCCTGTCGACCCCTTCGGACATCGAGGTCGAATCGGAAAACGACAAGTTCATCCTTCGCATGGTGCGCATCATCGAGGAGAATCTCGAAAACCCCGATTTCAACGTTTCGATGCTCTGCGACGCGCTCGACGCCTCCTATTTGAGCGTCTACCGCAAGGTGAAGGCACTCACGGGCGATACGGTCAACGATTTCATGCGCGCCGTGAAACTCAAACGCGCGGCACAATACCTCCGTTCCGGGGAGTTCCGCATTTCGGAGATTCTCTACAAATCGGGGTTCAACAACCACTCCTACTTCACCAAATGTTTCAAGGAGTATTTCGGCATGACCCCCAAAGAGTATATGGAGCGCTCGCAGTCCGACGACGGCGACATCCCCGAAACGGAATAAGACCGGCCTGCAATCCATGCCGAACGAAAATCCCCCGAAAGTTCTTGGCTTTCGGGGGATTTTTACGGCCGCGACGTGCCGGAAGCGGTTATTTCAAGCCGAGCAACTTCTTGATGCGGGCGAAAATCTCGGTATTCTCCATTACGCCGGTGAAGTGCTGCGCACCGGTACCGTAAGCATAGAGCACGACCGGCGATGCGCTATGGCCCGTAGTACTGTATCGGTAGTCGATGCCGCTTTCGGAAGCGGTGAAATCCTTGTTGTTCGACACGATGGTCAGGCCGCCCGTCTCGTGGTCGGCGACCACGATGACCAACGTTCCGGGATGCGCGTCGGCATAATCGAACGCCTTATGCACGGCCGCATCGAAATCGCGCATCTCCGCGACCATCGTCCGGACATTGTTGCCGTGGCAGGCACCGTCGATCTGCGACCCTTCGATCATCGCGAAGAAGCCCTTGCCTTCACGGCCGAGCAGCTCCAACGTATGCTCGGTGGCGCGGGGCAGGTAATCGCCCCGTTCGGGAGCGGCAGGCATGTACTTCTCGGCGAAAAGCCCCAGAACCGGCAGCCGGTCGACGGCCAAGAACGCTTCGGGCGTCTCCGTGTAAGCATAGCCCTGTGCCTGCATTTCGGCAATCAGGCTGCGGCCCTCCTGCTCCTCGAAGTAGGTGCGGCCGCCGCCTGCCGCGATGTCGAGCCGCTGGGCGGCCAGCATCTCGGCAATGGTGCGGTGGTTGTGGCGGCTCTTCGTATGGGCCGTGAAACCGGCCGGCGTGGCGTCGGTCAGGTAGGAGGTCACGACGATGCCCGTCGCAAGATTGCCCCGTTTGGCCAGCTCGACCATGTTTTCCACGACCGTGTCGTCGGGCAGCATGCCGATGCGGCTGTTGTCTGTCTTGTGGCCCGTGCCCATGGCGGTCGCCGAAGCGGCCGAATCGGTCACGCGGTTGTTGGCCGAATAGGTCTTGCAAATGGCCGTGTACTGCGCACGGTCGAACGCCGTGGGTTCGTAGCGGTTCTCGATCATCAGCGAGGCCACTTGGGCGAGTCCCATGCCGTCGCCGATCATCAGCACGACGTTGCGGACTTCGTCGTCGGTTTGCGGTTGGGGTTTCCGGGCTTCGGCCGGTGCCGCCCACAGCAGGAGGGCGAAGAACAAAGAATAAGTAATGCGTTTCATAGATTTTTATTAAATTGGTTGATTAGCTATTCATCCTATTGATTAAAAAGGCAGTCCCAGCGACCCGCCGACCCACACCCCGCCGCTCGACGGGCGATAGACCGACAGCCGGAACGTCGAAGCATAGGAAGCCGGCGTACGGAACGCGTTGAAATCGAAAATCAGGTCGCCGCCGACCGACCAGATATGCCGCAGCATCATTCCGTCCGGGCCCAGCGTGCGGAATCCGGCGCCCTGTCCGCCGAGGTTCAGGCGGATGCGCTTGACGTAGAGCACCGCGCAGATACCGCCGTCGGGATACCACACCGGCAGCTGGTAATCGACCGCGACGGCGCGATAGCGGTCGGATTCGATTGCCGACGAAGCGAATCCGGTCGGAATCAGCACCGACGAACGGTAGGTCAGTGGCCGGTAGCCGTTGGGAAAGCGGGTACCGCCGAGCGAAATCTGATAGGCCGCCGCTATTTTCAGCGAGTGGTGCGGCGCGAAGCCCGGAAGATAAAAGTGCCCATACCCCACGACCAATTTAGAAAAATCGTCGTTGGCGGGGTCGAAGCTGCAATTCGCCAGCAGCTGCCACCCGAAACGCGGCAGAAAATCGCGATAGGCCATGCGCACTTGGTCGAAGTAGCTCACGCCGAACGAAAGCCGGTGCAGGCCGTCGCGGTAGCCAATGGCGTCGAAGTTCGTGATATTGCCTTGTCCGTCGCGACGGATAGCGCCCAAATCGGCGACCTTGCCGTTGGAGTAGTTCCACGCAGCCGAAAGGGTCAACCGCCGGATGTGGTAGCCGCGGTCAAAGAGCAGCGGCAGCGAAGCCGACGCATCGAACGCATAGTATTTTGCCGGTTTCGGCAGAGATTGCCAAACCGCGTCGCCGGTTTCGGGGTCGCGAGCCGCCAGTCGTCCGTACACGATTCGGTCGCCGCCATACGACGCGCCGAATGCAAGCCGCACGCCCCAGCCGTCGTAACGCAGGCCCGCCTTGACGAGCGAACCTTCGTCGCGGTTCCAGCCGTAGGAAGCGAAAGCTTCGGTATTCGATAACAAGTTCTGCGACAGCAGCGTCGCGCCGAAATTGACGGCGACGACGTGTTCGTCGACCGCCTCGAACGGGTCGAAAGCGGCCGGCAGCCAGCTGTGGATATCGAGCGCATGGAGTGCTTTCCGGTAGCGGCGCGCCGGATGCCGCACCGCCTGCGCAGTGGAATCGGCCGCACGGAACCGCACCGTGTCCAGATTGACGACCGGCCAGCGTTCGCGCGGCGGATTGACGATGTTTTCGGGAAGCCGCGCGGGCGCGACGAACGCGGCGGTATCGGCCGGTTGCACGGCCAACGCATAGCCGTGCGGGCCGTAGGTCGTCAGCAGCAGGCTGTCGCCGCCGCTGGCCGGCATGCCGTCGAATGCGCCATAGGTCGAGGTCGTCAGCCGGTATTGGCGTCCGGTCGCCAAATCGAAGCGGTGCACCTCGTCGTAACCCGAAGCGATAGAGCCGAAGTAAAGACTGCCGGAGCGGGCCCGCAAATCGCGTAGCGTGACGTAAGCCCCTTCGGTCAGCGGCCGCAGCGTGCCGTCGGGTTCCAACCGGCCGAGCCACATGCCGCTGTCGTCCGTGACGAGCGCATAGAGCGCATCGGTCGTATCGTCCCACGCCAAGCCGTGCAGTTCCTTGTCCGCCGGAACCGTCGTCCGTTCGCGCCGGCCGCTGCCGTCCTGCCGCACGACCGAATAGCCCGTGGCGGCGGCATACTCGACCCATGCCAGTCCCTGTTCGCCCATTGCGGTGGGGTACAGCGCATTGCGGATTCCCCGAAGCGTGCGGGGCCGTCCGTCGGCCAAATCCATAAAGCAAAGCCGCGAATCGACCTGCTCCTCGAACAACGGCGAGCGGCGGTATTCGCTCCACCACACCCGACCGCCGCGCACGACCGGCCGCGACGAAATCAATCCCGTGCGGGCGACGACCCGTTTGCGGCCCGTATGCCGGTCGAGCACCACGAAGCGCGAGGTGCGGTCGTAATCCTCCTCGACGGCCAGCACCGTGCCGTCCGCCAGCGGCAGGGGCCACCGGTAAGTCGTGTAGTTGCGGTCGGAGAGCCGGACGAGCGGCCGCGCGCTGTCTGTCCGCGCAGGCAGCGAATCCCAGTGCCGTTGCAGGGCGTCGAACGTCTCGCGGAACAAGCGGTTGACCGTCGTCCCGTAGTACTTCTTCAAACCGACGTGGGTCGTCGCAATCACATAAGGGTTGCGCGCGCCGTAGCGGGCGACCTTGTTCCAGACGTTTTCGCCGTAACGGCTCTCGGCATAGGCGTTGATCTGGTACCCCAGCCGATAGTGGTCGGGAATGTAATCGCGGTAGGAGCCGCAGAACCATTTGTCCGTGTTGCGGCGGTAACGCGTGCCCGCGCGGTCGGTTCCGACACGCCGCATCGCCCGATAACCGAGCGTGAACGAGGGTTGCAGGGCGCGCCCGAACGACGACATCTCGGTTTCGGCCATCACGGCGTCGCCCTCCATCGCCCAGCCCGGCATGCAGAGCAGCCCGACCGTCGAGCTTTGCTGGCCCGCCAGATAACGCAGCACGCGGAACACGCCGCGATTCAGGTTGTTGAATTGCACCGTATGGCGGTATTCGTGCGCCGTGAGCTGTTTGAGCCACGGCATCGAGTAGCTCTCGGCTTCGGGAATGGTGAGCAGTTCGACCCGTTTGGGCATGTACATGACCACGCCGTTGGCCTCGAAATTGCGGGCGTGCAGGACGAACGGCACGCGCATCGGCCCGCGGGCGAACCCGTAACCGATGTCCGGGCGGATGCGGTCGGCATAATAGAGAGACCGGCGGGCCGCACGGGCCGCACTGTCAGGAAAAATCACGCGGATGTCGGGCGTGCGGATAATCGACCATTTCGCCGGAGCGTCCGCGCCCCACGAGTAGTATTGCGCCGCACTCTCCGAAACCGCTAAAAGCAACACGGCCATTAATAAGATATGTTTCCGGCGTTTCACTTGGTTATGCGCCCGCTTTTTTGCAGCCGTAGCCGTTTTTGGTCAGGATTTCGACCACACGGTCGCGGTGGTCGCCCTGAATGACGATTTCGCCCGCTTTGGCCGTGCCGCCGACGCCGCACCGGGTTTTCAGCAGACGCGCCAGCTCCTGCAACGCTTCGTCCGGCCCGACGAATCCGCGCACGAGGGTCACGACCTTGCCTGCCCGTTGCTTGCGGTCGAGCCATACGCGCAGTTGTTGTTGCGACGGCGGGAGCAGTTCGGTCTCGGGTTCTTCGCGCGTATCGAAGCGGTAATCGGGGTTTGTCGAATAGACCATTCCCAAACGGGCTTTCCAATCGTTGTCTGCCATGATGCAGTGTTTTTCACTTGCGAAGATACGAAAAAGCGAGGGCAAAAGCAAGTTTATTCGCTTTTTGCCGAGCGGGAGTATCCAAGACGAAGAAATGCCGGGCGCAAAGGCAAAAGTCGTTTCGTTTTTGCAGGGCGGAGCATTCGAAACGGAGCCGAAAAGATAAAAATTTTCGGCTTCGAAACCCCTCGTTCCCGATTATTGCCTATATTTGTTTGTTGATATGCACCTTTTCCCGCCCCGCCATGTCCAAGAAAAGTAGCGAAAAACGGCGGCCCAACAACAGCGCGTACCGCCGTGTGCCCCGTCCCGAAGAACTGCCCCCGCCGCTGCCGGTCAATCCGCAACAACGGGTGGTCGAAGTCTATGTCGAAGGCTATGAGGACGTGGCTTTCTGGCGCGGCATATTCGACCACTTCCGCACCCCCTATCTGCGTTTCGAAATTTCGGTCCCCAACCGCGCGGACCTGCCCAAAGGCAAAAAAGTGCTGCTGAACATGGTTCCGCAAGCATCCGAACAACTGCTGCTGTGCATGGATTCGGATTTCGACTACCTGTTCGCCGACCGCACGCCCCAGTCGCAACTCGTGAACGGCTCGAAATACGTTTTCCATACCTTCACGTATGCCACCGAGAACTATCTCTGCTATGCCCCGGCGCTGCACAACATCTGCGTCAAGGCAACCAAGAACGACACGCGCATTTTCGATTTCGTGCGCTTCATGCGCGACTATTCGCGCACGATTTATCCGCTGTTCGTGTGGTACGCCTTTTCCGCCCAACTGGATACAGTCAATGTTTTTTCGCTGTGCGATTTCAAGGCCTCCGTGCGCATCAATTTTCTGGACATGCGGGACAACGGGGCCGAAACGCTGGCATGGCTGGCCCGCAACGTCGCCAAACGCGAACAGATGCTCGCCGCCCGCAACCCGCAAATGGTCGAACCGATGCGGGAGTTCGAGCGGCAACTCGCCGAACGGGGCGTGACGCGCGAAAACACCTATCTTTTCATGCACGGCCACACGCTGCTGGACAACGTGGTGATGGTGTTGCTGAACACGGTCTGCGAAAAACTGCGGGCGATGTCCGTCGCGAAAATCGCCGCGTCGACGAAAACGGGCATGGCCCTGCGCAACGAAATGTCCAACTACACCAATTCGCTGCGGCCGGTGCGCGATGTGCTGCTCGACCACGAGAACTACATGGACTGTCCGCTATACAAACGGCTGCAACACAGCCTGCTGCGCTACGTCCGGCTGATGGTCGGCGGCATGTACAAGCGCGGCGAGATTCAGGATCCGGCCTATTTCACCGTCATGCGCCACCTCTACGAGAGCAATATGTAGTTAAATAAGCGCGGCGGACGCTCCATATTTCTGCGCCTTGCGGCACAATTTTCAGAAGAAGAATCCGAGCGAACCGCACCAGACCAAATCGCTGCGGACATGGGCCTGCCGGCTGATTCCGTGCGAAACGAACGTATTGCGGTTTTTGAGCCCCCACGCCCCCTGCACGCGGGCATCGAAGAAAAACTTGCCGATATTCATTCCGACGCCGCCCATCCAAGCGGGTTTCTCGGAAAATTTCACTTTCAACAAATCGGAGTACGAGCTGTGCGACGAGGTATTCAACCGGAACGAAGCACCGCCGAACAACCGCAGCGCGCCGAATTGCAAGCCCAGCTGCACGGGCACCTCGATCCGTTCGGAACGCAGCCGCACGCTGGTGTGCAACCGTGTGCTCGAAGCACGCACCGAATAGTTCACAGAACCGTAATCGAGTTCCGATTGCAAGTGGAGGTGTTTCGAGAGATTGAGCCGCAGGACGAACCCCGCCTCGAAACCGGCGCGGGTCGAACCCGCCGTGAAACGGGTTCCGTCGATGACGACGGGCGAAAACCGATAGTCGGTGGCGGTGATGCCGCTGCGCAAACCGGCTTGCAGCCGCCGGGCCGATGCCGGACCGCAAACGGCCGCGGCAATAAACAACGTAAGCAAAAGTTTTTTCATAAACATAACGGTATTAATTGTCGTCGGGCTTGGCAGCCCGGCGCACGGATTACATCAGGGGCGACGCCAGCCGCAGGACGTTGCCGAGCACCCGCCGCCAAGCGGCAGGATGCCACGTCGCACGGGTGATGCGGCGGCAGGACGCGAGGTCGCGGTCGAAAGTCGCCGAAAGCCCGGCGACGGTCTGCGGGTCGCGGATGAACATCGTCACCTCCCAGTTGTCCGCCAGACTGCGGTAGTCCATGTTGGCCGTTCCGACCGAGGCGAGGCAGTCGTCCACGAGGAGCAGTTTGGCATGCAGGAAACCGTTTTCGTAACAATAAACCGCGATTCCCGCATCGAGCAAGTCTTCGACATAGGTGTCGGCGATCCAGTCGGCGACGGACGAATCGCTGCACGTGGGAAGCATGATTTCCACCCGTATGCCGCTGCGCGAAGCTATCCGCAAGGTGTCGGACAACACGTCGGGCGGCAGGAAATAGGGCGTGCAGATGCGTATCCGCTCGCGGGCCTGCATGAAGGCCGTCGCGAAGGCATCGGCGAGGGTCGTGCGGGTCGGTCCCTCCCCTGCCCATGCCGCTTGGAGCGGAAGCCGCTGCCGGACGCTATGCCGCGCGATGTAACGCGCCGCATCGAGCCGACGGCCGCCGACGTGCGCCCAGTCGGACAGAAAGAGCCGTTGCAAATCGGCTACGGCATCGCCTTCGATCCGCAGGTGTTCGTCGCGCCATTTGCCCATGTCGTCGCCGTCGAGGTAGTACTTTGCAATGTTTATGCCACCCAGAAAAGCGATTTTCCCGTCCGTAACGACTATCTTGCGGTGATTGCGGCGCGTGCTGCGGGGCGTGAAGTACGGAAAGCGCAACGGCCCGAAAGCACGGACCTCGACCCCCGCGCTCCGCATGGCGTCGAACAGCGCGCCGTTCATGCCCCACGACCCGACGGCATCGTAGATGACCCGCACTTCCAGCCCGGCGCGCGCCTTGCGCGTCAGGATGTCAGCGACCGCACGGCCGATGCGGTCGTCGCGGAAGATGTAGTATTCCATGTGGATGCTCTGCGTGGCGCGTTGCAGGGCGGCAATCAGGGCCGTGAACGCGTTGTTGCCGTTATGCAGCAGCTGCACGCGGTTACGGAGCGTGATCCGCGTGCCGCAGCCGGTGCGGATGATGCGTTCGAGCCGGTCGCCGACGCGCCCGCACGGCTTCGGAGCGACGGGTGCGGTGTGCCGGATGCGCCTGCGGAATCCGGCCGACAGATAAAGGAGCGTGCCGAACAACGGCAGCAGGGCGATGACGGCGAGCCAAGCCGCCGCCGAAGCGGGAGACCGGTGCTGCCGCGTCACGACGGGAAGCGTCGCGGCGACCCATAACAGGTGAATCAAGAGAGCGAGGCGCATGGTTCCGACCATAAGGCACACTCCGTGCCATTCGGCCGAAACGGATGCACGCCCCGGACGGCACAAAAGCGCACGACGCAAAAAGACCGGCGCATTTTCGCCGGTCCCGAAGCGTACGGAGCGGTCCGATTACCGCCCCCTTTTCGATTTGTCGGATGTCCGCGCCGCCGAACCGGACGGCGCATGGGAGGTCTTTTCAGCCCCGAACGTCGTTTTCAACTCCTTTTCGTGGGCATCGTGGGCGGCGCCTTTCGGAGCCCGCCCCTCGCGGACGATGCGGTCGATGTTTTTCTGAAAATCCCGTTCGCAGGGTTCGCATTTCGTTTTGTCGTTGTTCATGGCTACGGAAATTTAGCATTGTACCGCCTTTCCGTTGCAAATAACGTACAAAAACGCGCGTCAGAGTTTGTCCATGATTGCGACGATACGGCCGAACACCTCGTCCATCGTGCCCTGACCGTCCACCGAAGCGTACTTGTCTTGCTCCGCATAGAAATCGGACACGACGGCCGTCTGCCCGTGATAGACCGACAAGCGGTCGCGGATGACCTCCTCCGACGCATCGTCGGCACGTCCCGAATCCTTGCCGCGCAACAGGATGCGGCGCACCAGCTCCTCCTCGGGCACCCGGATGTCGATCATCTTATCGACCGACAACCCGTGCTCCGTCAGAATTTTGTCAAATTCCTGCGCCTGCACCGTCGTGCGGGGGAATCCGTCGAAGATGCACCCCTTGGCGTCCTTGTGTTCGGCCACGTAATTGGCAATCATGCCGATGACCACTTCGTCGGGGGCCAGCTGGCCCGTGCTGATGTAATGCTCCATGCTGCGGCCGAGCTCCGTGCCGCGCCGGATTTCCGAACGGATCACCTCGCCCGTCGATACGTGTTCGATTCCGTAGTGTTCTTTCAGCCGCTGGGCCTGCGTTCCCTTGCCGCATCCGGGCGCTCCGAATAAAACGATGATTTTCATAGGTATATTATATCCGATAAACCTGATCGAACGCAAAATTAGCCCAAATTTTTGAAAAACGCACGGATTTCGCTAAATTTGTAAAAATTTTCATTAACCCGCTTTTTAAGCGCGGCGGCCAGTTGTCGGGGTTCGGAAAGTCGCTGCGCCGTCATGGTTTTCAGAAAAGCAGTGGGAGCGACTGTCGGCAGCACAGAAACGGTCTGCCACGGTGTTTTCAACGCCGCAGGGCGAACGGGGAAAGCAAAAAGCAAAAAATTATGGAAGGGAAAAAACGTACGGAAATCGCCGAACTGGGACAATTCGGACTGATCGACCGCCTCGCAGGCAAATTCACCGCCCGCGATGCTTCGACGCTCGTCGGCATCGGCGACGACGCCGCCGTCATCGCTCCGCCTGCGGGCGAGACGATGCTGTGCACGACCGACACGTTTTTCGAAGGGGTCGACTTCGACCTGACCTATTTTCCGTTGAAACACCTCGGCTACAAGGTCGTGACGGCCGGCATCAGCGATATTTTGGCCATGAACGCCCTGCCGTCGCAGATTACCGTGTCGCTCGGCGTTTCGGCCAAACTGCCCGTCGAAGCGCTCGACGACCTGTACGAAGGCATCGCTTTCGCATGCCGCGAACAGGAGGTCGACCTCGTGGGCGGCGACACGCGGGCCTCGATGACGGGGCTGGTCATCTCGGTCACGGCGCTGGGCCATGCGAAGAAAGAGGCCGTCGTCCGCCGCAGCGGCGCGCAGCAGAACGACCTGATTTGCATCACGGGCAATCTGGGTGCGGCCTACATGGGGCTGCGGCTGCTCGAACGCGAACGCCGCGTGCTGCACGACGTGCGCGACCCCCAACCGCAATTCGCCGGATACGAATACCTGCTCGAAAAATACTTGAAACCCCGTCCGCGCACGGACATCGTGGTGACGCTGGGCGAAGCGGAAATCCGCCCGACGTCGATGATCGACCTGTCGGACGGACTGGCCAGCGACCTCATGCAGCTGTGCAAGGCCTCGGCATGCGGGGCACGCATCTATCTGGAACGCATCCCGCTGGCCAAACAGACGACGTCGCTGGCCGACGAGATGCACCTCGACCCGGTCGTCGCGGCACTCAACGGCGGCGAGGATTACGAACTGCTGTTCACCGTGCCGCTGGCCATGCAGGAACAAATCATGGGGCTGGGACTGGTCGATGTCATCGGCCACATCGTGCCGGCCGGCAAAGGGTGCCGCATGGTGACGCCCGACGGCGGCGAAATCCAACTCCAAGCGCAGGGATTTTCCAAAAAGCAATAGCATCCGCGACCGGCAACCGGTTCAGTCGGTCATCGGGAAATAGCGGCCGTTGCGCATCGAGAGCAGTTGGCCGCGCTGCCGACCGTTGCGGTCATAAAGGCCGATGTGCATCCAGCGGGGCGTTCCGGCGGCATCCTCCGATTCGGAAATCAACTGGTCGAAATCGCGTGTCGCAAGAAACGCACGGCAACACTGCTTGAATTCATGGAGCCGTCCGTTCTGCGGTTTCAGGTCGGCTGCCCAACCCGAACGATGGGCCGAAGTCGCGGCTCCGCCGACCGCACGGTTCAGTTCGTCCGAGCGGTAACCCGACGTAACGAGAATAGCGGGATTTTCCAAAAAATCGGCGATGCAACGCCGTTCCCATTCTACTCGTAACGGGTCCAAAAGCGTTTCGACCAATCGGCGGATTCGGTCGGCGACGGCGGGCGTCGGCACATTGGCCAGCCCCATGCGCAGGGCGGTTTCGGAGCGGGTGAATTCTTCGAGCGTAAAGTATTGCATGGTCTATGACGGATTGCGTTGCACCGTCAAAGATAGCACAGTTCGGGCGGAAATGTCGGTAATCTGCGAAAAACGCCCCCGCAACCGGCCGGGCGGCCGCAATCAGTTCTCCGTCTTGCCCTTGAATTTGTCCAGCTGGCGTTTCAGCGCGTCGATGGCTTCGTCGACCGCCTCCTCGAAACTTTTTGCTTGGTCGCAGGCCACCAGATCCTCGCCGGGCATGTGCAGCGTAATCGTGGCGATTTTGTTCCCTTTCTCGTGGTCTTTGTCGAGTTTGAGGATGACCTCCGCTCCGGTCGAGCGTTCGGCAAAACGATCCAGCTTCGCCATTTTGGCGTTGACGAATTCGACCAGCTTCTTGTCGGCGTCGAATTTCACGGATTGAATCTGTACGTTCATGGCCTGTGTTTTTTAGAGAATGACAATCATTTTCCACCCTTCTCGCGGGGGTGGGCCTTTGCATATACCGTTTGCAGGCGTGCGATGCTGTTGTGCGTGTAGACCTGCGTCGCTTGCAGCGAAGCATGGCCCAGCAGCTCCTGAATCTCCCGCATGTCCGCCCCGCCGTTCAGCAAATGCGTCGCGAACGTGTGCCGCAACACGTGCGGACTCTTTTTGCCCTGCACGCCCGCCTGCGCCAACTCGCGCTGGACGATACGGTAGACCGCGCTGCGGGAGATTCGTGCCCCTTGCTCGGTCAGGAACAGTGCTTTTTCGGCAGCATCGCAAAAATCCTGCCTGCCGATTGCATCCATGTAGACCGCAATTTTTTCGCGGACAAAATCCAGTATCGGCACGATGCGCTCCTTGTCGCCTTTGCCGCGCACGCGCAGCGAACGGCAGTCGTCCGACAAATCGTCGCGATCGGCCGCAATCAGCTCGGCCAGACGCAGCCCGCAGGTATAGAACAGCAACACGATCAGCGCATCCCGCGCCGCCACGAAATCGGCAGGTTCTTCCTCGCAGTGTTCGACGATTGCCGTCATGCGGCTTTCCGGCACGAATGCCGGCAGCCGGTGCGAAGTGCGCAGCGAAACGATCGGTTTCACGACATTGCGTTCGACTTCGCCGTTTTTTTGGAGCCAGTGGAACAGCGCCCGCAACGACGAGATTTCGCGATTCATCGAACGCGCGCTCACAGCATCGTGTTCCGTGCGGTGGATAATCCACTCGCGGATGTCTTCGGTCTCGATGCGGCGCAAGGCTTCCCGTTCCTCGTCCAGTTTTCCCGCCGCAACTCCGAGCCATTGCAGGAAACGTTCGATGTCACGCCGGTAGTTGCGCACCGTCAGCGGCGAAAAGCGGCGTTCGGCCTCCAAAAAGCATATGAAACGTTCGAGCATATACAAAGATACGAATTTTTTTAACGCAGCAGACCGATTTACGGTTCAAAACGTCATCTTCGCTCCCGACCGCTCGTTTGCTTTTTGCCGAATCTTTTTCGTATCTTCGCATCATGAAAGCGCATTGGAAACCCGGCACGGTGCTCTATCCGTTGCCTGCGGTGTTGGTCAGCTGCGGCGAAACACCCGAAGAATACAATCTGCTGACCGTTGCGTGGACGGGCACGGTTTGCAGCGACCCGCCGATGTGCTACATCTCGGTACGGCCCGAACGGCACTCCTACGACATCATCCGGCGTACGGGCGAATTCGTCATCAACCTTACGACGCGCGACATGGCCCGGGCTACGGACTGGTGCGGTGTCCGGTCGGGACGCGATTACGACAAATTCCGCGAAACGGGGCTCACGCCACTGCCCGCCGCCGAAGTCGCAGCCCCGATTATCGAACAATCGCCCGTGAATATCGAATGCCGCGTGAAGCAAATCGTCCCGCTGGGTTCGCACGACATGTTCCTTGCCGATGTGGTTCACGTACAAGTCGATGCGGCACTAATCGACCCGGCGACCGGACGGTTTTGTTTGGAGCGTGCCGACCCGATCGTCTATTCGCACGGCGAGTACTTCGCGTTGGGCGATGCGCTCGGACATTTCGGATGGTCCGTGCGAAAAAATCCGAAAAAATCGCATCGGCGCTGATTTTTATTTGGCGATACGAAAAGTTTGTATTATCTTTGCACTCGCAAAAGTAGCCGGTCATTCCGGCGCCGATGTCATATCGCGGGATAGAGCAGTTGGTAGCTCGTCGGGCTCATAACCCGGAGGTCGGAGGTTCGAGTCCTTCTCCCGCTACTGAAAAAGAGGTCAGACGAATGTCCGACCTCTTTTTTTGTCATGGCCGAAGCCAAAAGATTCTTTTTCGTACTACTTCGCGACGGCATCGGCCACGATTTCTGCCAAATCGCGGACTTCCGTCTGCGACGTGCCGCGAGCAAGCGCCTTTTTGCAAAGCGGGCAGGCCGTGACGATGGTTCCGGCACCGGTGGCTTCGAGCTGGGCCGTTACCGCGCGGGCGATTTGCAACTGCTGGCCGTCCGTAATGGCGGTATTGGCCACCGACGAACCGCAACACAGCGCATTCTCGCGCGTATCGGCCGGTTCGAGCAGACTGCCCACCGCCTCGATGACCGCACGGGGCTCGTCGTAGATGCCGCTGCCGCGACCCAATTCGCACGGGTCGTGATAGGTGAACTGCCGAACGCCGCGCTCGACGGGCAAACGTCCCGATTGCATCAACCGCAGGATGTATTGCGAATGGTGGAGCACCTCGATGCCTTCGAGGGCGTAATCCTCGCGAAAGACTTTCAGGCAGATCGGACACGACGTGACCAACGTCGTGATGCCGTGTTTGCGGAAAAGAGCCGTGTTGGATTCCATCATACGGTGCGCCGCTTCGGTTTCGCCGGCCAGTTTCAGCGGACGGCCGCAGCAGATGCCCCCCTCGCGGTCGGCCCACCAGACCTCCTCGCCCGCCGCATGGAAAATCGTCTCCATTGCCGCGAGCGTGCGGGGCGTCAGCAGGGTCATGCAACCGGCGAAATAGCCCACTTTGCCCTCGCCCGACGAAGGGTCGGACGTTTTCAGGTAATCGTAACGGCGCCCTGCCGGAATGCCGTGCAGCGTGTCGCGCGAATTGACGCGCAAGGTATTGAGGTCGATTTGCACCGGACAACGCCGGGCGCACCGTCCGCAAAGCAGGCAGTTGTCAGCCACTTCGGGTTTCAACATGCCGTAGCGGCGGTCGCGCAGGAAGTAGACCGACTGCACGCGGTCGACCCCCAGCACGCTTTGCAACTGGCAGGGGTCGATGCAGATGCCGCAACGCGAGCAGGCATCGACCTGAAAACGGTCGTAGGAACCCTCCTTTTCGCCCGACCGCAACCGGTAGCGCCGCAGGAAAATCAACGGCACCTCGGTGAAGATGTGCATGTAACGCGAGAACGGCAGCGCCACGAAGAAGATGCCGAGACACGACGAGTAGAACCACCACGCACCGGTTTCAAGCCCCCGCAACGTCTCCGTCGCGAGGTGTTCGCCCATCCACGCCCCGAGCGTGCCCGTCAGGAAACCGCCCCCGCCGTAGAGGGCGCAAGTGGTGCTTTCGGCGAGCAGGCGGGCAGGAAAGATGAACCATAGGGCTGAAAGCGCAACGCGGTCGCCGAGCACGTGTTTCGTCGTGCGGCGCATGCCCATTCGCTTGGAGAAGAAGCGTTTGCCCCAAGCCAACGCCACGCCCGACAGCACGAACAGCAGCAACAAGTCCATCACGAACGCGAATACCGGCTTGTGGGGCAATCCGGTGGCGAAGTAACGGAAAAAGACATGTCCCTGCAACGGCACCCAATGCAGACCCATGTAGGCCACCGTTTCGAGCCACCCCACCGCAATCAGCAGGAACCACCCGAACGCCAGCGACAGGTGCATGTACCCCAGAACAGGGTTGATGCGGAAAATGCGGCGGTGCAGCAACGATTCGCACACCGTTTCGCCGACGGCATCGAACGTCGCCCGCGTCGGGATGCCGCGCACGATGCGCAGTTTGTCGGCGCGGGGCAGCCGGTAGAGCCAAAAGCCCCACTTCCACGCCAGCGTGACGAACATCACGCCGGCCCCGACGATGAACGGGATGCAGAACGGTGCGAAAAAACTCATGGCCTGTTAGAAATCCCCTAATTTGCGTTTAATCAACAAAATCACGCCCCGCGTGTTGATGCCGCGCGGGCAGACCAACCGGCATTTGCCGCAGAGCATGCACTTGTTCATCTCCTCGTAGGCGCCCTGATACTCGCCGCGGCGCACCAGCGTGTGCACCTTGCGGAAGTTGAATTCCGTCAGGTTGCCCGCCGTGCAACTGGCCGTGCAGCTTCCGCACCCGATGCAGGTTTGCAGTTCGGGCATCTCGCGCAGAATCTCGTCGCTCTTGCGCAGGTTGTTGCGGTCGATGTCGATCGCGCGCGGCTGGGAAATCGTGTATCCGAAATTGATAGCTGCCATGCCCCGCACTATTACCCCTTCAATAAGTATTCGGCTGCCGCATCGGCCGCCGCAATCGCTTCGTTCACGGTTTCGCCGACGGTCTTCGGCGCCGTGACGGCCCCCGCATAGAAAATACCCTCGACCCCGCTCCGCACGTTGTCGAGAAAGAGATTTTCCGGTTGCAGGAATCCGCTCGCCGCGCGGGCCAGCCCCGCACCCGCCGCGAAGGCGGCGTTGGTGTCGTTGGCCCGCATGCCGATAAGCAGCACGAGCAAATCGACGCTCATCCGCAACGGACGTCCCGTCAGCGTATCTTCGGCCTTGATGCGGATCCGTCCGTCGTGGGTCGCCGCCGCTTCGGAGATACGCCCCCGCACGAAGTGGATGCCGTATTGCTGCTGCGCCTCGCGGTAGAGCTCCTCGTAGCCCGGCCCGAACATGCGGATGTCCATATAGAAATTGAACACGTCCGCTTCGGGCAGCAGCCGTTTCGTCTCGATCGCCTGCTTGACGCCCGTCACGCAACATACGCGCGAGCAGTGCTGCTGGCAGACCTTTTCGTCGCGCGAGCCCACGCAGTGCAGAAAGGCGATGCGACGCGGCTGCGAGCCGTCGGCTTTGACGACCCGCCCCTCGCAGAACATCCGTTCGAGGTCGGCCGACGTCACGACGTTGTCGTAGATGCCGTAACCGTACTCCTCCTTGATGCGGGCGTCGAACAACGTGAAACCCGTCGTGACGACCACCGCATCGCACGCCAGCGTCCGGCCGTCGGCCAACGCCACCGATTTGGCGGTGAACCCCTCGACCGCAGTCGACAAATGTACTTCGATGCCCTTTTCATCGACGCGGCGCCGCAATTCGGCCAGCACATCGGTTGCGGGCGTGAACGACGGGAAGAGCCGGTGCCAGTTGCGCAGCTTGCCGCCCAATGCGTTTTCGCGTTCCACGATGACCGGTTCCACGCCCCGTCGGGCCAGTTGCAGGGCCGTTTGCATCCCCGCAGGGCCGCCGCCTATGACGATTGCCTTTTTCATTCCTTCATATCGTATAGCAGTTCCGACTGGCCGCAGTTGACGGCCGCCGTGTCGGGTTTGCCGATGAATTTTCCGTTGCGCCCCAAGTACTTCGCCGCAGGGTCGTAGTCCACGCCCATTTTGTCCAGCAGCGGTTCGACGTCGACTTGGTGCATCTGCATCCCCAGCACCCACGGGTCGTAGCCCAAGACCAGTCCGGCCATCTCCTCGTAGGTCAGCACCGGAATGCCGTGTCCGTTTTCGCCGTAGGTCGTGCCCTCCATTTCGGCGATGGTGTACTGCCACTTGTCGAGGAA
>CAZGYX010000003.1:0-103509 GCA_964530735.1 uncultured Alistipes sp. | reverse complement strand
AGAACCGGAATCTTGTATTCTATCCATTGAACTACGGGACCGGATGCGCAAAGATGCAAAAAAATTTTTATCGAAACAAAAAAATGAAAAAAAAGCTGAATAATTGGGAACGGATGGAGGCCGTGATTCATTGGGCGAATATGTCCACCAACTATTTTGCTCGTTATATCGGTCTTGCGCGCGGCGAAAACCTCTACCAAATCAAGCGCGGAAACAACGGTATTTCGCTCGATTTGGCCGAGCACGTCGTGGCCAAATTCCCGCAAATCGACAAGTTGTGGTTGCTCACCGGCGAGGGCCACATGTTCGCCGAGTTGGACAAACACGTGCCGATTCCGTATTACAGGGCCGACGCCGAAAAGGAAATCGGCCGTCTTGCCGAGTTGAAGCCGGACGATTATCTGTTTCTGCCGATGGTCGGTGCGTGCGACTTCGCCATGTGTTACGGCGGGCGGGCGATGGGCGGCGTCGTTCCGTCCGGCACCGTCGTGTTGTTGCAGGCCGTCGAGCTCGACGCGATAATTCCCGGCGGTGAATATGTGATTGTTAGCGAAAAAATCGTAACTTTGCGTATCGTGCGTTCCGTCGAGGACGGGGAGCGGTTGCGGCTCGTGCCGGGCGACAAGGAGCATTTCGACGACATCGTCATCGACCGCAGCGACGTGCAGCGGGCTTACAAGGTCAAAGCCAAGCTGGTTTTGAACGATTGAGGCAGACGGCACGACCGGCGGAATATGGATAATTATAGTTACTGATACTAATAAAAATGTTTTCGGGAATTGTCGAGGGTATGGGCGAGGTCGTCGCGATTCGGACCGACCGCCAGAACAAGGATTTCACGCTTCGCGCCGCGTTCGCGCACGAACTGAAAATCGACCAGAGCGTGGCGCATAACGGCGTGTGCCTCACCGTCGTCGACATCGAGGGCGACACCTACACCGTCACCGCCATGAAAGAGACGCTCGAACGGAGCAATCTCGGCGCCTTGCAGGTGGGCGATTGGGTCAACCTCGAACGGTCGATGAAGCCCGATGCGCTGCTCGACGGCCACATCGTGCAGGGTCATGTCGACCAGACGGCCCGTTGTACGGCTCGCGAGGATGCCGGCGGCAGCTGGTATTTCACGTTCGAGTACGAGCCGCAGGGCGACGGGTTGTGCACCGTCGAGAAAGGCTCCGTCGCGGTCAACGGCGTCAGTCTGACCGTCTGCGATTCGCGGCCGTCGTCGTTCCGCGTCGCCATTATTCCCTATACGTTCGAGCATACCAATTTCTGCCGCATCGGGCCCGGCTCGACGGTCAATTTGGAGTTCGACATCGTGGGCAAATACATCGCCCGTCTGATGCAAAATTACAAGTAACCATGATAACCGTCAAAACCAAAGAAGGGGCTTCGTGCTGGATCGGCCTGCTGGCAACGCTGGTTGTCGGCGGCATATTGTTCGCGATGCACGCGCAGGGCGTGTCGTTGCGCTGGTTCTATGCGGCGGCCGTGGCCGTCGGTACGTTTTTGCTCGTGACGCTCGTCGCGCTCTTCATCATCCGCAAGTACGTGGCTTACAAGTTGAAGCCTATCTATTCGATCGTCCTTTCGCGCGATGTGCATACCCGCGAGATTTTCTCCGAACTGCGCGACAAACGGGTCGAAAACATCGGCGAAGAGCTCACGGCATGGGCTGATACCAACGACCGCGAAATCGCCCGCCTGAAAGAGACCGAGCACTTCCGCAAACAGTATCTGGGCAACGTTGCCCACGAGTTGAAAACCCCGATTTTCAACATTCAGGGCTACATTTCGACCTTGCTGGACGGCGGATTGGAGGACGACCTCATCAACCGCAAGTACCTCGAACGCACCGAAAAGAGCATCGACCGCCTGATTAACATCGTCAACGATTTGGACACGATTTCCAAGCTGGAGAGCAACATGAACCAGCTCGAACTGGAAAAATTCGACATCGTGGCGTTGGCCAAGGAGATTGCCGAGCAGGCTGAAATGGAGGCCGACCGCAAGCATATCGCGATTTCGGTCAAGGGGGCCGAGAATCTGCCGTCGGTGTTCTGGGTGCTGGCCGACAAGCACTACATCGGACAGGTGCTGGTCAATCTGATTATCAATTCGATTCGTTACGGCAAGGAGGGCGGTGCGACCCGCATCCGCTTCCGCGACATGCTCGACCGGATTCTGGTCGAGGTCGAGGACAACGGGCAGGGCATCGGCAAAGAGGATTTGCCGCGCGTGTTCGAGCGTTTCTACCGCACGGACAAGGGCCGTTCGCGCGAGCAGGGCGGTACAGGACTCGGACTGGCCATCGTGAAACACATCATCGAGGCGCACGGCGAGCGCATCTCGGTGCGCAGCGAACTGGGGGCGGGCAGCACGTTCTCGTTCACGCTCAAAAAAGTCGAAATACAAGCATTAAATAAATGATACCGTTTTTATCCATCGTTTGGAATTTCGATCCGGTATTTTTCTCTATCGGATCGTTGGACATCCGTTATTACGGCCTGATGTGGGCGTTGGCGATTCTCATCGGCGCGCAGTTTTTCAATAACTTCTGCAAGCGCGAGGGCTTGCCTGCGTCGGTCGCCGAGTCGGTGTTTCTTTACGGTACGCTGGCGACGATTCTCGGCGCCCGGTTGGGACATTGCCTGTTCTACGCTCCGATGGAGTACCTGCCGCGCCCGTGGACGATTATCACGGGCTTCCGCGACGGCGGATTGGCCAGCCACGGCGCGGCTATCGGGTTGCTGATAGGCTTGTGGCTCTTTTCGCGCAAAAACAAATTGCCCTATATCTGGTCGTTGGACCGGATCATGATTCCGGTCGGTATCGGCGGGGCGATCGTGCGGCTCGGAAACCTGTTCAATTCCGAGATTTTCGGTACGACGACTTCCCTGCCGTGGGGATTCGAGTTCGTGCGTTCGCATAAGTGGATTTACGAGTACGCGCCCGCTGCGGTGCACCCGACCCAGATTTACGAAGCGTTGTGTTATCTGCTGACATTCGGCGTGTTGTGCTGGTTGTACTATGCGAAGGACATGGGACGGCGGCGTCCCGGATTGATTTTCGGCGTCGGGTTGCTCGGCGTGTTCCTCACCCGTTTCTGTTTGGAGTTCATCAAGACCGAGCAGGAAGCGTTCGAGGTGGGGTGGACGCTCGACATGGGCCAATGGTTGAGCATTCCGTTCGTCGTGCTGGGTGTTTGGATGATCGTGCGGGCTTATCGGCATGCCTCCCGAACGGATGGCGTCGCAATGCCGGCGCATAAAAAGGGAAAACGATGAGTCAGATGATAGAACAGGTTTCGCGGTTGATTGCCAACCGTTTGGCAAGCGGCGGAGATGTCTGCCTGCCGGAGGTCGGGTCGTTGTACGTGGTGTTCGAGGGTGCCGAACAGCTCTCGAAACGGTGGGTGCGGCCGCCTTATCGGCGGGTCGAGTTCACGTCGCAGGAGCGGGGCGAATCGTTGGTCGATACGATTGCCCGTGCCGCTTCGTGCGACCCGGATGCGGCCCGCGCGGTGTACGACCGTTGGCTGGAACAGACCCGGCAGGACGAAATCCTCACGATTGCCGGGGTCGGAACCTTGAAATTCAAGAATTTTACGCCTGACGCGGGGTTCGAGCGCCGTTTGAATCCGCAGGGACATGCTCCGGTGCGGTTGCACCGGAAAGGGTGCGTCGATTGGGTTATCGTGCTCGGCGTCGCGGCGATTGTCGCCGCTGCGCTCGTTATCGGGTATTACCTGATGCAGAGCCACTTCGATTGGCCGTTCGAAATGCCGTTCGCCGATGCGGCTCCGACGGAGGAGGTGTCCGCCGTGCCGACGGCTCCGGTTGTTGCGGATTCGGCTCCGGCTGTCGAGGATTCGACGCCGGCGGGGCTGGACTTCGTGCAGGATTCGGTGCAGACCGCAGCCGCTCCGATACGGCAGTCGGCAGAACCCGTCGAGTTGGCCGTTCCCGTTTCGGGCCGTCATTACGTGGTCATGGGGGTATTCCAGACGCAGGAGAATGCCGAGAATGCGCAAAAGTTCTTCGCCCGTCGGGCAGCCGATTTGGATTATGCGATTTACCGTTTGGGCAATCGGTACATGGTTTCGTGCTATGTCTCGGAGAATGAAATGAAAGCGCGCGATTTCCTGCGCGAGTACCGCGAGATATTCTCCGAACTTTGGGTTTATTCCGCCCGTTGATGCGCCTCGCCGATGCAATGATCGCCCTGATCGACCGGTTCTACATCGGGCCGGTCAGGGCGTTTTTGCCGCGTCAGACTTTCCGCTATGCCGTCTGCGGCGGATTGAATTATCTGTTGCTCGACCCGTTGTGCTACTCCCTGATTTACAATTATGTGATTGCGCACCGCTATTTCGATTTGGGATTCGTGGTGCTGTCGCCGCATATCGCCGCGTTAGGGGTGGTCTTTCCCCTTACCTTTTTCGTCGGATTCTGGTTGAACCGCAGGGTCGTTTTCCGGTTCTCTCCCTTGCGGACGCCTACGCAGCTGGGCCGTTACGTCGTTTCGGTAGCCGGTTCCATTGCCTTGACTTACGGCGGATTGAAATTCTTCGTGGAGGTGTGCGGCATCTGGCCTACTCCGTCGAAAGTGCTGACGACCGGCATTACGGTCGTTTACAGCTACCTGATGGCCAAATACTATTCGTTCCGCCACTCGGAGCGCGAGTAGCGGAACGGTGTTTTTCCGGGCTCATTCATTCTTCGGGACGGTAGCCGGTGTCTTCCTGCAGGTTGGGGGCGTCGTTGGCGGCCGTGACCGCCAGTTGGTCGCAACGGTTGTTCTCGACCGTCGTGGCGTGGCCTTTTACCCACACCAGCCGGACCCGGTGTTTGCGGTAGGCCCGCAGAAAACGTTTCCAAAGGTCGGGATTTTTGCGGTTCATGTAGCGTTTCTTCTCCCAGCCGAAGACCCAGCCTTTCATCACCGCATCGACCACATAGCGCGAGTCGGAATAGACCGTGACGTCCGACCCCTCGAACCGCAGCGTTTCGAGCGCCACGCAGACGGCCAGCAGTTCCATGCGGTTGTTGGTCGTCAGCCGGTAGCCTTGCGACAACTCCTTGCGGTGGGGACCCGAAAGCAGCACGACGCCATAGCCGCCCGGCCCCGGATTGCCGAGTGCCGAACCGTCGGTGTAGATGATAATCGGCCGGTTCGGTGCAGGGGTGTTCGTCGGGGTTGCATCCATCGTGTTGTCGTGGCGGTTCAGACGTTGCGAGCCGATTTATCGCAGGGCTTCGAGTTGGGCTTTCAGCGCGGCGATTTTCGCTTCGGCATCGGCCTGCTTCGCCCGTTCGTTGGCCACGACCTTTTCGGGGGCCGATTGCACGAACCGTTCGTTCGACAGCTTTTTCAGTACGCTGGCGAGGAACCCTTCGTAGTAGGTCAGGTCGTCCGTGAGCTTCTTCCGCTCGGCTTCCGCGTCGATTTTTCCGCCCATCGGTACGAAATACTGCGTCGTTTTGACAAGGAACGCCGCCGCTGCCGGGTCTTTCTTCGCGACGGTTTCGATTGCCGTCAGGTTGGCCATTTTCCGCATTACCGGCGCATATTCTTCGGGGTAATTGGCATCGGCGATGACTTGCAGCGTCAGCGCTTCTTTTTGCGCCAGCCCTTTTTGGTTGCGGATGTTGCGCACGGCCGAAATCACCTCGTGCGCCAGCTCGAAACGCGCCAGCACACGGGCGTCTTCCGGTGCGGCGACCGGCATGGCGGCCACGCAAATGGATTCGCCCGCTGCCCGCGGTGCGAGGTCCTGCCAGATTTCCTCCGTCACGAACGGCATGAACGGATGCAATATGCGCATCAGCCGGTCGAAGAAATCGCGCGTCGCATCGAACGTCCGGCCGTCGATAGGCTGGCCGTAGGCGGGTTTTATCATCTCCAAGTAGAGGCCGCTGAATTCATCCCAGAACAGTTTGTAGACAATCATGCAGGCCTCCGAAATGCGGTAGGCCTTGAAATTCTCCTCTACCTCGCGCAGGGCGCGGCCCAGTGCCTGCTCGAACCATTCGACCGCCAGCCGGTTGCTCTCGCTCGGCGCAGCGGTGTTGTCGACTGTCCAGCCGTTGATCAGGCGGTAGGCGTTCCATATCTTGTTGCCGAAATTGCGGCCCTGTTCGCACAGCGCCTCGTCGAACATCACGTCGTTTCCGGCCGACGAGGACATCAGCATGGCGATGCGCACGCCGTCGGCGCCGTATTTTTCGATCAGGTCGAGCGGGTCGGGCGAGTTGCCCAGCTGCTTCGACATCTTGCGGCCGATTTTGTCGCGGACGATGCCCGTGAAATAGACATTGCCGAACGGTTTTTCGCGGCGGTATTCGTATCCGGCCATAATCATGCGGGCCACCCAGAAGAAGATGATGTCGGGGCCCGTCACCAAATCGTCGGTGGGGTAGTAGTAGCTGACTTCGGGGTTGTTCGGATTGCGGATGCCGTCGAATACCGAAATGGGCCACAGCCACGACGAGAACCACGTGTCCAGTACATCTTCGTCCTGCCGCAGGTCGCCGATTTGCAGCGATGCGTCGCCGCTTTTCGCGCGGGCTTTTTCCAGCGCTTCTTCGGCCGTCAGCGCCACGACGAAACCGCCTTTCGGCAGGTAGTAGGCCGGAATGCGCTGTCCCCACCACAGCTGGCGCGAGATGCACCAGTCCTTGATGTTCTCCATCCAGTGGCGGTAGGTGTTTTTGTACTTTTCGGGGACGAACCGAATCGCATCTTCCATGACCGCTTTCGTCGCCGGTTCGGCCAGCTCCTTCATCGACAGGAACCACTGCATCGAGAGTTTCGGCTCGATAGCGACGCCCGTGCGCTCGGAATAGCCTACGTTGTTGGTGTAGTCTTCGGTCTTTTCGAGCAGGCCGGCTTCGGCCAAGTCTTTTTCAATCCGCTTGCGCAGGTCGAAACGGTCCATTCCCGCATACATGCCCACCTTGTCGTTGATCGTGCCGTCGTCGTTGAAGATGTCGATGGTCTCCAAACCGTATTTTTCGCCCAGCATGTAGTCGTTGACGTCGTGGGCGGGCGTGACTTTCAGCGCGCCCGTGCCGAATTCGATGTCGACGTATTCGTCGCGGATGACCGGAATCGAACGGCCTACCAGCGGCACGATGACCCGCGCATCGGCGGGCAGGTCCCGGTAGCGTTCGTCGTTGGGGTTGACGCAGAGCGCGGTATCGCCCAAAATAGTTTCGGGGCGGGTCGTCGCCACGATGATGCAGCGTCCCGTGCCCTCGACTTTGTAGCGCAGGTAGTAGAGCTTGCCGTGCGACTCCTTGAATACGACCTCCTCGTCCGAGAGGGCCGTTTTCGCCGCCGGGTCCCAGTTCACCATGCGGACGCCGCGATAGATTTTGCCCTTTTCGTAGAGGTCGCAGAACACCCGCAGGACGCTTTCCGTGCGGGCTTCGTCCATCGTGAAACAGGTGCGGTCCCAGTCGCACGAGGCGCCCAGCTTGCGCAGCTGTTTCAGAATGACGCCGCCGTATTTCTCTTTCCACTCCCATGCGTGGCGCAGGAACTCTTCGCGCGTGAGCGACGATTTTTCGATGCCCTGTTCGTGGAGCATGGCGACGACTTTGGCTTCCGTCGCGATGGAGGCGTGGTCCATGCCCGGCACCCAGCAGGCGTTGCGGCCCGACATGCGCGCACGACGCACCAGCACATCCTGCAACGTGTTGTTGAGCATGTGCCCCATGTGCAGCATGCCCGTGACGTTGGGCGGCGGGATGACGATCGTATAAGGTTGGCGTTCATCGGGTTCCGAATGGAAAATCCGGTGCTCGGTCCAATACTCGTACCACTTCCCTTCGATTTGCGCGGGGACGTATTTGTCTGCGATTTGCATGGTATCCGGTTTGAATTGAATGGTTCGACCGGCAAAGTTATTAACAATATGTTAAAGATGAAATAAAATAGCTGAAAAATCGTTACCTTTGCAAACCAAATTTCGTATGCGAGCATGGATAAAAAGAAAAATAAAATCGAAATCGCTGCGGTCGATGAGAGCAATTTTCCCGAAATGACGGACGGCAAACACCGCGTGATTCCCATTATTTCGGGCGACGACGATACGGTCGAAGAGATCGACGTGCCGGCGGTGATTCCGATTCTGACGCTCCGCTCGTCGGTGCTTTTCCCGGGCGCTATCACGCCCATTACCGTGGGCCGCGACAAGAGCATTTCGCTCGTGCGGGCCGTCAACGCCGAAGGGGGGATTCTCGGGGCCGTGCTGCAGCGCGAAAGCGACGTCGAAGACCCGTCGCCCGACGACATGTACAAGGTCGGGACGGCTGCCCGCATCATCAAGATATTGGAGATGCCCAACGGCAATCTGACCGTCATCCTGAACGGGCTGGAAAAGATCCAGATCGACGAATACGTCGCGACGGAGCCCTATTTCAAGGCGCGTGTCACGGCCCTGCGCGATACGATTCCCGATGTGAAGAACATCGAGTTCGAGGCTTTGGTGGATTCGATTCGCGACGTGGCGTTGAGCATCATCAACGTTTCGCCGTCGATGCCCAAGGAGGCGGCGTTCGCTATCAAGAACATCGACTCCAAGCGCGGTATCGTCAATTTCATCTGCACCAATCTGGAACTTTCCGACGAAGACCGGCAGGCCTTGCTGGAAGCGCCCGGATTATTGGCCCGTTCGCGCAAACTGCTCGAAATCCTCATCCGCGAACAGCAGCTCGCCGAGCTGAAAGGCGAGATACAGGAGAAAGTGAAGCAGGAAATCGACAAACAGCAGCGCGATTACTACCTGCAACAGCAGATGCGCACCATTCAGGACGAGTTGGGCGACAGCGACGATGCCGAAATCGAAAAACTGCGCGCGGAAGCGGCCAAAAAGAACTGGCCCAAAGAGGTCGGCGAAACGTTCGAGAAAGAGTTGCAGAAAGTCGAGCGGCTCAATCCGGCCGTGGCCGAGTATTCGGTGCAGATGACCTACTTGCAGTTGTTGCTGGAGCTTCCGTGGAACGAGGTGACGGCCGACAACCTCGATTTGAAGTGCGCCCGCGAGCAGCTCGACCATGACCATTTCGGTTTGGAGGAGGTCAAGGAGCGCATCTTGGAGCATTTGGCCGTTATCAAGTTGAAAGGTGACCTCAAATCGCCGATTCTTTGTCTGTACGGCCCTCCGGGTGTCGGCAAAACTTCGCTCGGCAAATCGGTCGCAACGGCTCTCGGGCGCAAGTTCGGCCGTATCTCGTTGGGCGGCCTGCACGACGAATCGGAGATTCGCGGACATCGCCGTACCTACATCGGGGCCATGCCGGGGCGGATTATCCAGACTATCAAGCGGTGCGGTTCGTCCAATCCGGTCATCATCCTCGACGAGGTGGACAAGGTGACGGTTTCGACGCACGGCGACCCGTCGAGCGCCTTGTTGGAGGTGCTCGACCCCGAACAGAACACGACGTTCCATGACAACTACATCGACATGGAATACGACCTCTCGAAAGTGTTGTTCATCGCGACGGCCAACAACGTGGCGAATATCGCTCCGGCCCTGCGCGACCGCATGGAGATGATCAACATCGCGGGATACCTGCTGGAAGAAAAGGTCAGCATCGCGTTGGAGCACCTGTTGCCCAAACAGCGCGAGGCGCACGGCATTCTGCCGGAGCAGTTGACGTTGGCCGCCGAAGCGGTCGAGGCGATTATTTCCGGTTACACCCGTGAGGCGGGAGTCCGGTCGTTGGACAAGATGTTGGCCAAAATCGCCCGCGCCCGCGCCAAACAGATCGCTTTCGGCGAGGAGTATTCGCCCGAATTCACGACGCAGGACATCGAGAAGGTACTCGGCGTCCCCAAATTCCTCAAAGAGGAGTACGAGGTCGGCGGCATGACGGGCGTCGTGACGGGTTTGGCTTGGACGGAGGTCGGCGGCGATATTCTCTATATCGAGTCATGCCTTACGCCCGGCAAGGGACGCGTCAGCCTGACGGGCAACCTCGGCGACGTGATGAAAGAATCGGCGACCATTGCGCACGAATGGGTCATGGCCCACTGCAAGGAACTGGGCATCGACCCCGCCATGTTCGAGAAGAACGACATCAACATCCACGTTCCCGAAGGGGCGATTCCGAAAGACGGGCCGTCGGCCGGTATCACAATGGTTACATCCATCGTGTCGACCTATACGGGCCGCAAGGTGCGCGACCGCATCGCCATGACGGGCGAAACGACCCTGCGCGGACGGGTGACGCCGGTCGGAGGGGTGAAAGAGAAGATTCTGGCCGCGAAACGGGCCGGTATCAAGGAACTGATCCTCTCGGAGGAAAACCGCAAGGACATCGCCGAAATCAAACCGGAATACATCGACGGGCTGACATTCCATTACGTCCGCACGAACGACGAAGTGTTGCAGCAGGCGTTGCTGTAAACGAAACGGCCGACGAAAGTCGGCCGTTTTTCATTGCAGCTCTTCGAGCCGTGCTACGGGCGAGACGTCGAGCGACGCGAATTCGCCGTTACGGTAGCGGTAATACCCTGCCATGGCAATCATCGCGGCGTTGTCGGTCGTGAATTTGAATTCGGGCAGGAACGTGCGCCAGCCGCGTTTCCGGCCTTCGGCCACGATGCCGTCGCGCAGCCCCGAATTGGCCGATACGCCTCCGGCAATGGCGATGTCGCGGATGCCCGTATCTTTCGCGGCCCGCACCAGCTTGTCCAACAGAATACGGACAATGGTCGTTTGCAGCGAGGCGCAGAGGTCGGCCTTGTGCTTTTCGATGAAATCGGGGTCTTGGGCTACGGCGTCGCGCAGCGTATAGAGGAACGACGTTTTGAGCCCCGAAAACGAGTAGTCGTATCCGTCGACATGGGGCCGGGCGAAACGGAATGCTTCGGGATCGCCCTCTTTGGCCAGTTTGTCGATGACCGGACCGCCCGGATAGGGCAGTCCCATGACTTTGGCGCATTTGTCGAACGCTTCGCCTGCCGCGTCGTCGATCGTCGTGCCGAGGATCTCCATTTCCAGCGGCGAATCCATGCGCACGATTTGCGAGTGCCCGCCGCTCACCAGCAGACAGAGGAACGGGAAATCGGGGTGCGGCAGCTGCCGGTCGGGCAGGTCGATGAAGTGCGAAAGGATGTGCCCCTGCAAATGGTTGACCTCGACCAGCGGGATGTTGCGGGCAATGGAGAGCCCTTTGGCGAACGACACGCCGACCAGCAGCGACCCGACCAGTCCGGGCCCGCGCGTGAAGGCGATAGCGTCGATTTCGTCCGCGCCGATGCCGGCTTCTTTCAGTGCCGTGTCGACCACCGGAATGATGTTCTGCTGGTGGGCGCGCGAGGCCAGTTCGGGAATGACGCCGCCGTACTTGATGTGCACGTTTTGCGACGCGATGACGTTCGCCAGCAGCGTGTTGTCGCGCAGCACGGCCGCCGACGTGTCGTCGCACGACGATTCGATGCCTAAAATGGTGATATTCATTTTCCGCTTTTTTCTGTTCCGTTCGTTTCTTTTCGCTGGCAAGCGTTCCGGTGCCGTTCGGAGGGCGAAATTATTTCCTGTTTTTTGCAGGGTTGTCCCTCAAAAAACGCTATCTTTGCAAGATAGTGCGAAGACCCGATGCGCAAAGGTATAAAAATATTGGGAAAGGTGATTGCGGCGACGATTTTGTCGCTCGTGATGCTGTTCGTCGTGACGGCTGCGGTCTTGCAGATTCCGGCCGTGCAGAACTTCGTCGTGCAGCGGGTCGTGCGGGTCGTTTCCGACAAGTTGCAGACGACGGTCGCCGTGGACCGGATCGCTATCGTTTTTCCCGGAAAAGTTCGCGTCAAGGGATTTTATGTCGAAGATTATCAGCGTGATACTCTGTTGTATGCCGGTCGGGTCGATGCTTTCGTCACGCGGTTCGGATCGGGCGGCAAAGGCGTGCGGTTGAGCTACGGCGAATTGAGCGGAGTCAAATTGTTTCTGCGCGAAACGCCCGAAGGCGAAATGAATATCAAGCAGGTCGTCAGCCGCCTTTCCAATCCCGACAAAAAGAAGAAAAAACCTTTCCGGTTGACGATCGCTTCCGCCTCCATCGAAAACATGGAGCTTTGTCTGGAACGGCAGCGGCACCGCAATCCGCCGTACGGCATTGATTTCGGACATATGCACTTGTCCGACATCGCGGCCGAAATCGAACGCTTCGAGTTGAACGGTCCGGTCATCGAAACGGACATCCGGGCATTCAGTGCTCGGGAGCGCAGCGGTTTCGTGTTGAACCGGCTTTCGGGCTTGTTCCGGCTGGACAACGGTTCGCTCGATTTCACGGATACGAAATTGGAAACGGACGAATCCCGTATCTCGTTGCCCCGTATTTCGTTGAAGGGCGATTCTTGGGTCGATTTCAAGGATTTCGTCCATCGGGTGCGGATCGAGGGGGCGTTGCGGCATTCGGAACTCGCGACGGACGATGTGGCCTATTTTTCGCCCGGATTGTACGGCAAATCGTTGACATTGAAGGATGTCGATTTGGATTTTTCGGGTACGGTCGCCGACTTCGATGCCGAAATCCGCAGTTTGCGCATGGGACAGCGCACTTACCTCGCGGCCGATGTTTCGGCGCAGGGATTGCCCGATTTCAAGCGGACGCATTTCGATGCGCACGTTTCGCGGTTGAGCACCGTTTCTTCGGATGTGCAGGCGTTGGTGGGGGCGTTCGCGCGCAACCCGTTGTCGCCGAAACTCGTCGAGCTGCTCCGTAACGCGGGCACCATGAATCTGGTGGCGCGGTTCGAGGGTACCCCTTCGCTCTTCCGGACGAACGTAGGGGCGGCGACTGATGTCGGCGGCATGAATGTAGGCCTTGCGCTGCAACCGCTCGAACGGGGGCGGCGCAGTATCGACGGAAACGTCGCGACCCGCAATCTGCGCTTGGGACAGTTGCTCGGCCGGCCGGATTTGTTCGGCGACGCGTCGCTTGCGGCCCGTATCGACGGCGTGCTCGGACGCGGATACGCCGATGCGCAGGTCGACGGCGAGGTCGTCCGGCTGAATTTCAAAGACTATACTTACGATACGCTGCGGCTCGACGGCCGTCTGTACAACAAGCAGTTCGACGGCCGAATCACGGCCCGCGACCCCAACCTCGATTTCGATTTCGCCGGATTGGTCGATTTCAACGACGCGATTCCCCGTTACGACTTCTCGTTGGCGTTGCACCGGGCGGATTTGGCTCGGTTGCACGTCAATCCCCGCGATTCGGTTTCGGAGCTTTCGGCCCGCATGGTGGCGCGTGCGAGCGGACGTTCGCTGGACGACCTGAACGGAAACGTGTGGGTGACCGATGGCGTGTACCGGTACAACGACCGCACCCTGAAAGTCGATACGGTGTTGCTCCGGGGCAAAAATTCGGCGAACAGCAAGTTCGTCGAGATGCGTTCCGATTTCGCCGACGTGACTTTCCGCAGCCGTACCAGTTACCGCGAGGTTTTCTCGTATCTTCGGCGGAGTGCGGCCAAATACCTGCCGCAGCTGAACCGGAACACGGATGCCCGTGCGGCGGTGGCGTCGGAGCGGCCCGCTGCGGACAACTATTCGCAGCTGAAAGTGGACATCCGCAAGTTCAATCCCGTAGCCGATGCCGTTGCGCCCGGATTGCAGATTGCCGAAGGGTCGTCGCTGAATCTGACGTTCAACCCGTCGAACGACCGGTTGAGCCTGCGGGCCGTGTCGGACTATATCGAGCGGCGCGATTTGTTGGCTATCCGCCTGAATCTCAACGCTCGCAATACGAACGATTCGTTGGTCGTGAGCGCCGATGCCGAGAATTTCTATGCGGCGGGGCTTCACTTGCCCGGACTGCATGTTTCGGGCGGGGCGAAAGACGGCCGGGTCGAACTCTCCACCGGTTTCGCCGATACGGTTCGCCGTTTTTCGGGTTTGTTCGGGGTTCGCGCGGAGGTTTCCGACCCGCCTGCGGGCCCCAACGGGCAGGTGCTCGACGTGCGGATTTTGCCGTCGCGCATCGTGCGCGGCGACGTCGCGTGGCGGATTCTGGCGCGCGGCGTCCGTGTCGATACGGCGCAGGTGGTCATCGACCGTTTCCGCGTCATGGGCAACGGACAGGATTTGTTGCTCGACGGGGTGGCCTCGCGCAACCCGGACGATTCGCTGACCTTGCGGTTGTCCAATTTCGATTTGGCGCCTTTCTCGCAAATCGTCGATCGTATGGGCTACGGCATCGAGGGGCGGAGCAACGGCGAAGCGACCATGAAGGCCGTGCTCGGCGGCGGCGAAATTTCGGCCGACATCCGGTTGGACAGCCTTTCGGTGAACGGCATCATGGGACCTCCGCTGGAGCTTACTTCCCGTTGGGACTTGGCGCGCAATCGGGCGGGCCTGTTCGCCACGAATCGCATCACGCGCGATACGCTCGTGCGCGGGTTCTACGCTCCGAACCGCAGGCGTTACTATGCCCACATGCAGGTGGACAGTCTGGATTTGGGATTGCTCGAACCGGTGTTGGCCGGCACCGTCTCCGACGTCAAAGGAACGGCGGCGGTCGATGTGAAGCTGCTGGGCGAACGCCGGAATGCCGAGTTGACCGGTTCGATTCGCGCTTCGCAGTTGCGCACGACGGTCGATTTCACGCAGGTGACCTATACCGTCCCCGAGGCGGAGCTTTCGGTGAACAACAACCGCTTCTCTTGCTCGAACGTGCCGTTTTTCGACCCGGAGCACAATCGCGGGACGCTCGACCTGACGTTGGATTTGCAGCACCTGTCCAATATCGCCTACGACGTGCGCGTGCGTCCCGATGCCATGTTGGTGCTCGATACGTCCGAGCAGGACAACGATGCGTTCTACGGCAAAGTCTATGCGACGGGCAATGCCCGCATTTCGGGCGACAAGGGCAAAGTCTCGATGCGCATCACGGCCGCGACGGACGACCATTCGTCGTTCTTCCTGCCGATGTCGAGCAAGTCGAACATCTCCAATGCCGATTTCGTCGTCTTCGAGCGGCCGCAGTTGGAGGATACGACTGACCTGCTGGTGTTGAAACGGCAGCAGTTCGAGAAACGCCGCATGCGGCGTGCGGGGACGACCAACCAGATGGATATTTCGATGACGCTCGACGTGCGGCCCAACGTCGAACTGGAACTCTCCGTGTCGGGCAACGTGATTCGGGCACGCGGCACGGGGACGTTGAGCATGCAGATCAACCCGAAATCGAACGTCTTTGAGATGTACGGCGACTATACGATCGACGACGGAAGTTTCCATTTCTCGTTGCAGAACATTCTCAACCGCAAGTTCGACATCGAGCCCGGCTCGACCATTCAGTGGACGGGTTCGCCCGTCAACGCGCTGTTGAATATCGACGCGATTTACAAGCTCAAAGCGTCGTTACAGCCGTTGTTGGGCACGACGTCCGACCGGACGGCAGGCGACCGGTCGGTCAACGTGGAGTGCCTGATTCATTTGGACGAGCGGCTGACCGACCCGACCGTGACGTTCGACGTGCGGGTTCCGGCGACCGACCCCGAAACGCAGGCCATCATTGCCAATGCGCTCAATGCGCCTGAAACGGTCGATATGCAGTTCCTTTATCTGTTGTTGTTCAAGAGTTTCATGGCCGAAAACAGTGCGGTTTCGCAGAACATCGGCGCGTCGGTCTCCTACAACACGGGACTGGAATTCCTGACCAACCAGTTGAGCAACCTGCTTTCGGCGGACGATTACAGCATCGTGATTCGTTATCGTCCCAAGTCCGAACTGACGGGCGACGAGGTGGATTTCGGGTTGTCGAAAGGGCTCATCAACAACCGGCTGTTCGTCGAGCTGGAGGGCAACTACCTGATCGACAATAAACAGCAAATGGTCAACCGCTCGATGTCCAACTTCATGGGCGAGGCCTACATCACTTATTTGATCGACCGGGCCGGTACGTTGAAATTGAAGGCCTTTACGCAGACGATCGACCGGTTCGACGAGAATCAGGGTTTGCAGGAGACGGGGCTCGGCATCTATTTCAAGGAGGATTTCGATAATTTTCGGGATTTCCGTCAGCGGGTGCGGGAGCGTTTTACGAATAAGAAGCGGCAGGCCCGTCGGGCTGCCAAAAAGGCCGAACGCTTGAAAGCGAAGCAGGAGGAACCGGCCGATGCAATCGACGAGGAGGAAGAATAGACGGGACTGTTTCGCCGGGAAAAAGGATAAAAGTGCAATTTTTTGAAAAATCAATAAATAATTAAATTTCAGAATACTATGATCGACTTTTTGCAGGCTGCCGAAGCGGCGGCCGTGAGTGAAGAAACCCGCATGGGGTTGTGGTCGCTCTTCTCGAAGGGCGGTTGGCTGATGTGGCCTTTGTTGGCATTGGGCGGCGTGACGATTTTCATCTTCGTCGAGCGTTTCTTGGCCATTCGCAAGGCTTCGGTGCTGGACATGAATTTCATGAACCGGATTCGCGACTACATTTCCGATGGAAAAATCGGGGTGGCCGTCAACCTGTGCCGCAAAACCGATACGCCGATCGCCCGCATGATCGAAAAGGGCATCGAACGCATCGGCCGTCCGATGGGCGACGTGCAGACCGCTATCGAGAACGTCGCCAATCTCGAAGTCTCGAAACTCGAAAACGGGTTGCCTTTCTTGGCGACTATCGCCGGCGGTGCGCCGATGATCGGTTTCCTCGGTACGGTGCTCGGTATGGTGCAGACCTTCATGGATATGTCCGCGGCCGGCGGTACGGTCGACCTCGCGCTGTTGTCGAGTGGCATGTATGTGGCGATGGTGACGACGGTCATGGGTCTGTTGGTCGGTATTCCGGCCTACTTCGGGTACAACTACCTCGTGGCCCGTATCGAGAAGCTGGTGTTCCAGATGGAGGCCAATTCCATCGCTTTCATGGATATTCTGAATCAACCCGTTCAATAACACGAGACTATGGCAATCAAACACGGCTCGAAAGTCGACAAGAGTTTTTCGGCGTCCTCCATGACCGACCTGATGTTCCTGTTGCTGCTGTTTCTGCTCATCGCGACGACGCTCATCAATCCCAACGCCTTGAAACTGATGTTGCCCAAGAGTTCCAACCAGCTCAAAGACAAGGCGATGACGACCGTTTCCATTCAGAATGCGGGCGGGACTTACCGTTATTATGTCGAGTTGCAGGAGGTCGGGTCGCTCGAAGGGGTCGAGCGGGCGCTCAAAACGCGGCTCGACGGCCAGACCGAACCGACCGTTTCGCTGCATGCGGACAAGACGGTGGTGTGGGACGAGGTGGTCAAGGTGATGAACATCGCCAAACGCAACGGTTATAAACTCAACGCGGCGACGCGTCCCGAATAGACCTGCCGGCCGCATGTATTATTACGACCCGAACGACCGGAAACCCCGCCTGTGGGCGATAGCGGCATTGGTGCTTTATGCGTCGGTGCTCGCCGCGTCGTTCGCATTCGTGTCGTTCGACTTCACCCGCATCGTCGAGAAACCGGCCGACACCATCGAAATCGAATTGGTCGAGCCGGTACCCGAACCGCCCCGTCCGGCCGTCGTGCAGAGTGTCCGGCCGCGCGTGCACGAACAACCGGCACCGCAAGAACAGGTCGCGCGGACGGAGGGAACGGACGAAGCGACCCGTACGCCCAATCCCAAAGCGTTGTTCAAAATGAGCAAAAGCGGGGTCGACGAACCGGAAAACGCCGGTAATCCCCGTGCAAAGGCGGGCGAGGAAAAGACTTCGGGCAAGGGTCCCGGGCTCGATGCCGAGGGCATGGACCAGCTCGATCGCGGGTTGCAGGGGCGAGGACTGGTCGGCGACCTGCCCCGTCCGGCTTATCCCGGCAGTGCCAGCGGCAAAGTGGTCGTGCGGGTGACGGTGGGGCCTTCGGGCAAGGTGGTACGCGCGGACTTCGAGCCGAAAGGTTCGACGACCAACGACCAGCAACTAATTGACGCGGCCCGTGCGGCTGCTTTCAAAGCTCGGTTCAGCGAGAGTGCGGCGGTCGTGCAGGGCGGAACGATTACCTATGTTTTCCGAATGAAATAAGCGCGAAACAACGGAATGATGAAAGGGTTGATTTTGGTGTTCGGAACCCTCGTGCTGACGGCCGGAACGGTCGTCGCCCGAAATCCGCGGGCGGATACGACGGCCGTTCGCGGGGCTGAGTTGCGTTTGGCCGAGTCAGTGCACGATTTCGGCGATGTGCCGCGTCGGGGCGATGATTTGAGTTGCGAAATCGCATTCACCAATACGGGCGACGCGCCGTTGGTGGTCATGCGGTTGATTACATCCAGTTCGTGCCTCCGCGCGTCGTGTTCGCGGCGGCCGGTGGCTCCCGGCGCGAGCGGCGTGATACGGATCGTCTACCAGCCGCTCAAAAGCGACGCCGGGGCGTTCAGCCGGATTGTCCGGATCGGTTCCAATGCCGTTGCGGGCGACCGGCATATCACCGTGCGCGGCAACTCGTTCGAGGAAGCGGTGCCCGTGCGGAACGCCGAAGCCGGAAAGACCCGGTTGAAAATCAAATAATTGCCTATGGAACTGCTTTTTACGGATGCTCTGCTGTTGCCCATGACCGAAGATGCCCCGCGCACCTTTACGGGAAATTTGGGCATTTCGGGAAATCGCATCGAGCTGGTGAGTGCTTCGGCGGCCGACAAGGAATCGTTCTTGGCCGCGCATCCGAATGCGCGCGTCGTGGATTGCCGCGGCAAGCTGGTGATGCCCGGATTGATCGACACCCATTGCCATGCCGGCATGACGCTCCAGCGCAGTTATGCCGACGATATCGCCTTGATGGAGTGGCTGAACGGGTATATCTGGCCTTTCGAGAAGTGCCAGACGCCGGACGATATTGCGGTCGGCATGACGCTCGGTATCGTCGAGCTGTTGCTCGGCGGGGTCACGTCTTTCGTCGACATGTATTTCCACGAAGACCGCGGGGTCGAGGTGGCGCGGCGGCTCGGTATCCGTGCGTTGTTGGGGTGCTCCTATTTCGACGACAGCATCGATGCGACATTGGGCCAAGCGGAGCGGGCAATGGCCAATGCCGCCGGTTGCAGCCGCATTTCCGTGGCGGTCGCGCCTCATTCGGGCTATACCTGCTCGCCCGACAATCTGGTGCGGGGCAAGGAGTTCTGTCGCCGGAACGGGCTGTTGTTCATGACCCACGTCGCCGAGACGCAGGATGAAACCGCCATTATGGCCGAACGTTACGGCAAGACGCCCGTCCGGCACCTCGATGCGCTGGGGATTCTCGACAACCGGACGATTGCGGCGCATTGCGTGCACGTCGATGACGGGGACATCGCATTGCTGGCCGAACGCGGGGTCATCGTGTCGCACAACCCGCAGAGCAACATGAAGTTGTCGAGCGGCGTCGCTCCCGTTTGGCGGATGATGCAGTCGGGCGTGCACATGACGGTGGGCACCGACGGCACCTGCTCGAACAACGATTTGGATATGTTCGAGGAGTTGCGCACGGCGACATTCTTGCAGAAATCGGCGACGGGCGACCCGACGGCCCTGCCCGCCTACGAGGCGTTGAAGCTCGTCACGGTGAACGGGGCCCGAGCCATGGGGTATGCCGACGGCGAATTGGGCGTGCTGCGCAAGGGCGCGTTGGCCGATGTCGTGGTCATCGACCTGCAAAAACCCCATTTGCAGCCCGTGCACGATGTCGTGTCGAACGTGGTCTATTGCGCGAAAGCGTCCGATGTCGAAACGGTCGTCGTGGACGGCGAACCGGTAGTCGAAAACCGTCGGATACGCGGGGTCGATCTGCCCGAACTGTACCGGTGCGTTTCGGATTCGGTTTCGCGCATTCTGGCGAATTGCAAACGATAAGGAACCATGAATAGGAAGAACTTTTTTCGTATTTTTCTAATCGGAATCGCGGCCGGAATACTCGGCTGGCTCTATTTCCTTTGGCAGTTTCACGGCAACGCCGTGCGCGCCGAACACGACTTGTATGTCAGCCGGCGGGCCGATTATGCCGCGCTTACGGATTCGCTGATGCCGTCGCTGCGTCATCGGTGGGCGTTTCGGATTTACGCCAAACGGTTGAATCTCGCGAACCGTTTTCAGCCCGGACACTACCTGCTGCGTTCGGGCATGTCGGTCAAGGAGGTCGTGCGGATGCTCAAATTGGGCGAACAGGTGCCGGTGCGGGTTACGGTCAACAACGTGCGCACTCCGGCGCAGTTGGCGGGCAAACTGGCGCGGCAGCTGGACACGGATTCCGTGACGTGGTTTGCAACGCTCACGGACAGGGACGTGGCGGCTTCGGTGCAGTTCGACAGCCTGACGTTTTTTTCGATGTTCATCCCCGACACCTACGAATGCTATTGGACGGTAAGCCCCGAAAGTTTCGTGCGGCGGATGCGGCGCGAGTACGACCGGTTCTGGACGCCGGAGCGCGACAGCCTGCGCAAACGGGCGAAATTGAGCCGTTTGGAGGTGATGACGTTGGCTTCTATCGTCTATGAGGAGACCCGCAAAACCGACGAAATGGCCCGCATCGCAGGGGTGTACGTCAATCGGTTGCGCAAGCGGATTCCGTTGCAAGCCGATCCGACGGTCAAGTATGCCTTGCAGGATTTCGGGTTGCGCCGCATCCTCTACCGCCATCTGAAATACCCGTCGCCCTACAATACCTATATTCATCGGGGGCTTCCGCCGTCGCCGATTTGCATGCCGGGCAAGCAGGCTATCGAGGCGGTGCTTCGCTTCGAGGAGCACGATTATCTTTTCTTTTGCGCCCGGCCGACGTTCGACGGATACCACAATTTCGCCCGCACGCTGCGTGAGCACAGCGCCAATGCACGGGCGTACAGCGCGGAACTGAACAAACGGAAAATCAAATAAAATCCGTATCTTTAACTTCGTTTTAGATACTCCCGCTCGGCAAAACGCAAGTAAACTTGCTTTTGCCCTCGCTTATTCGTATCTTTGTGGCATGCTTGTGAAGTTGTACGGCGAAAATCCTTCGGAGCGAATCCTGCAACGAATCGTCGGGGCGTTGGAGCGGGACGGGTTGATCGTCTATCCGACCGACAGCGTCTATGCCGTAGGTTGTTCGTTGCGGGCGCCGCGTGCTATCGAGCGGTTGCGACGAATCAAGGGCGCAGGCGAATTGACGGCGGTTTTCGAGGGCATCGCACAGGTGGCGGAGTATTGCCGGGTGGACAATGCGGCGTTCCGCACGTTGAAACGCAACTTGCCGGGTCCGTTCACGTTCGTGCTTCCGGCATCGTCGCGCGTCTCCGACAAGGCGCTGGAAAAACGCCGGACAATCGGGGCACGCATTCCTGCGAATGCGGTTGCGCGGGCAATCGTCGCGGCGTTGGGATGCCCGATGCTGACCGTTTCGGTCAAGGACGACGAGGCGGAGTACACGACCGACCCCGAATTGATCGAGGAGCGTTACGGCCATACGGTGGCTTTGGTGGTCGACGGCGGCATCGGCGAAACGGTGCCGACGACGGTGGTCGATTTGACGGCGGATGAACCGGTCGTCCTCCGACAAGGAAAAGGCGAATTACGATAAAACCAATCATAAAGTTATGGAACGTAAAATTTTTTGGAACGAAGCGGCCAAATGCGGTGCGGTATTGGGCGCGTTGCTGGCGGTTTCGTTCGTGTTGGAGAACCTGATGACGACTTCGGGCCGGTTGGGCCTCTACTACCTGATGATGCTCGAATGGGTCGCTGTCGTCGGCTTGCATTTTTGGCTTTTGCTGCGGTTTACGCGCCAATGTTCGGCGGCGTACAGCGTCGAAGAGGGTTTCACGTTCGGACAGGGGTACGGTTGCGTGCTGGCGGCTTCGGCCTTTGCCGGTGTGATTGTCGGCGTGGTGCAGGCGGTTTACCTGCATTTGATTATCGGTTATACGAACTACATCGAACGGACGATTGCGGCCGTGACCGAGTTGATGTCCAACAGCGGTTCGCAGATGCCTGCTTCGATGGAGGGCCTGCTGGCGCAGTCTTTCGCGCAGATGCGGACGGCTCCCGTGCCGTCGGTTTTGCAGAGCGTGTGGGGCGGATTCTTCTCGACGCTGCTTTTCGGCATCGTCTTCGGACTGATTATCGCGGCCATTGCTTCGCGTGCGCCCCGTCCGTTCGATGAAACGAATGACGATACGGCCGAATGACTCCGGTGAACGATTCGCAGATAGCCGTGTCGGTCGTCGTGCCGGTTTACGACGAGGAGGAATCCTTGCCGGAGCTCGCCGCATGGATCGACCGGGTGATGTCCGCGCACGGATTGTCGTATGAAGCGATTTTTATCGACGACGGTTCCGACGACGGCTCATGGGACGCAATCGAACGGTTGAAACAGCAGTATCCGGCCGTTCGCGGCATCGGATTCGGCCGCAATTACGGCAAATCGGCCGCCTTGTATTGCGGATTCGAGGCGGCGCGGGGCGAAATCGTCGTGACGATGGATGCCGATTTGCAGGATTCGCCCGAGGAGATTCCCGAATTGCGCCGCATGATTCTCGAAGAGGGCTACGACATGGTGTCGGGCTGGAAAAAGAAGCGTTACGACCCGATCGGCAAACGGTGGCCGAGCAAATTTTTCAATCGGACGGCCCGTTGCGCGTCGGGCATCCGGTTGCACGATTTCAACTGCGGGCTGAAAGCCTATCGCCGTAAGGTGGTGAAGGCCATCGAGGTTTACGGCGAGATGCACCGTTTCATTCCGATTCTGGTGCGCAATGCGGGCTTCCGCCGCATCGGCGAAAAGGTGGTCGAGCACCATGCCCGCAAGTACGGACATTCCAAATTCGGCCTCGAACGGATGCTCAAAGGGTATTTGGACCTGATTTCGGTCTTGTTCATGTCCCGTTTCGGCCGGTCTCCGATGTATTTTTTCGGCGGGTTGGGAACGTTGATGTTCCTCTTCGGCGGGGGAACGGCCGTGTGGATTATCGCCGCGAAACTCTGGAAACAGGTGCACGATTTGCCGTTGCGCGCCGTGACCGAGCAGCCTCTGTTCTATCTGGCGCTGGTGGCGGCCGTGCTGGGGGTGCAGCTATTTTTGGCCGGTTTCTTGGGCGAGCTTATCAATCGCAATGCGACCGAACGGAATCATTATCTGATCGATAAAGAACTGTGAGATGATACAACGTATTCAAACGCTTTATTTGTTGGTGGTTGCCGCGTTGTCGGTGGTCATGTTCTTTGCGCCGTTGGCTTGGTTCGCAGGCGAGGCAGGCGAATTCGAGTTGCATGCTTTCGCGCTCGCGACGGTCGACGGCGAAACGCTGCATTCGACCGTTTATTTGGGTATTTTGTTGGCGGCTGCTGCGTTGCTTCCGCTGATTACGGTTTTTCTGTACCGCCGCCGGTTGTTGCAAATCCGTTTGTGCTGCGTCGAAATGGTATTGCTGTTGGGCGTGCTGGCAATGGAGGGCGCGTACTATTATTTGGGACGTCGGGCTTTTGCCGAGTTGGCTTTCCATACGCAGGGCTTCAAACCTGCGATTGCACTGCCGCTCGTCGGTCTGCTGTTCGTCGTTTTGGCGGCAAAGGCGATTTTTCGCGACGAGTTGTTGGTGCGCGATGCCGACCGGATTCGTTGATATGCAATGGATGTAAATTGAAGTAACCTCTTGGTATGCGAAAAAGACGATTGTGCTCGGCAGCGGCAACAGTTGTTTTGTCGCTGTGTTGCGCTTGTGCGGATAAAGGGGCTGTTCCGGCGGTCGAGCCGGAACCGGAGCCCGGACAATCGGAGCCTTTCTTGGCCGTATCGCCCGATACGTTGTTCTACGACCTTTCGGGCAATCCGCTGAATGCAAGCGAATTTGTCATTGAAACGAATGGTGCTTGGACACTCGCCGTGCCGGAGCAGGCGGATTGGTTCGAGGCTTCGGCTACTTCCGGTCAGGGCGACGCTTCGGTCTCTTTCCGGCTCGATATCGCCCCGTGTTATCGTGTCGCGGAATTGACGTTCGCTGCGGTTGCTGCGGACGGGAAGCCCGTTGTAACATGTCCTGCCGTTATTCAGCAGGGCGAGAAACCCGTCGACCCGTCGAATCCCAGCGACCCGTCCGACCCGGATAAGCCGGACAATCCCGATAAGGATCCTGACGGCGACCCCGATCCTTCGGGACCGTCCGATTCCGGCGACCATTCTACCGACCCGCCGAATCCCGATAATCCGTCCGACCCGGACAAGAATCCCGAAACTCCGCCTGCGACGCCTGCGGTTCCGAAAATCGAATCGGTGAATCCGACGGCATTGGTGTGGTCCGCTTCCGATTCGCGGGTGATTCGGCAAGTTGTCGTAACGGTCGAAAATTTCGAGAGTCGTGTATTGTCGGAACCGAAAATTTCCGGTGCCGACGCCGGCCGGTTCGAGGCTTCTGTCAATGGTTTGACGGTATTCGTCGAGACGGTCGGGACGAACGGGACCGATGCCGATTATCGGGCGACGCTCGAAATTTCGGTTGCGGACGGCAACAGCGTGCAGGTTCCGTTGATGCAATCGAAACGCGAGTCGGTGCCGGATAAAGGCGATTCCGGCGACGATTCGGGTGGCGGTTCCGGCGATAACTCTGGCGACAATTCCGGTGGCGGTGAAGAAAACGGCGAGCCGGATGACCCGCAGGGTGGCGGGTGCGATGATTTTGCGACGCTTGAGCCCAGTTCGCAGTGCGAGGAATATAAGAAGACGGATTCGGGGTGGAAAGGTTACTATTGTGCGGTCTATTCCGGCGATAACGGGAATGACACCGCTCCCTATTTTCGTTCGCTTCTCGGGCGCGATTCCGATGTCAAGGGGCTGGCAATGAGCAATAATGGCCGCATCGAATCGCCCGAATTGCACGGCGGTTGCGGCAGCCTGACGTTCCGATACGGCGTCACCGAACAGGATAAAACCGTCGATTTTACGGTCGAAATCGCTCAAAATGGGACGGTCGCGAAAAGCCAGCGGGTGAGAAAGTCGGTAAAACAATGGGAACAAAATGTTTTCTCCGCAGACATGCAGGTCGCAGGCGATTTCCGAATCGTGATTCGGAACAACGCCGCCTCGACCGCCGAGTACACAACGGTTTTTCAGATCGCATGGACGGGTTACTCCGATAAAACATTGGCAAAATGAGTTCTCTGCTTATTCCGTTTTGGGTGCAGCATTTGCCTGTCGTCGTGGGGCTGACGGCCTGCTTGGCCGGTGGCGGCAAGGGTAACGGTGCCGATACGGACACTCCGCCCGCAGCCCCGTCCGGCCGGAACGGTGCCGAAATAGCGCTCGATTCGCGCAGTGCGGCTTGGCCCGAATTGCCTTTGCGGGTCGAAAACGAGGATTATACCTATACGACGCATTATTGCACGGTGCGGAACCAACGGGACAGCTGCGATTTCAACGGCCGCAATTACACGATGTGTTTCGACCGGACGAAACGCGGTGCTTGGTGGGTGGCTTACCCGTTGCACGCGACCTATTTTAGTACGGGACGGCCGAAACGCGACCCGTGGGCGTATGATCCGGCTTTTTCGGCTTCGTGGCAGGCCGATATTTCGCATGGCAGTTATGTCGGCGGGTACGATCGCGGGCACCAGATTCCCAATGCCGACCGGAATGCCGACCTCTCGCCGGGCGGGATGTGTTACCAGACGTTCTACGCCTCCAATTCCACTCCGCAGGCGAGCGTGCTGAATCAGCGTAGTTGGGCGCGTCTGGAAACGAAAGTGCGGGGGTGGGTTTGCGCCGATACGCTCTATGTCGTCACGGGTGCCTATTGGTGTCCCGATTGTGTGCAGACGACCGACAAGGGCGGAAATGTCTGCGCCGTCCCCGATTATTATTTCAAGGTCTTGGTGCGCACCGTCGCCGGCAACATCCGGCAGGAGGGCGACCGTTTGGGCGGGTTCGACTCCGCACAGTTGAAATCCATCGGATTTTGGGTGGCGAATGTCGGCCAGCAGGGCGAATTGAAAGAGTGGGTGCGCAGCGTGGCCGAAATCGAGGCCTCGACCGGCTTTACGTTCTTCCCGACGCTGCCGGAATCGGTAAAACAGCAAAAAGACGCCTCTCTATGGGGCTTGTAAGCGATAGCATGGAACATTTGATAGCAGGATTGTCCGCACGTAGCACGACGGTGGTCGAACCCGAAAATACGGCATCGGCAATGGGGTCGGGTGATTTGCCCGTGTTCGCTACTCCGGCGATGGTGGCCTTGATGGAGCATGCGGCGATGCTGGTGGTCGTGGAACGGCTCCCCGAAGGACAGACGACGGTCGGTTCCGCGATGCACGTCACGCATAGCAAACCGTCGGGATTGGGCGCGGAGATTACGGCGACGGCCGTGTTGTCCGAAGTGGACGGGCGGAAGCTGGTTTTTCGGGTCGAGGCCCGCGATACGGACGGAATCATCGGCGAGGGCGAGCATATCCGTTACGTCGTCGACCGGGTACGGTTTCTGTCGAAAATCCGATAGCGGCTTTTCCCGCGCAAAGAATTGCAGGCAGCCGAAATTCGTCGCTTTCACCGCGTCGGAGATAGGGCACATCAACAATGCGCAAATAAATTTGGCATTGTATTCGGTTTTTTGTATCTTTGCCACGCTTTCGAGCACGTGATTGAGCTGTGGTGTAATGGTAACACAGCAGATTTTGGTTCTGTCGTTCTGGGTTCGAATCCCGGCAGCTCAACGCAAAAAGCGAGGCCGTTGTAAAAACGGTCTCGCTTTTTTTCGTCGGGGACAATGCGGTCAGACGTTCCGCACTTTGCGCCGGTTGATCATCGAGACGATCCAGAGCAGGATAATGGCGCCGACGATGGCCGTCGCCAGACTGCCCAGCGTGCCGACCGGAGCCAGCCCGATGAGCGAAAAGAGCCATCCGCCCAAGATACTGCCGATGATGCCGACGATGAGATTCACGAGCAGGCCGGAACCGCTTCCTTTGACGATGAGGTTGGCAATCCATCCGGCCGCCAAGCCCAGTAAAAGATACCAAAGATAATACATGGAACTTTCCGTATTGGTTTAACGCAAAGTTCCATGCAAAATCCGTTCCCGACTCTTGTCGGGCCGCGATTACAGTGCGGTTTTGAGTGCTTTGGCCAGTTGGTCGGGGCACGACGTCCCCTTGCCGTGGCAGTCGATGCCTTCCAGTCGGGCAATGGCATCTTCCGCTTTCATGCCGCGCACGAGGGCTTCGATTCCCTGCGTGTTGCCGCTGCAGCCGCCCGTGAACGATACGTTGCGGATAATGCCCTCTTCCAGTTCGATTTCCACCTGCCGTGAGCAGGTGCCGACGCAGGGGTATTTGACCGTCCGTATCACTTCTGCGCCTGTTGCAAGTCGCTGGTGTCGGCTACGACCATGTTCTTGTCGATACGCAGCGTGACGTTGCCGTCCACTTCGATCAGCAGCGTGGTCTCTTTCACCTCTTTGACTACGCCGTAGATGCCGCCGGCCGTGATGATTTTGTCGCCTTTTTTCAGCCCGTCGCGGAAAGCCTGCATCTGTTTGCGGCGCTTCGCTTCGGGACGCCACATCAACAGCCAGAATACCAGCACCATCAGACCGATCATAATCAGCATGCTGTACTGCTGCATGAAACCCGGTTGGGGCGGTTCTTGAAGAAAATGAATCATAATTTTATTAAGTTGGTTTGTGTTTTTCCGTTCGCTGTCGAGACGGTCCGGCAGGCTCGTAAATCCGTTTCGCCCGAATGCCGTCCGTCCGAATCTCCCCGGACAAAGATAGCGATTCTTGCGGAATCTGCAAACGTCATTCGACGTCGGCTTCGACGAACAGCCGGAACGGATGTCCGGCTCCGGCCGGCAGGAGGTCGAGGGTTTTGAGCTGCCAGCCCCGCTCTCCGCGCGAATCGAATGCGAGCGATACGGATTGTGCTTCGCCCGGCCGAACGGGTTGATTGTCAAACTCCAACGTCGTGCATCCGCAACTGCGCCGATAGTCGGCGAGCACGATCGGACGGGCGGTGCAGTTGGCAATCCAAAGTTGCAGGACGGCGATTTCGCCCGACCGGAGATGTCCGAAACGAATGGTATCCGAACCGCCCGTTTCCATTGTCCGGTCGGTCAGCCGGATGATTCGGCCTTTTTCGATTTCCGTCAGGGGTTTGCGAACCGGGTTTTGCGTCGTGCGCGAAGTACAGGCGACCGACGCATACGCCAGCACAAACGGCAGCAGGGTAGCGGCCATTCGTCGGAATCTGTCGCAGCGCGGTGTCATATCAGGCCGCGCCCCGTTTTTTGGATAAGGCCTTCGGCCGTCAGCGTGTCTACTGCCTTGTCCAATACACCGTTGATGAACGTGCTGCTGCCCGGCGTGGAGTAGTATTTCGAGATTTCGATGAATTCGTCGAGCGTCACCTTGACCGGAATCGACGGGAACGAGGTCAATTCGGCGATAGCCGTAGCGATGAGGAGGTTGTCCATGAACACGATGCGTTCGACATCCCAGTTGGCCGTGAATTTCTCGATATAGCTCTGGTAGGTGTCGTAGCGGAGCAGCGTGTGCTCGAAAAGCGTTCGGATGAAAGCGGGGTCTTCTTCGCTCTTGAATTTCGGGGCGACTTTCAATTCCCGATGCGACGGGCGCACGTTTTCCAGCGTGCGCAGAATCATGATGACGACGAACGGCACGTCGTCGCACCACATCACCGATTGTTCTTCCAGTGCCTCGTCCAGCGCATCGCACTCCTGCATCCGCTCGAAAAAGGTCATCAGGAATTGCCGGTCGTTGTCGAACGAACCGACGGGCTGTTGCATGTATTCTCGGTAGTAGTCGGTTTCGCAGAGCTGCGCGTAGAGCGTGCGTATGAAGTCGGGATTCTGCTTCCACCCCAGTTTGCGGGCGGCGACGGGGTCGTTTACCGAGTCGCTTTCGGCAATCAGCCGGATGACGGCATTGTCCACGAAACGGGTGTTGGGATGCAGGTCTTCGTAGGTGGGCAGTTTCTTCTGACGGGCCAGCTCCTGCCGGTTGCGGGCATATTCGGCCAGTTCGACCGGAAGGGTCAGCATCTGAAAATAGAGGTCGTAGGCCTTGTCGACGGAGGCCATCAGATTCTTTTCCGATGCCGTCGGATTCTCGGCACCCGATTGGATGTGGGCGAACAGGGCTTTGAGAACCTTTATACGAAGTAATCTTCTGCTTAACATGACTCTTTTTTCAGAACGTTCGGCCGCAAAGATAGCACAAAACGGACGTAAAAACAAGGAAAGTTCGTATCTTTGTTCCCATGATGGAACAGTCGGAAGAGAAATTGCAATCCGCCGAGCCGCAACCGTACGATGTCATCGTCGTCGGGGCCGGAGCTGCGGGCATGATGGCGGCCGGTACGGCGGCACGCAACGGCAAACGCGTGCTGCTGCTGGAAAAAATGGAAAAATCGGGCCGCAAGGTGCGCATTACGGGAAAAGGCCGTTGCAACCTGACCAATGCCCGCCCGCCCGAAGAGTTCGCGGAGCAGGTGCGTGTCAATGCGGCGTTTTTCGCTCCGGCTTTTGCCGAGTTCGATAACCGGATGACCATGCGTTTTTTCGAGCGCAGGGGCGTGAAACTCGATATCGAGCGTGGCGAACGGGTTTTTCCGCGAAGCGGCAAGGCGTGGGACGTGGCCAATGCGTTGCTCGATTATTGCGTCGACAACGGCGTCCGCATTCTGTACAATACGCGCGTCAGCGGAATCATGACGTTGGGCGACAAGGTTTTCGGTGTCCGATATTACAACAAACGGGGATTCGAGCGGCGCGAAGAGTGTCCGCAGGTGATTCTCGCTACGGGCGGCGTGTCGTATCCGGCGACCGGTTCTACGGGCGACGGTTATGCGTTCGCTGCGGACTTGGGGCACACTATCGAGCCTTTGCGGCCGTCGTTGACGCCGCTCGTTTCGCCGCATCCGCGCGTGAAACAGCTCGACAAACTGCTGTTGCGCAATGTCCGTGCTACCTTGTATATAGATAACGAGCCCGTGCGCGAGGAGTTCGGCGAATTGGGTTTTTCTGAACGGGGTATCGACGGGGCCGTCGCCTTGCGCATGAGCCGCGATGCGGTCGATGCACTGATCGACGACCGCAAAGTGAAGCTCGTCGTCGATTTGAAACCGGCTTTGACCGAAGATATTTTGCGCGAGCGCATCGCCCGCGAAATGGCGGAGCTGGCCCCGACGGAATTTTTCGCCGAATTGTTGCGCAAACTGGTGCCGCGCCCGATGGTCCTGCCATTGGCGCAGGAATTGGACATCCATTCCAAGACATATCTCGACAAAATTACCGAAGAACAGATTGTCCGCCTGATTAAGACCTTGAAAGGGTGGACGTTCCCCATTACCGATTACGCTCCGTTCGAGTATGCCGTGACGACGGCGGGCGGGGTGCGTTGCGACGAGGTGAATCCCGATACGATGCAGTCGCGCAAGGTCGAAGGGCTCTATTTCGCGGGCGAGGTGCTCGACCTCGACGCCAATACGGGCGGCTATAACCTGCAAATCGCTTTCTCGACCGGTCGGCTGGCCGGCTTGTTGAAAAAATAACGCGCGCATGCGGAACGGCGGACTCAAATGGCATTGGCGGATATTCGGCAGGGTAGCGACCCTGCGGAACCGGTTGGTGCGGGCCCGTTATTTTCGGGGGCACGGGGTGCATTCGCCGTTCGTCTACGATTTGGTGCGTCGCGTTTTCATGCAGTCGTCTTTGTTGCCCGGCGACCGGACGCTTTACGAGGCTCTTTTGTCGGCCGGTGTTGCCCGTCGGCGGGCCGTGCAGTTGCAGAATCTGGCGCTTCATTGCGGTTATGCCTCTTTCGGCCTGAATCGTGCAGTAGGGGAGTTCTGCGTTGTGATGCCCGCGCTCGCCGAAACGGAGGCGGTTGCGTTGGTGCGCGATGCGGCCGAAAACGGCCGAACGGTGGCGGTGATGACGCCGTATATCGACGCCAAGTGGCGGTCGATGTGCCGGCGGTTGATTGCCGAGCATCGTTCGACGACGATAGACAACCGCGATTACTTGTTGCTGTTCAACAATTATTTGCCGAAACAACATTTCCGATTATGAAAGTATATACCCGCACGGGAGATAAGGGAACGACCTCGCTGATCGGGGGCGAACGGGTTTTCAAGACCGACGAACGGGTCGAGGCATACGGGTCGGTCGATGAACTTTCGGCGTTCGTGGCCTTGTTGACGGATCGTCTGCGGACGGATGCTTCGGCGGGAAATTACGTGGCCGATTTGCAGAGCGTGCTTTCGCGGTTGATGACCGTCGAGGCCTTGTTCGCAAAGGGAAAAACCGGTGCGGAAAAGGTCGCACCGCTCGAATCGGATTGGGTCGCATGGTTGGAACAGCGGATTGACGCCATGCAGGCGACCTTACCGCCGATTGACAAGTTCACCGTTCCGGGTGGCCATGAAACGGTCTCGATGTGCCATGTTTGCCGCACGGTGTGCCGTCGGGCCGAACGGGCCGCCTTGCGTGCCGACCAGAAATACGGGGTCGATGCGACGGCACTGGCTTATTTGAATCGCCTTTCCGATTACTTTTATCTGCTCGGACGGGTGTTGGTCGTGCATTATGGGTGCGAGGAAATGTTGTGGATTCCTTAAAATGCTGAAAATTAGTCCGATGTGTAAAATCACCCGATTGTTGCAATAATTTTTTGTTTTTCTCGTTTTTTTTATACATTTGCAATTCAACGGATAATGTACGGAGGTTTTATTCGTTGTTAGGTTATTGATTTACAAATAGCTAAATTTAATTAGGAATGTATTGGACACTTGAACTGGCATCGAAACTGGAAGATGCGCCGTGGCCCGCAACGAAAGAGGAGTTGATTGATTACGCCGTACGTTCGGGCGCGCCGTTGGAAGTGCTCGAAAACTTGCAGGAAATCGAAGACGAGGGCGAGATATACGAATCCATCGAAGACATTTGGCCCGATTATCCCTCGAAAGACGACTTTTTCTTCAACGAGGAGGAGTATTGACGAATCGCCGTAAGTTGATTTATACAAGTGCAGCCTTGTTTAGTTTAGGGCTGCACTTGTTTTTAATTATGGTTGCAACACCCGTCGCCGGAGTGGTGTTCCAGCACGGTGTGGGGGACGTGGCCGTGCGAGATAATCTGTATCGGGCAGTCGTAATTCCGTAGTTGTTCTTCGGTCAGCACGTTTGAATGATGCCGGTGTACATGCCGATTGACGCAAACGATTTCTTTCACTACACTCGTAATGGTGCCGATGTCATGCGATACCATGACGATAGCCATGCGCCGGTTCAGTTCGTGCAACAGTTGATAGAGTTCTTTCTCGAACCGGTTGTCCACGAAATTGGTCGGTTCGTCGAGAATCAACAGTTTCGGTTCGGAAATAATCGCGCGACAAAGCAGGGCGCGCTGCAGCTGTCCGCCCGAAACTTCGCCGACAGGGCAGTCCGCGAACTCTCCGATTCCGGCAGTGTCCAGTAATGCCTGTACCTTTTTGCGGTCTGTTCGGGTGAAGCGTGACATGAAACCGCGTTGGCCTTGCAATCCCGACCGGACGACTTCGGCAATCGAAATCGGAAACGCCCGGTCGAATTGCATGATTTGGGGCATGTAGCCGATTAACCGTTCTTTGCCCCGAAACATTTCGGGTGCAAATTCGATGCTTCCCGTGTGGGGTACCGTGCCGAGAATGGCCTTTACAAGCGAGGTTTTGCCGCCTCCATTGGGGCCGATTACTCCCAGAAAATCATCGTCCGCAATGGTCAGATCGACCTGTTGCAGGGCCTCGTAATCCTCGTATCGAACGCCTACGTTGTGTAGCGTAACTAAATTCATTGGGCTGTAATTAAGTCGGTTATCGTTTCGATGTTGCCGATTGCATTTTCGCACAGCGGGTCGATTTGTACTGCTTTTGCACCGATGTCGTTTGCGATAACCTCTACGACGGATGCGGGGAACTGGCTTTGAAAGAAGATATTACGAACGTTTCCTTCGCGTGCGGTTTCAATCAGTCGGGCGAGATGACGGGCCGATGGTTCTTTGCCGTCGTCCTCGATGGCTACCTGTTGCAGCCCGTAGTCGCGTGCATAATAAGTAAGAGCAGGGTGGTAGATGACGAACATACGGACGCCGCTCGCTTCGATTTTGCGGGTGATAGTGCTATCCAAATTCGCCAATCGTTGTTTCAATTTTCGGTAGTTGATTTCGTATTTCACGGAATCGGGGTAGGTGCGCCGGATTGCTTCATAGGCATTTGCCGCCATTTGCAACAATGCCTTCGGAGAGGTCCAGATATGCGGGTCGATACCGTGTGCATGATGATGTTTTTCTGATTCGGAATGATTTGTATGCGAGCATGTTCCGGTAATCAACTTAATGCCTTTGTTGAGACCGATTATTTTTTGACGGTCTTCGATTTTTTCGAGCAGGGCAGCTTCGAAATCGAGTAGTCCGACATTCATAATCAGCCGGGCTTGGTTGAGGGCGATGAATTGTCGCGGTGTCGGTTCAAACGTTTCCGGGCTGGCTCCTGCCGGAACAAGTACTTCGATTGGCAGGTTTTCGCCGACGATTTCATGGACAATTCCTCGTAGCGGCAGAATCGAGACATAAATAGTTTCCTGTTGTGCTGGTTGCGACGTACAGGCTCCGGTTCCGCACAAAGATATGGCAATCGAGAAGATTGCGAATAAATGGATTCCGTATTTTTTCATGGTAAATTGGCTAATGATATTTATCATCGGACAAAGATAATAAATAATTGTCCGAGCTTGGCCGATATTATGTGAGAAAACGTCGGTGCACCTCTTAACTCGCAAACTGAAATAATATATATGATAATCAGTTCGTTACCAGTTAAAGGTATTGAGAATTTTTGACAATACAAATCATTGCGGGATTTCGATGCACCAACCGTAACGGAATCCGGTGCGTTTTGAGGAAGTTCTCGACACGATGAACGCCGAAGCCCCCACCGACCGAAGTTTAGATTTTGAACGCGATAACCCCGATTTTGTGGCGGAAACAAGCACGCGACAACGTTTTGAACGCATAATTTTGAACGAACCGACGCCGCCGGTCCATGTTACCCGTTTCCAGTAGACGTTTAGGCCGATCTTTTCGAGGGCTTGGAATGTTTCCTCGTTCGATCGGTTGCGCCGTTCGTCGAGCAATTCGGAGACGCGACGCAAGGTAATTTCTTGGTGTGCAGATAATGTTGCCATTTAACAAATGTAATTTTTTAGGTTGAATTTCAATACACTATAAATACAATTCGCGGTGTGTCGGACGATGCCGAATGTAAATTCTCGGGGCGGCGAGCGAAGCGAGCCGCAACAGAGGCGCCGCAGGCGCCGACCGGCAAGGGCGGCGGGAAAACGCCGCCCGCGCAGCGGGCCGGACGCGAGGGAGGAGGGGCGAAGCGCCCGACCGAGCGCCAGCGACCGGAGCGAAGCGTAGGGAGCGCGGGCCCGCGGAGCGGATGCCGGATACCGGCGGGCGAGGGCGCGGAGCGCGGAGGCCGCCGCAAGGTGGCGGCCGGAGGAGCGGAGCGCCCGAAGCACGCGCGAGGAGGGCGGCAATCGCCGCAGGGACGAGGCCGAAGCCGCGGAGGAGAGCGAAGCGGTCCGCGGCGCGCCGAGGCCCGAGGATGTGCAGCCGCCCGACGAGCACCGAAACTGGGTGGGGACACGGGGCAAGGGCGAGGGAGCGGCGGAATAGCGGCCCGCTCCATTCGTTTTGCGCCTGCGGCGATACGGTTGCGGGCCGCCCGCCGCCGATGCGGAGCGAATGCGAACGCGAGCGAGCCCGCAGGGGCGTGTACACGTTCGGCGAGGGTCGCGACCGAGCCCACAAACGGAGCTCGGGCGCGAACAAGCCGCACTTATCGTCTCGGGTGGTCGGTTGCGACGGCGTCATATCGTTGCGCATATTCGTCCAGTTCGTCAAATTCGACCGGTTCATCGCCGGATACGTCGATTACGATTTCATACATGCCGCGCCCGACGGAACGCGGTTGCGGATAGTAGGATACCGCCATTCCGTCGCAGATTCGGATGCGAGCGTCGAGCAGCTTGTTTGTCATCGCGAAGCTGTAAAGGTCGCGGACCGTGATGTATTCGCACTTCATTTCAGATATTGTTTAGGGTTGAACGATTTGCCGAACGTTTGGATAGTCCGATAGTTTGCGCGGAGCATCGACCGGTAATGTACGTTGTAATCCTCTTTGTCGATTGGGCATTCGAGGCTGAACATCAGACCGCGGCCGTTCTCGATTCGGCGGATATGCTCGCGGAGGTATTCTAATAGTCCCTGCATAACCGTAAGCGTGCAGGCATGCACCGCCTCAACCTCCCAGTAATACGGCTCTATTACGCGAATCGGCGCGAACTCCGCCGGCATGAACGCGTATTCGCGATACCGGTTTATGTATTCGTTGTTCCGGTCGCGTTTGCCGCGCGGCTCTTTGAGATGTACATAGAACCGCGTGCGGTTGGCCGGGTGCCGCAGGACGGATTGCAGGACCTCAAATAATCGCAGGGCGAAACTCGGGCCGTCGACGATTACGACGTCGAAGACCACGCGCCAGCGGTCGCCGAATGATACGATATTGAACAATCGGAACCCTCCGATAGGTTCGATATTCCACCGAGATTTGAGCGCGTGACGCAGTGCCGAAGTTAAAATTTTGTACAACGGTTTCGGCTCGTCGGTTACCGTCTCGAAGTGGATAAATCGAACAACTTTTTTTTCGTAGATTTTTAATTGCCGGTCGATAAATGTGGACACTTGTGCTTCGCCGTAATTGTCCACAACTTGTCCAATGTAATCAGAAAATTTATTTTTCTGCGGACCGGTGTAAATTGTAAATTCGCTGTTTGGTGTTGTTCTCATCGTGATTTCTCGTTAACAATTGTAAATCAGTCGTTTATGTTGGTGTAATATATATATTATGTTAAATAAGTGGCCGGATTAAATGTTTCCGCAATTTTATAATAGCCCTATTGGGAAAATTTGTTGAAAAAATGCCGGAAAACGATGGCTGAGATGTCCGCTATCATTTGCTCCGAAGTTTGCAGTTCGTTTTCGGAGTTCTTCACCAATACGGCGATTGCGTAGTGTCGTTCGTTGGGCAGTTCCACGAATCCTACATCGTTGATTTCTTGCGGATGTCCGATTTTGGAATCGAATCCCGTTCCTGTTTTGTGCGCGAGTCGGGCTTTCGTGTTGGATAATGGCGCGGCCAAGCGATTTTTCCCTGTTTCGCAACCCCACAAAAGCGATTTGATATACGGTGATACGGATTATCGAAGCGGTCGTTTGTAAAAAGATCGTAGATTAGCTTGGCTGCATCTTTTGGGGTACTCCAATTTTCGTTGGCACATTCCGGATTCGCGTGCATGGCCCGTTCATCGTGGCGAATGGCGAAATGTTCGATTCCGATGGATTGAATATAGGCATTCGTCGCTTTTATTCCGATTAGCCGGTTGAACATCAGGTCGCAGGCGTTGTTGTCGCTTTGTTGCAATGAAAATTTCAAAAGTTCGGCTATGGTAATCGAAAAATCACCCGACGGATGCTCGTCTCGTAAAGGGCTGAATGTATCCGGTTGCAATTCGTGGGCTTGAATCGTAATTTTAGTTTCGAGCGGTATCTCGTTGTGATTCAGATAATCGGCTACGGCTATTGCTTGGTGCAGCTTCGCTACGCTATGCAGCGGATACGGCGATTCTCCGTTTACACAGATTGTGTCGCCGGAGTCGGTAATTACAGCCACACCGATTTCTGCGCTGCATGTCGAAATAAAATTTTCAAGTTCGGCTTGCAGTTCCGAGTACGGATTCGCAGCCAGCAAAGTGCCGAGACAGAAAAGTTCGAGCGCAACAGGCATTATTGTTCGTTTGTCGTGAAACTTTCGAATGTACCGTCGGCATAAAACAGCACGACGCGCGAAGGGCGTTTGTTGGCAGATGCGATTTTCAGCGTATTTATATGTAGTCCCGGATTCGTCGGCTCGTTTTCTTGTTCAGCGTGTGGTTGTGCATTCGTTGTTGCTTGTGGCTGGCGTTCGGTCGGTGCAAAAAGCGATTGTTCGGCCGACGGGGCATCGGCAGTTTCCACATTCGATGGATTTTCAGAAACCGTTTCATTGCTGTTCCGAAACATATCGCCTCGATCGAGCATCAGCCAATCCGGACTGACCTGCGGAAATTTGTCGAGAATTTTTTGGAGGAGGTCTACTCCCGGTTTGTTTCGTTCTGCAAGAATGTGGGAAATGATCGCCGGATTGACTTCGAGGATTCGGGCGAATTGTCCGGGCTTCAACTGAAGCCGATTCATCAAAAGTTGCAATTTTTCCTTCATTATCGGATTTTTTTTACAAATATAATTATTTTTCCATTACAAAACAATCAATTGTTTATATTTGTAAAATGTTAATAAGTCACGATGAAATTTACAATTATAAATTTCTACCCTATTGTTAAAAGCTGCCCGCTTTCTTATTTCTTATGTTTGTTTAAGTATTTTGTTTATATCATTGATAATTATACTACTATGATTTATCTTCTGTGTGATCCATGTATTAATAACGTTGCGAGCCCCTGTGGCTGGATTATGTTGTAATTTATCGTTATATAAAACTTGTAAATAATTGATAAATAGAACTAAAATTATTTGTATTTAATGCTTGAACATCGACTGCAGACCGGCAAAATTGCGTTTCCTTGATCGTGTATATTTGTAAATATAAACCATACGCATTCGCCACTTGTTATTTTATATTTGTAAAATAATTCTAATACTCGGGAATTATGTGTGTTTACAAAAGTAAATTTGCAGTTGTTTTTAGGGGATTTTTTAGAGAAAATCGGATAATCCCGATAATGGATAATTTCAAAAATGTCAGTTTGCGAGGAAGCGATACATTATGTTAATTTGTATATAAAAAGATGCCGGTATTTTACCGACATCTGATTGTTTATTAATGAATTGTATATATGTAAATCTCCCCTATTTCGCTATGCGATTTGCGATTTCCTGAAACTCATCCGGCGTTAAATGGAGCTTTTCGCGATGAAAATCGACGTCTTTTTCGCTCTGAATGGGGATCAAATGGATGTGTGCATGCGGAATTTCCATTCCTAAAACCACCATTGCCACTCTGGAGCACGTTATTTCTTGTTTGATTCGGGCAGCTACCCTTTTTGCGAACAATATCATCCCTGCCAATGTTTCATCATCAAGGTCGAAAATGTAATCGACCTCCTTTTTGGGAACAACCAGCGTATGCCCTTTGGTCAGTGGATTGATGTCCAAGAATGCGTAGTAATTTTCGTCTTCGGCGATTTTGTACGAGGGAATTTCGCCGACAATGATTCGGGAAAAAATAGTTGCCATTTTATCGTTTTTTTAGGGTTTATTCTCTTCCGAGTGTTTGGGAATACAGGGAAATTGCCTGTTCCTGCTATTTTAAGTGCCCGAATATCCCGTATTTGGCGTCTATGAGTTGCTTTGTGCGGCTTGCGCCGTCCGTGTCGCTCGTTTGCCAAAGTGGTAAATGTTGCCTATAACCGCTGTATAGCGCAAAACGAAAGGCGAAATGCCTATTTCGGTCAAGATAGCTGAAACAGGCTAAAATCGTTTGATTTTACGCTGTTTTATGCCGGATTCAGTATTCGTCGAATGTCCGGGGCTTCAATATCTCCGAATAGATTACAGCCTTTGCAAGGTCGAAATCGTCCGAAATCGACGGATTTTCGGTTTTTTCGGCTCTTTTTGCCGTTCGTTCCGTCTTCGTCGGTTCTTCGGTCATGGCCGGTGTGCCGTAAGTATTCGATATCGGTAGTTCCGGTTCTGCCTCCTGATTGATTGAAACGGGGTTCTGATACGTCTTGACCGGAGTCGGCTGCTCGGATTCCGATTGGGCTTTGGCTTTTCTGAAAACCCGGATGCCGACCGAGAGAATTGCGAATATGAGTAATGCGATACTTGAAATATCTTCCATAATATGTTAATTTATTGTGCGTTTCACGCTCTCTATGCTCTTGATCTTGCGCAGTTTGTCCATTAAGGCTTGCAGGCTTTCCGCATCCTTGACGTAAAGGCTGATGCCGCCTTCGAAAATTCCGTCGTGGCTGTGTATGTCGATGCCGCGTATGTTGATGTTGAAATCGTCGCTGACCACCTTGGCCAAATCGAGCAGAAGTCCGGTGCGGTCGAGTCCCCGCAATTCGATGGTCACCAAATAGGACATGGCCTTGTGTTGCGACCACTTGATTTCGTCTTTGACGATGTTCTTGCCGTATTGCGAGGCCAGCCGGTTCAGTTCGTCACAGGTTGCTTTGTGGACGATGATATTGCCTGTCGCCGGATCGCGATACCCTATCACCTTGTCACCCGGAATCGGCTTGCAGCACTCCGCAATCACGAATTGGGGCGTATCCGAGTGTGTTTTTTCCGAAAGTTCGGAATCGTCCGTCAGGTTCTCGTCGCTCTCCTCCCCGTCGTTGTTCGGGATGAACAACGTCCAGAATTTGAGCAGCTTGTTGCGCGAATTGCTTTTCAGCACCTTTTCCAGATTGTCCAGCGAGATGATGCCTGCGCCGATTTTGCTGTAAAATTCGTCTTTGTTTTTGCTGTCGTAGGCCGGAATGATTTTGCGCAATACCCTGCCGCTCAGATTGATATTCAGCGACTTCATCTGCTCTTCGAGCATCTGTTGGCCGCGTTCGATGTTGTTTTGGCGTTCGCGTTTCAGGAAATTTTTGATTGCCTGCTTGGCTTTGGCCGTCGTTACGACATCGAGCCATTCGGGTTTCGGGTGAGCCGATTCGGCCGTGATGATTTCGATTTGGTCGCCGCTGTTGATTTGCTTCGTAATCGGTTCCAGCTTGTGGTTGATTTTCGCACTGATGGCGCTGTTGCCGATTTTGGAATGGATGTCGTAGGCAAAATCCAAAGCCGTTGCGCCGAAAGGCATTTTCCGTGTTTCGCCTTTCGGTGTAAAAACCACTATTTCAGATGTGTATAGCGATAATTTGAAGTTATTCAAGAAGTCGACCGCGCTCTCTGTCGGGCTGTTCAGGGCAGCCCGTATCTGTTTCAGCCATTTGTCGAATTCGTCTTCGTCCTGCGAAATGGTGGCTTTCTTGTACTTCCAGTGGGCCGCGAAACCGCGCTCGGCGATCTCTTCCATGCGCTGCGTGCGGATTTGCACTTCGACCCATACGCCGTCCGGCCCCATTACGGTCGAGTGAAGGGCCTCGTAGCCGTTCGCTTTCGGCATCGAAATCCAGTCGCGCAAACGGTCGGGTTTCGGCGTGTAGATGTCCGTAATGGTCGAATAGATTTGCCAGCATTGGGTCTTTTCGGACGGAAACGCAGGCAGCGGGTTGAACACGATGCGAATGGCGAACAGGTCGTAAATCTCCTCGAACGGAATCTGCTTGCGCTGCATTTTGCTCCAAATCGAGTAGATGCTCTTCACGCGGCCCGAAATCTCGTAATTGATGTGGTCCCGGTTCAGTGCCGCGATAATCGGTGCACAGAATTTGTTGATGAACTCTTTCCGCGTGGCTTCGCTTTCTTCCAGTTTTTGGGAGATCTCGGCATATTGTTGCGGAAAGCGATATTTCATACAGAGGTCTTCCAGCTCGCTTTTGATGGAATAAAGCCCCAGCCGGTAGGCCAGCGGTGCGAAAAGATAGATGGTTTCGCCCGTGATTTTGATTTGCTTGTTGAGCGGCATTGCCCCCAGCGTGCGCATGTTGTGCAGCCGGTCGGCGATTTTTATTAAAATTACTCGTACGTCGTTGGAGAGTGTCAGAAGGACTTTTCGGAAGTATTCCGCCTGCTCGGAGGTATCGGCATTGAAAACCCCCGACATTTTCGTAAGTCCGTCGACCATCGAGGCGATTTTGGACCCGAAAATGCGTTCCATGTCTTCGACCGTGTACTCCGTGTCCTCTACGACGTCGTGCAGCAAGGCCGCGACGACCGATTTGACGCCCAGCCCGATTTCGTCGATGACGATTTTGGCCACGGCAATGGGATGAAGCAGGTAAGGTTCGCCCGAACGGCGCCTTACCCCTTCATGGGCTTCTTTGGCAAGGAAAAAGGCCCGCTTGATAAAATTCCAGTCTTCGTCGCTCTTGCAGATTTTCGTGCACGACAGCAGCAGGTCGTCCCACTTCTCCTTGATGAGCGCTTCATCCTCCGCAGAATATCCCATACGCCGTATGTATGCGAAAATTTCCGGTTCGTTACTCTTCGGGCGATGCTTTCATCGCGTCGCGCACTTTCTGCTCGATTTCGGCAGCGAGCGCTTCGTCGTTTTGCAGCAAATCTTTTACCGCATCGCGGCCCTGCCCGATTTTTTTGTCTCCGTAAGAGAACCACGAGCCGGCTTTCTTGATGACGCCGTAATCCACGCCCAAGTCGATGATTTCGCCGATTTTGGAGATTCCCTCGCCGAACATGATGTCGAACTCGGCCCGTTTGAACGGGGGCGCGACTTTGTTTTTCACCACTTTCACGCGCGTGCGGGTGCCAAGTTGTTCCTCGCCGTCCTTGATGACCGACACGCGACGGATGTCCATACGCACCGAAGCATAGAATTTCAGCGCATTACCGCCCGTCGTGGTTTCGGGGTTGCCGTAGACGATGCCGATTTTGTCGCGCAGCTGGTTGATGAAGATGCAGACGGTTTTGGTCTTCGAGATGCTCGACGTCAGTTTGCGCAGCGCCTGCGACATCAGTCGGGCTTGCAGGCCCATTTTCGAGTCGCCCATTTCGCCTTCGATTTCGGCTTTCGGCGTCAGGGCCGCCACCGAGTCGATGACGATGATGTCGATCGCACTCGACCGAATCAGCGAATCGGCGATTTCGAGCGCCTGTTCGCCGTTGTCGGGTTGCGAAATCAGCAGGTTGTCGACATCGACCCCCAATTTTTGGGCATAGAAGCTGTCGAATGCGTGCTCGGCGTCGATGAATGCTGCGATACCGCCCGTTTTCTGGGCTTCGGCAATGGCATGAATGGCCAGCGTCGTCTTACCCGACGATTCGGGGCCGTAAATCTCGATGACACGCCCTTTGGGGTATCCGCCTACGCCCAGCGCCATGTCCAACGTGATGGAGCCGGTCGGAATCACCGGAATGTCTGCGATTTCTTCGGAATTCATCCGCATGATCGAGCCTTTGCCGAAATCTTTTTCGATTTTCTCCATTACCGCGTTCAGCACTTTCAGCTTGTCCGCGTTCGCTTGTGGTTTTTCTGCCATGATTCTTATGGTGTTTTATTCGATTTTGCGTTTCGGTCGATCTCTGCAATTCGTTGCGTGCGTTCCCGTTCGGCGGTATTTTTCGTCACCGGATGTCCGTCCGGGAACATTTTTCATCCAAAGTTAGCAAATTTTTGTGGATTAATGCTTGCCGTGGGCATTTTTTGCGGATTTTTGTGTGCGGGAGGCCCGTTGTCGCACGACGCACTCGGTCATAAACGAAAAAACTCCCCCGTTCACGAGGAAGTTTTTTCGATAGTTTGCTTTCCGTCCTTTCATTCGGCCGCTTGCTTGGACAATACTTCAAGCAGTTTGTATCGTATGTTCGATGCGTCTGCCGGAGGATTGGCCAAATGCACCTTTTCGACTTTCAGCCGGTACGCATAGCCCTCCTCGTAGTCGAATCCTTCGATTCCGGTCAGCGGCAATGTTTTCCAATCCGATTCGGATGTTTCACGAACCTGTATTCCGGGCAATGGCGCATCCGTTGGCTCCATTCCCCAAGGGCGATATTCTCCCAGCTGGCTCGAAACTTCCATTTCGACCGTTTCGCTCCAGTCGTGCACCTCTTTGTCATTCAGGCAGCCGCCGAAAAGGAACGGTGCAATTACCCCTAAAAGCAAGGACAGCGGTTTCATGGATTAGGCCCGTACGAGTTTTTCGATCTCTTCCACTTGGCGGCGGAACGTTTTGTCCGTTTCGAGCAGATTCGACACCGCCTTGCACGAGTGCAATACGGTCGCGTGGTTCCGTCCGCCGATAGCTGCCCCGATCGTCGTCAAGGGCGCTTTCGTGTGTTGCTTGGCCAGATACATGGCGATTTGGCGGGCTTGCGCGATTTCGCGCGTGCGTTCGGTGGAGTTGAACCGTTGGAAGTCGAGGTGCAGGTACTTGCACACCACTTCGATGATGTGGTCTATCGTAATCTCTTTCTGATAGAGTTGGACGTAGACTTTCAGAATCTCTTTTGCCAGCGAAATCGTGATTTTCCGGCCGAGGAACGAGACATTCGCCAGCAGCAGCGAAAGCGCCCCTTCGATTTCGCGCACGTTGGCCGAAATGTTGTCGGCCAAAAATGCGACTACCTCGTCCGAGATGTCCGCACCCAGTTTTTTCGCTTTGGCACGGATGATTTTCACCTTCGTTTCGTAGTCGGGCTGGCTGATTTGCGCCGAAAGTCCCCACTTGAAGCGCGTCAGCAACCGTTCTTCGATGTCTTTCAGTTCGACGGGCGGCTTGTCCGACGTCAGCACCAGCTGTTTGCCGGCCAGTTGCAGGTGGTTGAAGATGTTGAAGAACGCATTTTGCGTACCCGTTTTGCCCGTCAGTTCCTGAATATCGTCGATCAGCAGCACGTCGATCATCTGATAGAAATGGATGAAATCGGGGATTTCGCCTTTCTTGTAGGCGGTTTGGAACTGCGCCTGAAACTTGTTCATCGGCACGTACAGTACCTGCAACTCCGGGTGGCGTGCCCGTACTTCGTGGCCGATAGCTTGTATGATGTGGGTCTTTCCCAGTCCCGATTCGCCCCAGATATAGAGCGGGTTGAACGGGGTGTTTCCCGGCGTGACGGCGACGGACATGCCTGCCGAACGGGCCAGCCGGTTGCATTCGCCCTCGATGAACGTGTCGAACGTCAGGTTGGAATTGAGTTGCGGGTCGATGACGATTTTCTTGACACCCGGAATGACGAACGGATTTTTGATATTGTCCGTGTTGGTCTGGGTGTTGAACCGCGAAATGGTGGTCATGTCCGCTTCGACGGCGGCCGGCGTCAGGACGTTCGTCAGGACCGACGGCCGTTGGACGGCATAGTACAATTTGGTCTCGTGCCCGTAGAACTGCGAAATAATCGGACGCAGGAACGAAATGTAGTCCTTTTCGATTTTGTCGTAGTAGCTTTTGTTGGGGATGCACAGACGCAGCGTCGTCCCGTCGAATTTCAACGGCACGATAGGCTGGAACCACTTCTCGAACTCATCCGACGGAATGCAGGATTTGATGGAGTCGAGGCAGTTCTGCCATATTTCGTTGTGTGTCTGCGTATTGGTGAGCATGAAAAATTGCACTGGATTTCAACACCGCAAAGTTGTGAATAATTTTGTTAAAATATCCCCTGATTTAAGTTGCAAAATATCTTTTTTTCATTATGGAAAAGGGGCGGTTTCGGGGCACGATTTTTTAAGTGCCTGATATTGAATAATTGATTTTTATTTCTTAAATTTGCGTATAGAAATTTTGCGGGATGCAAGAATCAACCTATAAAAATTACTGATAGTTTATGGCAAACGAATTGGAACAGGCGGTCTTGAAAAAGGCCCAGTCGTGGTTGGACGGTCATTACGACGATGCGACGAAGAAACAGGTCAAGTACCTGATGGAGAATGACATGAAAGAACTCGTCGAGAGTTTCTACAAGGATCTCGAATTCGGCACGGGCGGCTTGCGCGGCATCATGGGCGTGGGCTCTAACCGCATGAATATCTATACGGTGGGGGCCGCTACGCAGGGTTTGGCCAACTACCTGAAAAAGAATTTCGCCGGCGAACAGATCCGCGTCGCTATCGGGCACGACAGCCGCAACAATTCGCGTACGTTCGCGGAGCAGGTCGCCGATATTTTCGCCTCGAACGGCTTTACCGTTTTCCTCTTCGACGCCCTGCGTCCGACGCCCGAATTGAGTTTCGCTATCCGCGAGCTCAAATGCCATTCGGGCGTGGTCGTCACGGCTTCGCACAACCCGAAGGAGTACAACGGTTACAAGGCTTATTGGACGGACGGTGCGCAGGTTACCGCTCCCCACGACAAGAATATCATCGACGAGGTGAACAAAATCACCGACGTGCAGATGATTCAGACCGGCCGGCATGCCGAGAATATCACGATTCTCGACGGGAAATTCGACGAAATCTATCTGAATAAGGTGCACGAGTTGTCGTTGTCGCCCGAGAGCGTGAAGAAACACCACGACATGAAAATCATCTACACCCCTATTCATGGTTCGGGGGTGCGGTTGGTGCCTGCTTCGTTGAAGAAGTTCGGTTTCACCAATGTGAAACTGGTTCCCGAACAAGCCGTTATCGACGGCAACTTCCCCACCGTCGAGTCGCCCAACCCCGAGGAGCGTAAAACCATGTCTATGGCGATTGACCTCGCTGCCAAAGAGGGTGCCGACCTCGTGCTGGCCACCGACCCCGACTCCGACCGCATCGGCGTTGCTTTGCGCAACAAGAAAGGCGAGTACGTGCTTTTGAACGGTAACCAAACGCTCGTCTTGTTGATGAGCTACCAGTTGACCCGTTGGGCCGAACTGGGCAAATTGGACGGCAAGCAGTATGTCGTCAAGACTATCGTTACGTCGCAAATGGCCAATGCCGTGGCCGAGCATTTCAAGGTGAAGTGCTACGATTGTCTGACCGGTTTCAAGTACATCGCCAAAATTATCCGCGAGAACGAGGACAAGACCAAGTATATCGGCGGCGGCGAGGAGTCGTTCGGATACCTCGGCGGCGATTACGTGCGCGACAAGGACGCCGTGTCGGCTTGTTCGTTGGCGGCCGAGGCTGCCGCTTGGGCAATGGATACCATGGGCTTGACGCTCTACGAGTGGTTGCAGGAGCTTTACGTGAAATACGGGTTCTATCGCGAAGGATTGGTTTCGGTCGTGCGCAAGGGCAAGGAGGGCGCCGAGCTGATTCAGAAGATGATGGTCGATTTCCGTGCGAATCCGCCCAAAACGATTGTCGGTTCGCCGGTCGTGAAAATCAACGACTTCCTGACGCTCGAAACGACTTGCACCAAGACCGGTTCCAAAACTCCGATCGAGCAGGACAAGAGCAATGTGTTGCAATGGTTCACCGAAGACGGTACGATCGTGTCGGTTCGTCCGTCGGGTACCGAGCCGAAAATCAAGTTCTACTTCGGTGTCAAGGCTCCGCTCGCTTCGGTCGCCGACTTCGAGGCCGTGCAGGCACAGCTCGACGCCAAAATCGAAGCTATCAAGAAGGATTTGAAACTCGAATAGTTCTCCTTATATAAAAGTATTGTGTTCCCGCCGCCCTTTCGGACGACGGGAATTTTTTGCTTTGTTCGATGTGTTTTAGGGATGATACTACCCTGCGTTTTTCTGCCGATGAAAAAACTTTTTCAATAAACTATAAAAATAGTTGTATAATTAAAATTTTAGTTCTATATTTGCATCGTGACAACTAAAAGCATAGTTATGAAAACCGCGCAGACAAAAAACAAACCGCAGGAGTTGACCCGTGCTGAACTTGAAATCATGCAGTTGTTTTGGGCGAAAGGTCCTTCGATGGTCAACGACTTGTTGGAGGCGTTGCCCGAGCCCAAACCGGCCTACAACACGGTGTCGACCGTCGTGCGTATTCTCGAAAAAAAAGGTTTCGTTGGCCATAAGGCCTACGGAAAGACCTATGAATACTATCCGGTCGTTTCCAAAGAGACTTACGCCAGTCGTTACATGGATACTGTGCTCGCCAATTTCTTCGGCGGGTCGTTGAGCCGGCTGGTTTCGTTTTTTTCCGAACACAAGTCTATCACGGTCGAGGAAACCGATGCGATTTTGAAAATGCTCAAAGAACGCCCGTAAGATGAAATCGTTCTACTTATATGTATTGCAGTCGGTTTTGTGCAGCGGCGGGTTGCTCGCCCTCTACAAGATATTGCTCGAACGGCGCATCTCGTTCCGGCTTTGCCGGATGTATCTGCTTGCCGCCGTGGCGGTTTCGGCCGTGATTCCGGCTTTGCGCATTCCCGTCTACCCTGCCGTTCCGGCAGTGGTCCTCCCCGTGACCGGCGGAATGGCGGATTGGCCAGAAATGGAACCGCTTGCAACCGTTCCCGTAGTCGAAGCTACACCGGCAGTGGACGGATTGCGTCTGTTGGCCGATGTGCTCCGTGTCGGTTATGCCGGTGCGGCGGTCGTTCTGTTTGCGTTGTTCGTCGTGCGGGTCGTGGCTATCGGTCGTCTGCGGCGTCGAGCTCGGTTGACCGATTGCCGCGATTATGTGTTGGCTGAACATGCGACCGTGCAAACTCCCTTTTCGTTCTTGCGAACCGTCTACTTGGGCGACGGATTCGAGGGCCGTCGCCGTGCGATTGTTCTGTGCCACGAAGCGAGCCATGTGCGTCATGGTCATTCGGTCGAACGTCTCGCAATGGAAGTGATGCTTTGTCTGTTGTGGTTCAATCCGTTTGCTTGGATGGCCGCGCGGTGGTTGCGCGAAGTGCAGGAGTGGGAGGCCGACCGCGACGTCCTGAACGACGGGTACGACTTGGCGGAATATCGTATGACTTTGTTCTCTCAGCTTTTCGGTTATAATCCGGATATGACCTGCGGGCTGAGCCATTCATTCACTAAAAACAGATTTCTCATGATGACACGTAACAAATGGGGGCGTTTCGCCGGATGGCGGGTCGCCGCTGCTCTGCCCGTCGTGGGCGGAATGCTCTGCCTGTGCGCTTTCACGACTCGCGAAGGCGATACGGCCGATAACAAAACAACTGTCGTGCATATCGTTTCCGAGCCTGCGAAAGCAGCGAATCCGCAGATTTTCGTCGGTGCGGACGGTGCTGTTTCGTTGAACGGCGATGCTGTAACGCTCGATGAGCTCGAAACGAAACTCAAAACATTTCGCGCCGGTTTGCCGGCCGACGGACTTGCGGATATTTACGTCGAATTGACGAGCACCGCTTCGACGCCGATGATTGCGATTGCCGAAGTGAAAAATGTGTTGCGGCGGGTGTCGCTGCTGAGATTGCGTTATTGCAACAAGGACGGTTCGATAACTCGGATGTTGTCGCCGCTTTCGGGTGGCAGCGGTAAGGTCGAGGTCGTCGACGTTGTTCCTGAACGGAATGATTTGCTGGTGCTTGTCGATAAAACGGGACATGTATCGCTTCGTTCGAATGGTTCATCTGCAAACGTTTCGTTGGAGGAGTTGTCCGGTCGGATTTCCGATTTCGTATCGGGCAAGACCGGTAATGCCAAGCGCGAACTGAAATCGTTCGATTTGCCCGACGGCCGGAAAGTCGATTATCCGGTCAGCTGCGGACTCGTATTTTTGTCGACCGAACTGCAAACGCCTTACGACAGCTTCGTTTCGGTACAGCAGGCTATTACGGCCGGTTTCAACAAGGTGCGCGATGCGGTTGTTCGGGAATGGTTTGATACGGATTTCGCTTCGTTGGGCGATGACGAACGTCGATTGGTTTGGCGGGCGGTTCCGACCGCAGTCATCGAAGCGGAACGGCAATAGACCCTCGCAAACAACAGCCCGAACCATAAGCGGAAATCCCTGCGTTTCGAGAATCATCTCGGCGCAGGGATTTTTTATCGCAGTTTTTCGTTCGCCTTGTGCCGCTCTTTGTCGCGGGAGGTCTTTTTCGCGAACGATGCTTCGATAGCTTCCGTCAGGTCGACGCCCGTTTGATTGGCCAAGCAGACCAACACCCACAGCACATCAGCCAGTTCTTCGGCCAGATTGCAGGTTTCGCCCTCCTTGAACGATTGGTCGCCGTATCGGCGGGCTATTACACGGGCCAGCTCCCCTACTTCTTCGGTCAGCACGGCCATGTTGGTCAATTCCGAAAAATAGCGGACGCCGTAGGTCTTGATCCAGTCGTCGACCTGCTGCTGCAATTCCTTGATTTCCATTGCTATTTTACATATATCAGGTTCAGTCCGTCCCGCAGCGGCGCGATGACGTTTTCCACGCGCGGGTCGTCCGTCACCATGCGGTTGAACTCGACGAGCGCTTGCGTGTGGCGGTCGTTATGGGCAACGGGTTGCAGCACCTTGCCCGACCACAGAATGTTGTCGGCAATCAGCACCGAGCCTGCGTGCACCAGCGGTTCGCCTCCGTTGTCGCCCAGCAGCATCCGGTAGTAGTCGGGATATTCACGTTTGTCGCCGTCGATGAATACGAGGTCGAACCGGCAGCCCAGTTTCGGGGCGATGTCGAGGGCCGAGCCGATATGCAGGCGGATTTTCGGTCCGTGCGGCGAACGGTCGAAATAGGATTGCGCCAGCGGTTCCAGTTCGTCGTCCACTTCGATGGTGTGCAGCACGGCGTCGTCGGCCAGTCCGGCCGCCATCGACAGGGCCGAGTAGCCTGTGAACGTGCCGATTTCCAGCACCGTGCGCGGCCGTGTCATCCGCACCAGCAGTTCCAGCAGACGCCCTTGCAGATGTCCCGACAGCATGCGCGGCGCCACTTCGCGCATGTGCGTCTCGCGGTCGAGTTCCTGCAACAGCGGGTCTTCCGGTGCCGTGTGTGCGTGCAAGTATCGTTCGAGTGCATCCATTGTTATTCGCCGTAGAAACCGTGTTTGTTGAAATCGTAGAATCGGGCGATTGCATCGGGGGTGTCGGCATCGAGGGCAGACAGATATTCCCGCGTGAATTCGAGGTATCCCGTGCCGTTCGCCGTGACGACATTGCCGTCCCGCACGGCCTGCCGTTCTTCGTACAGGCGTTCGCCGGTGTAGTTCGGGCCGCCCCACGCTTTCAGCATTTCGACCGTGTTGCCCGTATGGCGGACGTCGTTCAGCCAGCCGTGCGCCGCCAGAAATCCCGTCGCGTTGCAGATTGCTCCGACGATCAGCCCGCGTGCGAATGCCTCGCGAACCATCGGGACGACCGTTTCGGCTTCGGGCTTCTGCCAATCCAAGCCGCCTGTCAGAATCACGCCGGTGCAATCGTCCGGCAGCGTGCCGGTGGCTCGGTCGGGTTTTACGGTCAGCCCGCCGAGCGATTGGACGGCGCGGGCTTCCGGCGAGGCGAACAATACGCGGTATTTACCTGTGTCTCCGGGCTTCAGCCCGCCCCGCAGGGCCGGAGCGAGGAACGCCGCCTCCCAATCGGCGAAGTTGTCGAGCAGAACGCAAAGGACGGATTTCATCGGGTGTCGGATTTTTTTGAAAGTTCGTTTCTATTTGTATATCAGTCGGGAAAGATTCGCGAAGGTCTCTTCGGCCGCTTCGGTCAGTTGTCGTGCCGTGAGGGCTTGTATTTTGGCATAGACTTCCTCCATCGTGTCGACTTGCCCGTGCGTCAGCAGGCTTTTCCCCGCACTCAACATGTAGCTTTCGTTGCTTTCGCTCGATATGGCCAGCTGGGCGATGAATTGTTTTTTTGCCATTGAGAGTCGTCGTGTCGTGAGCGGCACCGTACGCAGTTGCTTCAGCTCTCGTTCGATGAGCTCGATGCAGCGGTCGGCGTTCGCGTGGTCCGAACTGAAATAGATAGCCACCACGCCCGTATCGCCATAGGGCGTGTAGTTCGCTTCGATGTTGTACGACAGCCCGTGTTTCTCGCGGATGCTGACGTTGAGCAGCGAATTGGCGCTCGGCCCGCCCAGCAGATTGACCACCAGCGCCAGCGGCAGCCGTTTCGGTTCGTCGATGCCGTAGGCCCGCCCGCCGATGATGCAGTGGGTTTGGTGCGTGTGCTTCGCGATGCTCTTGTCGAACGCATGGTAAGCGGCGGGCGGCACCCGCTCGAACGTCCGTTTCGTCGCGGATTGCCGGCCGAAATGGCGGGCGGCCATCGCTTCGGCCGTCTTGACCGAAAAATTGCCGATGGACGAAAAGACCATGCGGTCGGTCGTGTGCGTGCGGGCGGTGAAGGCCCGCAGGTCGTCGCTCGTGTAGCGCATCAGCGCGGCCTTGCGTCCCAAGATGTTGTGCCCCAGCTCCGAGCCCTCGAACAGCAAATCCTCGAACGTGTCGTAAATCAAGTCGGCGGGCGAATCCTTGTAGGTGTTGATTTCGTCGCAGATGACCTCCTTTTCGCGTTCGAGCTCCCGCTCCGGGAAGGTCGAATGGAACGCGATGTCGGCAATCAGTTCGACTGCTTTGGCGAAGTCGCCCCGCAGCGTCGTCGCATGAATGGTCGTATCCTCTTTGGTCGTGAATGCGTTGAGTTCGCCGCCGAGGTTTTCCAACCGGCAGTTGACCTGCCATGCCCGCCGATGTTCGGTTCCCTTGAAAAAGGCGTGTTCGACGAAATGCGCCAGCCCGTATTGGCCGGCGTGTTCGTCGCGGCTTCCGGCATTGATGACCAGCGCGCAGTGTGCCACCGTGTTTTTTACCTGCCGGTGGATGCCACGTATGCCGTTCGGGAGCGTATAGGTTTGAAATTCGGTTCCTTTCACAGTTTTTCGCGCATTTTCAGATAGTGGCCGGTGTGGCTCGCCGTGCATTGTTCCAAGTCGCGCGGGACGCCCTCGAAGACGACGTGCCCTCCGTCGCGGCCCGCTTCGGGGCCGAGGTCGATTACCCAGTCGGCGCACTTGATGATGTCCATGTTGTGTTCGACGATGACGATGGTGTGCCCGCGTTCGATCAGCGCGTTGAAGGCGGCCAGCAGTTTCGATATGTCGTGGAAATGGAGCCCCGTCGTCGGCTCGTCGAAGATGAACAGCACGCCGCCGCCGGCGTTCTCTTTGGTCAGGAATGAGGCGAGTTTCACGCGCTGGCTTTCGCCGCCCGAAAGGGTCGACGACGATTGGCCGAGCCGGATATAGCCCAGCCCGACATCCTGCAACGGTTGCAGCCGTTCGACGATGCGGCGGCAGGTGGCGTTGCTCTTTTGCTCGGCTCCGAAAAACTCGATTGCATCGTCGACCGTCAGGTCGAGCACGTCGCAGATGCTCTTGTCGCGGTATTTGACCTCCAACACTTCGTCGCGGAACCGTTTGCCGCCGCAGGCTTCGCAGACCAGCTCCACATCGGCCATGAACTGCATCGAAACGGTGATGATTCCTTCGCCCTGACACTCCTCGCAGCGGCCTCCGGCGACATTGAACGAAAAATGGGTCGCATTGAGCCCCGTGTGTTGGGCATAGGGTTGGTCGGCGAAAAGTTTGCGGATTTCGTCGTAGGCCTTGATGTAGGTCACCGGATTCGAGCGGGTCGATTTGCCGATAGGGTTCTGGTCGACCATTTCGACCGCTTTCAGCAGCCTGACATCGCCTTCGATGCCGTCGAAATCGCCCGGTTTCGTTCCGGCATCGCACAGCATGCGCCGCAGGGCCGGATAGAGGATGCCCCGTGCCAGCGACGATTTGCCGCTGCCGCTGACGCCGGTGATGCAGGTCATGACGCCCAGCGGAATCCGCACGTCGATGTTGCGCAGGTTGTTTTCGCGCGCGCCCTTGACCGTGATTCGGTTGCTCCAGCCGCGCGCGGTCGTGGGTACGGCGATGCGTTTCCGGTTCGTGAGGTAGTCGGCCGTCAGGCTCTTTTTCGCTTTCAGCAGTTGCGCAATCGGGCCGCTGAAAACGACTTCGCCGCCGTGTTCGCCCGCTTCGGGTCCCATGTCCACAATCCAGTCGGCCGCCCGGATGACCTCCTCTTCGTGCTCCACGACGACGACCGTATTGCCCAAATTGCGCAGTTGTTTCAGCACGGCAATCAGCCGGTTCGTGTCGCGCGGATGCAGGCCGATAGAGGGTTCGTCGAGCACATAGAGCGAGCCGGTCAGGTTGCTGCCCAGCGAGGTCGCGAGGTTGATGCGCTGGCTTTCGCCGCCCGAAAGGGTCGACGACAGCCGGTCGAGCGTCAGGTAGCCCAGCCCGACGTCGGCGAGATATTGCAGCCGGTTGCGGATTTCGACCAAGATGCGGGCGGCGGTTTTGGCGTCGTAAGCGTCCAATTCCAGCCCCTTGAAGAATGCGAGCAGTTCATCGACCGGCATCGCCACCAAATCGGCAATGGTTTTGCCGCCTACACGGACGTATAGCGCCTCTTTGCGCAGCCGGCTGCCGCCGCATTCGGGGCAGCGGGTCTTGCCCGTGTAGCGCGATTTCATCACGCGGAACTGGATTTCGTGCCGTTTCGAGTCGATGTAGGCGAAAAAATCGTCCAGCCCGTGAAAGTATTCGTTGCCTTTCCACAGCAACCGTTTTTCTTGGTCGGTCAGCTCGAAATAGGGCGTATGGATCGGAAAATCGAACCGGTGGGCGTTTTCGACCAGTTCGTCTTTCCAGCGGCTCATCTTTTCGCCCCGCCAGCAGGCAATGGCTCCTTCGTAAATGGTTTTGCCTTTGTCCGGTACGACCAGATCTTCGTCGATGCCCATGACTTTGCCGTACCCTTCGCAGCGCGGACAGGCTCCCAGCGGATTGTTGAAACTGAAAAGATGCTCCGTCGGCGGCTCGAACCGGATGCCGTCCGCCTCGAAACGGGCCGAATACTCCGTCGCGCCCTTGTCGTCGATGACGATGCAGGTTTCGTCGCCGTAGGAGAACGCACGGGCCACCGAATCGCGGATGCGGGTCTGCGTGTCGTCGTCTTCGGCGACTTTCAGCCGGTCGATGACTACCGCGACGCCGTCGGGCCGGGTTTCGGGACCGACGTGCGGCAGGAAGTCTTCGATGAGCTGTACCTGCCCGTCCGTCCAGACGCGCATGAGGCCTTCCGAGAGCAGCAGCGTCAGTTTTTCGATGATGCCCTGCCCTGCGGCCAGCCGGAGCGGTGCCGCGATGACGACCCGCGCGCCGTTGCCGGCCGCCAAAATGCGTTCGGCCACGTCGTCGACGCTGTAACAGCGCACCTCCTCGCCCGACACGGGCGAAAACGTGTGCCCCGCCCGCGCGAAGAGCAGTTTCAGATAGTCGTAGATTTCGGTCGTCGTGCCGACCGTCGAACGCGGATTGCGCGTGTTGACTTTCTGCTCGATTGCAATGGCCGGTGCGATGCCCGTAATGGTATCGACGTCGGGCTTGTTGATTTTTCCGAGAAACTGCCGCGCGTAGGCCGACAGACTTTCGACGTAGCGGCGTTGCCCTTCGGCGAAAATGGTATCGAACGCCAGCGTCGATTTGCCGGAACCCGAAAGTCCCGTGATGACGATGAGTTTGTCGTGCGGCAGTTCGACCTCGATGTTTTTGAGGTTGTGCACCCGCGCACCTTTGATATAGATCGAATTTTCGTGTGCCATTTATCTTTCGTCGGGGATGCTTCCTCCCGCTTTTTTCAGTTTTTCGGCCAGCCGGTCGGCGCAGCTTTCGCGAATGGCGAATTCCATTGTGCAGAGGTTGTCGAACGATTGCCGCAGGATGTCGGGCCGTTCTTCCTTGACCACCCGCATGATGTCGTTCATCGCGACGTACGGAAAATCGACCCGAACCGTGCGGTCGACCGTCCGTTCGACGATTTCCGCCGCATCCAGCACGGCCGCCGCCGACTCCTTGTAGGCGGCGATCAGTCCGGGCACTCCCAATTTCGTGCCGCCGAAATAGCGCACGACTACGACCAGACAATCCGTTACCGAACGTGAAATCAACTGTCCCAGAATGGGTTTCCCGGCGGTTCCCGACGGTTCTCCGTCGTCGTTCGCACGCCATGCCGCACCGTTCGGCCCCAGCCGCCATGCGTAGCAGTGATGCGTGGCGTCGTAGTAGCGTTTGCGCAGTTCGTCGAGATGAAGCCGGATTTCCTCCTCCGTCCGCACGGGCCATGCGTACGCCAGAAACTTGCTGCTGCGTTCGCGTTGGGCCGCTTCCGCCGGAGCCGCAAGGGTCAGATAGCTGTCTTCGGCCACCCTATCGCACTTTTCGGAAAATACGCTTCCACCGGATATTCGACGGGAACGATTCGTTCGCGTCGAGCGACAGCCAGATGAACGAGGCTTTGCCCACCACGTGGTCTTCGGGAACATAGCCCCAGAACCGCGAATCGGCCGAATTGTGGCGGTTGTCGCCCATCATCCAGTAGTAGTCCATCGCGAAGGTGTATTCCGTCGCTTCCGCCCCGTCGATATAGATGATTCCGTCGCGTTCTTCGAGCGTGTGGCCTTCGTAGGTTTCGATGATGCGGCGGAACAGCGGCAGGTTTTCCGCCGTCAGTTGCACGGTCGCGCCCTTTTGCGGAATCCAGACCGGCCCGTAGTTGTCTTGGCTCCAGCGCGGCATCTCCCATTGCGGGAAGACGTCGGTGTTGGGCGTATAGACATACCGCCGCAGCGACAGTACGTTCGTCAGCTCGCTGATTTTTTCGGCGGCCGATTCCGTGAGGTACATGTAATAGACCGACCCGTTGCCGCTGTATTCGGTGATGCCGAGGTTTTTGATAGCATAGGGCGAGAACGGCTCCGAGGTCTGCACGATATACATGTGCTGGATGCCCTCGATCGGTTCCTGCGGTTGGCCGTTCACCCAAACCTGCCCGTCGCGTATTTCGAGCGTATCGCCCGGAATGGCGACGCAGCGTTTGATGTAGTTTTCGCGCTTGTCCACCGGACGGCTGATGATCGTGTACTCTTTGGCCAGTTCCGCATGGGCGGATTCCTTGCCGTAGGAGGCCTCGTAGCCGCGCAGCACGTCATAATAGCTGACCGCTTGGTTTTCGAGCAGCACCGTATCGCCTGCCGGGAAGTTGAAGACCACGACGTCGTTCCGCCGGATTTTCCGCAGGCCTTTCAGCCGGTGGTAAGGCCATTTGACGGCTTCGGAAAACGATTTGCGGGTCTGCGAAAAGGGCATCGTGTGATGCACGAACGGGAACGACAGCGGCGTGTTGGGTATTTGGGGCCCGTAGGTCACCTTGCTGACGTAGAGGTAGTCGCCCACCAAGAGCGATTTTTCCATCGACGACGTGGGGATGACGTACATCTGGAAGATGAAGATATGCACGACCGAAGCGACCACCGTAGCGAAAACAATGGCGTTGAGCCACTCGTAAGCGGTTTTGTAGATTCGGTGGCGGCGGCACATTTCCGCGTTGCGGTACCACACCCAGCGATAGAAAAAGTGCGTGATGTAGAAGTCGAAGATAATCGGCAGGCCGAGCAACATCCACAGGTTGCCTGTCCAGACGACGAACCAAAGCGTATAGAGCAGGGCCGCCAGTGCGAATCCCACCCATTTGTTCCGCAAGAAATTTCTGATTTTTTCCTTATTCATGGGTATTCTGATTGTTTTCGAGCAAATCGTCCATCGTGAACACGCCCCGTTTGTCGCACAGGAATTCGGCCGCAATGACCGCGCCAAGTGCCAGCGTGCGCCGGTTTTTGATAGTGTGCCGCAGTTCGATGCGGTCGTCTTCCGATTCGTATCCGATCGTATGGATGCCGGGAATCTCCCCTTCGCGCACCGAGCGGATTCCGATCTGTCCGGGAGCGGCCGGAACATCGTTCACCCAGCCGGTTTTCGTGCGCAGGTTGTCGATGATGCCTTCGGCCAGCGTAATGGCCGTGCCGCTCGGCGCATCTTTTTTGTGCACGTGGTGCACCTCTTCGATTTCGACTTCGTAGCCGCCGCCTATGCGGTCGATCATGGCGGCCAGCTGCCGGTTGAGCTTGAACAGCAGGTTGACGCCCAGACAAAAGTTCGAGGCATGGAAAAGCGCACCGCCTTTTTCGCGGCACAAGGCTTCCAGCTCCGGCAGGCGCGTCGTCCAGCCGGTCGTGCCGCTTACGACGGGCGTCCCGCAGACGATGCAGGTGCGGATGTTTTCATAGGCGGTGTCCGGCGTGGTGAATTCCAGCGCGACATCGGCTCCGGCGAGGTGGCGGGCGTCCAAGTCGGCGGTATTTTCGGCGTCGATGACGAGCACCGTTTCATGTCCGCGCTCGGCGAGGATTTTTTCGATTTCCCGCCCCATTTTCCCGTATCCGATGATGGCTGCTTTCATGTTTCCGCAATTCAGGATTCCCGCCCCGTTTCGCGCGGGGACGAGTAAATTCATGCAAAGATACGAAAAGTCGAGCGCAGAAGCAAGCGATAGCTTGATTATGCCGAGACGGAGTATCTTCAACGAAGTCAAAGATAGGAATTTTATGGAAATTTTTACCAATTATGAATTGCGAATTATGAATTATCCATACCTTTGCTCCATGCGCTATTTTGCAGAATTGAGATACGACGGGGCCGCTTATTGCGGCTGGCAGCGGCAGCCCGACCAGCCGACCGTGCAGCAGACGCTCGAACGGGCCTTGTCCACGCTCTTGCGGTTTCCCGTCGAGCTGACCGGTGCCGGACGTACCGACACGGGGGTCAATGCTTCGTATTACGTGGCCCATTTCGACGTGGAAAACCCGCTTATACATCCCGCAGAGTTGCTTTACAAGTTGAATTTTCTGTTGCCGCCGGATATTGCGGTCGGAACCTTGACTCCGGTGCCGGACGGTGCGCATGCCCGATTCAGTGCCCGCGAGCGCGAGTACCGTTATTTCATCGAACCGCGCAAAAATCCCTTTACTCGGGGCGGTTCGTGGCAGTATTATGTGCCGTTGGACGTCGGGCGGATGAACGAAGCGGCTGCCATGTTGTTGGAGTTCGACGATTTCACGTCGTTCGCCAAACTCAACTCCAACAACCGCACGAATATCTGCCATATCCTGCGGGCCGAATGGTGCGTGGAACCCTCCGGCACGTTGTGTTTCACGATTCGGGCCGATCGCTTTTTGCGCAATATGGTGCGCTCTGTCGTCGGCACGTTGGTCGATGTCGGGCGCGGCCGTTATACGCCCGAACAGTTCCGCGAAATCATCGCTGCGCGCGATTTGTCGCGGTCGAGCGGCGGCGCTCCTGCGCAGGGGCTCTTTTTGAGCGATGTCCGCTACCCTGCCGAGATTTTCGAGCGCAAATCCTATTGAATATGTTGATACGAAAAGAACCGGAGTCGATGATTTTTCGACTCCGGTTCTTCGTTGATTCGGACAGGGTTATTCCAGTTCCGACGGGTCGACGATTTCGTGTGTTTCGATGTCGACGAAGAAATTTCCCTGCTCCTGACCGTGACGGGTCATGACGGATTTTACTTCGATGAGGCGGTCGTTTATGCGGGCATATTCGCGGATTTCGCCCTTGAATACGCCTACTTTCACCAACGCGCGTTTGCTTATATCCGAGACCCAGAACGTTTCGTCGTTTTCGCGGTAGATGCGTTCGGGGGTCGTGAAAGTGAACCCTTTTACGGAATTGAGTGCTTTCACCCACTCTTTCCGTCTGAAGTCATAGATGTTGATAGCGTTGTTGCCGCCGGTGACATAGAGCCGGTCTTCGGTCATGGCGAAAGATTTGGGATTGAACGACAAGGCCCATGTAAGGTCTTCGATGTCGAGATTGGTGCCGTCCTTGAAATCGTCGTTTACCAGCGAGGTGTCGAGCACCCGAATCGACTTGGCCATATAGCCGGTCAGCATGATATGGCCCTCTTTGTCGACCTCCATGTAGTGGGCGGCGAATCCGTTGTTGCTCGAATCGCCTGCACCGGGGCCGGCCTGTTTGTAACGAGCCACTTTTTGGTAGTTTTCCCGTGTGATGAGCTCTTCTTTGTAAATTCCGATTTGTCCGGTTTTGTTGCGAGCGTAAAGCAGTCCGTCTTTCACCGCCAACGCCTGTACATTTATTACGTTGACTACTTTGTTGTCTGAAGTCCCCGTACCGATGCAGGTGAGGTAGTCCATTTCGGGAAGCGAGAATACGTGGATGCGCGACGACTTCTCGCTGACATATACCCTGTCGGCCGTTGGGGCGATTGCATAAATGGGGCTGTTGTCGGCGAAACTTTTTTCGGCGCCGTTGACCGTCCACTTTTGGATGGTTTTGAACGGGCGTTTGTTCTTCTTGTCGAAAAGAATCAACCCCGAAGGCTTGCCGGTATTGGCGATAAACAAGGTGTCGCCCCGCAGCGCGACCGTGCCGGGATTGAACTCGTCCGTAGTAGTGAGTCCGAGTGTCTCGTTGGTGACGATATCGAGTACTTCGTAGCTGTAATACCAGTAGCTGGTGTAGTTTTGGTTGTCCGGGTCGACGGGCGCCGGATCGGTCGATTTGGTGCATTGGGCGGCGAAAATTCCGCAGACCAGCAACAGAACGGGATAAATATGGTGAAATTTCATTGTTTTATCGGATTAGGCATGGATTAATTCAGTTCGCTCAACGGTATCGCATAGACGCACAGTCCTCCGACGCGGTCTACGACGAAGAGCGTGTTGCGACGGATCAGGCATTTCGCCGGATTTTGCAGCGTGATGTCGCCGACGGTGGTGTAGTCCTTGATGATTTTTCCGCTCTTCGGGTCTACTTCGCAGAACTTCATGTCTTTCTGATTCTTCGCTCCCTCGAACGAGACGAACAGCCGTCCGTCGGCGCTCCATGCCGCACCGAGCGGCTTGGCCTCGAACGTCAACTCTTCGCCTTTGGACAGCTTGCCGGCCAGCAGGTATTTGGTCTCGACCCGAATTATTTTTTTCAGATACGAGGCCACGGCATAGACGTTTCCGGCATAGTCGGCGGTCAGCGCGTTGGTGGAGTAACTCTCGATTGCGGGGCTCGTCGCGATGCAGCCTTTGGTGAAATAGTGTTCGGGGAAGGCTTTTATATTGCCGCGATAGGCGTACACCGTGCCTTTCACTGCCGCCAGACCCACGGCATTGTAGCCGAGGTCGAGTTTGTCGGTGCAGGCATAGGTCTCGGCATCGAAAACGAAGAGCGCGTTGTTGCTTCCTGCCAAATAGATTTTGCCGTTCGACCGGAGGATGTCCACCGGCAGATTGATGGTTTGATCCGTACCGTCGGGATTCGTCCATTGCTTGATGCTCTTTTCGAGGACGGGTTTGCCCGACGAGAGATCGTAGACATCCCACGAGTAGTTTGCTTTGTTGTCGTTCGTTACATACATTTTGTTGCCGTAAACGTAGACGCCGCTCGGCGCGAAATTCTTGTCCGAAGTTCCGGCCGCATTGTAGTCGAGTTTGAAAGAGAGCGCGGGCGCATCCTTCTCTTCGCCCCAGTCGGTGTTCAGGAACTCCTTGCCCTGTTCCAGTCCGCCGTCGACTTCATCGAGCTCGGGGTCTTCGATGATGTTTTTCGAGGCTTGGTACGGGTGGAAGTCGCGGCGGGTGTGCAGGAAGCGGCGCGAATAGACCGGCATCTTCTTGTCGAGGCACAATTGGATATAGACGTTTCTGCCGAGCGTTTGCCAGCCCGGCCCCGTGATTTCGTAGGTCATGTTTCCTACATGGTCATAGCCCAAACAGTGCCCGAACTCGTGGAAAAGCGTGTGGGTCTCGGTCGTGTCATCGGCATAGTGCTCGATGTAGCACCAGTTGGCCAAACCGTACTCGCGGCCTCCTCCCAAACCGTTTACGCCGGAAACGCGGCCGAAATTGAATCCGCTGAATTTCAAAACTTTCGCAAGCAGCGCATCCTTGTTGATTTCGGCTTTGTTGTTGTTGCTGTGCAGCGGGCCGAATTCATGCAGGGCTTTGACGAATTCGTCCGATGAGTACATGTAACTCAGGTTCAGTGCAATGGCCACCGCCTCGCGGGCCTCGAAGACGCGCAGGGGCTGCCAATAGCCGCTGGTGTAAGTAATGAATCGGATGTACCAGTGGCATTTGATGCTTTGCAGCGTTTGATAGTAGGGTTCGTCGCATTCGATTTCCAGCGAAATCGAAGAGGGCGCGAGATGCGGGTTGGCCATGATTTGAATCGACTTGCCGCTGCGCGCCACGGCCATGACGTTCTCCGTGGCGAAAGGCAGTTTCATGCGGAACTGCTGGAACGGCATGATTTTGTCGAAGAAGAACAATTTGAACGGTTCGTCATAACCCTCTATCGTGGCCCAAATGCTCACGTTGGGCAAAGCTCTGGGACTGTAAAAACGAAGCTGGAAGAACAGGTCGTCGTCGACGGTCATCTGAATCGGCTGGTCGACATAAAAACTTCGTTCCGCTGCCGAGCAGAACGTGGTTCGCGGCTCGTCGTTGTTGAGCAGGTAGTAGGTATTCTGGTTGTTGTAGTCCGATGTTTTCAGATGGATCGGAAGTCCGTCGGGAAATCGCTCGTCAGGATTCGACAGGTCTTCGTCCGTACAACCGGTCAGGCAAATTCCCCCCCCCAAGAAAATGCCGAGAAGCAGCAGGACCCGGAGGTTGGCAGTAAAAATGTTCTTCATTGTTTTTTGGTTAAAAATTCGGATTGCGAATAATGTAAGCGCAAAGATACTCTTTTATGTCGAAAAACGGCCTGTTTTTTCGATTTTCGGACTGCTTGCGGGCATTTTTTTCGGATTCGTACCGCGATTCCGGGAATGTTCGGCAACGAAACGCCGGATGACTCGAAAAATCATCCGGCGTCGGTACGGGCTCGGAACCCGGTCGTTCGACCACGCGTTTCCGAACCGATTTACAGGTGAATCGCAGCCCCGAGCGCTGCTTCGGCGGCTTCCATGATGCCTTCGTTCATGGTCGGATGTGCGTGAATCGTGCGGGCGATGCGGTGCGCCGTCGCTCCCAGCATCTTGGCCAGCGTCGGTTCCGCCAGCATCTCCGTGACGTTCGCCCCGACCATGTGTGCTCCCAGCAACCGGTCGTCCGCACCGAACAGCAATTTGATAAATCCGTCGCGGTCGCCTGCGGCGGTCGCTTTGCCCGATGCCGTGAACGGAAAACGTCCGGCTTTGTATTCGATGCCCTGTTCTTGGAGTTGTTGTTCGGTCAGGCCGACCGACGCCACCTCCGGCGAGGTGAAGATGCACGACGGAATCGTCGTGTAGTCGACCGGTTCGGGATTCAGCCCGCAGATGTGCTCGATGCAGCAGATCGCTTCTGCCGATGCGACGTGGGCCAGCGCAGGCCCTGCCACGATGTCGCCGATGGCATGGATGCCCGGCACGTTCGTGCGGTAGAATTCGTCGACCTTGATTTTGCCGCGTTCGACCGTCACGCCGACCGTTTCCAGTCCGATGTCCTCGATGTTCGCCTGAATGCCGACAGCCGATAGTACGACATCGGCCGTGAGGGTTTCCGCTCCTTTTTTGCCTTCGATTTCGACGCGGCAAACGCCTTCCGGTGCGACCGTAACCTGTTTGACGGTCGTCGAGGTGAGCACCGTCGCGCGCAGTTTGCGGAATGCCCGCTCCATTGTTTTCGAGACCTCCTCGTCTTCGAGCGGCATCATGCGCGGCAGGTATTCGATGACGGTGACTTTCACGCCCAGTGCGGCATAGAACCATGCGAACTCGCTGCCGATAGCACCCGAACCGACGACAATCATCGACTGCGGCAATTCCGTCAGTGCCAGCGCTTGTTTCGAGGTGATGACATGTTCGCCGTCTACCGGCATGAAAGGCATTTCGCGCGGCCGTGCACCTGTCGCCAGCACGATGTGCTCCGCTTCGTAGTCCGTGCCCTCGACTTCGACGTGGCCGGGTGCCGTGATTCGCCCGAACCCTTGTATCCACTCGATGCCGTTCTTTTGGAGCAGGAAACGGATGCCTTTCGACATCGTTTCGGCCACGCCGCGCGACCGTGCGACGATTTTTTCCAGATTCGGCCGGATTTCGCCGGCGCACTCCACGCCGTAATGCTCGGCCGCCGTGCAGTATTGGTAGACTTGCGCGCTTTTCAGCAGCGCTTTGGTCGGGATGCACCCCCAGTTGAGGCATACCCCGCCGGGTTCCGCCCGTTCGACGAGCGCGACTTTCTTCCCTAATTGCGCCGCCCGTATGGCCGCCACATAGCCGCCCGGGCCGCTTCCTACGACGATAATATCGTATTTCATACGCGTTTATTGTTTCGGTACCCGCAGTACATCCCCGTTGTCCGCTGCGACGGCCCGTTTCCACCGTTCGTTGTAGCCCGGATACTGGATTTTGTCGGGAATCCGCTTGCCGTTGCCGTTTTCGACGAAGTGGGACGCATTGCCGGCATTGTCGAGGTATTCCAGTACGCCGGCATGCTCGCTTTTCACGTTGCCGTCGATGTATTTTATCAACAGATATTCGTTCAGCTTCGACCAACGGTCGAACAAATGTTGTGCCGTGCGGACGGAATAGTCCGTCAGATAGCGGGCCCGTTTTTTCGCGGGAAGTTCCGCCGCTTTCAAGTCCGCGAGCGGAATTTGTACCGTCAGTAAGTTATTCTCCCACGCATCGGCGACACGGCGGATGTCGGCCGAAATCATGTCGTAGCGCATGTAGGCGAAGTTCGTCGTGCGGTTGAAAAGCCAGAATGCCGATGTCGGCGAGTAGTCGAGCATCGAACCGTTCGCCTCGTCGAAACATTCGGGTACGGCGGTCGTCGAGCAGTAAATCGGTGTCAGGCACGATGTGGCGGCATCGTCGACCCCGAACCACAGAATACCCATGTCGTCGGGCAGTTGCGGACGGGCCTGCGCCACGAACCAGAAACCGGTTTGTTGCGTCGCCGTTGCGCGTTCGTTGACATAGGTTTCGCCGTCCACCTCGAAGTTCATCGGACGCCAGCGATAGGGACAGGCGTGCCCGCCGGCACCCAAATCTTTCGTCATGTCCATCGGGGTGCCTTCGTAGTGGTCGCGCATGCAGTCGAAAACCGTCTTGGGCGATACTTTCGTGCGGGGTTTTACCCATAAAGGCATCTTATTCGAAGGGTTGTAGCCCATCGCGAAGTCCTGATAGGCATCCATGCCGTCGGCCACCGTGCGGAAGAACGCCCATACGCGGGCTTCGCAGCCGCGCAATCCGCCGAAATCGGCCGGGCAATAGGCGTCGCAGAAGCTGAAATCGTCGTCCGGACCCTCGTAGTAGCCCATTTCGCGGGCGAACGTTACGACGTCGGGCGCATAGAGGCAATTTTCGGGGTCGTCTTTCGGGAAAGTCGTGATGCGCGCTTGGTTGGCGTGGGCGCAGACGTAGCCGTCGGGTATCCGGCGCGCCACCCAAACGATGCCTTTGCGGGCGTTGCCGCCCTGCCCGTCGTCCTTGTATCCTTTGCCGATCAACTCCATAATCCAAGCCTCCTCGGTGTCGGCGATGGAGAACGATTCCCCGCTCGACGCATAGCCGTAGGTGTCGGCCAGTTCGGCGATGATGCGGATAGCTTCACGGGCCGTGCGGGCGCGTTGCAGCGTGATGTAAATCAACGAGCCGTAGTCGATTTTTCCGGTCGGGTCTTCCAGTTCGGCACGGCCGCCGTAGGTCGTTTCGCCGATGATGAGCGAATGTTCGTTCATGTTGCCGACGGTCGAATAGGTTTCGGACGCTTGCGGAATGTCGGTCAGATAGCGGCCCGAGTCCCATTCGTAGACGGGCAGCATCGAGCCTGCTTTGTGCTTGCCGCCCGCAGTGTGGTAGAGTGCGCCGTAGAGGGCGTGCGAGTCGGCCGCATAGGACACCATGACCGAACCGTCGGTCGATGCGCCTTTCGTGATGATGAAGTTGGTGCAGGCTTGCGCCGCGCCATAGGCGGTTGCGGCGGCTGCGACCAAAAATAAACGGAGCGTTTTCATTTTTGCGAAATAGTATTTCCCAAAGGTAGCAAACTATTCGCAAACGGCCAAAAACCTTATCGCCCTGCCTGCCACTCCTCGAAAGTGAGCCTCGTGAAGTGTTCGGTGCGCAAGTCGCCCATCGGCGAGGGTTTGTCGTGTTCGGTGTGGTGATACGTGAATCCGCACTTCTCCTGTACCCGCCGGGATTTGCGGTTGCCGTCGTAATAGCCGCACCAGACGGCACGCAGGCTCAAATCCGTGAAGCAACGTTCCAGCAGGCGCCGCACGGCTTCGGGAATCAGCCCACGTCCCCAGTACGGCATGCCGAGCCAATAGCCGATTTCTGCTTCGCCGTCTTTCATTTCGGCACTGTGCAGGCTGTTGCCGAATAGGATGCCGCAGCTTCCGACCGGTTCTTGCGTCTCTTTCAGGACGACGGCATAGGTTTCCGGCGCGCCCAATACGGTGCGGATGATTTCGCGGCTGTTTTCCACCGACGTATGCGGCGGCCAGCCGGCAATCGGCCCGACGGCCGGATCGCTGGCGTATTTGTAGAGGGCGGCGGCATCGGACTCCTCCCATGCGCGCAGAATCAGACGTTCGGTTTCCAACATGGCACAATCGTTTTTCGAAAGCAAAAATAGTAAAAATTGCGGATCGGCTGCTGCCGAATCGTGTTGCAGGATTTTTGCATATCTTTGTCCCCGTGAATAGTGAACCAAAAATGAACGTAGCTTGTCAGTTGTCGCTCGTGCGCGCTACCCTGCCCGGGCAGGTGACGCTGGTCGCCGTGTCGAAAACGCACCCTGTCGAGGCGCTTCGTGCGGCTTACGATGCCGGACAGCGGATTTTCGGGGAGAGCCGTCCGCAGGAAATGGCCGAAAAACAGGCCGCCCTGCCGAAAGACATCGAGTGGCACATGATCGGGCATCTGCAAACCAACAAAATCAAGATGATCGCTCCGTTCGTTGCGTTGATTCATTCGGTCGACAGCGCCCGTTTGGCGGAGGCCATCCAGCGCGAGGCGGCCAAATGCGGCCGGACGATCGACGTGCTGTTGGAAATCCGCGTCGCCGCCGAGGAGACGAAAACGGGGTGGGATTTCACCGAATTGATGCAGTATGTGCGTTCGGCGCCTTTCGCACGGCTGGACAACGTGCGGGTGCGGGGCGTAATGGGGATTGCGACCAATACGACCGACGCGCAGGTCATCCGGCACGATTTCCGCGAGTTGAAACGCTGTTTCGACCTGCTCCGCCCCTACTTCGGCGCGCGATTCGATACGCTGTCGATGGGCATGTCGCACGATTACGGTTATGCGGTGGAGTGCGGTGCGACGATGGTGCGGGTCGGTTCGTTGATTTTCGGCGAACGGGACTATGCCGGCCGGCCGGAACCCGTTGCGGCGGAATAGCCGGTGCCGCCGGTTATTTTACGCGGATTTTTTGTCCGTAGCGGATAATCGAATTAGGTTTGATGCCGTTCAGCCGGCAGAGGTTCGTCACCGTCGTGTCGTACTTGGTGGCTAACGTGCTCAACGTATCTCCCTGACGAATGGTGTGGTAGCGTCGGGCGGCCTGCTCGGCGATTTCGTGTTTGTCCTGTTCTTCGTTGGCGATTTCGTCGTCGAAATCCTGCGCTGCGTTGGAATGGATGTTGAAAAACGATTTTTTCAGCAGGAATGTTTCGCGGCAGAGGGTGCCGTTCTTGAAGTCTATCAACCGTTCGGGGTCGAAGGCCCGGCCGTAGTAGCGGGTCTCGAAATGCAGGTGCGGGCCGGTCGAACGTCCGGTCGAACCGCCCAATCCGATGATTTGCCCCGCTTCGACCCATTGGTTCGTTTCGACGAGCCGTTCCGCCAAGTGCCCGTAATAGGTTTCCAGCCCGTTGTCGTGGCGGATGATGACCAGATTGCCGTATCCGCCGGTATTGTATTGCGAGATGCGCACGCGGCCGCTGAACGTGGCGTAAATCGGGTCGCCCGTTTTCAGCGGCAGGTCGATGCCCTGATGCTGACGGCGGCGGCGCGGGCCGTATTTGCCGTGCGGGTGGACGGATCCCTGATAAGGGCAATGATAGCTCGTGACCGAATCGAGCAGCTGGATGACAATGGATTGCGGCATGGACGACAAATCGACTTCGCGATAGGGAAAAAGCGTCGAGGTGTTCCAGTATTTTTCAAAAACCGTACTGTCTTTGGCCACTTCGCGGTCGAGGATGTATTTCCACGTGTTGTTGCTGTACAGAATCACCCGCAGGGCTTCGTTGCCCGAATCGAGCGTGTCGATGATCGTCAGATTGTTCGTGTCGGGGTTCGATACGATCGGCTTGGGTTGCAGGCGCAGCCGCAGGGCGGAAATCGAATCGGCCGCCTGCGCATCGACGGCCGTTTCGACCGGGCCGATGTCTGCCACGAGGGTTTCGGGCTCTTGGGCCTGTACGCCGGCAATCGGCAGCATCGAGACAAAAAGAAAGGAAAAAAATCGGTTCATATCGTGGTTATTTCGTATTCAAGTAGTTCGCGGCGGCTTCGAGTTCTTCGTAGAACGCTTCCCCGAAGCAGTGGACAATGGGTTCGTGCAGTGCTTTGTACACCGGAATTCCCAGCCGTTTGCCGCACGTGCGGGCCGGTTCGCAAATCGACCAGCGGTGGTAATTGAGCCCTGTCGTGCCGTTGGCGAAACGCATGAGCCGAATCGGATAGAGGTGGCACGAAATCGGTTTCCGAAAGGCGGTACGGCCCTCTTTCCACGCTTTTTCGATGGCGCAGAACGTGATGCCGTTCTCGCGACAGAAGTAGGCGCATTCGGCATCGTCGACCAGCGGGGTCGTGTAGTCGCCGTCCTCGTCGATGACCATGAACCCTTGCCGTTCGACGGCGGCGATGCCTTCGGGCGTCATGTAGGGCTTGTAGTTGGCGTATTCGCGTTCGAGGATGTCGACTTCCTCCGCTTCCAGCGGCGCGCCCGCGTTCCCCTCGACGCAGCAAGCCCCCTTGCACGCTGCGAGGTCGCAGGCGAAACACTCGCGCAGGATGTCGGCGCTTACGATTTTGTCGTCGATTTCAATCATTTGCGGCAGGTGTCGGCGATAACGAGGTCGTACAGTTCGCCGAGCGACATGCCCATTGCGCGGGCCTGCTTCGGCACGATGCTGCCTGGGCTCATGCCCGGAATGGAGTTCAGCTCGATGAAATAGGGCTTCCCTTCGGGCGTCACGATGAAATCTACCCGCACTACCCCGCTGCAACGGCAGGTCCGGTAGGCGTCGAGCGTCATGCGGTTGAGCTCCGCACGCACTTCGGGTGTGATGCGGGCCGGTGTGATTTCGTCCGAACAACCGGCCGTGTATTTGGCTTCGTAGTCGAAGAAGTCGTTTTTCGGGACGATTTCCGTTTCGGGGAAGACGTATTCCTTGCCTCCGGCAACCAGCACTCCGCAGCCGATTTCCTGCCCCGTAATGCACTCTTCGACAAGGATTTCGTCGCCTTGTGCGAATGCGGCGTCGATAGCGGCGGGCAGTTCCTCGCGCGCGTGCACCTTCGTCACGCCGAATGACGAGCCGTTGGCGTTCGGCTTCACGAAAAGCGGCAGGCCCAGTGTCTCCACGATATGCCCCGCATCGCATTTTTCACCCTTTCTGATAAAAATCTCGCGGGCGAGATTGACGTGCCCGGCCAAAACGCGCTTGGTCGTGATTTTGTCGAACGTGACGGCCGACGAGGTCATCGAGCAGGACGAATAGGGAACAGCCATCATGTCGAGGTACCCTTGCAGTTTGCCGTCCTCGCCCGGTGTGCCGTGAATGATGATGAGCGCATAGTCGAACGATTTGCGTACACCGTCTACGGTCAGCGAAAAATCGTTTTTGTCCACCTGCCATTCCCGTCCGTCGGGAGCCGTGTAGTGCCAGTCGCGGTGGTGCAGGTCGATCAGCGTGATGTCGTATTTCGCGTGGTCGAGCGCCTGCTCGATTTGTGCCGCGCTTTGCAGGGCGATTTCGCGTTCGGGCGAGTCGCCGCCGGCCAGCAATGCTATTTTCAGTCGTTCCATCGTATATCAGGGGTTGTAGATGTCTTTGTATCGGAATGCGAGTATCTCCTGCACCATGTCGATGAACTGCCGTGCTTCGGCATGTTGCGGGTCGGTTTGCAGGATGCGGTTGAAGTCGTTGAGCGCCGCGCCCCACTCGTTGAGCCGGTAGTGGAGTTTGCCGCGCTCCAACAACAGTTCGATGTCGTCGGGCTTGTCGGTCAGGCGGGCCGTAATCGCCGCGATGCGTGAGGCCGGGCTCCACAGCCCTTTCTGCCGGATGTAGGCTGCTACGTCGGGATGCAGCAGGTCGGCCGTGTCCTCTCCGCATTCGATGCGGCGGCGCACCTCCGTCGCGGAAATATCCAGCAGCGGCGCATCTTGCAGCAGCACGATGCGGCTTTCGAGTTCCGCAGGCACGGCCTTTCCGCGTCGCGGATAGACGTACACGGGATATTCGAGTATCTTTTCGTACTCTTTCCAGCTGTCCAGCCGTTCCAGCTGGTCGCTTCCCATTAGAATGGAAAACGTCATTTCCTGCCCGTAGTTTTCCGCGAGATGCCGGAGCGTGTCGATCGTATAGGAGGGTTTGGGCAGCAGGAATTCGATGACGGACGGACGGATGCGGTCGGCGAATTTCGATGCTTTGCAGGCGATTTCGGTCATCTCGAAGCGGTCCAGTTCGGGTGCCAATGCCGCCGCTGTCTTGTGGGGGCTTTGCGGCGAGACGACCAAAGCCATTTCATCGCACAACCCCCGCTCCACGACATACTCGGCCAATGCGATATGGCCTTTGTGGACGGGATTGAACGACCCGAAATAGAGCATCATGCGTCGCTTCATCGTCCGGACGCCATAAAGTTTTCGAGAATGCGGGCCGTTTCGTCGATCGCTTCGTCGAGCCGGTCGTTCAGTACGATGCGGTCGAATCCCGACGCTTGCGCCAGCTCGAATTCCGCTTTGGCGATTCGCCGGTCGATGACCTCCGGCGCGTCGGTGCCGCGCCCTTCGAGCCGGCGGCGCAGCTCCTCGATCGAGGGCGGCTGGATGAAAATCGCGCAGGCGTCGTCGCCGAAGATGCGGCGCAGGTTCAGCCCGCCCATGACATCGACATCGAAGATGATGACATGGCCTTTGGCCCAGATGCGTTCCACTTCGCTGCGCAGCGTGCCGTAGCAGGTACCTTGATAGACCTCCTCCCACTCCACGAAACGCCCTTCCGATACGGCCTGCCGGAACTCCTCCGGTGTGAAGAAATAATAGTCCTTGCCGTGCTGTTCGTTTCCGCGCGGGGCCCGGCTGGTCGCCGAAATGGAGAATTCCAACTGCGGATACCGTGCCAGCAGGGCGCGGACGATGGTGGTTTTGCCGGAACCGCTCGGTGCGGAGAATATGACGACCTTGCCCATTGCTTTACAGGATGTTCAGGACTTGCTCCTTGATTTTTTCCAGTTCGTCTTTCATCTTGACGACCAGAATCTGGATGTTCGTTTCATTGGCTTTCGAGCCCATCGTGTTGATTTCGCGTCCCAGTTCCTGCGCGATGAAGCCCAGTTTGCGGCCTGCGCCCTCTTCGGAGGCGGCCACTTCGCGGAAGTAGTTGCAGTGGTTGGTCAGCCGCACCTTTTCTTCGGTGATGTCGAGTTTTTCCAAGTAGAAAATCATCTCCTGCTCCAGCCGGTTGCGGTCGACTTCGACTTGGAGTTTCGACAGGTTGTCGAGAATCCGCGCCTTGATAGTCTCCGTGCGGGCTTGTTCATAGGGGACGACCTCGTTTTTGTAGCTTTCGATGAGGTCGATGCGCCGCAGCAGGTCGGCAATCAGCGTCGCACCCTCCTGCGCTCGAAATGCGTTCAGTGCCTCCGCTGCTTTTTCCGTCGCGGTCAGCAGGGCCGCGTGCTCTTCTTCGGAAATGGTCTCGGTTTCGGTCGACACGACATCGGGCAGGCGCATGATGCACGGCACGAGCACCCCGTAGTCGGGTTCGAGTCCCGTATGGACGAGCGTGTCGGTCATTTGGCGCAGGTACTCGCCGAAAGCGTCGCGGTTGATGCGGGCCGAAGTTTCGACGGTCTGCGATTCGACCGTCACGAAGACATCGACCTTGCCCCGTTCGACCGTGCGGGCGATGATGCCCCGGATTTCGTATTCCGACTGCCGGTAAACGGCGGGCAGCCGCAGGTTGAGGTCCAGCTGCTTGGAGTTGAGCGACCGGATTTCGACGGTGATTTTCTTATTCGGGAGCGCGGCTTCGGCTTTTCCGAAGCCGGTCATTGATTTTACCATGATAGCGGAACGATTTTTCGTGCAAAAATAATAAAAACTATTCAATAACCCGCTTTCCGAAAATTATTCGCCCGGGTGTTGTGCGGTCTGAAAATTTTCCCTACCTTTGTTTAGTGCTCTGAAAGAACGGGGTAAAACCAATACACAGTCAATTCCATAAACCGAACGGTTATGAAAAAACACAATTTTTATGCGGGGCCTGCCATTTTGCCGCAGGAGGTGCTCGAACAGGCGGCGAAGGCCGTCCTCGATTTCAACGGCATCGGATTGTCTCTGTTGTCGATGTCGCATCGGACGAAAGATTTTGAAAATGTCCTTGCCGATGCCGATGCGCTGTTTCGCGAGTTGTTGCATATTCCGGACAATTACCGCATCTTTTACGTGGGCGGCGGCGCCAGCACGATGTTCTATCAGGTGCCGGCCAATTTCCTCGGCAAAAAAGCGGGTTACGTGAATACGGGCGTCTGGGCGAAAAAGGCACTCAAAGAGGCCAAGTTCTTCGGCGAAGCCGAAACGCTGGCTTCGTCGGACGACCGGAATTTTACCTACATTCCGAAAGGATTTGCCATTCCGACCGATTTGGATTACGTGCACATCACGTCGAACAACACGATTTACGGTACGGAGTATTTCGAGGATTTGACTTCGCCCGTGCCGCTTATCGCCGACATGTCGTCGGATATTCTGTCGCGGCCGGTCGACGTGTCGAAGTACGCCATGATTTACGGCGGCGCGCAGAAGAATTTGGCGCCTGCGGGCGTTACGTTCGCCATTATCCGTGAGGATATGCTCGACCGGCAGGCGCGCGAGTTGCCGACGATGGTTTCGTTCCGCACGCACGTCGAGAACGGGTCGATGTTCAATACGCCTCCCGTGTTCCCGATCTACGTGCTGTGCGAATCGCTCAAATGGTTGAAATCCATCGGCGGCGTACCCGAAATCGAACGGCGGAACAAGGAGAAAGCCGCGTTGCTCTATGCCGAAATCGACCGGAACCCGCTGTTCCGCGGCACGGTCGCGCCGGAGGACCGTTCGCGGATGAATATCTGCTTCGTCATGGCCGACGGCTACGAAGATTTGGCTCCCGAATTCCTCCAATTCGCGACGGAGCGCGGCATGGTCGGCATCAAGGGCCACCGTCTGGTGGGCGGATTCCGGGCTTCGTGCTACAACGCGCTGCCGAAAGAGAGCGTCGAGGCGCTGGTGGCCTGCATGCAGGAGTTTGAGCATCTGCATCTTAAATAAACGGAGCAATGGCTTATCAATTCAAGGTGCCCACGTCTTATAGCGCCTTGACGGGCGAGGTAACGGCGTGGAAGGAGACTGAAATACAGGAAACAATCATGCTGAAAGAGACTATGAAAATTCTTGTTGCAACCGAAAAACCTTTCGCGAAAAAGGCCGTCGAGGGTATTCGCGAAATCATCGAACGGGCCGGCTTCGAGTTGGCGCTGCTCGAAAAATATACGGAAAAGGCCCAGCTGCTGGCGGCCGTCGCCGATGCCGATGCGCTGATAGTCCGCAGCGACAAGGTGACGGACGAGGTGATTGCGGCGGCGAAGCAGCTCCGCATCGTCGTGCGTGCCGGTGCGGGCTATGACAACGTAGACCTTGCGGCGGCTTCGGCGCGCGGCATCGTCGTGATGAACACGCCCGGCCAAAACTCCAATGCGGTGGCGGAACTCGCGCTCGGCATGATGGTTTACATGGCGCGCAACCGCTATACGCCCGGCACGGGGTCGGAGTTGCATGGCAAGACGCTCGCCATTCATGCTTACGGCAATGTTGGCCGGTTGGTTGCATGCAAGGGCAAGGCGTTGGGGATGAACGTGATAGCCTACGACCCGTTCGTCGCGGATGCGCAGGTATTCGCGGCCGACGGGGTGGAAAAGGTCGATTCGGTCGAAGCGCTGTACCGGCGGGCCGATTACCTTTCGCTGCACATCCCCGCGACCGAGCAGACGAAAAATTCGATCGGCTACGACTTGCTGATGTCGATGCCGAAAGGGGCGACGCTGGTCAATACGGCCCGCAAGGAGGTAATCGACGAGCCGGGATTGCTGCGGGCGTTGACCGAACGCGAAGACCTGAAATATATCACCGACATCGCTCCGGCCAACGAGTCCGAAATGGCGGAGAAATTGGGAAACCGGTTCTTCGCCACGCCCAAGAAAATGGGCGCCGAAACCGCCGAGGCGAATATCAACGCGGGATTGGCGGCGGCGAACCAGATCGTTGCGTTTTTCAAGGAGGGAGTGACCCGTTTCCAAGTGAACAAATAAAGGAATTTTATGGTACGCATCAAACCTTTTCGCGGAATACGCCCTCCGAAGGAGTACGCCTCCGAAGTGGCGTCGCGGCCCTACGATGTGCTGAACTCCGTCGAGGCGCGGGCCGAAGCGACGGAACGTTCGCTGCTGCACATCATCAAGCCCGAAATAGACTTCGAGCCTATCGCCGACGAACATGCGCCGGAGGTTTACGCCAAAGCGGTCGAGAATTTCCGCAAATGGCGGGCAAACGGCTGGCTTCGGCAGGAGCCGGAGGCGTGCTATTATATCTATGCGCAGACGATGGACGGCCGGACGCAGTACGGGCTGGCGATGTGCTGCCACTTCGAGGATTATCTTTCGGGGGCTATCAAGAAACACGAACTGACCCGTCCCGACAAGGAGGAGGACCGCATGATTCATGTCCGCAACCAGCAGGCCAATATCGAACCGGTTTTCTTCGCCTATCCCGACGATGCCGAAATCGACGCCCTTGTCGCCGGCGTGGTGAAAAACAATGCGCCCGAATACGATTTCACGGCGGCCGACGGATTCGGACACAAATTGTGGGTCATCCGCAACCGGAAAACCAACGACCGCATTACGGAAATTTTCGCAGGAATTCCGGCGCTTTATGTTGCCGACGGACACCACCGGACGGCGGCCGCAGCCCGCGTCGGGGCCGAATGCAAGGCCAAGAATCCCAACCATACGGGCGACGAGGAGTATTGCTATTTCTTGGCGGTGACTTTTCCCGCGGGCCAGTTGCGCATCATCGACTACAACCGCGTCGTGCGCGATTTGAACGGTCTGACTTCCGAACAATTTTTGGAGCGGCTTAAAGAGCGTTTCACGGTTGAAGAAAAAGGCTCGGAGGAGTATCGGCCTGCGGCCTTGCACGATTTCGCGATGTATCTGGACGGCCGCTGGTGGCGTCTGACGGCCAAACCGGGCACTTACGACGACAGCGACCCTATCGGTGTGCTGGACGTGACGGTGCTTTCCGAACAGGTGCTGAAACCTGTGCTGGGCATCGAAGACCTGCGTACTTCCAAACGCATCGACTTTGTGGGTGGAATCCGCGGTTTGGGCGAACTCAAACGGCGGGTGGACAGCGGCGAGATGCGGGTGGCGTTCGCGCTCTATCCCGTTTCGATGCAGCAGCTGATCAACATCGCCGACACGGGCAACATCATGCCACCCAAAACGACGTGGTTCGAGCCCAAACTCCGTTCGGGTATCGTGATCCACTCGTTCGAGGAGCAGTGAACCCGCTGTTGTGCCTGTTGAAATCGCCGCTGCCGCTTTTGCCGTAGTGGCGATTTTTTGCAAGGTGTGTCGGGGTATTGGAAAAAGTTTGCTTTTCTTCCGAAAAATTCCTATTTTTGTCCTAACCTAAATTTAGGAGAGTATGGCTAAAATCAAAGGCGCTATCGTCGTCGACAGCGAGCGGTGCAAGGGATGCGGGGTTTGCGTGGCTTCGTGTCCGTGCGAGGTGCTCGCCCTGTCGTCCGAAGTGAACGGCAAGGGCTATCCCGTCGTGTGGATGGCCAATCCCGATGCCTGCACGGGGTGCGCTTCGTGCGGCGTGATTTGTCCCGACAGTTGCATCACGGTTTACCGGCAAAAAATCGAATAAGGCTATGGCAGAGAAAGAGGTGAAGTTGATAAAAGGCAACGAGGTGATTGCCCATGCGGCGATACGCTACGGTTGCGACGGTTATTTCGGCTACCCCATCACGCCGCAGTCCGAAGTGATGGAGACCTTGATGGAACTGAAACCGTGGGAGACGACCGGCATGGTCGTCTTACAGGCCGAATCGGAGGTTTCGTCGATTAACATGCTCTACGGCGGGGCTGCTACCGGCAAGCGGGTGATGACCTCGTCGTCGAGCCCCGGTATTTCGCTGATGTCCGAAGGCATCAGCTATCTGGCCGGTGCCGAGCTTCCCTGTCTTATCATCAACTGCCAGCGCGGCGGCCCGGGTTTGGGTACCATTCAGCCGTCGCAGGGCGACTATTTCCAGGCGACGAAAGGCGGTGGGCATGGCGATTATCATCTGATTGTATTGGCTCCGAACTCCGTGCAGGAGATGCACGACCATGTGGCCGAAGCGTTCGATTTGGCGTTCAAATACCGCAATCCGGCGATGATTCTGGCCGACGGCGCTATCGGCCAGATGATGGAGAAAGTCGTGTTGTCGCCGCAGCGTCCCCGCCGGACGGACGAGGAAACCCGTACCGAAGCGCGTGCTTGGGCGGCTTACGGCAAGACCTCCGACCGCGAACGCAATATCGTGACCTCGTTGGAGTTGCAGTCGGAGAAAATGGAAGTTATCAACCAGCGGTTGCAGGCCAAATACCGCGAATTGGAGGAGAACGAAGTGCGCTACGAGGCTATCGAGTGCGACGATGCCGAGTATGTCATCGTGGCGTTCGGTTCGTCGGCGCGCATTTGCTCGGCGACGGTCGAAATGGCCCGTGCCGAGGGACTGAAAGTCGGTTTGCTGCGTCCCATTACGCTTTATCCGTTCCCGAAGAAGCAAATCGCTGAGTTGGCGGCCCGCGGGGTAAAAGGGTTCCTTTCGGCGGAGTTGAACGCAGGCCAAATGGTCGAGGATGTTCGGCTGGCCGTCAACGGAAAGGCTCCCGTAGAACACTACGGACGACAGGGCGGGATGCTTTTCAATCCCGACGAGGTGCTGGCGGCACTCAAAGAAAAACTGATTAACAAGTAACGGCTATGGCAGAGGTTGAGATAAAAGAAGAAAATAGGGTCTATGCGAAACCGCGCTTGATGCTGGACAATACGATGCACTATTGTCCGGGTTGCAGCCACGGTACGGTGCACAAACTGGTTGCCGAGGTAATCGACGAATTGGGCTTGGTCGACCGGACGATCGGCATTTCGCCGGTGGGATGTTCGGTATTCGCGTACAATTATATCGACATCGACTGGATCGAGGCTGCGCACGGCCGTGCTTTGGCGGTTGCGACGGCTGCCAAGCGGCTCAATCCCGACCGCATGGTCTTCACCTATCAGGGCGACGGCGACTTGTCGGCGATCGGCACGGCGGAGAGTATCCATGCGGCGGCGCGCGGCGAAAACGTCGTGGCGATTTACATCAACAATGCGATTTACGGCATGACGGGCGGCCAAATGGCTCCCACTACCCTGCTGGGCATGAAAACGGCGACGACGCCCTACGGCCGCGACCCGCGTTTGAACGGCTATCCCTATAAAATTGCCGAGATGATGGCCCATTTGGACGGGGCGACCTACATCACCCGCCAAAGCGTGCACAAACCGGCCAATGTGCGCAAATGCAAGGCGGCTATCAAAAAGGCTTTCCAACATGCGATGGACGGACAGGGTTTTTCGCTGGTCGAGGTCGTCTCGACGTGTAACAGCGGCTGGAAACTTTCGCCTGTTGCCTCGAACGAGTGGCTGGAACAGAACATGTTGCCCTACTATCCGTTGGGCGATATCAAGGACGTAAAATTGGATCCGACACGATGAAAGAAACGTTGATTATAGCAGGCTTCGGAGGACAGGGCGTCCTCTCGATGGGTAAGATACTCGCCTATTCGGGCGTGATGCAGGATTACGAGGTGACGTGGATGCCCTCCTATGGGCCCGAGATGCGTGGCGGTACGGCGAATGTGACGGTCATTCTCTCCGACCGGAAAATCTCGTCGCCCATTGCGCACGAGTTCGACACGGCGATTATTCTCAATCAGCAGTCGATGGAGAAATTCGAGCCGATGGTGAAGCCGGGCGGTGTGTTGATTTACGATACGAACGGCATCACGCGGCATCCGGTGCGCACCGATATTTCGGTTTTCGCCATAGATGCTACGGCCGAGTGCGCCCGCATGGGACAGGCCAAGTTGTTCAATACGATGATTTTGGGCGGATATTTGAAAGTGTGCCCCGTCGTCGCAATGGAGAACATCATGATAGGCCTCAAAAAATCGCTCCCCGAACGAGCTTGGAAGATGCTTCCTGCCAACGAAGAGGCTATCAAGCACGGCGGCGAAATCATTCGGAAAGTTCGGTAATTATTGATATTTGGCAAAAGGGTCCGACCGAAAGGTCGGACCCTTTTGCGTTTATAAAATCAATGAATATCGTAAATTGTATAGCTATTCTATACTCTCCGATAGACTGAGTGGTTCGGTGGCGTCCGAAGTTGATTCGAATGTGTTTGTAGGAATAGGCCGAGACAGGAGGATAAAAGCAGCCATCGGGCCACCTTGTGGACCAGTGTAGGATGTTTCAATTTTCCAGCCGTCTGACAGCAATTCTGCTATTACGTAGGCGACGGAGAGCTTAATACTACCCTTTTCATTCTTTACAACGGTCTTACGGGAAATACCTTCGCCATATTCAACGTGTACTTCAAATTTTCGGCTTACCGGTATCACATATGCGACGACTTGGCAAACTTCATACTTTTGGTGAGTTGGAACAGTGTTTTGTGCATTAGCACATGTAGCGGCCGCGAGTAGCACGGCAAAAAATAATTTTTTCATCTGATTTTTAAGTTAATTAAATTTTGATTTATATAAAAAACGCAGGCTGAACTTATTATTTGCCTTTCGAGGTTCTGGAATACCCTGCACAACAAATAAAGTAAAGCCCACGTCGGAACGTGAGCGTTTACACTTTACTCTTGCTGTGCTTGAAATTTTCCAGATTTCGAAAAACAAGATATAAAGCTAACGCTTTTTATATGTTTGTGCCGGCGTTTTTAGTACGTGGACGGCACGAGTGAAAATCATTGTTTTCAATACGTTTCAGTGCGATTACTTCATAGGCGAATTGTGTTTTGGGTTTATGTTCCAAAGGTACGATAATTTATTTGAAATCGGAAAATCCTCTCGTCCTGAATGTAAAAAGAGCGGTTCCCGATATGGAAACCGCCCTTTTTTCGTGTCGAGATTCGTGTCAGAAAGTGAATCCTACACGGAACAGCATGGCGTTCAACCCCGTTCCCATGCCCGTTTCCATGTGTTGGAAGCGTATGCCGAGATCGAACTTTCCGATTTGAACTTCGGGGCCGATGCTCGTATAAAACTCCGTTCCCTCCGCAATGCCGCCGATTCCGATAGCGGCACCCATATCGAGCGAAAGCGCAAGCGCCGTTTTTTTCGAGAGCGGACAATATCCTTTGACGTTGGCGAACAAGGGCGCTATGGTGGCGGTGTCGCCGTCCCCGTAATAACCGACGTAACCGTTGAGCAATCCATAGAAGTAATTGATTCCGAGACCGCCGCCGACGAACACATACGGGTTGATACGTGCGCCGTGCACGGTTTCGATAACGACTCGGTTGGTGTTGATTACATCGGATGCTGCGCCTACGCCCACTCCGTAGCCGATAGCGATTTCTCCTTGGTATCGCGGAAACTTGCCGCTGATTTGCGGTCGGGATTTGGCTGCCGACAGGTCGGTAAATTTGTCGGTGGTGCCGTTTTCGTACTTGATGACGAATACGTCATGGACGGGAATGGTATAAACAGGCCCGTCGAGGTTGTCCCATTTCCGGTATTTGATTTCGGTAGCACCGACCTCCGTCACTTTGGCCCGGATTTCGTCGGCATTTTTCTTCATGATGATGTCTTGCGCCGAAACAGCGGAGAAAGAGAACGCGCAGAGGAGCACGAGCAATGATTTTTTCATGGATAAATTCAGTTTGAGGGTTCGTTAATGTTGTAAGTATAAAAAACGCGGACAAATTCCAGTCATCCGCTTTCGAGGTCTTGGACTACCTGTTGTCGTAAGATGAAAGAAATGCCCGCGCCGAAAACAGCGTGAGCATCGACCTTAATTCCTAACGACGTCGAAAGTGTCCAAGTTCCGAAAGCCAGAAGAAAAGCGATGCGCCTTTTATATGTTGGTGCCGACGTTCCCGGTACAGAGGCGGCACGGGTGAAAATTCCGAGGATTCTTTCTGTTATTTCTCCATAGGCATACGCAATTAGTGGGTTTCCAAATGCAAATATATACAATTTTCACAGGAATAAAATAAAAAAGAGAGGGCGAACCCTCTCTTTCGTCTCTGTGCGGGAAAATGTTACTCCACAGCGGCGCATTCGTTGACGAACGCTTCGGCCAGCTTGGTTAAGGCGATGTCGGTCTTTTTTTCTCCGGCCAATATCTTCTCCAACGTTTTCCGAACTTTCTTCTCGGGCAGGTATTCCGCCAACGCGCATAGTGTCCCGTAGGTCGCGATTTCGTAATGCTCCACTTTCTGGGCCGCCAGAATCAGGCCCGCATCCCGCACGAAACTGTTGCGTTTGGTGTCGGAGATAATCGATTCCGCCTCTTTGAGCAGTCCGGCCATCGCTTCGCACTTTTTGGTTTCGGGTTTCTCGCCCAGCAAGGCGAATACGGTTTCCAGCTCTGCGATTTGCCGGTCGCCGTCGTTGTAGTGCTTGGTGAACGCCGCCGATAGCTGCTCGGTGGTGGAAGCCTTGCACATTTTCAGAAGCCCCTTTTTCAAATGCTGCTCGGCCCAATAAATATCCTTGAGCTCGTCGACGAAAAAGGTGTGGAAATCCGATTGCGCATCGCCGGTGTACCGGCTTTTCTTTTTGGCGGAAGCAGCCGTTTTCGTGCCGGCCGATGTTTTCGTCTTGGCGGTGACGGTCGGTTTGCGGCCGGTTTTCACCTCTTTTTTGTCGTTGTCGTACGTTTTCATGGACATGAAGTTTTTGGTTTGCCCGGTTATTCGGCAAATTGTGTACCACAAAAATCGCTTTCGGCTGTTCCGTTCGGGGGCGCAGGCATCGTATTTGCAACAGCGGAACGAGAAAAACAACCGTTAGAAGTATGGAAAATCAAACATGTGCGATGCCGCTTATCGGCGACAAAGCTCCGGCATTCGAGGCCGAAACCACGCAGGGAAAGATCCGTTTCCCGCAGGACTACAAGGGAAAATGGGTGATTCTGTTCAGTCATCCGTCCGATTTTACGGCGATTTGCACTTCGGAGTTCGTCCTTTTCGGGGCGATGCAGAAAGAGTTTGCGGCGTTGAATTGCCAGCTGGTCGGGCTTTCGGTCGGCACGCTGCCCAGCCATATCGCGTGGCTGCGTTCGATTCACGATCGTATCGAGTACAAAGGACACAGCAAGGTCGAACTGAATTTCCCGCTGATTGCCGATATGTCGATGGAGGTGGCCCGGAAATACGGCATGATACAGCCGAATGCGAGTTCGACGGCGGCCGTACGAACGGTGTTTTTCATCGATCCGGCGGCGACGGTTCGGGCGATTATTTACTATCCGGCCCAGTTGGGACGCAATTTCGACGAACTGAAACGTGTGTTGGTCGGATTGCAGACGGTCGATAAGTACAAGGTGGCCTTGCCGGCCGATTGGCAGCCCGGCGACGACATCGTGGTTCCGGCTCCCACGACTTACGACGGGACGGAGCAATCGGCCGACGGCATGAAGTGTTATGAATGGTATTTCTGCATGAAGCCCCTGCCGCAAGCCGACACGAAAGCCGAAAAGCCCCAGCCGGTAGAGGCATAGCTAAAACGGCCTATTCGCCGAACCGATAGGTGTCAATATCACGGAAGCCCAACAACAAGTCGTGTACGGACATGCGTCGTTTGCCGGCGAGCTGGATTTCGTTGATGCGGATCCAGCCGTCCGCGCAAGCGACGGATAGTTCTTCGCGCCAGTCGGTGCGGACGGTGCCGGGTGCGGCGGGCGGGAGCGAATCGTGGAAACGGGCGGCGAAAATTTTGGCGGTGTTTGCGGTCTCGCCGTTGCGGTACATGGGGCTCCATGCGGCCGGATAGGGCGAGAGCCCTCGGATGAAATCGACGATGCGTTCGCCGTTCCAGTGCCAGTCGATGCGACAGTCCTCCTTGAAAATTTTGGGGGCGGGTTTCAGCCGGGTTTCGTCGATGCTGTCCTGCGGCAGCGGCCGGATGTCGCCTGCGGCGAGACGTTCGACCGTTTCGACCACGAGCGACGGGCCCAGATTCATCAACCGGTCGTAGAGCGAGCCGACATTCTCTTCGGGTCCGATAGGTACCCGTACTTGCCCGAGAATGGCTCCTTTGTCGATTTCGTGGTTGAGCAGGAACGTGGTGACACCGGTTTCGGTCTCGCCGTTGATAATAGCCCAGTTGATAGGCGCGGCGCCCCGATATTGGGGCAGCAGCGATGCGTGGAGATTGAACGTACCCAGCCGCGGCATGGCCCAAATCACCTCCGGGAGCATGCGGAACGCGATGACGATGCCCAAGTCGGGTCGCAACTCCCGCATGGCGTCTACGAATTCGGGTGCTTTGAGTTTTTCGGGTTGCAGAACCGGCAGCCCCAGTTCTTCGGCCGCGATTTTCACATCGCTTTTGTGCAGCTGCTGTCCGCGTCCGGCCGGTTTGTCGGGCGCCGTGACGACCGCTACGACGTTGTAGCCCCGTTCGACCAATGCGCGGAGCGAGGGTACGGCGAACTCGGGCGTACCCATGAAGACAATGCGGAGCGGTCTCATTTGCACAATCCCAGTTTGTGGTTCATCCGCTCCTCTTTGGTTTCGAGGTAATGGAGGTTATAGGGATTCGGGGCGATGACGATGGGCACGATCTCTTTGATGCTCAATCCGTAACCCTCCAATCCGGCGCGTTTCAGCGGGTTGTTGGTCATCAGGCGCATCCGCGTGATGCCCAATTCGCGGATGATGCTCGCGCCGACGCCGTAATCGCGTTCGTCGGGGCGGAATCCCAGTTCGATGTTGGCATCGACCGTATCGAATCCCTCCTCCTGCAACTTGTAGGCACGGATTTTATTGAACAGGCCGATGCCCCGTCCTTCCTGATTGAGATAGACGACGGCACCCTTGCCCTCTTTTTCGATCATCTGCATGGCTTCGTGCAGCTGTGCGCCGCAGTCGCAGCGGCACGACCCCAGAATGTCGCCCGTCGCGCACGACGAATGCACGCGAATCAAAACCGGTTCGTCCTCGCTCCACTCACCTTTCGTAATGGCCATGTGTTCCAGCCCGTTGCTCTTTTGCCGGAATGCCGTGATTTTGAAGTGGCCCCATTGGGTCGGCATGTCGGCCGTTTCACCCCGCTCGACAATGGATTCCTCTTTCAGCCGGTAGGCAATCAGCGAGGCGATAGAGATGATTTTCAGGTCGAACTTGCGGGCGATTTCGACCAGTTGCGGCAGGCGGGCCATCGTGCCGTCGGGATTCATGATTTCGATCAACGCTCCGGCGGGTTGCAGTCCGGCGAGCCGTGCCAAGTCGACTGCCGCTTCGGTGTGTCCCGGACGGCGCAGCACGCCTTTCTGACGGGCCCGCAGCGGATTGATGTGCCCGGGACGTCCCAAATCGGCCGGACGGGTCGCCGGATCGGCCAAAGCGCGGATAGTGGCGGCACGGTCGTGAATGGATACGCCCGTCGTGCACTCGTGCCCCAAGAGATCGACCGTCACGGTGAACGGCGTGCCCAACAGCGAGGTGTTGTTCTCCTCCATCATGTTGAGTTCCAGTTCCTCGCAGCGTTCTTCCGAGAGCGGTGCACAAAGTACGCCCCGCCCCTCTTTGAGCATGAAATTGACGATTTCGGGCGTGATTTTTTCGGCGGCGACGATGAAATCGCCCTCGTTCTCGCGGTCTTCGTCGTCGACCACGATGACGATTTTTCCGTTGCGGAAGTCCTCGATGACCTCCTCTACCCTATTCAGTACCGTCTGCTTTGCCATGACGTTTGTGTTTGATAGCGTGTAACAATGCGGTGATGCACGGTTCGATTCGTTCGCGCAGGGCCTTGATTTTTCCGGCATACCAGTCCGTGTCGAGCAGTGCCGAATCGTTGGTCGCCTTGTAGGTGAGATAGGCCGCTATGGGCGTCAGCACGAATGTCGACAGCCACATGCCGTAGGTGGCGTTCCACGAGCCCTCTTTGGCCAGCTTCTCGCCCGAAAGGCTTATCATGTAGTAAATCACGAAGAAAATCACCGACACGACGACCGGAAGCCCCAGCCCGCCCTTGCGGATAATGGCCCCCAGCGGTGCTCCGATGAGAAAGAAAATCATAATGGAGACAGGCAGCGAAATTTTCTTGTGCCATTCGACTTTGCTGCGGTATAGTTGGTTCAAGGCCTCTTTCGTGGCCGATTCGTCGAATGCGAACATGTTGCGCGAGTTTTTCGCCAGCGTGCGCGCCTGATTCCAGATGCGGTTCTGTTCGCGGACGGGCAGACGGGAGAGCGTGTCGGTAATCCGCGCGTTGCGGAAGCCGCCCTTGTCGAACCGCAGGCTGTCGGGAATCGGCAGCACCGAGTTGTCCCGCACGAAAATCTGCTCTTTCAACAGCGGTTCGTAGGAACGGGTGGTCGAGACGTTGACCGTCCGTTCCAGCGAGTCGATGTCCTGCTGCAATTCGGCGATGTTCTTCGTCTGGCTGTTCGAGAAAAGGTTGGCGTCGGTGCGCCCCATGGCGAAACCGTCCATCGCGATTTTCTGATCCTGCAAGTCGAACCGGTGATGCCGCAGCGTGCTTTTGTTGAACCACTGGCTGTTGCGGGTCTGTTCGTAGGTCTCGCCGTTGTAGAGCGTTACCAGCAGGTGGCGTTTGTCGTCCGACAGGCGGATGTAGCCCGAATCGGCGACGATGGTGTTCATGTTGCCGTTGGTGGCGCGGTTGTCGTAAATCAACACGTCGCGGAGCAGGTGCGTGTCGGGATCCTGCCGCCCTACGCGGATGGACATGTTTTCGATGCCGTTGAAAAAGAGCCCGTCCTGAAACTCGAGCGCCTGCTTCTGCTGCCGGATGTCGAAAATGATGCTGAACATCTTGCGGTTGGCGTAGGGAACCAGATTGTTGGAGATGAAAAAGCTCCCGACGGCCACGAAACTGGTCAGGATGATGAGCGGTTTGGTGATTTGTATCAGCGACATGCCGGCCGACTTCATGGCCAGCAGTTCGTAGTTTTCGCCCAAGTTGCCCATGGTCATGATTGCGGCCAGCAGCATGGCGAGGGGCAGGCCCATCGGAATCATGTTGGCCATGGCGTAGGTGAACAGCTCGATGATGATGCCGGTGCTCAACCCCTTGCCGACCAGCTCGTCGATGTAACGCCACACGAAATTCATCAGCAGGACGAACATCACGATGAAGAACGTGAGGATCATCGGGCCGAGATAGGCTTTCAGCACGAATTTATGAATGGTTTTCATGGCGGCGGGTTCCGTTTCGACCGGGTTTCGGTTTCGGCAAAGTTAATAGTTTTGCCAGAATAAGCGTCACGGTCAGGATAAATATGATTGCGGCGCCGGGCGGCACCTCGAAATGGTAGCTGGCGGCGAGTCCGGCGACGTTCCCCGCGACGGCCACGACGGGGGCGGCTGCGGCGAGCACCCGGTAGGAGCGCGAAAAGGCGTTGACGATGACGACGGGCAGCGTCAGCAGCGAGATGAGCAGCACGATGCCCATGATGCGGATCGAAAGCACGATCGTCACGGCGACGAGCACGGCCATGAAGTAGGAAACGAGGCCGGTCGGAATGTTGCGGGTGCGGGCGAATTCGCGGTCGAAAGCGATGTACATCACCGGCCGCAACCACAGCAGCGCACCGGCGAGAATGGCCAATGTCAGTCCGGCGAGCGCGAAGACATCGCTTCGGGTCACGGTGACGATGCTGCCGAACAGGTAGGCCGAAAGGTCGCCCGACGTGTATCCGGGCCGCAGGCTCATGAACAGCGCGCCGATAGCCATGCCCACCGACCAGATGATGCCGATAGCCGAATCTTCGCGGATGCGTCCGCGGCTTCCGGCCCATTCGATGCCGAGTGCCGACAGCACGGCGAATGCCATTGCCCCGCCGATCGGATTGGTACCGAAGTAGAATGCGATGCCCAATCCTCCGAACGAAGCGTGGGTGATGCCTCCGGCGAGAAAAATCATGCGCCGGCAGACGACATAGGTGCCGATGATTCCGCACGTGATTCCCGACAGGATACACGCCGCGAACGCATTGGACAGATAGCCGTATTTTACGAGCGCATCGAAGAACTCCATCGTCTTTTTAGAAAAGGTGCGCAAATTTACGTTTTTTTGACGGGTGTTGCAAAAAATGCGTAAATTCGCATGCTGATTCAATGCCACGAACCGATGCAACCCCGAAAAGTCAATTTCCATACGTTAGGATGCAAGCTCAATTTCTCGGAGAGCTCGACGCTGGCCCGTCGGTTCGAGGAGGGCGGGTTCGAGCGGGTCGCGGCGGATGCTCCGGCCGACATCTGCGTAATCAACAGTTGTTCCGTCACGGAACACGCCGATAAGAAGTGCCGGAATCTCATTCGCAAACTGCATCGCCGCAATCCGCAGGCCATTATCGCGGTGACGGGCTGCTACGCCCAACTCAAACCGCACGAAATCGCCGCTATCGAGGGGGTCGACCTTGTGTTGAGCAACAACGACAAGGGCGAGTTGTATCGTCGGGTGTGCGAACTCACGGGAAAAGGCCGGGCGCAGGTGTACAGTTGCGAGACGGACGACCTGACTTCGTTTTTCGCGGCTTTTTCGAGCGGCGACCGGACGCGCGCCTTCCTGAAAGTGCAGGACGGGTGCGACTATTGCTGCTCCTATTGTACTATCCACTATGCACGCGGGTCGAGCCGCAATATGCCGATAGCCGATTTGGTGGAGGAAGCCCGCCGCATCGCGGCCGCCGGGCAGAAAGAAATCGTACTCACGGGGGTGAATACGGGCGATTTCGGCCGCACGACGGGCGAACGTTTCGTCGACCTGCTGCGGGCGCTCGACCGCGTGGAAGGAATCGAACGCTACCGCATTTCGTCCATCGAGCCGAACCTGCTGACCGACGAAATCATCGGGTTCTGCTCTGCTTCGCCGAAGTTCCAGCACCATTTCCATATTCCGATACAAAGCGGTTCCGACCGGATACTGGCCCTGATGCGCCGCCGTTATACGACCGCCCGTTTCGCCGACCGCATCGCCGCCGTGCGCCGTGCGATGCCCGATGCCTTTATCGGAATCGACGTGATAGTCGGTTTCCCGGGCGAGACGGAGGAGGATTTCCGGCGGACGTACGATTTTTTGGCCGAGTTGCATCCGGCGTTTCTGCATATCTTTCCCTTTTCGGAGCGTCCCGGTACGCCGGCGGTTGATTTGCCCGACAAGGTGCAGGCTTCGGTCGCGACGCGGCGTGCGGAGGAGTTGGAGGCGCTTTGCCGCCGGCTGCACGGCGAATTTTGCGCTGCGGCGGTCGGTACGGAGGATACGGTGCTCTTCGAGAGCACGCGCCGCAACGGGATGATGTTCGGCTATACGGGCAATTACCGGCGCGTGAAAGCCCCCTACGACCGGACGCGCATCAATACGGTTTGTCGGGTGAAATTGGGCGCAATGGACGAATTTCACGATTTGACGGGAGAAATCCTCGACGAAAATAGCTATCTTTGCCAAAGTGTGCGCACGGAGACGGGGCGCGAAAACGGGAAAAATGATGACGGGATTGCGTAAACGGGTGACGGTCGGTTTTTTGAGCATCGTGTGCCTGCTCTTTTTTTCGGGCATGGTGTCGTTTTTGGAGTTGAGCCATTTGAGCCGCGATACGGGCGACATATTGGAAGCCAACCGGCGGAACATTTCGCTGGCGAAAGAGATGCTCGATGCCGCGCACGAACAGAACGTGGCGTTGATTCGCCTGTCGGTTTTCGGCGAGCGGAAGTACGACAGCCTTTGCCGGGCCAGCCTGATGCGGTTGGAGAATACGTTGGCCGTCGCACGGGACGAGGCGATCGACAAATCGTTCCTCGACTCGCTGGCTTTCGCCACGACGGAACTGCGGCTGCTGACGGATGCTTATTTGGCATTCGGGGAGTCGGAGCGCGATTCGGAGGAGGTGTTCGAGGGCCGCTCGGAGGGCGGCCGCTGGTACAGCAACGAATACCAGCCGCTTTACGGCCGATTGACGGCGGCAATCAAGTCCTATATGACTTCGACGCAGAGTTCGCTGGCCCCGCGTGCGGAACAGATGAAGAAAAACGCTTATCGGGCCGTGACGCCGGTGCTCATCTCGCTGGTCGTGATGATTGCTATCGTGCTGATGCTCTATTATTTCATGTCGATCTATTGTGTCAATCCCATTCTGCGGATGAACAAGGGGCTGGACAATTTTCTGACGTTCCGCATTCCGTTCGTCGTGAAAGGCGATCTGAAAGACGAGGTGCTGGAGCTGAAAGAACGGATCGACTCGTTGATTTCGATAGCCAAACAGAAATAAGCTGAACAGAGAAAAGATGCGGGCGGACGTCGTATTGCGCTATATCGGAGTGGTGATGTTGTTCATCGCGACATTCATGTTGTTGTCGGCCGGGATTTCTTGGATCAACAACATGGATTCGGCATTTTATCCGCTCTTGCTTTCGGCCTTGCTGACCACGCTGCTTGGGGCGTTTCCGTTGATTTTCGTCGAACGGCAGGAGCAGATGACCACCAAAGAAGGGTTCTGCATCGTCGTCGGCGCGTGGTTGGTGGCCTGTGTCGTCGGGACTTTCCCCTATTTGATTTGGGGCGGCGAGTTTTCGTTGATCAATGCTTGGTTCGAGAGCGTTTCGGGCTTTACGACCACCGGCGCGACCGTGCTGAACGACATCGAATCGCTGCCGCGCGGCCTGCTTTTCTGGCGCATGTCTTCGACGTGGATCGGGGGTATCGGGGTCGTGATGTTCGCACTGGTCATCCTGCCGTCGATGGGCCGCAACAAATTGACCCTGACCAATGTGGAGCTCTCCACGCTGGCCAAAGACAATTTCCGTTACCGCACGCAGGTAATCGTCATGATTCTGCTGGTGGTCTATCTGGGATTGACCGTCGTTTCGATGTTGCTGCTCAAACTGGCGGGCATGAACTGGTTCGATGCGCTGTGCCATGCCATGTCGGTCAGCGCGACGAGCGGATTCTCGACGAAAAATGCCTCGATAGCCTATTTCAACAGTCCGGCTATCGACTGGGTGCTGACCTGTACGATGGCGATTTCGGGCGTGCACTTCGGGCTGATATTCGCAACGGTAACCGGCAAACGCAACAACATGTTCCGGTCCGAAGTGACCCGCTGGTATTTGGGCATGCTCCTCGTGTGCGGTTTTCTGATTGCGGTCAGCGTTTTCGCCGCAGGGTTCTACCCCACGTTCTTCTCGGCGCTGCGCAGCGGGCTGTTTCAGTTCGTGTCGTTGGTTACGACGACCGGTTTCGCTACGGCCGACACCAACCAGTGGCCCTCGTTCGCCATTGTGCTGCTGCTGTTCGGTTCGTTCGTCTGTGCGTGCGCCGGTTCCACTTCGGGCGGATTGAAAATCAACAGGCTCATCCTCTCGCTGAAAATGATTCGGGCGCGGTTGAGCCAGCAACAACATCCCAATGCCATTATTCGGATTCGGCTCGACGGCGCGATTCAGGACAACGAGGCGTTGCATTCGGTGACGGTGTTCATCGTTACCTATCTGATGTTGATTCTCATCGGGACGCTTTTCGGGACGATGCTCGGCGTCGACCTGATGACCAGTTTTTCGGGTGCGATCGCTTCGATCGGCAATGTCGGGCCCGGATTCGGCGCGGTAGGCTCGATGGACAACTTTTCCCAGCTGCCTGCATTGTTCAAATTGTCCGATTCGCTGTTGATGCTGTTCGGCCGTTTGGAAATTTTCGGTTTGATCCAGTTGTTTTTCATAAAATGGTGGAGATGACCCGCATATTGCGTAAAATCGTGCCGGCGGCCGTCGCGGTGTTTTCCGTGACGGGCTGGCTGTATGCGCGGCAGTCGGCCTTGAATCCCGAACCGGCGGGATTGGAATCCGACCGGCAATATGCGGCCTTGATGGCGGAGGACAAGCTGTTGCAGGTGCGTGAAGATTCGATTGCCATGGCGATGGAGCTCCTGCGCACGCGGCTGCGTACCGAACCCGAAGCGCGCGGCCGAATTTCGGAGGAAATTTTGCAGCTGGAAAGCCGGATGTTCGCCGTTCGGAATGCCAAAGGAAAGCTGGTCGACCGCATCAATGCCCTCGAACAGGAATGGGTGCTGGCCCAGCTGGAAGGGGGCGATTCCTCGACCGAAACGGAGGCTGCCGAGACGGGAGCCGATGCGGTTCTTCCGGCGGTCGGGCCGAAATTGCGGAATCTGGTTTACAACGGCTATTTCCGTGAGAATCTGCCCGAAGCGGAGTATGCGGTGCTGTTGCGGGCCCAAAATCTGGAACTTCGGGCGGCGGAATTGCTGAACCGCTATTTTTCCAATCAGGATTCGTTAGCCCTTTTGGCTCCTTTGTACGAGGCGGCGACGGTTGAGCACGAGGCGGTGGCGATTTACGACCGTTTCCATGCGCTGGCCGATACGAACCGGCAGTTGGCGGATTCGTTGGAACGGGTCTGGAACTACATTTTCGACAACAAGAGCTATGCCTACGGCTATTTGTTGGATAAAATCGACCATGACCGTCTGCTGGCCGAGCAGGAAAGCCGTTTGACCGAAGCGATGCAACGGCTGGCCGGGCTGCGCGACCGGACGGTTTCGGACAAAGTGGCCGATTACTGCGTGCGCAAGTGCGTGGCGGTCGATTATGAAATGGACATGGCCCGGTTGCTGGGGTTGGATGCGGCCTGCGATTCGCTTGCGGGGGTTCGGAAACAGGTGGAAACGGTCGATTTCCGTGTGCCGAAAATCGAAATCGTCGAACGCTTTTTCGTCGAATACGATTCGCTGGAGTTCTCGAAGACGCCGCGCTACGATGTCCGGCATCCGATTCCCGAATGCCGGATATACGCCCGGGGTACGATTTACCGGATTCTGCTCGGTACGTTCAATGCCAAACGGCCGGTGTCGCTTTTCAAAGGGGCCTGCCCGCTTTGGTATTCGGTCGACGGTGACGGAAAATGGAATTACTATGCCGGAGGATTCGCTACGCTTGCGGAAGCGGAGGCTGCGCAGGAAGTGCTGAAAAAGAGAGGCTTCGTCCGTCCCGAAATCGTCGGGTGGAAGAACGGCACGGCCCGCAATTTTTCGCAACATCCCGATACGGACGCTCGGACCTATCGCGTGGAGGTGCTCAATGCGGCGGAGCTTTCGGAGCCGATTCGGGCAGCTATCGCTGCGATTGCGGCGGATGCCGAAGTCTCGAAAATCGGTCGAAACGTTTTTGTCGTAGGGCTGTTCCCGGACAAGGAAACGGCGGAAAAAGTGGCCGAGACGATTCGCCGAATGGAGGACGGACTCGAAATAAAAGTGGCGGAGACGGCGCGATAATCGAAAAAAATGATTATCTTTAAGACGTATTAATTCATCGTACCCATGTTTTTCATCATTCTGCTCATCTTCTTCGGCCTGCTTTTCCTGATTGCGGAACTGGTTCTTCTGCCCGGCATCTCGATTGCTGCGCTGCTGTCGTTGGTATGCTACGGCAGTTCGACCTATTTGGCGTTCCGCGACTACGATCCGTTGACGGGGAGTGTCGTCGTCGGTGCGATTCTGGTGCTGTCGTTCGTGGCGGTCATCGTTTCGTTGCGGGCCAAGACGTGGCAGCGCTTCTCGCTGGAACAGAAAATTCCGGCCTCGTCGATGCCCGAACCGGAGAAAGAACTGCAACTCGGAGCTCGCGGGAAGAGCGTTTCGCGGTTGTCGCCGATGGGCAAGGTGGAAATCGGCGGCCGCATGTACGAAGCCAAGTCGCAGGATGTCTATATCGACCCGCGCAGCGAGGTGGAAGTGGTCGGATTCGAGAATTTCAGCGTGATTGTCCGAAAAATAGAAAAATAATATGGAAGGAATTATGGATCAAGGAATGCTTGCATTGGTGATTTTCGTGGCGCTCGTCGCGGTATGGCTCGTGTTTTATTTCATACCGGTGGGGCTGTGGTTCTCGGCGCTGGTTTCCGGCGTGCGGATCAGTCTGTTGCAGCTGATTCTGATGCGTTGGCGCAAGGTGCCGCCTTCGACGATCGTTTCGTCGATGATCGAGAGCACGAAAGCCGGCCTGTCGCTCAATCCCAACGAACTGGAAGCGCACTATCTGGCGGGCGGCAACGTGACGAATGTCGTTCATGCGCTGGTGTCGGCCCAGAAAGCCGGTATCGTGCTCGATTTCCGCATGGCGACGGCGATCGACTTGGCCGGCCGCGACGTGTTCGAGGCGGTGCAGATGTCGGTCAACCCGAAAGTCATCAATACGCCGCCGGTCGCTGCCGTCGCGAAAGACGGTATCCAGTTGATTGCCAAAGCCCGCGTGACGGTGCGTGCCAATATCAAGCAGCTGGTCGGCGGTGCCGGCGAAGAGACCGTGCTGGCGCGTGTCGGCGAAGGTATCGTCTCCTCTATCGGTTCGGCGGCTACGCACAAAATCGTGTTGGAGAATCCCGATTCGATTTCGCGGGTCGTGCTCGAAAAGGGCCTCGATGCCGGAACGGCTTTCGAGATTCTGTCGATCGACATCGCGGACATCGACGTCGGCAAGAACATCGGCGCGCAGTTGCAAATGGATCAGGCGCAGGCCGATAAGAATATCGCGCAGGCCAAAGCCGAAGAACGTCGCGCCATGGCGGTCGCTTTGGAGCAGGAGAACAAGGCCAAAGCGCAGGATGCCCGCGCGAAAGTGATTCTGGCCGAGGCCGAAGTGCCGCTGGCGATGGCCGAAGCATTCCGCAACGGCAATCTCGGGGTGATGGACTACTACAAGATGAAGAACATCATGGCCGATACGTCGATGCGCGAGACGATTGCCAAGCCGGAGAAGAAATAGTCGCCGGTTGTTCGGAAGAAGTGCATCCTTGCAGGTTTTGCCTGCAAGGATGCGCTGTTTAATAGGCCTCTGCGGGCTGCGTTTCGCTCACCGTTTCGCTTTCGATGCCGTCGCGCCACTTGACGGCTGCGTGGGTGCCGTCGCAATAGGGCTTGTTGCTCGACTGCCCGCAACGACACAGCACTACCCTGTTGCGGATTTCGTCGGTTTCGCCGGTGGCGCGCTGAATCGGAATGCCGCCGCGTACCCACAACCCGCCGCTGGAACCGATCGCTTCGTCCTCCAAAAGTCCGAGACCGGGTTCGAATCGGAACTCGAACGGTTGCGACGTTCGTCGGTCTCGGGCGGTCAGTCTTCCGCTGGGGCACATCGACGCCTCCCGAATGGCCAGCTGCCGAGCTTCGGGCGACGCGGAACGCTCGGTCAGTTCCCACGCATCGCCGCCCGGGTGGCAGAAGCGTGCGAACACGCAGAATTTGCTGATGTCCAACAGGTCGACCGTCGCACCTTCGATGGTTTCGATTTCGTCGGGACGGGTTGTCGTGGCGGCAGTAAGGCGCGGATCCCATTGGGCTTTTGCATGGCTTCCGTCGCAGTAAGGATGACGTTTGGACGACCCGCAGCGGCAGAGTGCGGTGGGTTCCGACGCCGTAGAAAAATGACGCCCCGCCCGAAAATCCCAGCTTTCGTTGTTCTTGTCGGGCACGATGTATTGGACGCTCAACGGCGGCCGGCCGTAGACCAAATAGGGCCCCTGCTCGGTAACCGTAATCCGAATCGGCTCGCCGGAACGGCCGTTCCCGGTATCTTTTTTCGGCTGACGCATAATTTTTGTGATTTTTCCGTTTGTCCGGCGAGGCAAAAATTGTTCCAGCGGTCGCGGGCGGAAATAAGCGGCGAATAAATTTGTTTCTGCGCGTGGCTTGTGCTATCTTTGCCAAGAGTATTCGGATGATTATGAAACGTGGTTTTATAGATTTTTTCAAAAAGGCGCTCCTGCTGTTTGCGGGGGTATCGGTCGTGGCGTGCGGCAAGGACGATGACGGGGATGCCGTGCTTGCGTTCGGGGTGTCGGCCGTTTATTTTTCCGGCACGGGGGAATTGCAAATCGTCGAGTTCGCGGCTCGCGGAATCGAACGGCTGTCCGTTGCCAGCAGACCCGCAGGCTGGGGCGAGGACAATACGGTGCTCGATGCGACGAATCGGACTTTGACTGTCGTGATGCCTGCGTCGGCCGGTGACGGAACGGTCGCTTCGTCGGGTACGATTACGATCAACGGTTATACCTCCGGCAACAAGCTGAAAAGCGCTTCGCTTTTCGTGGGCATCGCGAGCGAAAGAACGCTTGCTGGGCCGGCGAACTGTTTTATAGCCAGTGAAAAGGATACGCACTATTCGTTTGCACCCGTTCGGGGCGACGGCACCGAAGTGCAGCCGGCCAGCGTCGGGGTGATTTGGCAAAGCTCCACGAAGTTGATTCAGAACCTTTGTTTGGAGGAGGGCCGAATCTCGTTTTATGTCGGTTCGGATGCCACGCATACGGACGAAGTCATGCGAGGCAATGCCGTAATCGGGGCTTACGATGTGGCCGGTGCGTTGCTGTGGAGCTGGCACGTTTGGATGGTGGCTTATGCTCCCGAAGAAGATGCGGTCGCGTGGAACGGCTACGAATTGATGGGCCGGAATCTCGGTGCGCTCGACAACTCTACGGAAACGGGTGCGGAGCGGCTCGCATCCTATGGCCTGTTCTACCAATGGGGGCGGAAAGATCCCTTCATCGGCGCGTCTTCCTATCGGGCGAATAACGGAACATCGGCCACTATCTACGACGGCGACAATAAAAGCACGGCCATAAAGTTCGTCGAAGCGTCGGCGAAAACGGGTACGGAAGAGTACGCGCGGCTGAATCCGCTGTGTTTCGTTACCGGCGTGAAAGAGAACGGTTACGATTGGCTGTGGGAAGCGGCAACCGAAGACTGGAACAAGAAGAACGACCCCTGCCCGCATGGGTGGCGCGTCGCTCCGGCAGCGGTGTTTGCCGATGTGGCTCCGGCCGGAACGCCGACAACCGATGCTGAAGACGTGTTCGGGTGGACATTGACCGACGGAACGACGAATTCGCTGTTCATGGCAGCCGGCCGCCGGGTCTATCTGAACGGCAAAATTCAGAATGTCTATCAACCCGCCCTGACGTCCGAATCGGTTGCCGTGCGCAGCAATCCGGCTGAAGAAGCGCAGCCTTGGGTCGGTCTGTATTGGACGGCGGATGTCGTGCCGAATCGCGAATCGTCCGCATTCTATTTCTGGTTCGACAAGAAAAACACGACGGTCGGTATCGAACCCTCGGCGGCCTATGCACGGGCGAACGGTATGTCGGTGCGTTGCGTGAAAGAATAATGTAGAGCCGCGATGCGGACGAATGCAGGCTTCGCGCCAAAATTTTGTAAAATAATTTTGCGGATTCGGAAATTCGGCGTATCTTTGTGCGCCTTTGAAAGTAGAGGCCGATCGTTCGGGGTGTAGCGCAGTCCGGTTAGCGCGCCAGCTTCGGGAGTTGGAGGTCGCTGGTTCGAATCCAGTCTCCCCGACGAATTTTCGGAAAGATTTTCGCACCGTCGTGCGGAAATCTTTTTTCGTTGAATCGGATTTACGATGAAGAAATTAGTCGTTTTTACGGGTGCCGGCGTGAGTGCCGACAGCGGATTGGCCACTTTCCGCGATGCGGAGGGACTGTGGGCGAATTATCGCATCGAGGATGTTTGCACGCCCGAAGCATTGGCGCGGAATCGTGCTACGGTCGTGCGGTTTTACAACGAACGGCGCCGCGAAATGCTGGCGGCCGAACCCAATGTCGGACATCGGGCGATTGCGGAGCTGGAGCGGGATTTTGCGGTCGAAGTCGTCACGCAAAATGTCGATAATTTGCACGAGCGGGCCGGTTCGACCCGCGTAACCCACCTGCACGGAGAGTTGACGAAATTGCGTTCCGAGCGCGACCCTGAATGGATTGTACCGCTCGACGGTTGGGAACAACCGCTGGATGCCGCGGCTCCCGACGGGGCGTTGCTGCGGCCTCATATCGTCTTTTTCGGCGAGGCGGTGCCCGCGTTCGACCGTGCGGCCGAAATCGCGGCCGGAGCGGATTTGATGGTGGTCGTCGGGACTTCGCTGGCGGTCTATCCGGCGGCTTCGCTGGTGCGCTACGTGCGGCCCGAAATACCGATTTTCGTGGTCGATCCCGGTACGCCCGACGTGTCGGGCATTCGGAATCCGCTGACCGTCATCCGCAAACGCGCCGCCGACGGAATGCCCGAACTGGCGGCGCTGCTACGCGAAAAATATCGCTGAATCAGAAACAGAAATGGAATGAGCTAACGGAGCAGGCACACGTTATTTTTTATCTGCGTGTGCTTGCTCCGATTTCCGTTCGGGGGTGCGTCCTGCTTGCCGCAGAGCCTCGGCGATAATCCATTGGAGCTGGCCGTTGATCGAGCGGAACTCGTCGCCTGCCCACCGCTCCAATGCCTGCATCGTCGCAGCATCCACGCGCAGCACGAAATTCTTCATATTCATGCACCTTTTCTCGCCTTGGCAAAGCTCGTGCAAGCTCGGCTTTGCGCTCGGCTTATCGAAAACGTTGGTATTACCCTCTTTGGCCATGCCGCGAATCAATGATACATCGTTCCGGCATTCACTACGGGCTGGGCCGATTCATCCGCACACAACACCACCAACAGATTGGTGACCATAGCGGCTTTGCGTTCTTCGTCCAGCTCGACGATTTTGTTCTCGCTCAACCGGTCGAGGGCCATGTGTACCATCGAAACGGCACCCTCGACGATTTTTTCGCGGGCCGCGATAATGGCATCGGCCTGCTGGCGGCGCAACATCACGGCAGCGATTTCGGGTGCATAGGCCAAATAGTTGATGCGCGCTTCGATGACTTCGATGCCCGCTATCGAAAGCCGTTCGTCGAGCGTCTGCTCCAGCTGTTCGTTGATTTTCTCGGAGTTCGAGCGTAGCGTAACTTCGTCTGCCGAAACTCCGTTGTTGTCGTAGGCATACAGACCGGCCACCTGTCGCAGGGTGGCGTCGCTTTGGACGCGCACGAAATTTTCCAGATTTTTCATGACCGTCGTGGCTGCGGCGACGTCGACTGATAAACCCGATGCGGAGTCGATCTCGAAAATGGCCTTGTAGATATTTTCGCGATTGATGCGCCAAACCAGCACCAACCCGATCAGAATCGGATTGCCCGTTTTGTCGTTGACCTTGATCGGGTCGATATTGAGGTTGCGGGCCCGGACGGATACCTTTTTCGCCGAGGTGAACGGATTGATCCACCAGTAGCCCGTTTCGTAGAACGTGCCCCGATAGTTGCCGAAAAAGACGATGACGCGCGCTTCGTTGGGCTCCAGCAGCATGAAACCGCCAAACCCGATGCATGTGACGATGAAACTCACGATGCCGAGCACCAACAGCGAGCCGCCGAGCGTGATTCGGATTTCTTCGGCGAGCAGGATTCCGCCTTGCACAATCAGCAAGATGCTTGCTGCCAATGCCACCAAATGGAGGATTAACATCGGAATGCCGCTCGCTTTCCAACCTGTGTACGTGAAGTTTTTCTTCTCCATAATCGTTCGAGATTTTGAAATGATATTATTTTGATATTACAAAGGAACGAAAAATTGCCGGAAGAGCAAAATTTTTTTGGCAAAAAGCTATAATTTCCGGTAATGGCAATAGAGCAGGCCGCCGTTTTCATCGTGCAGGTGCATGCCGCCGCCCATGCAGTAGCGGAACATCCGGCAGTCGGCGCACTCCCCTTTCCGGGCCCATTCGCGGTTGCGGAACGGCTCGAAACGGTGTTCCCAGACATCCCAGAAGTCGTCGCGATAGATGTTGCCCTGATGAAAATTGGCGCGAATGGAGGTGCAGCCCGAAATCGAACCGTCCACCCGAATCGAGGCGACCGAAATTCCGGCGGCGCATTGGTAGAAGTGGTCGCGCACTTCAGCTTCATAGCCGCCCAAAAAGCCTTCGCAGGCATAACTGACGTCGATAAGCCCTTCGCGGCGGGTACGGCGGATGAATTCCAACAGCGTGCGGAATTCCTCGTCGGTCATGCGCAGCGAGGCATCGTCGCGGGCCCGCCCCATCGGGAAAATCGAGAAAATCCGCCAATGTTTCACGCCTTCGGCAATCAGCATGTCGCGGAATTCTTCCAAATGCGGTATCAAGGCGCTTGTGGCGCAGGTGATTACGTCGTATGCCAGCGACGGCTCCCGAACGACGAGCCGTATGGCTTGCAGGGCCCGCTCGTAACTCGACGGATGACATCGCAGGTAATTGTGCTCATGTTCGAAACCGTCCAAACTGATGGAGATGCTTCGCAATCCGGCTTGCATCAGCCGCTCGAAACGTTGCGGCGTCAGGGCCATGCCGTTGGTCACCATGCCCCATGCGTAGCCGCGCCGCGTTACTTCCGCACCGACTTCCTCCAAATCGTCGCGCACCAAAACTTCGCCGCCCGAAAAGATGACGAGCACTTCGGCCGGATCGACGTGGGGCGTGATTTGCTCGTCGAGCACTTTCAGAAAATCGGCCGCCGGCATGTCCGGCACGTCGGGGGCGACACGGCAATCGCTTCCGCAGTGACGGCAGGCGAGATTGCATCGCAAAGTGCACTCCCAAAAGAGCGTATTGAGCCGATGTTCGGCGACGGTTTCGGAATAGAGGCCTGCAAAAAGGTCGAGCGCCCACCGTTTCCGAAGCGCCAGTCTGCGTCGGGAAAACATGGAGAAAATCGCCGAATCAGTTTTCGGACGCCGTTTCGGATTGTTGCGCAGCGGGTGCGTTGGGCGTTTCCGTTGCGGTGCCGTTCTCTTGCAGGACGGAACTCAACGACCGGTGGCCGGTCGATTGAACCGGCGGACGGACGCCGTACATGACCACGACGGGACGGGAGACTTCGACCGTGTCGGCCGGAATTGCGGCCCCGTCCGTTTTTTTCGACGAAGCGTTTTTTACGGTGGAGCAGGCTGTCGAGAAGCCCAATAAAGCCGCCAGTGCGAGTTTCAGTTTCCTGTTCATGGTCGTAAGTCGGAAAATTCTGTGGGTAAAGATACGAATTTTATTGCGCCGGACGAAAAAACCGGTCGAAAAGTTTTGTCGCTGTCGGTTTTTTGCGTTACTTTGCAGATGTTTTTAACACTTTAATTATTTTCAAGTTTTATGACAGGTACTGTAAAATGGTTCGATGGCAAGAAAGGCTACGGATTCATTACGGAGGAGAGCGGCAAAGAGATTTTCGTGCACTACTCGGGAATCGCGGCAGAAGGTTTCAAGTCGCTTAACGAGGGTCAGACGGTGGAGTTCGAGGTTGCCGAAGGCGCCAAAGGCGAACAGGCCGTGAATGTGACCGTCGTTAAGTAAACGATAGCACCACGCTACACATTCGGATGGGGCGATTTCCTTGCGGAGATTGCCCCGCTTTTTTCGGTGCGTGCGGAATAAATGCGGATTCGGACGGCGCATCTCGAAAAAAAACGTATCTTTGGACGCGCGTTTTTCAAAAATAACGGACGACTTTTCAGAACGTTATCACTTAAATTCAATAAGAATATGAAAGAAGCAATCGCTATTCTGACCGGCGGCGGGCCGGCTCCCGGCATGAACACGGTGGTCGGCAGTGTCGCAAAAACATTTCTGCGCAAGGGTTACCGCGTAATCGGACTGCACGAAGGTTACACGGGATTGTTCATTCCCGACCCCCGCACGGTGGACATCGACTATCAGCTGGCCGACGGGATTTTCAATCAGGGCGGTTCGTTCCTGCAAATGAGCCGTTTCAAGCCGAAGGATTCCGATTTCGAAAACAATTTCAATCTGAAATTCTTTACCGAGAACAACGTGAAATTGCTCGTGACCGTCGGCGGCGACGATACCGCATCGACGGCCAACCGCATCGCCAAGTTCCTCGAAGCGAAGAAATACCCTATCGCCAACATCCATGTGCCGAAGACGATCGACAATGACCTGCCGCTTCCGAACGGCACGCCGACGTTCGGTTACGAATCGGCGAAGGAAAAGGGCGCCGTTATCGCGCGTGCCGTGTATGTCGATGCCCGCACGAGCGGCAACTGGTTCGTGCTGGCGGCTATGGGCCGCAGTGCCGGACATTTGGCATTCGGTATCGGCGAAGCTTGCCACTGCCCGATGATCATCATCCCCGAAATGTTCGACAAGACCGAAATCACGGTCGATAAAATCGTGCGGTTGGTCGTTTCGTCGATCGTGAAACGCAAAATCATGGGAATGGATTACGGTGCGGCCGTCATTTCGGAGGGGGTGTTCCACGCGCTTTCGGATGAGGAGATTCGCAAGAGCGGCGTGCACTTTACCTACGACGAGCACGGGCATCCCGAACTCGGCAAGGTGTCGAAAGCCCATATTTTCAACGAACTGGTCGAAAAACGCGTCAAGGAACTGGGCATCAAGGTCAAGAGCCGCCCGGTGGAACTCGGCTACGAAATCCGTTGCCAGACCCCGATCGCCTACGACCTGACCTATTGCTCGGAACTCGGTATCGGCGTTTACAAATTGTTCTCGGAGGGCAAGACCGGCTGCATGGTCTATGTCGATACGAAAGGAAATGTCGCTCCGCTCTATCTGAAAGATTTGCAGGACCCGACGACGGGCAAAATTCCGCCGCGTTTGGTCGATATCCATTCAGACAAGTTCCATGCGGTGGTCGAGAACATTCTCAACGCCATCGAACCGGCGGATTACGAAGCGGCCAAAGCCTATCTGCCCGATCCGGAAGAGTTCGATTTCCACAAGATTCTGAACTGGAAATAAGCCGGAACCGTAAATTCGTTATCGAGAGGATTCGGCCGCGTCGGCGACCGAATCCTTTTTCAAAAACAGCATTAAAAATCCGAAGAGATGAAAGAGACCGAAGAACAGAAGCTCGACGCCGAAACACCCGGGAACAATGCGGAAAAAATTGCGCAGGACGATACGTTGGGCAAAGCCCGTAAAAATATGATTTATGGAGCGCTATGGTGTTTGGGAGGCTTGCTGGTGAGCGAACTCTCCTACCGTTTCACCGAATCGGGCGGGCGTTATGTCATCGCTACGGGTGCCATAGTCTGGGGTGCCGTCCAGTTGTTGCAGGGTGCGGTCGCTTGGATTCGCACCAAATGGGCGGCGGAAGCGTATGCTTCGGCCGTTTGTACAGGAGCGGCTGCGGCTATCGTGTTGGGCGGGGCCGGTTATTTCGGCTTGCAGCTGACCCATCCCGATGATATTCAGCTGGTCGATCACGAACAGCATTACGATTGTGCCGAAATCGGCTTGCGTTATACCCTGCCGGTCGGATTCACGGAAATCGAGGAACGTGTGACTCCCGAGACCGACGAGACCTATGCCCGCAGAGCGATGATAGCCTACAATGCGGACGAGGAGGTCGAAATCATCTGCTATGTCGGAGCTTTGGGCGAGGATACGGCGGATGATCGGCTCGAACGTCTGAAAGAGACCAATGCACAGTTTTTCGACGACGGAATGATTAGCGACCCGGAAATCGTGGAAATCAACGGTATCCGCATGCTGAAAACCTGCGGACGCAACAGCAACTATCCCGATAGCATCATCGTTTCCTACGATTTTTTCAAAGACAGCCATTGTTTGTCTTTCTATTATACGTGTCCTTCCGAAATGCCGGCCACCGAGTACGGCCGTCGTGCCGATGAATTGGCTGCGAAAATCGAACTCTATTGACTTCTGCCGAATCCATGAAAAAATTTCTCTTTTGTAGCCTTGCGCTGTTGTTGGGCACCGTTTCCGTTTATGCCGCAGACCGCGAAGACAGCGACCAGCTTGTACGGCGTCCGTTCAGCAATTTCGTAATCGGGGTGAATATCGGTACGACCGGTCTCGGAGCATCGGTCGCTACCCCGCTGTGCCGCCATGTCTATTTGCGGGCCGGTTTTACGACCGCTCCGTTCAGCTACCGGTTCACCTACGATGATTTCGATTTCAATGAGATTCTGCCGGATGATTTCGATTTGCCGCCTTCGGTTGCCGACCGGCTGAATGCGGTCGAGCTGAATCTGAAAGGCGAATTGCAAATGACTTCGGGACACGTTCTGTTCGATTTCGTACCTTTCAGACGGGGCAATTCGTCGTTTTTCATCGCGGCGGGCCTTTATTTCGGCAGCGGAAAGCTGATTACCGTCAACGGCCGGTTCGATGACAAAACGATGTCCGAACTGAAAAGTTTCGGAGTCGATATTGCGACGATTCCGGTTGAAATCGGGGATGTCAAGGTCATGACGAATCCCGATGGTTCGGTCGGTGCCGATTTGAAGGTCAAGTCGGTCAAACCTTATGTCGGACTGGGTTTCGGTCGCCCGATGCCGCGTCGGCGGGTGGGATTCCGTTTCGAGTTGGGGGCTTTGTTTCACGGCAGGCCCAAAGTCGTTTCAAATAATCTGCTGGAAGAGAACCTCGACGAGCTGAATGACGTGAACAAATTTTTGAAGAACTTCAATGTCTACCCGCAACTCAATTTTCAAGTGACGGTCCGGCTGCTGAAGAATAGAAACGAACGATAGCTTGTGAAAGAGGTTTTGCCCGAAAAGGCGAAACCTCTTTTTATATAAATAGTTCCGGCATCGGACGAACGCTCGGCGGTGTGGCCGGATGCAGATGAATCAGCTGCCGGCCTTGCGACAGCGCTTTTTCGACCGTATATCGGGTGCCGCCTGCCGAGCCGTCGTACCATGTTACCAGTGTGGCGGCATGGGCGACCAAATAGTTGTTTCGTACGGCATATACCCCGCTGTTATAGCTTTCGGACAATACGATTGTTTCGTCGGCTTCGATGCCGATTCGGTCGAAGCGCGCCCGGTCGGTCGCAGAGAAACGCTGCTGTTGGCCGCGATACGGAATTACGGCGACCAACCGGATGTCGGGCAATGATTTACGGCAATCCAAAACCGCTTCCGCTGCGGCCAAGTCGAAGCCTATGGCCATGCCGCTCAAAAAAGAGCGTATGCCGGCGTCGTATAATGTCCGAATGGTGCGGCGCAGCGGTTCGTCGGCTTCGTGACGGTAGGTGCGGTGTCCGGTGAAGGCTGCGGAAGCGGTCGGCAGGGAGATCATGGTTGCAAAGATAGGAAATTCTGGCGCGGACTTTGCACTTTTCGGAACGGATTTCAAAAATACATAGCCATTATGAAACACACAGGTATTGTCGTTGCATCGCTTCTCGGCGGTGCGTTGATCGGTTCGGCGATCGCCGTGCTTTTTACGCCCCATTCGGGTCCGGAATTGCGCCGTCGCATTCGGGATTTCGTCGATGACGAAATGGACAAGGTGAAAGAGGAGTTCGAGCGCATGCGTTGCAAATGCGACGAACACGGCCACTGCGATTGCGAGAACTAAACGATTCGCGCTCTTTCGCTTATGTCCAGACGCCAATCGTCCGTCGGTAGATTGATTTTATCGTTGTCGTTATTCCTCGTTGCGACCGGAACCGCCTTCGTGTTGTTGGTCGTATCGGCTGTTGCGGGATTGACGATTTGGATGGATTCGTTCGTCTTCGCGACTTTGACGCTCGGCGGCTTGCTTGCCCTCGTCGCGGCGGCGATATATCTCGTATTCATTCGGAAACCCGTGACTACCCTCGTCGGACAGGTCAAAGGTGCTTTCCGCGTGGTACGCATCGCCAAAAACGCTTGCGAATGGATCGTGGACCAATTGCTTTGGATATGGGCGATCGGACAATCGTTCCGCACGGGGCCGAAATCCGAATTGTAGCGGATTCTCCTTGTGTGAAAATTAGCAGCCGTACCGGTTTTTCGGTACGGCTGCTTGCTTTTTTGATGTAAAATCATAAAAAAATCAGATTGTTGTGTTATTTGAATAAAGTTCTGTAAGTGTTTTATTTTTAATAAAATATGGAAAGTATAAACATAATAAAAATTGATTGAGATTAATTTTTTATCCAAAAATTTGGAGGGGGGGGGAATTTCGTAACTTTGCATTCGCAAATAACAACTAAACTTTTATAACAATGAAGAATTTATTGCTTTTGGTAGCAGCTATTGGCTGCTTGGCGTTCACGGGATGTGACAAGGATAACAATGAGATTATAGGAAGTGGCGAATTGGTAGGAAGCACGTGGTCTTATTCTGAAGGTTCTATATTAGGTTCCTATTGGCAAGAAGAAATTGAGTTTATAAGTGCCAATAAATTTTCGTATTCATATTTTGAAGCTAATAAGGGAACGATTACAGATGAAGGAAAGTCAACCGGATCATATACTTATATTCCGCCAATTATTACTGGAACCATTTCGATGGATGGTGTTAAAGTTTCTATGCGCGGTGAAGTCGATGGCAAGAGTATGGTTGTTTATATTAATGATGAGTACTATGCCACATATACTAAACAGAAAAACTAATAATAATGATTCTTTTTTATTAAATAAAAATAGGCAGCTAAAATTTTTAGCTGCCTATTTTTAACCATTCTTTTCCATTGAGCGGAAAACGGGACTCGAACCCGCGACCCTCAGCTTGGGAAGCTGATGCTCTACCAACTGAGCTACTTCCGCATGACGATGCACAAAGGTACATCGCTTTTTTGAATTTTCAAGTTTTGGA
>CAZGYX010000002.1:0-128337 GCA_964530735.1 uncultured Alistipes sp. | reverse complement strand
TCAGCCGGAAGCCGCGATAACCGGACGTCACGGAAATGGCATTCGAGCCGAGTTTGTCGTTGGCGCACTTGGCCGCCCATGCGGAACGCAACGGGTCGAGCAGTTGTGCGACCATCATTTCGAGGTTTGCGCGATGTTCGGGCGTCGGTGTGTTGTCCATTCCGAGCCGGCGGGCCGTCGTCGAGGCGGTGAGTTCTTCCAGTGTAAAGTATTTCATTCGTTCGTGTTTTGTGGGTTCTGGTTAAAATACCGATGCACCTCTTCGGGGGTTGTGCCCATCTTGCGGGCGATTTCACCGGTCAGTGCGTGGCGGAACAACCGCAGGAACGGGATATTCGGATTTACGATAAGCGCGGAACCGGACATCGACCATAATTCGACAAGGCATATCAACGTGCAAATAACGACTACCGTCAACTGCGAATCGATACCGACCATGCGTTCGATAAGGATGAATCCGATAATGACCGACGCGTACAATGCCCACTTCGATAGCATGCCGTTCCGGCCCAGTTCCGACAATGCGAAGCGACCTTGCTTGACCGACGCCGCAACGCCCCAAGCAGTATCCAATGCCACGCATACGACTACGGCGTTGATTGCAATCTCGTATCCGGCAAAAAAGTTAGCTACAAAGAAGCACGCGGCAGCTAACCAACCGTAGACGGATTGGAAGATTTCGGAGATCTTGAATCCGAAGCCGGTGCACAAAGTGAGTATTTTATGGAATATCATTTTTAGCAAAGCTCGATATTATTCACTGTAATTTCAGCCGCCGCCCATGTACCGCCGCACGTGTCGGCCATGCGTTCGCGTCGGTCTTCGATAAAGTTCTGCATCTGGATATTATCCGAAACTTTGACGATGCCGGCCGATTCCTCCAATTTCCGGAAAAGCTCGGTCAGCACCTGAACTCCGGCACTGAATACCTGTGCGGAGTTGCGCAAATCCTCCGTCAAACGGTCGATATAGAACACCGTAACGTGAAAGGTAACGGTGTCCCTTTTCACGATATGCGTCCCGTCCGGTACGACGACAACAGCCGGATAATGGGCCACTGTAGCATCATTTAAAACCTCAATGTGCGATTCGGTGCTGGCATACCCCACAAGAGGCGACGACAATGCGACCCGCTCGATTTCCTGCGTTAATTCCAACAACGTCATAACCCTATCTTCTTCCACATCCGCATCCTCGACGTCCACCACCGAGCCATACAGATGTATTTGCGAAATGTTTTCCAAGCGTTGGCGGAATATCCGCCCCGCTCACTGGCTCGGACAATTCCGGAAACTCATCGTAATGTTCGCACAAATAGAAAGACAAGTCCGTGGACTTCGATGCGACTTCGGTGCGGATAGAATCCTGCATGTAGCGCAATTCATCCAAAGAAACCGGTGTTATGCCGTTATCCGAATTACGCGATACTCCTATGTTTCGCACCTTGAATGCGATTTGCACTGCCAATTCATCGACTGCCATTACTACCAACAGCGGCCGGACATAGCCATTCCATAAATCGTAATGCTTCCCCGAAGGTTCTGCCCCGTGTTGGTTCTTCCATTTGAACGCCATTTTCTGCAAAGCACGCAGCATAGAAGAACCCAGTACCTCAACCAACCGAAGCGACTGTGCCCGACGAATCGCAGCACCTATTTCCGCATCGGATACGTTGTAATTTATCGCAGTCTGCGCTTTGACGTCCGACGGCGAACACAGCATCATGTTTCGATAGCTTTCCATTACTCGAAGTTGATAGTGAACGGTTTAATTTTTACGAAATCCGTCGTATCGAATATCTTGTCGAATGCTTGACAAATACGATTCTGCATCGGACTGATTACTGTTTTCTGAAACAACCTGAAAGCCTGCGAATACTCTTGTGCATTGAATCCAGTCGTCTCTGTCGGAAGACCAAATAAGTTAGGAGTTGCACGAAATGCGGTATAGATATTTTCCCTCGAATACTTTCGGGTCGATTCAAAACGCTCGACCACATCATCACCTTCGATTCGTTCGACTTTTACCCCATTTTCACCCTGCGCCCAGTTCAACATAAAATTTACAGGTGACGATACCCCGCAAAATTTTTCGCGGATTCCGTTTTCGATTGCTTTCTTCTGCTGGTCTGACAGGTTGTAAGACTCGGGGAAAGTCAACAGATACCGAGCCATGAAACCGCGCGATACCGAATTGAGCGAGTATTCCGCCGAGGCCACCTCAATCATGATGTCTTTTAATCCACCTTCATACATTGGATGCGGATATGTCGTTCGAGCACCATTTTTGAAGTAGAAAATTTGCGATGGCTCCATCTCCCCGGACCTATCACGGTCGAATGCTTCATACTGCTTCGCACGGGATACGGATTCCCCTTCGTACGAAATATACCAAAATCGCGAACCACTATTATTCGACCGTAATTTTGCAAAATCGAGCCCGTATAGTTCGGCGATTTTTCGTTTGTCATTCTTCGCGTAAATTACCTGAATGGCAAATCCGTTGTATAATGTATAATCGAGTGCTATCTGATTTATCAAATCTTCAAGCGTTTCACCACGGCGGTTGATTCTTTGGGCAAAAACCGAGAACTCGGGAGAAACCTCGATCCCATCACCGCAAATGTAGTCCACAAATCCCGAAACGATTGTTCCCATTGTTGCGGATTTGGCCCGCAGTTCCTTGATAAATTGAGGGAATTTGTCATCCTCGCCATATTTTACCGGCTTTTTATCGTCAGTACGAGAATCTTCCGACAATACCGGTATCTCCCGCATTTCGGGGTCGATAACCGAAAATGCTATTTTTTTATTTTCCATCGAAATAAGGATATTCGATATTTTGTTGGTAAAAATCACACGAACCGGCCGGATTTACGCCGATTTTCACGATACCCATTTCCGGCCGTAGTGTTGCGAGTTTCACGTATTTCTCATTGTCGACCCGGACTAACGATTCAAGGGGCTGAACGTCAGAAATGAAATCCGATTCTCCGTATTGCTCGTTCCAACGAGTAACGTAGTATGTATATTCACCGGCCGGCAGGGATTCCGCTTCCGGTAAGTCGAATCTTCTGTAAACCGGCGAAAGTGAAGAATCGACAATCCCCGTAAACGCATAAACCTGCCTCGATGCGTTGTTCTGCAAAACGAGAAGATGCAACGCATCGGGGTAGGAATAGGCGCGCGAGGTGATTATTTCCACTTTCCAAAATTTTAGCTCCTGCGGGCACGGTCAAATGTCCGCAGGAATGAATCATTCGGCCGTATCCGTCGGCGCTGTCCATGAAAATTCGGACAACGCGAGCGGCAATTCGAGCGCGGAACCCGAAAAAGTCGGCGCATAGCCGTTCAAATCGTCCATCGCCTGACCGGTCTGTGCCGTACCGCCGTTCATTTCGACCTCTGAAATGAACCAATACTGCCCGTTATTGTCGAGCACGACGACGGCCAACGAAGAAAGAGCGAGCCGGTCGATTTCAGCCGATTTTTCGGCCGTCATTCGCCGGAACTGAACAGAAAGTTCATTCGTCCAATACCGAGCGCCGTTGTCGGACGAAGTGAACGTCGACGTAAACGACGAAGTGTACCGGTCGGTTTCGTAGGATTTGAACTTATTGACGTCATCTTGCGTCAATGTGTAGAGACCTTCCGACCCCGAAACGGCGGTCGGGGCGGAAATCTCGGAAGCGGGAGCCATCCAAATGGATTTAATGCCGCCGATTGCATTGCCGCAACCTTTCGAGATACCTTTCAATGCTTGAATGCAACTCATTTTCTTGAAATTTTAAGTGTTTTTTGAAGAGCGGGACGGATACAACCGCCCCGCTTTTCGATTACGCGTCGACGATGTTCGTCATGACGATTTCGCTCGGATAGAGGTACTGCGTCCCTGCATTGAAGAGCACCTTCAACCGGAACACATCGGCATCCCGGCTGAACCAAAGGTCATAAATGGCCTCACTATCTTCGATGTCTGTACCGTAGACGAGATTATCTCCCCACGTCGCAATTGCTTCTGCGCGTTTGTCGCCCGCCATGCCGGAAATCGGAACGATGGACACACGTGTATCGCCGAGATACGGCAACTCGATTTTCGCGGCGTCGATAATCTCACGATTCGCGCAACACGTTGCGTTCTGTTCCGAGATGTACGAACGATAGACGGTCGGGTTGACGAAGATGTAGACCTTGCCACGCTCCAACGCCGATTCGGGAATCGCCGCATAAGTTGCTTCGATAATCTGCGTCGCCGTCGATCCGGGTTGCAGATTCACATGCTGGACCGACGAATCAAGCGCCATCTGGCCGATGAACCCTTCAAGGCCGAGATCGTCGTTCCCCTGCCAAATCAACTTTTCGAGTGCCTCCTTGATTTCGTTCAAGTTGCTTTCGATGAGCTTTTCCTCGAAAGGCAGCTTTTCACGGCCTGCTGCAATTTGAAGCTGATGGTTCATGTAGTACTTGCGGAAATCCATCGGGCACCACTCTTTGTTGATCTTGATGGGTACCAGCTCGATGATGCGCTGGGTGAACGTGTCGGAACCCGTCGGATTGAAACCGCAGTTTTTGCCGTCTTGGAGCGTCACGGTGCTATCGAGCATGTTGATAGACTCTTTGTTTTTCACGTTCAGACGCGTCGAAATGTATTCGAGCGTCTTCGCGCTGGTTGCTGCCTTAATCAGCAGCTCGTCTGCGTTCTGCTTCACGTACTCGGGAAGCGAAGAAAGATTCAATGTCGTAGGCATTTTCTATTCTGTTTTTGTTGTTAGTTTTTGGTGCGCCGAATTTTTGCGAGAGCCTCCACGCGCGACTGTTTCACGTCTTGCTCTCCCTCTCTCTTATCTGCGGGGTCGTCGGCCGGTTGTGCGCCGAGTTCCTCCACACGCTTTTTGAGGTCTTCGCAAAGTTTCTCCAAGTCGTTGACGCGTTTTTCGAGTTTCTCGACTTTCTCCCTGCTCACTTTGTCGTCCGGCTCTTGGTCGGGTTCAGGGTCGGGATCCCCGGCCGGTTCTTCCTGCTTAACGGGTGCCGGAGCTCCGTCGGGTTGGGGTTCTTCCCCCTCCTTGATTTCGACGACCACGCCGTCTTTTACGACGATTACCCGGCCATCTTCGGCCTTGTACTCGCCATCCTCCACCGGCACATAGTCGGGGTCGTCATCGTCGCCCTTTCGCTCCTCGCGATACACGGCATCCGATACGCGGAGTATCTGGTCGCCGTCCCAAAAGAGCGGGCCCTTGTCCGTATCCACCTTGCCCAAGTTGAGCAAGACGGAACGGAGCCAAATTTTCATTTTTTTTCCGATTTGCATATTGTTTTGTGTTAAAGTGGTTGTCAATTCTCAACGCTCCGTGCCAACCGCCGAAGGGCTGACATCATCGTCGTACGTTCAGCCGGTTTTCGTGCGAACGTGCAAACACCCTCGACCGAAAATCCGTTGTATTTCCCCGCTTTGATTTCATCCCACAATACGGGGTCGTTGATTTTTGTGGAAACTACCCATGTACCGTCGGGATACTCCGAAAATTCTACCGGCGCGATTCCCCGTGCATGGTCGATAATCATGCTCTCGAAAATCACGCACGAGTTTACCGTCTCCCCGTGATTGAGATTTACCGACGTGGAATTATTCCTCGCATAGAACCGCTCCACGACGCGTCGGATTGCATCGGCCGTGAATACGAGGTAGTATTCCGTACCGTCTTCGTTTCGGCGATAAATCGGGAAATCCGGTATCAACGCGACGCCGGTAACGATATGCCGCTCATCATCTGCGGACAGCCGAACCGGTTTTTTCTCCGCATCGAACTTGACGAAATTCGATTCGACGGCGGGGCGATCGACAATCGATATAATATCGATCGCATCGTAATCTTTTACGATGTCCGCAAAATATACAGGTAGGTCTTGAAAAATCATAGTCGTGTGCATTTCGTAACTATAACGCGCGAACTTCAAAAATTCAACATTGATTTTTTGTAATAATCAGCATATCAAAGAGAAAAAAATTTTTTTATGCGATTTTAGAAGCGACTTTCGCGCACCTGTGTTCGGACGCTTTTTTGTGTTTGGGTGATGTCCGATTCCAGTACATAGACCCGAGTGTCTTGCTGCTGGGATTGCAAGTCGATGCCCGTCTGCGTTGCCAACTGCGTAGCCACTACACCCGTATCAACCAGCGAACCTGTTACCGGTATCGAGGTTACCGACGGGCCCGCGCCCAAATCCTTGCTGCCGCTATTGATTTTTGAAATCTGCGCCGAAGCCGTCGCGATTACCGTCGCAGCATTCGCAGCGCCGACAATAGGGCCCATGATAGGGCCCAATTCCTGCGCCGTCGAGAATGCTGTTGCAGCTCCAGCTAACGCATTAACGATTGTACCGGCAATTTGGAACTGCTTATTCTCTTCGCTTCCCTCCTCGAACAAGTCGGCGACGGCCGTCAACATCCCGCCCACCGCTTGAAGTGTAGTAGCGGCTTGTTGGGCGAGCATCTTCGTGCGTTCTTTGGCTGCTTTCTCTTCGAGCTTGGTCAACTCGGCATTGTTCAGCTTACGCTGCATCAACAGCTGGGCGTCGAGCTGCATCTTTTGGTTGGTGATTTCAAATTCCCGTTCCAGCGACAGGTCGCCCTGCTCCAATTCAGCATCCCATACGGCCTGCTTTTGCGCCCCGAAATCTTCAATCACGGCCATCATGTCGCGGATTTTCTGCATCTGCGCCTCGATTTGCTCGACTGGGTTATCGAAGTCGTTGGTTTCCCGGTTTTGGATAGTGCTTATTGCGCTGCTTTGCCATGCGTCGAGCGTACCGATTCGGCTGTCGGTTCGCTCTTTGCTGGCTTCATCCGCATATTTCTCGATGATTGCCCTTTTCTCCTGCTCGAATTGTTCGGTCAACCGTTTGGAATCGAGGCCGTATTTTTCAAAGAGCTGTACCTCCTTGTCGTACTTGCGGGTCAAGAGTTCGATTTCCTTGTCGGCTTCGCTCATGTTTGCAAGGTAGATTTGGTCCAACGTCTTGACGATTTCGGCAATCTCTTTCTTGCGCTCTTTTTGGGCCTCGTCGGATAGTTTCTTCCGTTCTTCGGCCGCCTTTTTCGCCGCATCTTGCCGCTTTTTTTCCGCTTCGACCAGCGCGTCGGTTTGAGCCTTTTGGATGTCCAGTTCAGCCTTTGCGAGCTTGGCACGGGCTTCGGCTTCCTTTTTGTCGAGTTCTTCCTGCTGCTTCCGTACTTCATTGATTTCTTTCTCGGATTCCGCTAACTCGGCCGCCATATCTATTTTGGCTTGGGCCCGCTGCACAGCTTCCAAATCGCGCTTGGCTTCCTTGCGTTCTGCCTCCAATTTTTCCATTTGGTACGCCCTATCGGCCTTTCGTACCGCCTCGATGTCGTTTCCGGCGTCTTGCAGAGCCTTTCGGTACCGTTCCATTGCCAAAGTCGCTTCGGCACCGGTTGTTTCGGCATTGGTTTTCATGGCTTCGTTGAGCCGTTCGATTGCTTCGCGTGCAATGTCCTGCGGTGAGGGGTCGCGCCATAAAGCGGAAATCTTTTCCCAGTTCGCAATCAGCAATCCGACGCCGACGACCAATGCGCCGATACCAGTCGATACGAGTGCCGCTTTGACGATATTCATGCCTCCGGCAAAAGCAATCGCCGCAGCTTTCGCAGCCTGAAAACTTTTCACGATTCCGGGCACACTCGATGCGGCTTTCGATACCAAATCGAACCCGACCTGAATTTTCAACAAGGATTTTGTAACTTCATCGGATTCGATTCCCAGCAGATTCATCGTTCCGATAAGCGAGGTGAATCCGTTTTTTATATTATTACTCGTTTGTGAGACTTTACCCCAGTACTTCGGATAGTTGCCGACGTTCCGCTGGTGATTGCCCATAGTCGCGTCGAGCTCTTTCAACTGCGTATCGAGCTGCTGAATGTATTTCAACATCTCCTGCCCCGATGCGCTTTCCCGTTCCGCCTCCGACATTCGGCGATAGTTGTCCCGCATCAGACCCAACAGCTGGTTCATCTGGTCGTAGGAACCCTGCGCCGCATCCATCTCTTTGACCTGCGCGTTGAAAGTCTGCCGCTCCTCCGCAATAGCTTGCTTTAACCGTCCTTGTGCGGTGGTCAGCAGGGCGAGCCGTTCCTCTTGCTCCTCCGACAACTTCCCGAACTCTTTTTGTACGGTATTGAGCTGCTTGATTTCGGCCGCTACGGCTTTAAGTTCCGAATCGTATCGGTTCAACATGGCGGCCGAATCCTGCACGACCCCGATAGTGCTCTGCACGTAGTCGTGCAACTCCCTGACGGTTTTGACGGAGCTTTCGCCCCCTTTAATCTCGACGTCTATGACAATGTTTTCCATACGATACTATAACGCGTTCACCCGAAAAATTCAACATGAAAAAACCACAAACTATTGAAAATTAGCGAGAAAAAATTTTTTATCGGTTACGACAGCCCCCGTTTTATATCTTCCACGGCCGCCCGCTGCACCTCTTCCCGAAACTCGGCCAAAAGCGCGTCGTATGCCCTTTGAAAAGGTTTCTTGGCAGGAATCCCCCGACGGCCGATAGCCCGTGCAATGAGGAACGCCAACGACCGGACGGAGGGAGTGCGGCCGTTACGAACTTCGGGGATTATAGGCTTCACGCTAATCCACTGCTCGATTGCCCCGATGGGCGGCATCTTACTGCCGGCACGCCGGCCGTTTTCGACGTATTTCCAGTAATCGGCCAACGTTATGACCACCGAATGCCGCGAAGTGCCCATTCGCACGGTGAAGCTGATGTCGTTGTACAGAGTGCCAGCAGCGAACGAATTTTCCTCGCGCAAGTTGGCTCGGTATTGCTCAATGAGTTTTTGGGCGTATCTCTCCAATACCGCCCGCGTTTCCCTCCAATCCACCGTCATATAATCTGCCCGTTTGAGTATGCCATAGTGTCCCTAACCTGCACAAGTTCGACCTTTGTAGGCCCTGCATTGGTGGGCGAGTAGTCGACTATGCGGTTCACCCTCCACAAGGTATTTTCGATTGTTACGAATTTGCTCAATACCGAGTCCGTAACGTCCGCCAAATTAAGCATCACGTAACAAATCATGCGCTTATTATCGACGTTGTACATATCCTCGAAATACCGAGACCAAAAACGGGAATAAATCGTGTTTGTTTCAGTGAATTGCGAGGGTGGGATATTCGCGTAATTCTCTTTGGGAACACCGAAAAGCAAAGAACGTTCGCCACTTTTGTCCAATTCAGAAAATTTTGGATACGAAAAAATCCGTTTTGAACCGTAAGCATCAAACACCTTACTGAAATCTATCCAACAATACTCCCCGCCTCCGATATTTTGGTCGATCATGCGCCGATCGTCGTCCGACAAGTAAAGCGCGCGGTCGTTCAGTGTGAGCTTTTCATCGCCCGCATTGAAAAGCAACACCGGGCCGACATTAGAAGCTACGCGCTGCTCCCCGTCTTTCTCGAACAATGCAGGAAGTGCACGGGTGTTGTTAATATGTAACAATTTGTTACCTACCAAAACCCGCGACTTTTCTATGCTTGTAACTGGTGTGCTGAATAGGTTATCATCAAATAGATTTTTTGCGTTCGAGTTGAACTCGTATCCCGTCCGTATTTCTTGCTCCCCGTAGTCGTAACCCGTTTTGTTGCGGTAGTATTGCTCGTAAAAGGTGTTACCATCGGCGTACTTCATTACGAACCGCTGCACGTCGAAGTTTAGCGGATATAGTTCGACAGTCTTCGAGTAGTCGATTTTATCCGTCCAATCCTCTATGTTTTTGTCGGAATCGGCGAAGAAAGTATTGCGGGATACGATATTCAGTTTACCGGCATAATCAGTAGTAAAGAGCAACCCGAACAATTTGCAGTAATCGACTAAAAATTTACCGACCGTCATTTCGCCGTCGATTATTTCGTTCTTGCTTACCAAGTAACCGCTACGAATTGCGCTTACATTGGAAAAGGTTGCGTTCTTTCCCGTGAATCCCGCCGAGTAGGGATAGTAGTGGTCGAGGTTCACGAGGCCTGTCGTTGGTACATCGGGCATCGGCTCCACATTAATCACGTAGTTTTCTACCCTCTCCAAATGATTATAATCCAAATCCGACATATATAATCCCTCTTCTGGAACATCGAATTGAATATGCACCGTCCCCTTTTTCGCATTAGCTGGGATATTATCCAAAGTAAATCTTACCGGCATTAAACCTGTTTGACGGTTCCCATTCGGTCGATATCCCGGGTAAAAATACCTATCGCCTGGGCCCTGCGGGGCAATGTTGCCGTCATAAAATAGGCCATTGGAACTATACATACCATAAAATTCAAAAACCAAAGAGCCAATCATGCCGGGCATGTATGCGGTCATCGGATAATCTACACCGTCAATAGTGATGTGGACATTCGGGTAAAATGGTTGCATGCTATATGTACCGTTATACCGACCGACTACGCCATATATCAAATTTCCATTATTGTCTTGCAAATTAGCAGATACTCCAAACCGGAACTCCAACGCCAAGCTCTTCTTTCCGTAACCCTCTAAATTTATGTCTTCCGAAAGCTCTGCGGCGAAATGGACTCCGTCCCCCTTATATTTAGGAGTCAGCGTAACGGTGTTGCTCGACGTGGTTGGTATCAGCACCAAACCGTTATTAACCCCATCTGGTACCGTTCCCTGCATTCCAGTGGCGGATACCTCTTCGTTGAATCCCGATTGGTTGTAACGCGGTAAGCACATCACCGTTTCCGAAAAATACGGGTTGTTGTCGTTGAAAAATGCAGGGTCGAGGGATATATTAAACTGTTGGGCTATCAGTTGAATCAACGCCTTTATTTTGAGGGCTGGCCGCTGGTATTCGACGCGGTACTCATTGAGCATCATTTCGTCGAAATCCACCCCGCTGATAATCTCCGTTACAACGGCGCTCCCGCTACTGTCCTTTGTAAGCCAGTGCCCGCTATCGAAATCATCATAAAGCCCGCTATTACTCAATACGTAGGTAAGGTAATCTTTTATCTCCGTCGTTTGTCCAGTCCAAATGGAATTAATTGTATCGGCTTGTAATAGGTGCAGCAGGTCGTTCGGGAAAGGCAAATCGCGTAGTTTATTCTCGAAAAGCTCTTGGACTTTATTACACATTTCCGAGAAAAACGTGATTTTGTACTGTATTTTTCCGTTTTTGTTTGTAATGCTGTTCAGCTTTACATATCCGCGCATCAACAGCGTACCGTATGCGGTTATTTCGGCATTTGCACGTTTCGAAGCGTTGAAGTTGATATTGACGTTACTGTTTCCGCCAACTACTCCGACCCGGTCAATCTTCCAAATGTTACCGAATATGATGTTGTTCACCGGCGGGCCTACTATGGTGATTTCTTTCGAGTAGTCCCCCGTTAGAGTTGTCGGCTCCTCCAAGTCCGCAAAGGAATACGTCAACGCCAACTGTACGTCTTCCGAAAGTTGTAGCTCCTGCTTTTCTATGAAGATTCTGATTTTCATCGCGCCAACAAACTATAATCCTCCGCTTCGCGGACGTTGATTGTATATGAAACAGGTGCATCCGAAACTCTCCGGTCTTTCACCTCGAATGATTTGTCGGTAACTATCACCTCTCCTAAAAGGTTGCCATACAAATCCATCATCCACACACGGGGAGAAATAAAGAGCTCTTGCAACTTACGCGCTTGGTCAGCTGTGAGAAAGCCCGTATTAAAGCTCCGAGTGCGATAGTACTCCACACCGTATGTGTGTTGGAGTACTCCGTTTGGTGCTTGCGTGTTAGTAATAACCACCGAACTATAATTATCCCGCGTAACGTTCAATTTGCCGCCGGTCTTATCTTTTACAAACACCCACCCGACCGAACCGTCCAGTTTAAGGAAATAGAGGCAGTGGGTGAATCCCTCCGAACACGGCAACTCCGTCAGTGTGATAGAATCGTCGGGGGTTTTCGTGTTGGACTGGAATCGTTTAACGGTAACCTCTTTGAGTTGCATTTCCAATATCACTGCTTTGGAATCACCATCATCAATTCTGAATATGTATCCTTTGTTCATGGTTATATAAGCACGTGTTGAGCCAGCAAGTCCATCCGGATATACTTCAACGTTAAATGCCATTTGATTTTTACTAATGGCAGGATTTGGCACCTCTGTTCCAGACGGTTCTATTAATGTTCCTTGCAAAACTTCTTCATCTATAAATTCTTGCAAGGTCATGTTTGCGGGGGATGCGATGTGGAAAACAATGGTTTTATACGTTTCATTTTCCCCGATTAGCGTTCCTGCTGATAACGGCCATCTGTTACCAGATTCTTCGATGGAGCTATTTATATCTCTTACGACTGTTTTTTTGAGTGTTATTGGAGAAGTTCCTCTCGTAATCCATGCTCTTGCCATTGAAATCGCATTCGTAGATGAAGTAGTAATCCCAAAATCACCCTTTACATTACCAAATGAAATTTTATAATAAGGCCCGTAGACGACAAAAGGCAGTGTGCTTATGAAATAATTTTGCACGTTGCCGAACTCTTGCTCGATTTCCATCCTGCTTGTTGGAGGGTAGCCCCATGTATAGTAATATACGGTTGACGTCGTTACGCCTTTCTCGGTAGCCTGGAACTTGTGAGGCACATTAGTGGAACTCAAAAGCCAATTCTCACCCTCTTTTCTTACCAATCGTTCCGAGTAATCGGGAGCCGGGATATAATTCCGGACTATTGGTGTTATATCCGGATACCCTCCGGCGCCGGCTGATACTCCATTATAAAGCAGGACATTACGACTTGCAACCAAGGAAACCGAATACTCCTTATTACCGTTCATTCTTAATGGTTGCGGCGTATTACAAAACATGTATGGCCATGTGACTTTAATCATCGTCTTCGTATTTTTGAACGCATAGCAGCGTTTTGTTTTTTGATTCTATCCAACTCGATACGCTCTTTTTCAACTGCGAACGAGTAAGCGTTAAGAAATTCCATAACCGGCAATCGGGCCGCCGTGTTGACATCGCAGCGATAGACGTCGGCCACCTTTGTCAAGAGGATGATTTCCCACCACCGAGCAGCGAATCCACCTCCGCTCGTGCGACTTTCAAGGCTTGTTCCGCCGCCTTGATTTTCGCCAACTCCGCCGGAGACATCTTCATCTTGGTCGCTTTCTTCAACTTTTTCGACAAAGAGGTTAGGAAATGACGCGTGTACGCGGCGGACTGCTCCATAAAAAAATCGGCCAACCCACGCCCCTCCACGACGGACATGTGTTCGTGCAAGAATTGCACGTGTTCTTCGTAGTCATAGGCATCCCCGTAGTTCTTTCCGTCTGGTACAACGAAGCAAGCCACAATGCGGGCCAATAACTGGGATTTCTCTTCCCGCTGAACGGTGTTCTTGTAGTCGATGAACTGACCGGCCGAAATATCGGCAATCGAAGTAGTAACCTTGAACTTTCGTCCTCCGATGACCATAGTCGGCGCCGGTATCATCGTGGGAACCGGCTTCGTGATGAAATCGAGTTTTTGCAGCACCCCCAAAAACGCCTCGTAAGGGAGTTCCCAGCACTCCGATTCGGATAGATTGGATAAGACAGCCAGCATTCGCACCGACTGCTCGTCGTTGTTTCCACCCTCTCCGATGTTCTCCAATGCTTCGAGCTGGGCCAACGAAACGTCCGACCAACTACTGGCAATCTGCACTTCTTTCGTATTCTTCATATCAGTGAAATATCAATGTTCGTATTTCTATTCATGTATTCGGTCATCACAACATAACGCGCCGCGTCGATGGCGTGATTGAAAAGGTCCACCGGAAAACTATTGAACGCACCATCTCGATTTTTTTGAAACACATAATTTTGCAACTCTTTGATAATGTTCAAAGAACGCCGCGTAACCGCTATCTTCATTGCTTGCATTCGCGCAATACCAGCTAATACGGAATCCGGCCCCTTTTTCACGGGGATGACCCATGCGCCGCTTTTAGTGAGTTCGTCGATTAGGCGCGGGTCTGCACTCTCGCAATCGACCTTCACCTTGCGATACGGCCGAAGAGCTGCGCATATATCGCTCGTCGACATCTGCGTACGGTAGCATAGTTCGTCGAGGAACAGGTATTCAACGCCGTCGGCATCGAAGCCGTGATAGGTATCGACAATCGCCGTCGGGTCGTTAGAGTACCCGAAATCGACACCGATATGCCGACGGTCCGCCCAATCCGGTATATCGTCGACAATCTCGAAATATGGAAATACAAGACCCTCCTGCGCAGACCGAACGCCTAAACCGTACACTTTCCATCGCCATTCATCCGCCGTTCCGGCCGCAATGTTTTCGGGCGTAGGTTCGTATCCCTCTATCGTTCTGATGACGCTCGGAGGGCAAAATGGGTTATCCTTGTACGTTGTATGCGTGAAGATAGTGTCCGGTTGCCCCTCCAAGTCAAACGCCCAATGTGTAGTATATTTCGGGTTCCAGTCCCCAATCACCATGCGAGTGCAGCGCATTGTGATATTGTCGAACTGGGCTTTGCTGATGCCGTCCAGCATCTCGTTGAAGTAGATAATATCGCAATCGTTTCCCTCTTTGACATCCATTTTGTCAAGGCCGCGAAACAGTATCACACTATCCCTTATGCGGTATTCCGGCAAGATGTTTCCGCCCCGCAAGGCTTCACCATCGAATACCCCGCGCAACATCAGTTTCTTTTTGAAGTCTCCCAGCGTCTTTTCCTTGCAATCTTGCAACGTCAAACGGTAGACGTATATTTTCAACGGCTTTTCGGCCGACAGGCAAATATCATAGAGAAAGTCGATAGTATCGAACGTCTTCCCCGAACGCGAACTTCCCTCGTCGAATATGCGTAGTACGGAACTACTACCCGCATATTGCTGGTAGTAGTACATCTTTACCTTGTAGGTCTTTCCGCGATAGGTAACGGGGTCGAGTTCCATCAAGCAAGGATTATTTCTTTCCGACAGACTTGATAATTTTCGCAGCTTCAGCATCGACCACTACGGCGGGAATAGACGGCGCTGCTTGCTGTATCTCTTTGCCGTTCGAAGTGATGTCTTGACGGTCGGCGAGGTGGAGGACACGAGATGCGATAGTCGGATTGAACTGCTCGCACATCGCACCCTCCAACTGGTCGGCCTCAATCATCGCGCGCACGTGCGCACACACGGAAAAAAATTCTTCTAATTTTTCAAGGTTCCGAAAGGTAGGCGGGACTATTTCGGCATAGATGCAGAAACCGTCCAGCGTAAGGGGTCGTTCGATGGGTACCTTTACAATCTTGCCATTAGGCAATGCTCGGTGAGTATAGCGGGGATTCTTCTTTGCCCACTTGGCATATTCCTCGAATTTGGCATCGAGCTTTTCGGGGGTGTACTTCATGGGGCGCCCGGCTTTTTTGTTCGATATGTTTGTATTTCCCATAGCAATAACAAACGATTTTCCCGTTAACGTTGTTCAATTATTCGGAATTATGACACGTCAGTTATTCGGCTTTTCCGAACCACTTGCGGAATTGGCTTTTTTTCGGCCTCTTTTCGTCGGTTTGATAGTTGGTGCGTCTTCTGCCATTTGGGTAGAAATTTGCCGTGCTTCTGCTTCGATTTCGGCTTTTTTTGCGAAATACGCCACCGAAAGTTTTTTAAGAGCGGTGAGCATGCACGAAGGACATGTATAATCCGCGTTTGTCAAACGACGGCCAAACATGCGCGCGAACACGGTAGCGGCAATCTGTTGACGCTCGCGGGTCATGCCAAGATAGAATCCGTTTCGCGACTGCTCTAATTGCTCCTCGATCGGTTTGAGGGCTTCAAAATCTTGGTTTGTCATTTTTTCAGTTTTATTTTTCGTAAAACAATCTGTGCGAAATCTTTGACCGTCCAAATCGCTGAGTTTATTTCGGGTGTGAGAGCAGCACAAAATGCCACCCAGCAGATATTCGGTATCGAAACATCATGCGTCCAAATCAGATACGCCAATCCCGTCCACCACGTCATGCACAGCGAGCAGGAAAATGGCTTCGGAATGCGGACGGAAGGGAATCCGATAGCTTTTGCTATCACACCCTCCATGCTTTCGATTATTCTTGAATAATCGACAATGAACACACAAATCCATGCAATCCCCAATGTATCGAAAATCATGATATTATCTTTTTAATAATCAAGTTTATCCAACGTTTGGCTGTCGGTTGGGATACTCCATACAGGCGAGCCAATGCAGAATAGTTACTGTTCAATTCGGCAAAATTGACAATCATCCAAAATTCCGAATTTGTCAACCGCTCTGACATCCTCCGCTTTACAAACTCCGCCTTTTCATTCACATCATCGTCTAAAAAAACATTCGGTTCATATTCCTCCTTTAATCGTTTGAGGTACCCGCGTGGCCACTTCGTTCCTGTCGAAACATTCGGAAAGATTTCGTCCGCCGGCATACTAACTCGCGGCTGACTATCTTCCCAACATAGCTCTTTAATGTCCCGCACGCATCCATTTCGGACAGCTTTTGCTCGGATAGATTGAGGAGTTTCACCGAAACTTCTTGAACAAGGTCTTTTGTGAAATGCCCCACGCCCGTCCGATATGCGGACAGGCGCACCTCCCGAACAATTACGGGGTACATTTTTTCGACTATTTCGCATTTTCTGCTCATCTTACCCAGCCGCCATGTCATTTGCCAATTTGCAGATGTGGGCGAATCGAACGCCGACAATCATAGGAAGCATCTGACTGCCATTCCCTACACATCCCCACGAATTTTGGAATGCTCCGCTTACATTGCAACAATGGTCGTTGCACAATTAAATAGAATTAGTCCTCGCTTTTTCGCCAAATTTCATAACGAATCAATAATTCAATACGGTTATAGGTATCATAAAGAAAATCGAGGGATTCCGAACCTTTCCAATCTTTGTAATTATTCCCCTCGAATCGAAAAAGAAAAATGCGTTTCGATTGCTCGGACACCTGCAATTCCGATAGAATTTTTCGGACGACCCGCATGCGTTCTTCATACTCTTCGTTATCGTCCGTCTGTTCATCAGCAATGCGGTATTCGAGTTGTCCGATGCGTTGTGTCACATGCTGACCTCGAACATATCGAATCGTCGAGCGAGGAGATATGATATTCGTTTTGACAATCGACAGCACGAGATAATCGAATTCAGAAAGTCCGTTTTTCCCTTTGCGCAATATCAAGGCATGAACCATATCGGATTGTCCGGCCAACAAATTGCATAAAACGTTATTCAACACCTCCGCCGGTTCGACATTAGCATGGCAGATTCGACAATAATACGTAGCGTAGTCGCACCAACGTTGATAATGGTTATTGATGTATGCGTCGATTTCGTCTTTCATATCCTAATTTTGATTTTTATATCGACATCAGTTTCTTAATCATCTGCAACGTGTTCGTCGTCAAAAGTTGATCGGGCGTGCAGCGAACAATCCGCCAACCCAAACAAGTGGCCGTGTTGTATTTTTCCATATCGCCGAGAAAACCCGCACCGCGTGTATGGCGGCCACCGGTAAAAGCTCCTCCCTCGACTTCGAGAGCTATTTTATATTCTGGCAACGCATAATCGAACCGCCACCGGCGTGTGAGGTGGAATTTGTACTCTTTTTCCACCTCCACACCCAGCGACTGTTTTACGATTTGGCAAAACACATCGACGACCGGAATCTTTATTTTGACTTTGCGGGTCATGACTATAACTTATTCGTGAATTTCGCGCCAGCCGATGACGGGATTTGAGCTTTCGACCATGACGCCTATCCCGTCCGTAGTCCATCCATCACCGAGCGTTGGATGCGCCCACCGCCAAGCGACAGCATAATCCCCGCTTGAAAATTTAACCAATACCTCCATTTGGAACGGCGGCAACTCCGCTTTCGGGTCGTGCCAACGGGTAAGCTCCGCACGGACACGTTCTTCCACTTCCTCTTCGGCCATCTCTGCCGCTTCGGCAAACAGGCGAGAGTATCCTGCAATCTCTTCGGGCCGGGCAAATCCGGCGAAAGTGTGTCGATAACGCTCTATTGCTGCTTTCACTTTTTCGCTTTTCATAGGTCTTTTATTAGATTATTTAATTTCTCGGACACAGCGCACCGACAAGCCACTCGCCCGGCTCGTTGCGTTGACCGGGTGCACTCCGCCGGAGTAGAAGCGCAAGTACCCCGCGTAGACCTCCGGCGAGTACGGCGAACTACTCCAGTAGTTGCCCTCTGTCCCGACGCGCGAGACAGCCCCCGCCTCACGGTGCAGGTAGCCCGCAGCCGGCAGAAACAACTCCCAGCCGAACACGCGGCCTTTCCGTTCGTCGTCCCACGTAGATCCGGCATCCACCAGCTGCTCGAACTCCTCGCGGGTCGGCAGCCGCCACCCGTCACCCAGCTCCGCCGCAGCGTCCATAGCCTGCGGCCACGTGTAATACCAGTTGCCGTCAATCTCCGTACCCCCGTGCCCCGAAAGGTTCTCGGTCATCCATTCCAAATTGGGCATGCCGGACAGGATGATGGTGCCCTTCCCATCTGGCAGAATAATAGCGTCTGGGTTAACGGCGTGCGTCTCTGAATAAGTTTCGAGCGGGCACCAATCGGGAATGTCGATTATACCCCGAACGCCCTCAAAGCCAGCCAAACGTTGGGGATTCATACGCGTACAGATGCGTGCAGCACTCTTGCCCGCATCTGGATGATTGTAACGCTGTGCGAATCTGCAATCGATACAGTTTTCGATGATGTTTTCAATCTTTTTCATATCCGTTCCTTAAAATAGTTCTCGTTGTTCGTCCGGCAGCGACACACCCATGCGTCGCAAGGCATGACGCAGCGTGTAGCCGTTGTTCGTGTAGTTCATCGCCATGCAGTAGAGTTTCGGATAGCGGTTGTAGAGTACGCGGAAGCGGCTGCTGTTGATTTGGGCGCCAAACCCGCAGAAGACGCAGCCCGTGCGTTCGATGCCCTCGACGTCGTAGATTTCGCAGTAGGAAACATCGTAGCGGCGGATGTACTCCCAACAGTCGGTGCCCGTCCAGATGGAGAGCGGCGCGCTGTGGACTTTGCGCGGGTCGTCATCGAAAGCGTTGCATCCACCGCGCCGAATGTACTGCGATTGCCGCAGCTTGCTTTCGTAGGCAGTCGTGCCGACCATCGCAAGGCTCCGGGTCGTGGCATTGTAGTGACGAAACGGTCGTTTCTTCAACATCTCGCAGCACTTTTCCGATGTCATGTAAGGTTCGTCGACCAGATACCGCCAGCGGGTCGAGAGTACGCCGGGCCGGCGTACTCCGTCGCCGTGCAGCCGGTAATTGCGCAGCTTCTCACTTTCAGTTGTTCGGATTTGCCGAACAGCTTGCGCCTGCTCTTTGCTGACCAGCGGGAAGCCGTATTGCTCCATCACCTGCCGGGGTGTCAGCGCCGGATGGATGATTTTGACGTTGGGCGTTTGCCGAACGAAGCGCACGATTTCGGGGAACTCGTTGCCCGTCGAGCAGAACACGCCTTTGAGGTCTTGGCCGAAGACCCGGCGCGCCAAGTGCAGCAGCACGGTGGAGTTGAGCCCACCCGAGAACGACACGTAAGGGTTGCGGTCATGCTCCCGACAGTATGCAAGGAAAGCATCGATAGTTCCGACGGTGTGGTCAATCTTCCTTTCCAACGGCCACGCCTGCCGCGCGCGGAGGATGTCGAGGGTCATAGTCGTTTCCCTAATTTGATGATGAACGTTCCATGCGCTGGTGCTCCCCATTCGGGGCGGCCCTGTCCAATCGTGATTCCTTTGCACTCCCACAGCATCCGGCGCTTGGTGTAGCCGTAAGAAAAGCACACGGCGTCGAAACGTCTTGTCCTATAATTATCATACGCAACATTGGGATTATCGATGTCGTATGTTTTTCCATCATACTCCATCAACCGGCGAATCCAATAAACCGAGCATTCTCGGTACTCCTCGCGTTTTTCGCCGCGCTCAATCATTTCGTACCACTTCGCTTTGAGCGGCAGGTAAAGGATTTTCATAGTAGCATAATTCTTAATTTCCCCGATTGGATACACCGTCAAGAATAATCGTCGACATGTCTTTCATGCGGTCGTGAAATCTCAGGCCGTACATTTTCAAAATTTTCGCTTCGTCGAGGTTCGTTACGATGACGGTCGGCGCATTGTCGTTTAACCGCTGATGCACGATGTCGTGGATGGGCATGAGCTCGGTACCGTAATACTTCACCGTGACGGGTTCCAAACCGAGATCGTCGATGGCCAATGCCGGTTTTTTAATCATCGCCGTAATCGACATTTCGGGGTCGCCCCGCAAACACCGGTCGGCAATCAACAACGCAGGCTGAATAACCAAGCCGATAGCCCCGAAAGGCTGGGACATGTTGTACTGGTTGATGACCGACTGCATCGCCTTTACGAGGGTCGATTTTCCGGTGCCGGGCCCGCCCATGATTTTCAACCCGATGCGGTCGGGAGCGACGAGCCAATGCGCAGCTTTTGCGAACGCATCGCGCAACGGCTGACTGTATCGCGCAGGCTTGCCTGTTTCCAACGTGAGGCGGCCGAACGCGACTTCCAGATACCGCGCGACGTCGGATTCCGGCAACTTCAAATTAAAACCCCTCACCGTAATTGGCTGTGAAGCTAATTCGGTCATTCGCCGCTGCATGACTTCCGCCAACGGTCGAGGCTGATTGTTCTTTGTTTGCATACTTGTTTTCCAATACTTTTACAAAATTCGTAGGCTTGAAAAGCCAATCGAAGTCGGCACACCACCCGCGATCATTCTGACCCGCCAGAAAAGCGGATTTTCCGGCATTCTTCAACATCTCGAAAACCGCCTGCTCGCCGTGCTCCCGCTTGCGGGCATTGATAGCCTGTTTCCGCTTATCGGTCAAAACAGACACGGGGCGGAAATTCTTGCATTGCCCGTTGAAAAAGACCTTGACCCTATCGCAAAACTCATTCGGACTTTTTTCCAAACCGAGCGGCAATTCATCGGAGTTACTCGTAAGAGTAACAATAGAAGATTTATCTTCTATTATTGTTTTAGTTTTCTTTATATAAGGTGTGCCGCCGTTTTTACTCGTGTTTTTACTTGTGTTTTTACCCCGAGTTATACTCGTGTTTTTACTTGGATTTTCAAAGTATAAAATGCGGTAAACGGGCGATTTCGCTTTACGTGAACCGGCCTCGAATCGGATAAGACCTTTTTGCTGTAATCTGTTGCGCACGTCTATCAAGGTCGATTCGCACATGCCGATAGTGGCGCAGATTAACCCGTTGGGACACTCAAAGGGATTGGCCCAGTCGCGGAGGTTGCACTCCTGCAAAAGGCAGAAATACAAATCCGCCTCCGCGCTGGACAATCGCACTCTACGTCGTGTTTGCCAAAATTGGTTTATCAACTCGATGTAGTTCATTCCGCTATTTCTCCTCGCTCATTTCGATTTCTGCGATACGGGCCGCAATCCTCTCGTGACGCTTCAAATACTCTTCTTTGAATCGGAGTTCGGCAGCCGGAACGATTTTCGGGTCGATCGTATTCACCCACTCTAAAAAGAGCTCCATCTGTGCATCTTTTCGAGTACGGTTACCGACTTTGTTCAAGATGCTGCACCGCACGATATAGGCTTTCTGTTCGGGCGTCGCATTCTTGATAACCGCCCATGCGGCTTCGTCGCTGATATAGTAGCTTTTTTCGTCCGCGTGCAGGTATATCCATTGCTCTTTCGGCAGATTTCTGAGCAGGACATACAACACAAGCTCCCGTTCGAAGTCGGAAACCTCGCCTCCGGACAACACCGCCCGATCCATCTCCTTGATTTCTTTACAAACCTGCGCGCAGGTTTTTTCTTCGGCGATTTCTTCGTTTCGCCGGTCTTGCTGATTCAATTTTTCAAGCTGTGCCGTACCACCAGCGGAAAGCGAGTTTTTCTCGGATTTCTCGATATAACCCAAATACGGTTTATCGCTCCGCCCGACGTCGATAACCAGTGCGATTTCGCCGTTCTCGATTCTCTTGCGCAGGTCTTTATTGATGACCGCGCCCACAGCGTTGACGAAAGTGTGAAGCTCTTTCACCTCGTACCCTTTTTCGGTCAGCGGTTCGACAAGACCGAACGATGTATGCGGCCAAGCGACGAAATCCGCTTCGGGATGCGCTTTCTGCAATTTCTCGGCAACCTCGATTTTCCATTCGAGCACCTTTCGGTTAAGACAATCACGATTCATGCACTTTGCATCCTCGATATCCTCGAAAAAGCACGAATTTTTCGAACAATTCGGGCACTCGTTGCATGCCTCTTTGTCGAAATCATACTGCGACAAAAGAGCACTGTACATCTGGATTACCCGTTCGTAGATCGCTTTGGGTTTAACCTCCCGCCACGACTGCCAAGAAATGCAGCTGTCGGAGAAGTGTTCGTCGAACAACATCTGCTGCACCGCTTCATCGAACTTGACGATTTCCATCGCTTGGGAAATGGAGATTTCGCCCGATTCGAGCAAACTGCGAAAATCGGGGACGAGGGTCTGCAAACGCAAACGCTGGCGCACGAAAAACTCCGATTTACCGAAACGACCGCACAAGTCGGCAATCGTACATCCCTTGTCGAGGAGGTACTTGAACGCGTCCGATTCTTCGAGCGGCGAAACATCTTTCCGCTGCAAGTTCTCGGTAATGGCGACGTCCATCGCCTCGTCGTCCGTCAATTCGCGGATGATAGCGGGAACCTCTTTCAGACCGGCCATCGAGGCGGCACGCCAACGACGCTCACCGCACACGATTTGATATTCCGTGCTGCTGTCGGAAGTATTGACCGGACGCACGGTAATGGGCTGCAAAACGCCCTGCTTTTTGATGGATTCCGAAAGCTCGCCGAGAGCGCCCTCGTCGAACGTTTTACGAGGGTTGTTCGGATTCTGCCCGATCGACGTAATGTCGAGATACTGGATTTTTTCCATAATGTCAGATGATTAGTTTTGATTGAAAAGATTGATGTAAGAATCTACGACGCTTTCCTCTACTTGGTCGTCTGACCCAGTGACGGTCGCGGCGATGGATTTCTTTTGCTGGATGATTTCGTACATGCGCTCGTCGATAGTATCATGTCCGAGAAAATAATAACAAGTGACCGAATCGGTCTGACCGATACGATGCGCACGGTCTTCGCACTGTTCGCAATCGGCATACGTCCATGGGAACTCGACGAACGCGACGTTGCTCGCAGCGGTCAACGTCAACCCCACACCGGCCGCCTTGATATTGCAGATGGCCAACCGGCAAGTCGGGTCGGTCTGAAACCGGTCGACGGCTTTCTGCTTTTCCGAATCGGACATACCACCACGCAAAAGCACGGCATCGGGATAATGTTCCTTGAATGCGTCGCCGAGTTCGATCAGATTCATGAAGAGAATGAGCTTTTCACCCGACTCGAACAGGTCGTCGATAAATTCGCAGACATCTTTCACCTTGCCGCGTGCGGCGATCTGACGCAGGACGGTCATGCGCACGATGATTTCGCCTTTCATCGCTTTGCGGATCTGCTTGTCGGTCGCCTGCCGGTAATCACGCAGGTACTTTTGCAGATTCGTAAAAGCGTCGTCGTACTCTTTCCGATTGCTGATTTCGCAAACTACCGTGCGGCGCATTTTGGCCGGCAGGTCTTTCAAGACGTCTTTTTTCTCGCGCTGGTAGAAGCAATGCAGATTCAAAAGATAATTCAACTCTTTCAGATTGCTGGCCCGCCGCTCGCCGGCACAATACCGCTCGACGAAATGCTTGTACCCGCCGAATGTCGGAAGCAATCCCATGATATGAAGCTGCGGTATCAAATCCTCCGGCCGATTTATCAACGGCGTGCCGGTCAATTCAAGCACATAGTTTTTCCCTTGTGCGATGCCCATGCAGAATTTGCTCTGCTGTGAACTGCCGTTTTTGCATCGGTGGCTCTCGTCGATGATGACCGACCGGAATGCTTTGATCGAATCGTTGAACTGGATATGCTTCAACATGAGCCGCTGCCGACCCTTGTTTGTGAACCCGGATACGAAGTATTTTTTGAGGCTTTCGTAATTGACGATGAAGAACTGCGCCAACCCGTATTCCCAGTATTGCAGATACGTCCGTTTGTTCTTATCCTGCAAGATAACCGCATGGCACCGGCCGCCCGAGAATTTTTCCACCTCGCGCTGCCAGTTGATTTTCAGCGACGACGGACACACGATCAAGCAAGGGAAAGCCCGTTCTTCCACCGTCTTTGCGATATGCTCCGCACCGATTACCGTAGCGATGGCCTGTGCGGTTTTTCCGAGTCCGGGTTTGTCGCCGATGATGGTTTTCTTGTGGATAAGATTGTAGGCGACCCCGCGTTTCTGATAGTCGAACAACTCGATGCCGAGCGGAATATCGACGGTCAATTCCGGCATGGGCGGTATTTCCCCGACGAACTCGTCGCGCTGGATTTCGCCGCTGTTCACGAACCGAAATCCCCACCGCTTGGCGAATGCCTCGACGGATGCTTTTTCGCTTAAAGGAACCGTCCACGTCTTTCGTGCAGGATCATACCGACGCCCTCGCAGATATTTGATTTCTGCAATCAGGCGCGGTATGTACCGACACGAAATAAGATAGCTGTTCTTATCCTGCGAAATGGTCATGACTAACTGGCTAATGGTTGGGATTCAACCGTTACGGTCAATTTCCGATTCCGGCGTTTTACGGCCGGTTTTTCGGGCTCGACGTCCGAAGCGGTCGGATTGGTAGCGTCGAGCGAATCATCGAATAATTCGGCCTGTTTGACGGCGCATTTGCCCTCGAACAGATAGGCGAACACTTCGGATTTCACATGCTCGACCGCCTCGAACAACTCCGCCAGATAGGGATACATGGTATCGGCGGTGGATACCTGCGGAGCGTCGAAGCAGACACACGAATGCTTCGTATATTTCACACCGGAAATAATGACCGTTTCCCCGCTACTCGAATCGTTGATGTGCAATCCCGTTACGCGGCAAGTGTCTTTGAAAATTTCGCTGATGACCGCTTCGTCGAACGTCTGTTCTCCGGCGATGTACGGTTCCGGTAACGAACGTACCTCGCTCAAAATTGCAAAATGCGGGACCAACCGGCGAAACGCATCGAGCAGTTCTTCGTGGCAAAGCTGCTCGCACTTCTTGCTAACTTGGTTGGTAATGACGATACCGTTTTCATCGGCATTGATTTCGTCGTACGAGACTGTCAGCTGTCGACTGAAAAGTTTGATTTTTTTGAATTTGATGTTGTCAGATGTCATTTTTGTACCTTTCATAAAATTGGTTGAACTCCATGTCTTCGGGAGACGGGAGAATGATTCCCAACTCCGTATTCGCGAACACTTGTATCTGTTCGAGGTAATCGGTAAACTGTTTCGTATCGAGGGCGGAGGTCGAGGGATTGACGTGAATCTTGCCGTTGAGTACCGCCCGCTGCTCGAAACCGAGATACGACTGCTTGAAGTAGTCATGCAGGTCGTCTTTGCTGTGTCCCGTTTCGTTGGATATGCAAGCAAGCCAAAGGAAATAGAGGCGGTTTTGGTCGATCGTTCGACGCTCCCGATGCCGTTTGATAGAAACATCGTAACGGATACCCTCCGGCAGTTTGTCGATTACCGACTTCACCGCCTCCTTATCCTTCGGTGTGTTGATTTTATAATCCATCGCTAAAAGGGCGTATTATCATACGGCTCGGGAGGCATGGGCGGCTCTTGGCGCGAATAAGTGGCACCCTGCGGCTGCTGGTACCCGCCATGATACGGACCGCTCTGCTGACCGTAACCGCCCGCCTGCGAATATCCGCCCTGCTGATTCTGCGATTCCTGCTTGAAAAGCTGAATCTTGCCGTCCCACCAGTTTCCGTTCGGAAGACAGTCGATATTTTGAATAATCGACCCGTCGTCGAACATCACGGCCGTACCAAGTTTTACCCATGTCGTCTTTCGCTCGTTCTGGGCATTCGTGTACTCTTTCGCCGCACAAACATTGTAGCGGTGTGTAATAGTTTTGTTTGCCATTGATTATGCTTGATTGAAGATTTTTTTATCCGTTATTTTATCCCGATTGGCTTCGATGAACTCGATAAGCCCCTCGCAATGGCAGGTCAGAAGCGCCCGCGTCTGCTCCGGCAAATAGGGATAGTATTCGGTGAAACTCCGGCAGGTCAGACCCGCTTTCGTCGGCTTCATTTCACAGATGTTATATTCGAAATGGTCAATCTGATTACCGGCCTGCTCCATGCAATACGGGTAGACGTGGTGCTGCCAGTGGTTGCGGAAATCCCCGACCGAATACGAACCTGTCGTCTTGATGTCATGGATGCCGAACGGCATCAACTCGTCGATGAACCCGTACAACTCGACGTCGCCGTACTTGGTCGGCAGAACACCGGAGCAGAACACCTGCGGAATCGCTCCTTTGTAATACTGGGCGAACTCCTGACAAATTGCCATCGGGAAAGTATAGGCTTTCTCGCGGAAAACGGCAGTAATGGTTCGAGCCTCCTTGTCGGCCGAAATCGTCATATCCGCCCGCTGCGTATTGCGATTGAGTATCAGACAATCGACTATCTCGTTGAAGCAGGTGCCGCGATCGGCGGCTTCGCTTTCGAACGGTACCCGATTGATGCGGTCGAGCAAATCGCAGAAACACCGTTTCTCGAACTCTTCGGCAGTCGGGGCATCCTCTTTCGAGGAATTGCCCCAGTATTTCTGCCAAATCGCCTCGCTGCTCAAATACGACTGGAACGTATCGAGCAACGTCGCATAGAATCTGTATTTAAGCGGCCGGCTCATATTTCCCTGCTTCTTTATTGTAGGTCAATTTGAGCTCCTTGCACTTCTCGGCCAACAGCCGACCGGCCGCAGCTTTGGACGAACCGACGTGCTTGAACGAGTCGATGCGCGAGATGAAATCGTTCGCCGACAGCTCGTCCGTAATCATGGCGATTTGCTCTTTGAGCGTTTCCATCACTTCGCCATACGCCCGCCCGATAGCCGCGATACTGTCGAGGTGCTTCTGATATGCGGGGAACACGACGTCTTGCAGGAACCGGTTCGGCATGCCATCACCGTTCGGCCCGACGACGCACGGCACGTCGATAACCGGCGGCAGATTGCAGGTGTTTTTTCCGTCGTTCCGGCTCGTACCGTTGAACGTGATGACAGGCTTCTTGCCGTTGGCCTCCAAATAGCCGACGAGGTCGAGCTCCGTGACCAAAGCGTCGTAATTGGAACCGCCGAACAACGGAACATAACGCGTATCGTCACCCTCCGTGCGGGTTTCGCGGTGCGCGACGAAAACCAAATGCTTGTTCTTCGATGCCACCAATTTGCAGAACTGGCTGAACTCGGCTTTGCGCTCACCGTAACCTTGAAGCGTCAACGAACCGTTCGCTTTTCCCATTTTGGGATTATGGGCGATGATGTACGCGGCCATAAGGTCGAGCAACTTGCCGCCGGTGTCGATGACGATCGACTCGAATTCCGACAAATCCTCCGTAGTGAGCACCTGCAAAATCTCGTCGTAGCTCTTGACTTGGACGACGGGCACCATGTGCGCAGGATTGATGCGCTGAACGCCGCCATCGCAGTCGATCAACAACGGCTTCGGAGCCGAACATGCCATCGTCGTCTTACCCTGTCCGGCTTGCCCGTAGATAAGCATCTTGATTTTGCTCGCGAACTGAATTTCGCTCGGTCTTTTGATTAATGTCATAATCGTTTGTTTTTGGTTATTAAAAATTTTATTTACATTTGTACCGCCTACCGAAGTAGGTCGATTAATGTCAGATAATCGGGGAACCTTTCGAGGTTCCTTTTTTTGTAAAAATGGACGCAGGACGAGGATTTGCACCTCCTGTTTTCAGCCGATTTTTCCATTTTTGCTACTTGTTGCTTTGCCATTCATGGCGTTTCCTGCGCCCTCCGCTCGGCGTGTTTCACAACATGACCGACCAGATAAAAAGAGTTATATCAAATGTTTTTTCAGTTCGGAGAATTGAAAATCGTTCAGAACTTCACCATCGTCACCGACCGTGTGAAACTCCCACCAAACAGGGACTACATCGCTTAGTTTATTGAAATCACCTTCGGGATAGCTGTCTTCATTCCGGTACAGAATCAAACTCGCGTGAAAATATCCAATCCATGTTTCTGTTTCCACTTTGAAATTGATATCGATATAATCCTTATAACCGATTCTTTCGAGTAATTCAGAAGCAATCTCTTGATATTCTTTCTGTGAAATCTTAATCATGATTAGCGTCGTTTTTGAAATTTGAATGCTCCTCCGGCCGCCAATAGGGAAACCGATACGACCAAACCAATAACGGCTGCCGCGATTTTTTCGCCGCACATCGGCAACATCAGAAACAAGATATAACCGAGGTATTGTGCAACGTATTGGATTTTCTTTTTCATATCAATATCAGTTGTTTGCGAATCGGTTAATGGATTGCGGTTCAGCAAACCGGTCAAGGTCTTGTGTACTATACAGCCGTTTTGCACCGCCGGAAGCCGTTTTCCGCAGTCGGTAAGGGATCATACCAGCCCGAACGTAGGCATAGAATGTCGAAGTTCCCACGCGCAAATAGTCGATAGCCTGCCGGCCGGTCAGCCACTCGCTTTTTTTAGGCGATTGCGGCGGAGTCAGTCGATTGTACACTCGTGTCATCTCGGAATAAAATTGAGGGTTTGGAGTCGAGGATTTCCGCGATAATTTCCTGACTGGACGGTTTGGGAACGCGCCGTCCCGTCGTCCAACTCTGAATCGTCCAAAGCGACACATTGCACCGCTCGGAAACCAGCATGTTGAAACGATTTCTTTCGGTCGCGCCCATCGAAGCATATCGCTCGATAAAAGTCTGATTGTTCTGTTTCATATTCTTGTCCGTTTTCATTAAATTCTGATTGCTTCCCCCCTACTCCTCGAAGTCATACGCTTCTTCGGGAATCCCCGCCATGTCGAAGTTGTCTTCGACGTCCAGTTGGATGTCTTCATCGTCTTCGGGAACGCGCCACGTAATGGCGTTGATTTGTTCCAGTCGGGTGTTGAGCAGGTCGGTGTCTTTGATGACTTTCTGCGCGATTGCCGCGTACGGGCGGGCTACTGTTAAGGTTTTCATAATGTCAGTTATTTTGTTATTTTTGTCATGTACTTTGTTTTGACTTTGCAAATATAGACAAAATTATGACCAATACAAATAAATCGGACAAAAAAATGACCACAACAAAAGAAAGAATACTTTTATTACTTAATAATAAACGAGTTGCCGTATCGAGTTTTTTTTCATCAATCGGCGTTAGCTACTCGAATTTTAAGGGGAAACAGTTGGAATCATCGCCAAGCGCGGATTTGATAGCTAAAATTAAGTCCAAGTTTCCCGACGTTAATACAGATTGGATTTTGACCGGTGAGGGTGAAATGCTCAATGCAGAAACAAAAAAATCCTCCTCAAAAGATGAGGAGAATACGGTAACTATGGCCCGTGAAGTATTCGACCAAATATCTAAACTGACTGAAACCGTTTTAAGCCAACAACAGACTATTGAGGAACTTGTACGAAAAAGGGATTCGGATGCCCACACGGGCAATGTTCACTCTGCAAATGTCGGATAATAAAACTGGGAAAGGTTTCGCAAATAATACCAAAATACTAACTCCTAAATTATTAAACTATGGACTTCATCGATCAGATTAAACAACTTGCCGACAGGGTGGAAAAACTTAAAGATAGCTTACAAACCGAAGAAGCAACCAAGAATGCGCTAATAATGCCATTTTTGCAAGCTCTTGGATATGATGTATTCAACCCTATGGAAGTCATACCCGAATTTACTTGCGATATCGGTACGAAAAAAGGTGAGAAAATAGACTATGCGATATTTAAGGACGGGCAACCGATAATTCTTGTCGAGTGCAAGCACTGGAAACAACCTCTAACGCTGCACGACAACCAGCTGTTGCGCTATTACCATGTGTCGCCCGCTAAATTCGGCATTCTTACCAACGGTATATGTTATAGATTCTACACCGATTTGATGACCCAAAACAAAATGGACGAAACGCCATTTTTAGAAATCGACTTGTCGGACATCCGAAACAATCAACTTGATGAATTAAAGAAATTCCATAAAGCGAATTTCGATATAGATAACATATTAAGCTCGGCCAGTGAATTAAAGTACACACGGGAGATACGAGCGGTTTTGGCGAAAGAATTTGCAAACCCCAGCCACGAGTTTGTGAAATTATTTGCAAAACAGGTTTACGACGGAACCATGACACAAAAGGTCATAGACCAATTTACGGTTCTTGTTCGGAAATCGATATCGGCCCATATCAGCGACATCATTTCCGACCGATTAAAAACCGCCCTGAAAACGGAGACCGATGAATCAAAAAGCGAAGAGAACTTGCCCGAAGAACTGGACACCGAAAACGATGGTATTGTTACCACAGAAGAAGAATTAGAGGGTTTCTATATCATAAAATCAATCCTCCGTTCAAAAATCACGTCCGACAGAATAACATATCGTGATGCGAAAACATACTTCGCTATATTCATAGACGACAACAATCGAAAGCCGGTTTGCCGCTTATACTTAAATTCCCCGACCAACAAGCAATTAGCAATCATCGGGGACGATAAAAAAGAAATCAAGTACAAAATAACGGCCCTTGACCAGATATATGAACATTCGGAAGAATTATTAGGGGTAATTGAAAAATACTTGTAATTCTGCACTTCGAAGAGTATGTATTAGACTAAAATAATTAACAATCAAATAAATGAAGAAACTTTTAACTCTACTGTTCGTCATTTCGGCAACATATTCCGCATTTGGACAGCTCAAAATCGAGAATAAATTCGAGAACGAACTTATTATGATAGGAAATATCTCCGGCGGTGCTTTTTTGAATACAACAAATACTATTCTTAACGGGCCCGGAAGATCTCCCAGTGTCGCCGAACACCGCGTATATTGCCGAATCTTCGATGGTAAAACTACATACGGTATTTTGGTTGACACACAGAACCGCTTCGATGACGATTTCGAGTTCGCGCTTGGCTTGACCATTAATTCGGCGGTGGAAAGTGTGAAAGATTTGATAGACCTCGTAACAAATAGCGACGCGGGGACAAGCTACACCGTTACCGATGAAGACGACCGAAAGATACAATTAAACATCGAAAGACGAAAGATTTTAACTATAAAAGCCATCGACGCCAAAGGCAAAGTAATATGCGATGACGTCCAATTGAATCTGAATAATCTGAACCGAGCCAAAGAGTTACTACTCACGAAAGCAGAATGGAAAGTAGAGCGTACTTTGAAGAAAAATAAAGCTCGCTAATACCCTACCACCTACACGTCAAAAAATCCGCATGGGTTGGTGAACTATCGAGTAACTAATGAATCAAAGCGCAAATAAAGTGCAAGACGTAAACAGATAGCAGCTTTCGACTGATTTATAAATCTTTATATCGGGTCGTGTTATCCCTCTCACGCATGACATAGGGGTTCGAATCCCCTATCCACTACACCAAGACGGAGCGTTCCAGTAACGTTCCGTTTTTTCTTTCCGCACCGCGCAAGCCCCGCTCCGGCTCACCCTTAATAAAGGGTATTCCGACCCATTTAATAAAAAAGTTTTTCGGACTTTTGCAAATTATCCTTAACTTTGCAAAGTTGTAACGCACCGCCTAAAATTACTATCGATGAAAATAGCCATTGCCCAGTTGAATTACACCATCGGCGATGTCGAGGGAAACGCATCGAAAATCATCGAAGCCGTCGACACGGCCAAGTCCCGGCAGGCCGATCTGGTCATCTTCGCCGAACAGGCCATCAGCGGCATCCCGGCGTTCGACCTGCTCCGCAAAACCACCTTTTTGGAACTCTGCGAGGAGGCCCTGTCCGAAATCGCCCGCCACTGCAAGGGCATAGCCGCTATCGTCGGGCTGCCGGTGCTCACCAACGAAGGCACGATCAGCGCCGCCGCAGTCATCCAAGACGGCGAAATCGAACGCTACATCGGCAAAAAGTATATCACGGCCCGTCGCGAGATGGGCTTTCTGGTTCCTTCCAAAGGATTCGAGTACATCACCGTCAACGGGCACCGCTGCGCCGTCATCGTCGGCAGCGACCTGAAATACGAAACCGATTTCGACCGGTCGGTCGAGACGATTCTCTCCATCAACGCCCGCCGCTACGGCAAGGGGGCCATGTCCTACCGCTACGAACAGATGAGCCAGCTGGCCTATGTCGAGGGCAAGAACATCGTGCTGGTCAATCAGGTGGGCGGTTCGACCGACTTGGTGTACGACGGCACGTCGGGTGCGCTCAACGCACGCGGCGAGCTGGTGCTGATGATGAAGAGTTTCGAGGAGGATTTTCAGATTTTCGACACGGAAGCGCAGGTCGAGCCCGTCACAGTGCCCTCGACCAGCGACGCCCGCAACCGGATGCTCTACGAGGCGGCCCGCTGCGGACTGCGCGACTTTTTCCACAAGAACGGCTACACGAAGGCCTGCATCGGCCTGTCGGGCGGCATCGACTCGGCGATCGTCGCGGTCATCGCCGCCGATGCGCTGGGCGCCGGAAACGTGCGGGCCTTGCTGATGCCCTCGCCGTTCTCGACCGACCATTCGGTCGAAGACGCCCGTGCGCTGGCCGAACGGCTGGGCATCGCCTACGACGTGATTCCCATTACCGCAATCTACGAAAGCGTGGTCGACACGCTCAAACCAGTCATCGGCGGCACGGCGTTCGACGCAACGGAGGAGAACATCCAGTCCCGCATCCGCACGGTGCTGCTGATGGCCCTGCAAAACAAGACGGGCCATGTGCTGCTGAACTCCTCGAACAAGAGCGAAAACGCGCTGGGGCTCTGCACCTTGTACGGCGACACGGCGGGCGCGTTCAGCCCGACGGGCGACCTGTACAAAAGCGAGATGTACGACGTTGCGCGCTACATCAACCGCACGCAGGACAACGTCATCCCCGAAAACATCCTCCAAAAAGCGCCGTCGTCGGAGCTGCACCCGGGCCAGAAGGACAGCGACATCCTGCCGCCCTACGAGGTGGTCGATGCCATACTCTACCGCATGATCGAGGAGGGGCAGCACCGCGAGGAGATCATCAACGCGGGATTCGACGCCGAAGTGGTCGAGAAAATCCACACGATGATCATGCACAACGAGAAAAAACGTTTCCAGTTCCCGCCCGTGCTGCGTCTTTCGCGCTGCTCGTTCGGGCACGAACGGCTGATGCCGCTCACGAACAAATACGGCGACTGACGAAAGCCCACACCCGCGCCGGCGAACCGCAGGCGGCCGCATTTTGCAGCCGTGCACGACGAAACCGACGGACAAAAGGATAAATGAAGCAAATCGAACATACGGGACGCGTCGAACGGGTCGAATCCGACACGGTCTATGTAATCATCACCTCGTCGAGCGCCTGCGGCAGCTGCAAGGCGCGGCAGGCGTGCGGACTGGCCGAAGCGCAGGAAAAAACCGTCGTCGTGCGGTGCGCCGATGCCGCGCAGTACGCTCCGGGCGACGACGTGACGGTCGGCGTGCGGCGCAGTGCAGGGGCGCTGGCCGTCGTCTTGGGATATGTCGGCGCGCTGGCCGTGCTGCTGGCCGTGCTGCTTGTCACCGTAGGCCCGCTCGGCTGGAGCGAGGGCGCGGGCGCACTGGCCGCACTGGGCGGCGTGGCGGTCTACTATGCCGCGCTGTGGGCCCTGCACCGGAAGATAGAACACACAATTCAATTCACAATCACTAAAAACCAATGAACGCAGTATTACTTTACACCATCCTGACACTGTGCGTGTTGGGTGTGCTTGCAGCGGTCATTCTCTACTTCGTGGCTCAGAAATTCCGCGTCGAAGAGGATCCGCGCATCGACGAGGTGGAGAAGATGCTTCCCGGCGCGAACTGCGGCGGATGCGGATTCGCCGGATGCCGCGCGATGGCCGATGCGCTGGTGAAGAACGACGACATCTCGTCGCTCTCGTGTCCGGTCGGCGGCAACAGCACCATGAAAGCCGTAGCCGCCTACTTGGGCAAGGCCGCCGCCGAAAAGGAACCCCAGACGGCGACCGTCCGCTGCGGCGGCACGTGCGACAAACGTCCCCGCACGAACGAATACAACGGCGCGAAATCGTGCGCCGTCGCCGCATCGCTCTACGTCGGCGAAACGGGTTGCTCGTTCGGATGTCTCGGCTTCGGCGATTGCGAGGCCGCGTGCGCATTCGACGCCATTCACGTCGACCCGGCGACGGGTCTGCCCACGGTCGACCCCGACAAGTGCACGGCCTGCGGCGCGTGCGTGAAAGCCTGCCCGAAAAACATCATCGAACTGCGCAAGAAGTGGCCGAAAGACCGTGCCGTGTACGTGGGATGCGTCTCGAAAGACAAGGGCGCCGTCGTGATGAAAGCCTGCAAGGCGGGCTGCATCGGCTGCGGCAAGTGCGAGAAAGCCTGCCAGTTCGGGGCCATTACGGTGGAGAACAACCTCGCCTACATCGACCCGCAGAAGTGCAAGCTGTGCCGCAAGTGCGTGAACGAGTGCCCGACGGGCGCGATCAAGCTCGTGAACATGGAGCCGCTGCCCAAAGAGCCCAAAGCTCCCGCCGCACCGGCTGCACCGGCCGCCCCGAAAGCCGAGACGGCGAAACCGGCCGCTGAAAAACCGGCCGCAAAGACGGGCGCCAAACCGAAAACCGCCGCGAAAAAAGCGACGGCGACGGACAAAACGGCCAACGAATAGTTCTCCCCATGCAATAATTTACGAAGACTTATGAAAACATTTCCCATAGGCGGAGTTCATCCGTCGGAAAACAAGTTGAGTTGCGCGAAGCCCGTCGAGGTGCTTCCGTTGCCGGAGGTGGTGAACATTCCGCTCGCCCAGCACATCGGTGCGCCGGCCGTCGCCAAAGTCGCCAAAGGCGACAAGGTCGTCACGGGGCAGCTCATCGCCGAAGCGGGCAGTTTCATGTCGGCCAACATCCACTCGCCCATTTCGGGCACGGTGAAGGCCGTCGACCTCGTTGCCAACGGGCAGGGCCTGCGCCAGCCGATGATCACGATCGAACGCGAAGGCGACGAATGGGCCGAAGGCATCGACCGTTCGACGACGCTCGTCAAGGAGTGCGCGCTCGACGCACAGGCCATTATCGCCAAAATCAAGGATGCCGGCATCGTCGGCATGGGCGGTGCGACGTTCCCCACGCACGTGAAGCTGTCGGTGCCTCCGGGCAAGAAAGCCGAAGTGCTGATTATCAACGGCGTGGAGTGCGAACCCTACCTGACCTCCGACCACCGCACGATGCTGGAGCGCGGCGAGGAGCTGGTGGTAGGCGTCACCATTCTGATGAAGGCGCTGGGCGTCGAAAAAGCCGTCATCGGCATCGAGAACAACAAACCCGACGCAATCGAACACTTGAAAAAGCTCGTCGCCGACTACAAAGGCATCAAGGTGCAGCCCTTGATGGTGAAATATCCGCAGGGCGGTGAGAAACAGCTGATTGCAGCCGTCACGGGCCGACAGGTTCCGCCCCCGCCCGCACTGCCTATCGACGTGGGTGCGGTGGTTTGCAACGCTTCGACGACCGTCGCCGTGTACGAGGCCGTGCAGAAGAACAAGCCGCTAATAGAAAGGGTCGTAACCATTACCGGCAAAGGAATAAAAAATCCGAAAAACCTGCTGACGCGCATGGGCACGCCGGTTTCGACGCTTTTGGAAGCGGCCGGCGGCCTGCCCGAAGATGCGGGCAAGGTCATCAACGGCGGCCCGATGATGGGCCGTGCGATGTGCAACCTCGACTCGCCCGTCACGAAAGGCTGTTCGGGCATCACGGTCATGAGCGGCCGCGACGCCGCCCGCCGCACCGCCACGCAGTGCATCAAGTGCGCGAAGTGCGTGTCGGCCTGCCCCATGGGACTGGAACCCTACTACCTCTCGAAAATGACGCAGAAGAAAGGCTGGGAAGCGGTCGAAGCGCAAATGGTCACGTCGTGCATCGAGTGCGGCTCGTGCCAAGCGACCTGCCCCGCCTATCTGCCGCTGCTGGACTGGATCCGACTCGGGAAACAGACCGTCATGGGCATCATCCGCGCCCGTGCCGCAGCAGCAACTCCTGCCCCGCAAAAATAAACCCTGTAACTCACTGAATAAAAAAATGAAAAATCTGATCATAGCACCCTCGCCCCACGTGCAGACCGACCGGTCGACGGCGAGCATCATGCGCGATGTGGTCATCGCCCTGCTGCCCGCGCTGGTCGTTTCGACCGTCGTGTTCGGGGCGAACGTAATCTTCGTCACCGCCGTGTCGATTCTGGCCTGCGTGGCGTTCGAGTACCTCATCCAGCGCTTCATCGTGCGCGGCCCGCAGACCGTCGGCAACTGGTCGGCCGTCGTTACGGGCATGCTGCTGGCATTCAACCTTCCGGCCTCGATTCCGTGGTGGATCATCGTCATCGGCGCGTTCGTCGCGATCGGCATCGCCAAGATGTCGTTCGGCGGACTGGGCAAAAACCCGTTCAACCCCGCGCTGGTGGGCCGTGTGTTCCTGCTGATCGCCTATCCCGTGCAAATGGCCAAGTTCCCCGAAGTCGAAGGCCTCGACGCCCTGTCCGGCGCCACGCCGCTGGCCGCCGTGAAATACGGCGCACCCGTCGACACCGTCGGCGTACAGGACCTGATGCTCGGCAACATGCCCGGTTCGCTGGGCGAAGTCGCTTCGCTGGCCCTGCTCATCGGATTCGTCTATCTGCTGTGGCGTAAGGTCATCACGTGGCATATCCCCGTGACGATTCTCGCGACGATGGCCGCATTCGCCGCAATCGCCGGCTGGGCCGACGGCGCACAAGGCGACCTGCTGTGGCAGCTGCCGCTGTTCCACGTATTGGCAGGCGGTGCGCTGCTCGGCTCGATCTTCATGGCGACCGACTACTCGACCTCGCCGATGACGGTCAAGGGCGGCATCGTCTTCGCCATTGGCATCGGCGCCATTACGATGTGCATCCGTCTGTGGGGCTCCTATCCCGAAGGCATGTCGTTCGCCATCCTGATCATGAACTCGGTGGTGCCCCTGCTCAACAAGTATATCAAACCCAAACGCTTCGGCGCAAAATAACCGGAGGAGGCAATTATGGAAAGTACACTGAAAAACATGACGGCCGTCCTGTTCGGCATCACGCTCGTGGCTTCGGCCGGTGTGGGCGTCGTCAACAGAATTACCGAGGAGCCTATCGCCAAAGCCAAAGAGGCGGCGACGATTGCGGCGCTGAACGAAGTGCTGCCCGCATTCGACGCGACGACGACCGAAGCATTGACGATCGACGAACTCCCGATTACGGTCTACACCGCGACCAAAGGGGACGAAGTGGCCGGTTATGCCGTGGAGTCGATGACCAAAAAGGGATTCGGCGGCATCGTGCGGCTCATGGTCGGTTTCACGCCCGCAGGCGAGGTCATCAACGTCAACGTGCTGGAACAGAGCGAGACGCCCGGTCTCGGCACCAAAATGACCGACGAGGGCAACCCGCTGCTCACGAGCGTCAAAGGCCAGCTGCTGGCCGACAAACAGCTGGTCGACGGGAAACTGGCCGTCAAGAAAGACGGCGGCGACGTCGATGCGCTGACGGCCGCGACCATTTCGTCGCGCGCCTATGTCGATGCCGTGAACCGCGCATGGACGGCCTACAAGAACGTATCCGCCGCCGACACGGCGACGGACGCGACGGCGGCCGCCGAAACCGAAGCACAGGAAGGAGGTAACCAATGAACAAGTTGAAAATTATTTGGAACGGCATCATCAAGAACAACCCGACGTTCGTACTGGTGCTGGGCATGTGCCCGACGCTGGGAACCACCACGTCGGCCGAAAACGGCATGGGCATGGGACTGGCGACGATGGCCGTGCTGATTCTGTCGAATCTGGTGATTTCGCTCGTCAAGAACATCATCCCCGACAAGGTGCGCATTCCGGCGTTCATCGTCATCATCGCATCGTTCGTGACGGTCATCCAGATGCTGATGCAGGCGTTCGTGCCGGCACTCTACGCGTCGTTGGGCGTCTTCATCCCGCTCATCGTGGTGAACTGCATCATCTTGGGCCGCGCCGAAGCCTTCGCGTCGAAGAACAACCCGTTCGATTCGATGCTCGACGGCATCGGCATCGGGCTGGGCTTCACGCTCTCGCTGACGGTCGTCGGCGCAGTGCGCGAGATGCTCGGCAGCGGGGCCGTCTTCGGGTACAGTTTCGGCATCGGGGATTACATGCCGTTGATTTTCGTGCTGGCACCGGGCGCATTCCTCGTGCTCGGATACCTCATGGTATTGTTTAACAAATTAGCCAAGAAATAGCTATGGAACTCTCCTATTTCGCCATCATCATCGGCGCCATTTTCGTCAACAACGTCGTACTGGCGCAATTCCTCGGCATCTGCCCCTTCTTGGGCGTATCGTCGAAGGTCGAAACCTCGCTCGGCATGGGCGCCGCCGTGACGTTCGTCATGGCGATCGCAGCGGTCGTGGCATGGCTGATTCAAACCTATGTGCTCGTTCCGCTGGACATCGTGTACATGCAGACGATCGTCTTCATCTTGGTCATCGCCGCGCTGGTGCAAATGGTCGAAATCATCCTCAAAAAGGTTTCGCCGTCGTTGTATCAGGCATTGGGCATCTTCCTGCCGCTGATTACGACCAACTGCGCCGTGCTGGGCGTCGCCATTCTGATGATTCAGAAAGAGTTCAACCTCTTGCAGAGCGTCACCTATTCGGTAGCGACCGCGCTCGGCTTCGCGCTGGCGTTGGTGCTCTTCGCCGGCATCCGCGAACGGCTGGAGTTCGAGGACGTGCCCAAAGCGTTCAAGGGCGTGCCTATCGCGCTGATTACGGCAGGCATCCTCGCCATGGCGTTCATGGGCTTCTCGGGACTGGTTTAGGCCCGCGCGACCAAGCACAAAAAAACCTGCCGGTAACGGCAGGTTTTTTTGTGTGCATCCCGAATTATTCGGCAGGCGTATCTTCGGGTTCGTCGCCTGCCCCGATCGGGTCGATGATGTTGATCGTCATCTTCTGGATTTTCCGCTCGGAACCCTGATAATTCCCGTTGGTAATCATGAAGGTCGCCTCGTAGGTTCCCGGCTTCTCGTAGACGTAGCCGTACTCGGTGATGTCGTCGGCAGTCGATTTAATCGGGAATCCCGTATCAGGCGAAACATGGTTCAGCGGCTGGGGCGTCGTAATGGCCCAAGCATTGGCAGCATAAGTCAAATTGTTGGCTGCAGCCCCTTTCATAATGATATGATAGGCACCGGTAAGATGCATCCAACCTTCATTGTTGCCGACTGCATACGGGTCTTCAAGATTCATATTCAACGTTTTCAGGCCCAGTCCCCTATTTGCGCCCGTAGTAACCACCTCGTCATAGCCACGGAACTTTGTCTCCACAGTGTAGTCGATCCAATAAGTACGTTGGATGATGTCATATCCAATCGTATTCCAATGAAACGCCAGACAGAAATTGTCTGCATACTCCGTGATGTCGTATTCCTGCTCTGTCCATACCGTGCTGGCACCTTCGTCATAAGGGAGTTTGTCCCAACCCGGAATTTGCTTGTTTTCGTCCATGCTGGCTTCGATAGCCCGCATCGTGGCCAAGTCGGCATCGGCATCGTCGCCTTTCAATCCCTCAAACGTCTTCGCCACATAGACGTCGAGCGCGCCGGGGTAATTGCCGTTTCGAGAATTGTATCGAACGATGAGCCTGCATGTCTCCAAGTCTTCCATCGCGACGGTCGTGCGGTCGCGGTACTCGTACTGGTGGCTGGTATCGCCCGGGAAGAAATAGATGTAATCGGGATTGCCCTTGATGTTGAACTTCACCTCCTGACCGACGGTATAGGTATTCTCCGTGTCAAGCGTGACGTAGCATTCGTCGACATCGCGCAGGATGTCCTCCTCGCACGCGACCGCCAGACAAGCGGCGGCCGACAATGCCGTTATTGCGAACGTTTTCGATAAGCCGAGCGCAGAGCCGTGCTTGCACGAGCTATGCCGAGGCGAGAAAAGGTGCATGAACATGAATCGATAGTTTTTCATATCCGTAAATTCATTTGGTTTGTCAGACTACCACATCGGGTTCTGCTTGAGCAGCTTGTTGACGCCCAGTTCCGTAGCCGGTATGGGTTGGTAGATGTGTTTTTCCTGAATGTTGGAGCCGATGACTGCGGCGCGCGTGGCCATCGCATTGCCGCTCCAGCGTGCGTCGCTCTGCCACTGGGTGTACTTGCGCATCTCCTCGACGAACAGGCCCCAGCGGATCAGGTCGTACTTGCGCAACGCCTCGAAACAGAGTTCGCGGCCGCGTTCGTTGCGCACCAGCTGGCGCATGGCCTCCTGCGAAGCGTATTCGCTCTTGGCACGGGTGGCGATGCCGGCGCGGTCGCGCACCTGCTTCACGTAGTCGTAGGCTTCGCCCGCATTGGCGGCCGAAACTTCGTTGACGGCTTCGGCGTACATCAGCAGCACGTCGGAATAACGCAGCAGGGGGAAGTTGACGCCCGTATAGAGGTTTTTGGCGTTCTGATGCCCTTCGTAAACCACCTCGCGACGCCATTTCGAGGCGTTGCGCTGGCCTGCGGCGGCCGTCGGGTACTCCAACGACGATTTTTTGTCGAACACGAACGGCGCCTTGTCGTAACCGGCCACGCATGTCGCATAATAATCGCCCTTATAACCCGAATAGTTGTAAGGCGCCATGTTCCAATCCTGCCGCACGTCGGTGATTTCGAGTTCCGACTCGTTCTCGCCGTCCGTGCGGTCGGTGCGCCAGTACAAATCCCACAGTTTCAACGAACCGTTGTAGAACCCGTAGGCATAATTGCAATTCCACTCGCTGAAATTCGTGTCGACGGTGCTGGTGTTCTGCATCCCCATGAGGTCGCCGATGCGGCCGTTGGTCCAGTCGGTCGTGCGGTCGCCCTTGAACTCGACCTCCCAGATGGATTCGCGGTACTCCGTGTCATACTCGTCCTTAATCATCTTGATGAAGATGTCCGAATAGCTCGGGTTGAGCCGATGCAGGCCGCTGTCGATGACCTGTTTGGCCCAGTAGGCGGCTTTTCCGTACATGGCCGCCGAATCGAAGCCGTCGACCGACTCACCGGCCATGAAGAGATAAACGCGGGCCAGAATCCCCTGTGCCGCGCTCTGCGTCACGCGCGACGGGGCGTTGTCGAGCGTCGCGGCCAGCGTCGGCACGCACGCCTCCATCTCTGCGGCGCACCACGCGAGCACATCGGCCTGCGGCGAAGCGGCCAACTGCACGTCGCCCGGCGATTTCGACGCCGAATCACGCAAAGGCACGTTGCCCCAAGCCTGCGCCAGAATGAAATGATAGTACGCACGCAGGAAACGCGCTTCGCTGTACATGACCCCGTCGGGGTCGAATGCACGGCCCTGCGTTTCGAGCATCTCCATGAACTCGTTGGCATTCTTCACGCCGGCATAGATCATCGTCCAAGCACCGTAAACATTCGAATCCGTCGTGCCGTGGTTGTAATAATAGGGAAACGCCTGCGTGGCGTCGCGATTGCAATAGCAGAGGTCGTCGGTGCCCGACATCATCAGCGAATAGAAGTTGCCGTAGAACTCCTCGTTGTTCATGGCCCCGTACACGCCGGTCAGGCCGTAGAGCGCATCCGACTCGGAGCCGTAGAACGTTTCGGGCGCAATCACCTTCGGGTCGATGTCGAGAAACGAGCACGACGAAACCGCGAAAGATACGCACGCAAGCGATATGATAAGAATTCGTTTCATAAGATTCACGCTTTTGATAGTTGGTTAGAAAGAGAGGTCCACACCCGCCGTGATACCGAAACTGCGCGGATAGGCCGACCAGTCGAATCCGGGCGTCAGCACCGAGCTGCGGGTCGAGACTTCGGGATCGGGGCCGCTGTAACCGGTGAACGTGCAGATGTTGTTCAACGACAGGTGGACACGGGCGGAACCGATGCCCCACCGGCGCGTGATTTTCTCGGGCAGCTGATAGCCCAGCGAAATGGAGTTCAGACGCAGGAACGAACCGTCCTCGACGACACGCGACGAATAGTACTCCATCGCGTTGGCTTTGGCGCGCGGAATGTCGCTCTTGGGATTCTCGGGCGTCCAACGGTCGGAGTAGGAGGCCAGCTGGTTGGTGTTCGACTTGACACCCGACTCGAACACCAGCCGGTTGGCGTTCAGGATGTCGTTGCCGTAGCTCCACGTCATAAAGATGTTCAGGTCGAAATTGCCGTAGGTGAACGTATTGCCGAAACCGCCCGTGTGTAACGGCTGGCCGCGCCCGATAATGGCGCGGTCTTCGGCACTGACTACGCCGTCGCCATTGAGATCGCGGTAGCGCGGGTCGCCCGGCTGGATTTTATCGCGCATGACGGACGAATGGTACGGAATGCCGGATTTGAGCACGTACGTGCCGCCCAGATCGTCGAAGTCCTCGTATTTGTAGGTGCCTTCGTAAATCAGACCGAACATCATGCCGGTCGAAGAACCCACCTGCGAAATGTAGGGATAGTCGCCGTTGTACTTCTGCTCCCACGAGACACTGCGCAGCAAGGTCTGCTGGCCGTCGACGAGCGAGAGGATCTTGTTGCGGTTGAACGCGATGTTGAACGACGTCGACCACTGGAATTTCGGCATGCGGATATTGATCGTCTCCAACGAAAGTTCCAGCCCCTTGTTGCTCAACGACCCGATGTTCATCATGGCCGACGTGTAACCCGACGAGGCGGGCATCGTGGCCGACAGCAGCAGGTCGCGGGTCTTCTTGTAGTAGAGGTCGCCGGTGAACTTGATGCGGTCTTGGAAGAAACCGAGGTCGACGCCGAGGTTATATTGCTCGGTGGTCTCCCATTTCAGTTTGTCGTTGGCCATCGAGCTGACGTAGTAGCCCGGGGCGATCTGACCGCCGAGCACGTAATCAAAGCTGTTGCCGCCAGTCGGCGCGGTGTCGATGCGCGCATAGTAGTCGTACGGGGTCGAGGTGCGGTTGTTACCCGTCAAACCCCACGAGAAACGCAGTTTGCCGTTCGTCAGGACCTGCGAATTTTTCAGGAACGATTCGCGGTTGAAGTTCCACGAAACACCCACCGCGGGGAAGTAACCCCAGCGGTTGTTCTTCGGGAAACGCGACGAACCGTCGGCACGCAGCGTGAAATTGAAATAGTACTTGTAATCGTAGTTGTACTCGGCACGTCCGAAATAGGAGAGCTGCCGCCAGTTATAGTAACTGGAAGCAACGGGCTGCAGCGTACCGGTGTACAAGGCCTGCAAACCGAGCTTCTCGGTGGTCATCTGAATCGACTCGATGCCGTCGTAGGTGTATTTCTGGCCTTGCAGGGTCGTACCGAGCAGCGCCTTGACGTGGTGCTTGCCGATAGCCTTGTTGTAGGTGAGCGTCGCTTCGGAAATCCAGTTCTCGGTATCCGTCCAGTAGATGCCGCCGTTGATGCCCTTGCCCGAAGGCGAACCCGGATAACCCGTGTAGGTCTTCGTGTTGTTGAACGCCTCGCGGCGGCGCTTGTTGAGCGTGTAACCGCCCGAAACTTTCAGGTCGAGCCCTTGCAGGATGGTGTAATTGATATAGGTGTTGGCCTGCACGACATCGGCGTAGGTCTTCTTGTGCTCGTTCTTGGTCGAATAGACGGGGTTGAAACGGTAGTCGTTGGCACCCGCCACGTCGTAGTCCGTCACGTCGTCGATCAGGTCCGAGCCGTCGATTTTCGACGAAATCGGCCGGTAGCCCCATACCGAGTAGATCAGCCACCCCGACTGCGACGAGGTGGTGTTCGCCGAAGTAGGCGTGATGCCGCCCGTCGCCGTGCGCGTGTAATTGACATTGGCGTTGAAGCGCACCTTGCCGTCGGCGAAGTCCTGCGTGAAATTCACACGTCCCTGATAACGCTGGAAATTGGAGCGGAGCAGGATGCCGTCTTGGTCGAGCGCCGAGAAGCTCACGTTGTAGAGCGTGGCGTTCTTGGTGCCTTTGGGCGAACCGCCCGCCACCGAAATGCTGTAATTCTGCGTGAAGGCGGTGCGATAGACCTCGTCCTGCCAGTCGTAACCCTTTTTGTCGCGGTACCACTCCAAATCGCGGTCGTCGCTGAAATAGGTGTTCGTCAATTCGCCCGGGCGCAGCTCGTCCTGCAAGCGCACGAACTCATAGGGTTTCATCAGGCCGATTTTGTTGGCCTGCCGGTCGACGGTGAACGACGCCGAGAAATTGACGCGCGGACGTCCGGTCTGCCCCGACTTGGTGGTGATGACGATGACGCCGTTCGCGCCGCGCGCACCGTAGATGGCGGTCGCCGAAGCGTCGCGCAGCACCTGCACCGACTCGATGTCGGCCGAGCTCAACGACGTACCCATCGAACTTTCGGACTGGAAGCCGTCGATGATGAAGAGCGGCGAGTTGCTTTGCGTCAGCGAGTTGTTGCCGCGAATGGTGATGTTGGCCTCCTGACCGATCTGGCCGTCGCCCGAACGGACGACGACACCGGCCAGACGGCCCGAAAGCGCTTGGTCGAACGTGGTGATGTTGCTTTTCAGCATCTCGTCCATGTCCACCTTGCCGACCGAACCGGTCAGGTCGCGTTTGAGCGAGCTGCCGTAGCCCATGCTGACGACTTCGACCGCATTGATTTGTTCGGAGCTTTCGGACATCGTCACGTCGATGCGCGTGCGCGTACCCACCCGCTCCTCGACGGTCGAAAAACCGAGAAACTCGAAAACGAGCACATCGCCGGGACGCGCCGCGAGCGAATAGTTGCCGTCCGCATCGGTAATCGCACCGGAGGACTGACCCTCGACGGTCACGGTGACGCCCGCCATCGGAAGATTCGAGGCGTCGGTCACTTTGCCGGAGATCTTCCCCTGCGCGAAAGCCTCCGAAGCGAATCCCAGAAGCAGCGCCAGAAGTCCCAGCATACTGAACAGTCGTTTTTGTTTCATAAGATTTAGTAGTTGTTTTTGGCATTTACAAATTTAGAATAGGGCGCACCAAGCCACCCGACGCGCGGATACACAAAATATCCACTGGCGTACACCCTGTACGCTGGATGAAATTTCGTGTACGCACGGCGCCCTTTTCATCACGGGCATCCGAATAACTTTGTTACGGAAACGGAATCGACCCGCTTTTACCGAAAACCTATGAAAAAAACACTGATCCTCCTTCTCGTCTGCGCGGCGCTGTCCGCCTGCCGCCACGCAGCCCCGACCGACCGACTCGTCGACGAAAACATCCGCAACGCCGTCGCCCAGCTCACGCGGCTCAACACCGCCTCGCTCGAGCAGGGCACGCCGCAAATCCCCTCGACCTGTCGCGACGGCGAGGTGGTGTTCGTCCCCATCGACGACTGGGTGAGCGGATTCTTCGCCGGCAACCTTTGGTATATGTACCGGCTCACGGGCGACGCCTGCTGGGCGCACGACGCACGACGCCACACGGCGATTCTCGATTCCGTAAAATACCTCCGCTGGCACCATGACGTCGGCTTCATGATCAACAGCAGCTATGGCAACGCCCTGCTCTTCGCGCCCGAAGCGGGCGACGAGGAGGTCATGGTCACGGCGGCCCGTTCGCTCGCCTCGCGCTACGTTCCCGCCGCACGGGTTATCCAGTCGTGGAACGTCGACCGGGGCTGGCAGGCCGAGCGCGGCTGGCGCTGTCCGGTCATCATCGACAACATGATGAACCTCGAACTGCTTTTCAAGGCGACCCGGTTGAGCGGCGACTCGACCTTCCATCGCATCGCCGTCGCCCATGCCGACCGCACGCTCGAAGAGCACTTCCGCGAGGACGGCAGCTGCTACCACGTGGTCGACTACGACCCCGCGACGGGTGCGGTGCGCCGCCGCTGCACGGCACAGGGCTATGCCGACGAATCGTCGTGGGCGCGCGGCCAAGCGTGGGCCCTCTACGGCTATACGCTCTGCTACCGCTACACGCACGACGAACGCTACCTGCGCCATGCCGAAAAGGTCGCGGCGATGATCCGGCGCAACCTGCCCGAAGACGCGGTGCCCTACTGGGACTACAACGACCCGAAAGCGCCGGACACCTACCGCGACGCATCGAGCGCGGCGATCGTCGCCTCGGCGCTCTACGAACTTTCGACCTACAACGGCAGTGCCGATGACAAGGCCTTTGCCGACCGCATCGTCGCCTCGCTCTCCACGCCGGCCTACCGCGCCGCCGAGGGCGAAAACGGCGGATTCCTGCTGATGCACTCCGTCGGGAGCCTGCCGCACGGCAGCAGCATCGACGTGCCGCTGAACTACGCCGACTACTATTTCCTCGAAGCGCTGCTCCGCAAACGCAACCTCGAAACGGGACTTCCCGTACTGAACTGACGACCATGAGCCGTAAGAAATACCTGACACTGCTGCTCGCATGGGCGTGCGTGCTGGCCGCACCCGCCGCCGGAGCGCACGAACCCGCCGACAGCCGTATCCTCTCGTTCGAGCAGGAGACGGCTCCGGCCGTTGCGGACGACCGGTCCGAAATCGCGCTTTCGGGCGACCACTTCAAGCACGGCAGCCGCTCGCTCCGCTGGACGTGGCACCGCGCCGGAAGCGAATTGCGCTTCGCCGTGCCGGTCGAATACCGCCGCGAGACGCCCGACCCGGGACAGATTTCGAGTTTCGTCTTTTGGGTCTACGCCCGACAGCCGCTCGGCGGGACGCTGCGCTTCGAGTTCCGCAAGCAGGGCCGCACCTGCTGCTGGTTCGATTACGGCACCGGATTCGCGGGGTGGCGCGGCGCATGGGTCGCGTTCGACCGCGACATGCAGGGCACGCCCGAAGAGGGCATGGACGAAGTGGCCGTCCGTGCCGAAGCGATGCCGGAGGGCGAACTCTTCTTCGACCTCGTGATTCCGGCCTCGTTCCAAGACATCCGCCACCATACGGCCGACACGCAGGCTCCGTTCATCAACCGCGACACGGACAGCCACTGGCTGAAACTGCTCGACTGGTGGAACGAACCCCTCGCCGCCGACCCGTCCCACGCGAACGGACAGACCCTCGAAACGCAGCTGCGCACCATCGGCCAACGGTTCGGTTCGCTGGTGCTCGAAGGCCGCAAGGCCCGTCCGACGGAGGAGCTGCAACGCCGGTTCGACCGCTACGGCATCCGCCGCAACGCCGATTCGACGTTGTGCGGCAAAAGCATCTTTTTCGTCCGCTATGCCGAAACCTATCTTTCGCTGGGACACCCCGACGTCAAGAAATACTACACCGACGACGGCCATTTGTTGAGCGACTGCAACGACCTGCTGCTGGACTTGGCCGTCGCCTATGTCAAAGCGGCCGACCTGTCGGAACAGGCCCTGCTCCGCAACCTCTACCTCGAACTGACGCGCCACCTGCTCGATCAGGGCTTCACGGCCGGCAGTGCGCTGGGGACGCTGCACCACTTGGGGTACAGCATGCGCAATTTCTATCTGGCGCCCTACGTCATGCGCGACGCCCTGCGCGATGCCGGGCTGCTCGAACCCGTCCAACAGGCAATGGAGTGGTTTTCGGGGCTGGGCGAAGTGAAACGTCTGCCCGAAGCGAAAGGCATGGACATCGACGCGTTCAACACCTCGCTCATGGGCCGTCTGGCCGCCCTGCTGCTCATCGAAGACGGGCCCCGCAAGGCCGAATACCTGCGCCGGTTCGCCGCATGGGTCGACAACGGCCTGCAACTCACCGAAGGGACGTCGCCCTGCTTCAAAAGCGACGGCACGGTCTACCACCACCGCCGCCACTACCCCGCCTATGCCACCGGCGGCTTCACGGGAGCCACGAACGCCGTATGGATTCTCTCCGGCACCGACTTCGCGGTGAGCGAAACGGGCGCCGAAAACCTCAAACGCGCCCTGCTCGAAATGCGGTTCTACTGCAACCTGCGGTCGTTCCCGCTGGCACTGTCGGGACGTCACCCCGACGGACGCGGCGCGCTGATTCCGCGCCACTACGCGCGGCTGGCGCAAGCCGGCACGCCCGACGGGAGCGAGGAGCTCGACACCGAGCTGGCGGCCGCCTATCTGCGGCTGGCCCCCAACCCGAACGATGCGGCGGACAAGCGTTTTTCCAAAGCGGGCATTACGGCGGAGGCCGCTCCCGAAGGGTGCCGCGTCTATCCCTACAACGGTTCGGTGTCGATGCGTCGCGGCGACTGGCTGCTGACGGCGGCCGGACACAGCCGCTACCTCTGGGCAGCCGAAATCTACGAGGGCTGCAACCTCTACGGACGCTACCTCACGCACGGTTCGCTGCAACTATTAGGCGGCGGTTCGCCCGTCTCGGCGTTCGGCAGCGGATTCCGCCAAGAGGGCTGGGACTGGTGCCACATCCCGGGCACGACGGCGGCGGTCATCCCGATGGAACGCATGGAAGCCGACATCCGCAACGTCGACCGCTTCTCGGGCGTCGAGGAGATGCTGCTGTCGGACGAAAGTTTCTGCGGCGGCGCGAGCCACTGCGGACGTCAGGGAGCCTTCGCGATGATCCTGCACGAGCACGACAAGTACAACGGCACGCTGCGGGCGCGCAAATCGTTCTTCTTCTTCGACAACCGGGTCGTCGCGCTCGGTTCGGGCATCGAAAACGCCTTGGAGGGCAGCGCGACCCATACGACGCTGTTCCAAAACCATTTGGACGACGCGCACGCCACGTTCCGCGCAGGCGGCAAGAGCTATACCGGAACCGGCCACCGTGCAACATTCGACCGCAACGCCGTGCTCGAAGACAACTTCGGCACCCGCTACATCGTGCCGCGCGGCCGCGTGACGGTCGAAAGCGCCGTGCAGCACTCGCTGCACGAGGAGCGCGCCACGCCGACCGAAGGGCCGTTCGTCAAAGCCTACATCGACCACGGCATGCCGGTCGAAACCGACACCTACGAATACCTGATGCTCGTCGAACCGACCGCCGCCGACCGTAAAACCGATGCGCGCCGGCTGCCCTACACCGTGCAGCAATGCGACCGGCGCGCCCACATCGTCACGGACAAACCGACCGGCGTCCATGCGCTGTCGCTGTTCGAGGCCGGAGCCGTGCAGGATGCGTTCGTGCGCGAAGTCTCGCTGCCGTCGATCCTGCTGTACAGCGGCAGCGGCGACCGCCGGACGTTGAGCGTCGCCGACCCCGACCTGCGCTTCTACGAGGGTCCCTCCGATGACCGCTACGACACCGACGGCCACCGCATCGAACGCAGCATCTACTCGCGCGACTGGATCGACAATCCCTCCGTGCCGTCGACGCTCGTCGTGACGGTGCGCGGCCACTGGCAGCCGACGGACGACACTGTCTGCCGCGCGACGGTCGAGGGCGCGAACACCCGACTGGAATTCACCTGCCGCGAAGGCGCCACGCGCGAAGTCGTGCTGACCAAAACGAAATGACGATGAAAACGACGACACTTCTGCCTTTGCTCGGGGCGGCAGGCCTCGCCCCGCTGACGGCGGCGGCGCAAACCGCTCCGCCCAACGTCATCTATGTCTTCCCCGACCAGATGCGCGGCTCGGCCATGCACTTCTGGGACACGCCGCCCTACAACCGCCACACCCGCGTATGCGCCGACCCGGTGCACACGCCCAACCTCGACCGGTTCGCCGACGAGTCGGTCGTGTTGAGCGAGGCGTGCAGCACGTGTCCGGTCAGCAGCCCGCATCGCGGCATGCTGCTGTCGGGCATGTTCCCCGAACGCAACGGCGTCACGCTCAACTGCATGAACGCCCGTCCCGAAAGCACGCTTTCGCCCGACGCGGAGTGCATCGGCGACGTCTTCTCGGCCGCCGGCTACCACTGCGCCTACATCGGCAAGCTGCATGTCGATTTCCCGACCCGCAACAACCCGCAGAACCCGGGCACCTACGTCGTCGACGAAGCGGAGGTGTGGGACGCCTACACGCCGCCCGAACGCCGGCACGGGTTCGACTACTGGTACTCCTACGGCACCTACGACGTGCACAAGCATCCCCACTACTGGGATACGCGCGGCGACCGGCACGAAATCGACGAGTGGTCGCCCAAGCACGAAATCGACAAGGCCATCGCCTACTTGGACAACGAGGAGGGCGTGCGCGACCCGTCGAAACCCTTTTTCATGATGATTTCGATGAATCCGCCGCACTCGCCCTACCGCTCGACGCAGGACTGCATGGAGGAGGACTACGCCCTCTACCGCGACCGCCCGCTCGGCGAACTGCTGGTGCGCCCCAATGCCGATACGCTGATGACGAAAGCCCCCTGCGCCGCCTACTATTTCGCTTCGGTGACGGGCGTCGACCGCGAGTTCGGCCGGCTGCTCGACGCCCTCGAAGCGCGCGGGCTCGACCGGAACACGATCGTCGTATTTTCGGCCGACCACGGCGAAACGATGTGCAGCCATTCGGTCGAAGACCCCAAGAACTCCATTTACCGCGAATCGTTCAACGTGCCGTTCCTCGTCCGCTATCCGGGCGTGCTCGAACACCGCGTGGACGACCTGCTGCTGTCGTCGACCGACATTATGCCCACGCTGTTGAGTCTGGCAGGTCTCGCCGACCGGATTCCGGCATCGGTCGAGGGGCGCGACCTTTCGGCCGCCCTGCGCAACGAACGCAAAGCCGAACGTCCCTCCTCCGCGCTCTACATCCGCAACCTCAACGGGCGCCGCGACCGCGAGAAAACGGTGCGCGGCATCTTCCCCGAAGCACGCGGCATCAAGACGCACCGCTACACGCTGGAATTGGTCATCGACCGCAAACGGCGGCTGAAACAGGCGGTGATTTTCGACGACCGCAAAGACCCCTACCAGCTGCACCCGCTGACGGCGGCCGACCGTCCGAAGCTCTATGCGGAGCTGTGCCGCGAACTGGCGGCCGAACTGCGGCGGAGCAACGACATCTGGTACCGCGAACGGATTTTGGACGGGACGATACCCTATGCGGCGACGGACTAACCGGCCGAACAGCGCGCATCCCGACCCATAAACCTTCCCGACAATCCACCTTCCGACCAATTCACCTTCCAACCGAACATAGCATTCCAACCTAAATTAATAAAACCATGAAACGGATTTACGCATTGATCCTCGCGCTGTGTTGCTTGCAGCCGAGTTGCGGAGAGGATCTCGACGACATCCGCGCGGATGCCGAAGCGCTGGCACAGCGCATCGCCGCGCTCGAAAGCGACGTCGCGAAACTCAATCAGGAGATCGGCAACCTGCACACGCTGATGCAGGGCAAGGCGGTCATCGTGGGCTATACGCCCATGCCCGAAAATGCCGGTTACCGGCTCGAATTGAGCAACGGCAAGACGATTACCGTCTGGCACGGACAGGAAATCCAGCACGCCCAGCCCATTTACGGCGTCGACGCCGACGGCAACTGGATTTACAGCACCGACGGCGGTTCGACGTTCAAGCCGGTGACGGATGCCGACGGCCATGCGATGCGCATCGCTCCGGCCGACGGCGCGACGGGCGAAACGGGCGCCGACGGCGTTACGCCGAAAGTGAAAATCGACGAGCGCGGCTACTGGATGGTATCGCTCGACGGCGGCCTGAACTACGAATACCTGCTCGACCAGAACGGCAAAATGATGAGCGCCACCAGCGGTTCGACAGGGTTCAGCGGTTTCTTCTCGAACGTCGGGTTCGACAAGGCGACCAACACGCTGGTGCTGACCCGCAAGTCGGACGGCAGCGAAATCCGGCTCCCCGTCACCGATGATTTTGCCCTGACGATTGCGCACGACAGCGCCGTCGAGTATTTCATGGCGGGAGAAAAGCGCACGTTCGGCATCGAACAGAAAGGCGTCGCCGAAGCGACGCTGATCGTTCCGACGGGCTGGACGGCCATTCTGAAAGAGTCCGCGCTGGACGTAACGGCCCCGAACGAGGATTCGGCGGGCGAAATCAAAATCGCGATCGTTTCGGACAAACACTACATGCGCGTCGTCTCGATGGGCGTGAAGAGTGCGCAGGGCACGACCGCATGGCAGGAGTTCTGCAACGGAAGCGCCAACAACGTGCTGCTCGACTTCTCCTATGCCGGTTACAAGCACGGCGAGACGGCCCCGCCCGAGGTCTCCACGTTGGGTTACACAACCTACGACGTCACCAAATACGGCGCCGTTCCGAACGACGGCAAGTCCGACCGCGCGGCATTCAAAAAGATGCTCGAAGCCATCGGCAACAAAATCCCGAACGCCAAAGTCATTCTCTACTTCCCCGAAGGCGAGTTCGAGCTGCACGCGGAATCGGACGACGACCCGACCGTAAACGGCGGATACAGCTCGGATATCATCATCAACATGGGCGGCTTCGTGCTGAAAGGCGCTGGCCGCGACAAGACCACCATTCTGATGTCGGCGCCCAACACGACCCCGACGCCTCAAAACATGTGGACTTCGCCCGTGCTGCTCAACATCAAGCACAATTCGGGACTGAACGACATCACCACCGTGACGGCCGATGCGGCCAAAGGCTCGTTCGCCGTCGAAGTGGCTTCGGTCAACGGACTGAAAGCCGGCGAGTGGGTCGCCCTGACGCTGACGAACAACGACCCCGCGCTGGTTCAACAGGAACTGGGCACCAAAGAACGCTACGACAACATCAACTTCGCCGACTACCAAATCATCAAGGAGGGCGTCACGGTTCAAGACTACCACCAAATCGCGGAAATAAAAGGCAATACGGTAACCTTCACCGAACCCCTGATGCACGCCGTCGAGGCGAAATGGGGCTGGAAAATCCAGAGATACAACCACTACGAGAATGTCGGCGTCGAGGACATCACGTTCAAGGGCAATGCCAAAGCCGACTTCAAGCACCACTATTCGTGGGACGATGACGGCGGCTACAAGCCGATCAATCTGATGCGTCTGACCAATTCGTGGATGCGCCGCGTGCGGTTCGAGAGCGTCAGCGAATGTTCGTCCATCGTCACCTGCGCCAACGTTTCGGTCTACGACGTCGAGATCACGGGCAAGCGCGGCCACGCGGCCATCCGTTCGCAGGGTTCGTCGCGCGTCTTCATCGGTAAGGTGACCGACAAGAGCACCGGCCCGTCGGCCGACAACGCCGTGAACATCATTGACGGTGCCGGCCAGTACCACGCCGTCGGCGTATCGAAACAGTCGATGGGCGCCGTGCTGTGGCGCAACACATGGGGCAAGGACAGCAACTTCGAGTCGCACGCCACCCAACCGCGCGCCACGCTCATCGACTGCTGCACGGGTGCCTTCCTCAAATCGCGTCAGGGCGGCGACAACAACCAGATGCCCAACCACTTGGACGACCTCACCATTTGGAATTTCGTCGAAACCGTCGCCGAACCGAGCGGCATGATCAAATGGTGGGATTTCGGCAATAAATGGTGGAAATTCCTGCCGCCCACGTTCGTCGGCTATCAGGGTGCCAACACCTTCGACCCGACGACCGTCAAACGCGACGAGTCGCACGGCGAGCAAGTCGTTCCCCAGTCGCTCTACGAAGCGCAACTCGAACGCCGCTTGGGTTCCGTACCCGCGTGGCTGCTGGAACTCAAATAAGTGTAACGAAAAACCAACCACATACCATGAAAACTACCTTTTTGAAGACTTTGGTTTGCGCATGCGCCGCATTGGGTGCGACCGCCTGCTCGGACATCGACGACCTGCGGCGCGACGTCGACGATTTGGAACATCGCGTCATCGCACTCGAAACGCAGATCCGGCAACTGAACGACAACGTCGCCGCCCTGCAAACCCTCATGAACGGCACGACCGTGAACAACGTCACCGAAGCGGACGGCGTCTACACCGTAACGCTCTCCAACGGCGAGGTGCTGACCCTCACGCAGGGCAGCGAGGGCGGCTACATCTACCCCAAAGTGTCTATCGACGAGGAGGGATACTGGGTTATCTCGGTCAATAACGACGGCCAGTTCGAGCGGATGAAAGACGGCGAGGGCAACGACGTGCGCGCCGTAGCCCAAGACGGCAAGCCCGGCAACGACGGCCACGACGGCACGACGCCGCAGTTCCGCGTCGACGCCGACAACTACTGGCAAGTCAGCTACGACGGCGGCACGGTGTGGGAGGACGTAAAGAACAGCAATGGCGAGAAAGTCAAGGCGGACACCTCCACCGGAGCGCAAGACGCATTCTTCGCCGACGTGAAAGTGGAAGGCGACAAACTGGTGCTGACGCTGCTCAACGGCGGCACGGCCTACGAAATCCCGATTTACGCCGGATTCAAGTGCATCATCTCCGGCGCTTCGTCGGTGGTCGAGTTCGACTACAATGCCACCAAGCAGTTCGACGTCGACATGGAAGGGGTCGAGACCACGATCGTAACGGCACCCGCAGGCTGGACAGCCGATCTTGCCCCCAAAATGGGGGGGGGTACGCCGGCCTACACGCTGACGGTCACGGCTCCGGCTCCTGCCGCCGCGAAAACCCGTGCCACGGCCGATTCGCGTACCGACGTGAGTATTCTGGCGGTTGCGTCCAACGGGCTTTCGACCATTGCCAAATTGCGCGTCAACACCACCGGCACGGTGCTGCACAACCCCAGCGTGACCTCCGTCACGGTCGATACATCGAAGACTACCGAAACTTCGTTGACATTCAGCGTCGAAACGGTTGACGCCACCGGTTGGAAATACATCTGCCAGCCCACCGCCAGCGCTGCACCCGACGCCGCCAAAGTCATGGCCGACGGTACGGCCGGCACGGCCGGCGCCAACACGGCCGGCGGCCTGACCAAGAACACGGCTTACACGATTTACGTCGTGGCCCACAACGAGGGCATTCCGGGCACGCTCGAAACCGCCGAGGCCCGCACGCTCAAAGGCGTGACGGACTACTACGAGGAGGGCGTAACGCTGGGCGGCGTAAAGTACGACAAAAACACGGCCGGAGCAAAACATATCACCACAGCAGATGAAGTCGCTACGGTTACCGGCAAAGGTATTTATTTCATCGAACCGGGACTGGAAGTAAAATTTACAAGTAGTAAAACGATTACCGAATTTGTCTTAATCGGCAGCAAGAGTGACCAACCGATAAAAGTAACATTGGAAGGAAATGCATATTTCGCTTTGTCTGCAAATGAAACCACGAATACCGGTTTGATTTTGAAAAACGTCGAACTGGATGCAACTGCGTCCACTGCAAATAATACATTAACATCCAATGGCGGTGCATGTAAAAATTTGATTTTAGAAGATTGCAAAATTTCACTTGTAGGCGGAAAGAATCTCAGTTATTTCAACAATGATAAAGGCACTATCGAGAATATCACGATACGCAATTCCGTATTCAGTATCGACGCAACTCAAGACAATCAAGCGACTCGTATTATCAACTTCGCAAGTAGCTCCATTGCCGAAAACGGTACAATGACACTCGAAAACAGCATCGTCTATACCAAGAATCAGTACTATACGAACGGCACTCTGATATATACCAATGCCGCAATGCCGACCATTGCAATCCGTGTCAGAAATTGCTCTTTCGCCAATTTCCTCGGCGCAAGCCAAGGTTATTTCCGCTTGTTTCCCGTTAAAAGCGTAGACTTCTCGAAGAACATTCTTTGGAGCAATACTTCTGCAGCGTCCAGCGGCATTTTCAATTTCCAAGCGAATCCCAACGCGACACTGGACTATACGGACAACGTTTGTTTCGGGTCGACCAATTGGAAACACGCCATGGGCTCCAGCGGAGTCCCAGCAAGTGGTCAGTACGACAAAGAGACGTCCGATCCGTTCGAGTCGATGGATTTCGATGCAGGAAAATTCGTTTCGGCAGTCAAGGGCTACGGCGCGATGATCGAATAACGCCGCGACGAGCGAACCACCGAACGCACGATGAGAGCGTGCGGCGAGGGGAGAAAAACGCTTCTCCCCTCGTTTTTTACCATGCGCGGAACGTGCGTGCGCCCCGAAACGATTATTCGGGCCCGTCTTTTGATTTCTCGCACAAATCCGCTATATTTGTTGATAATGTATGCGCCCATGAAACGCCTTGTTTTTCGGATACTCCTCGCGATTTGCGCGCTTCCCGTCGGCGGCGTTGCGGCGGCACAAGAGTTCAACTACCACCATTTGAGCGTGGAAGAGGGCTTGTCGCACTATTCGGCCCTCTCGGTTTACATCGACGAAAACGATTTGGTGTGGGTCGGCACCGAAAACGGGTTGAACCTCTGGTCGGGATACGATTTCACCGTCTTCCGCACCGACACCGAATGCCCCGATTCGCTCTTCTGCGACAACATCCAGCGCCTTGCGGGCAACCGCAACGGCAAACTGTGGCTGCAAACCCTCGAAGGCGTCGCCGAATACGACATCGCGGCCAACCGCTTCAAAACGCTGTGCACCGGCAAAAAATACCGCATGTGCTACGCCGGCGACCTCTATCTGGCGCACGACAACCGCATCGAACGCTATCGCGACGGGCACATCGAACCCGTCTACATGCTGGGCGATTCGTCGGTGGGGATTTCCACGCTCCACGCCGACCCCGAAAGCGGGCGCCTGCTGGTCGGCACGACCGAACACGGGCTCTACCTGCTCCGCAACGGAGAGGGCACCTCGATCGAAGAACACCGGCTGCTCGACGCGCTTTCGGTGACCTGCATCTTCCGCGACTCGCAACAGCGCTACTGGGTCGGCACGACCGCCGACGGGCTTTATCTGTCCGAAGACGGGCTGGCCACGTTCACCCGATTCCGAAGCGACCCCCACGACCCGCACTCGATCAGTTCCGATTTCGTGCGCACGGTCTGCGAGGACGCGGCGGGCCGAATCTATGTCGGCACGTTCGACGGATTCAACATCTACGACCCCGACGGCCGCCGGTTCCGCCGCCACACCGGACTGGGCCGCTACACCGACTCGGCGCACAAGGGCGGCATCGAATCCACGTCGGTGTGGTGCATGGTGCCCGATTCCTACGGCAACATCTGGGTCGGCACCTACTTCGAGGGGCTCTACTGCTTCCACCCCGAACACAGCATCTACCGCAAATACACCGTCTCGGAGGACGCTTCGGCAGGGTTGAGCTCGCCGATCGTCAGCGGCATCACCGAAGACGCCGACGGCAACCTCTACGTCGCGACCGAAGGAGGCGGATTCTGCCACTACAACCGCAAGACGGGCCGCTGGCGTCAGGTGCGCCACCTGACCGACGTCCCGACGGGCCGCAACCCCTACCACAACATCAAAAGCCTCTGTTACGACCCCTCGCGGCGGGCGCTGTGGCTGGGCACGCACATGGGCGGGTTGTTCCGGTACGACGAACGGTCGCGCCGCCTGCGGCAATACCTGCCGCCCGCCGGTTCGGACAAGTCCGAATCGCGCATCGTGCGGCAAATCGTGCGGTGGGACGACCGGCTGCTGCTCGCCACGCACGCCGGGCTGTGGCTTTTCCACCCCGAAAGCGGCCGTTTCTCGCGCCCTGCGGGCGTGCTCCACACCGACGTGGTAAGCGACCTGTGCCTGTCGCGCGACGGGCGCACGCTCTACTGGGCGGGCGACAAACCGCTGCTGTACAGCTACGACCCGGCCACGAAAAAGGTCAAATCGTACCGTTTCGGCACCGAAAACGCCCTCGACGGCAACCGCTCGGTCTCGCATCTCCACGAAGACAGCACGGGCCGCATCTGGGTCTGCACCGAGAACGATGCCGTCTACCTGTTCCACCCCGACGAACACCGTTTCGAGCGGCTGGACAACTTCACGGGCAACAAGATATGCAGCGTCGAAGAACTCGCGGGCGACCGCTTCATCGTCGCCGCGAGCAACGGCATCAGCGTGCTGGACTACACGGGCGAACGGCTGCTGACCCAACAGACCCGCCACGAAATGCCGTTGCAGACGATCAACCAAGACGCGCTGTTCATCGCCTCGGACAGCACGGTTTTCGTCGGCGGATACGGCGGGCTGATTTCGTTCCGCGTCGACGACATCGCGCCCCACGACTCGCCGACGCACATCTACCCCATGCGCATGACCTGCGACGGCCGCGAGGTGTCGCCGGCCGCGTCCGCCGGTCCCAAGACCTCCGTCCTGCGGCTGCCCGCCTCGAAGGTGTCGACCCTGTCGTTCAAATACGCCGCCCCCAACCTCGCGTTCGTTTCGATGCGGCTCGAATACTGCCTGCACCGGGGCGACAACGCCCAATGGCTCCCCATGCCCAACGACAACACCATCACGCTGGTCAACCTGCTTCCGGCGTGGTACGACCTGCAAGTGCGGGCCATCGACCGCAACGGCCGCGTCTTCGCGATGAACACCTGCAAGCTGCGCATCGTGCCGTCGTGGTACCAGCGGTGGTGGGCCTACCTGCTTTTCGCCGCGCTGGGCACGCTGCTGCTGCTGTTCTGCATCCGGGTCTACACGACCCACCTGCAACTGCGCACCTCGCTCGAATACGAACGCAAACGAAGCCACGACCAAGAGGAACTGGACAAGAGCAAGCTGCGCTTCTTCACCAACGTGGCGCACGAATTCCGCACGCCGCTGACGATCGTGGTCGGGCACCTCGACGCGCTGTTGCAGTCGCGCAGCGCCGAGCCGCAGCACTACAAGAAACTGCTGTCGATCCACCGCAACATCGCCAATCTCCAACGCCTCACCAACGACCTGCTCGACTTCCGCAAGCAGGAGCAGGGATTCATGAAACTGCATGCCGCCGAACACGATCTGGTGCGGTTCCTGCGCGAGCATTACGCCGTCTACCGCGAATACGCCCAGACGCGGCGCATCGACCTGCGGTTCGAGAGCTCGCAGGAACGGCTGGCGGTGTGGTTCGACGAATCGCTGTTGCAGAAGGTCATCGGCAACCTGCTCTCCAATGCGCTGAAATACACCGAACCGGACAAGGGCCGCATCGTGTTGGGCGTCGCTTCGGAAAACGGTCAGGCCGTCATCCGGGTCGAGGACAACGGCATCGGCATGGCGCCCGGCCAGCTCGGACACATTTTCGAACGGTTCTATCAGGCCGATTCGACGCACGGCGGTTCGGGCATCGGCCTCGCCCTCACCAAAGGCCTCGTGGAGCTGCACGGCGGCGAAATCGCCGTGCAGAGCGCCGAACATCGCGGTTCGGTTTTCACGGTGCGGCTGCCGCTGGGGCGCACCCACCTGACGGACGAGCAAATCACAGGCAAAAAATCGCAGACATTCAGAGAGATAGCGCACCCCGACTCCGATTTCGAGGGGGGGGGAATTGTGCCCGAACCGGATGCCGACAGCCCCGATACTACGGCGATGCCGGCAGAAGATACGCTCCCGTCCGAGCAGGAACCCGTTGTCGGCAAAAATCGCTACAAGGCATTGCTGGTCGAGGATAACCGTGCGCTGCGGGAGTTGCTCCGCGAGATTTTCGCCCCCCATTACGACGTCATGACGGCCGAAAACGGCGTCGAGGCGCTCGAAGCGATGCAGCACGAACTGCCCGACATCATCGTCAGCGACATCGTGATGCCCCGCATGGACGGGTTCGAGCTGTGCAAGGCCGTAAAAACCAATTTCGACACCAGCCACATCCCGTTCGTCATGCTGACGGCCTACGCCTCCATCGAAAACAACCTGCGCGGGTACCAAACGGGCGCGGACGACTACGTTACCAAACCGTTCAACGCCTCCGTGCTGCTGGCACGCTGCAACAACCTCATCAACAGCCGCATCGTGCTGCAAAAGAAGTTCCGCGACCAACAGCACGTCGAACCCGAAAATCTGGCTTATACGCCGCTCGACCAAGCGTTCATCGAGCAGGCGATGACGATTATCGACCGCCATATCCGCGACCCGAAATTCAACATCGACACCTTCGCCAAGGAGATGTGCATCGCCCGCACCAAGCTGTTCGTCAAGTTGAAAACCATTTCGGGCCAAACGCCGTCGGAATTCATCATGACCATCAAACTGCGCCGCGCGGCCGACCTGTTGCTGAACCGGCCGGAATACAACGTTTCGGATATTTGCGAATTGTTGGGGTTCAACACATTGCGTTATTTCAGCAAGTGTTTCAAGGACAAGTACCGCATCAGCCCGCTCCGTTACCGCCGCAACCGCGGACGGATAGACCCTGAATAAGAAACGGGCGCAGGGCTTCTCAAAGCAAACCCATTCGCTGGCGGGCGAAGGGCATCACCCAAGCCGGAGACTGCTTTTGCGCGAGCAGTTCGCGCATGCGGTCCATGTAGGGTTCGGCATGGCGGAACCAGTGCTGCAATCCCTCGCAAAGCGAATTTTTGCGGCATCCGTCGGCTCCCGTCTCGAACCGGTGCTTCGGGCATTCGCCACGACAGGCGAAATAATAGCGGCAATTCAGGCACTCCGCAGGCAGGGCGTTGCGTTTGGCAAGCCCGAACTCGATGCGCGCACACGAACGGTAAAGCTCGCGGAGATGCGTCTCACGGATATTGCCCAGCCGGTAGGCCGGATAGACGAAGTGGTCGCAGCAATAGACATCGCCGTTGTGCTCCACGACCAGCGCATCGCCGCACGTCTCGCCCATCGAACAGACGCCGGGCTGCACGCCGCACCACTGGGCCAGCGTGGCGTCGAACATTTGCACGAAGACCGTACCCACATCGGACAAGACCCACGTATCGAAGACGTCGCACAGAAAATCGCCGTAACCGGCCGCCGTAACCGACCACTCGGCCAGCCGCGCGCCCTCGTGCTCGGGCGCGACGATCAACGGCCGCAGACCGCCCGGACGGTCGACGACGTGTTCGACGGCGGGCAGGAATTGCAGGTAACGGCTCCCGACCGTGTCGCGCAGGAAGCGGTAAATCTCGGTCCCGCGTCCCTCGCAGCGGCGGTTGACGACGCTCAACGTGTTGTATTCGACGCCGTGCGTGCGGAAAAGCCCGACGGCCTGCATCACGCGGTCGAACGTGGGGCGTCCGCCTTTGTCCTGCCGGAAAGCGTCGTGGATGTCGCGGGGGCCGTCGAGCGACACGCCGACCAGAAAGTTATTGGACGCGAACAATTCGCACCATTCGGGCGTGACGAGCGTGCCGTTGGTTTGGAGCGTATTTTCGATGCGTTTGCCGCCGGCGTACCGCCGTTGCAGCGCCATCGCCCGCCGGTAGAAGTCCAGCCCCAGCAACAAAGGTTCCCCGCCGTGCCAGCAAAACTGCACGACGGGGACTTCGTTGGCCTCGATATACTGACGGACGTAGGTTTCGAGCAGCCCGTCGTCCATGACCGCCTGCCGGCCGCCGTACTGCGCCGCCTTGTCGAGGTAATAACAGTAGCCGCAATCGAGGTTGCAGGTCGAACCGGCAGGCTTGACCATCGACGTGAAAGCGACCGGCCCCGCCTGTTTCTCCGCATCGCGGAAGGTGAAAATATCCTTTCTCGCCATCGTGCCCGCACCCCGTCGGCCGGAGCCTAAATCAGATTCGCTTTTTCGATGTCCTTGAAATAGCGGTAGGTGGCCACGCGCAGCTCTTCGGCCGCCGGGTCGTCGCACACGAGAATGCCGTTCGGATGCACCTGCAAAGCCGAAATCGTCCACTGGTGGTTGTACGAACCCTCGACGCCGTGCCGCACGGCACGGGCTTTCTTGTGGCCGGTGGCGAGAATCAACACCTCTTTGGAGGCCAGCACGGTGCCGACCCCGACGGTGAGGGCGGTCTTGGGAACCAGCGCAGTGTCGCCGCCGAAGAAACGGGAGTTGACCTGAATCGTGTCGGTGGTCAGGGTCTTGACGCGCGTGCGCGAATTGAGCGACGAGAAAGGCTCGTTGAACGCGATGTGGCCGTCCTCACCGACGCCCCCCATGAAGAGGTCGATGCCGCCCGCCTCGGCGATAGCGGCCTCGTAGTCGGCGCACTCTTTCGTGAGGTCGGCGGCGTTGCCGTTGAGAATGTGGACGTTCCCGCGCACGATGTCGATGTGCGAAAAGAAGTTCGACCACATGAACGAGTGGTAGCTCTCGGGGTGGTCTTCGGGCAGGCCGACGTATTCGTCCATGTTGAACGTAACGACGTTGCGGAACGAGACGTCGCCCGCCTTGTGGCGGCGAATCAGCTCCTTGTAAGTCTCCAAAGGCGTCGAACCGGTCGGCAGGCCGAGCACGAACGGCGATTTGGTCACCTGTTCTTTCGCCTTGATGCGGCGGATGATGTAATCGGCGGCCCACTGGGCTACCTGCTGCGATGTTTCTTCGATAATCAAACGCATGGTATTACAGAACTAAAATTAAAAATTCATAATTGTTCTCATCGAGGAGTTCCACACCCCTCGCCGATGTTTTTTAATGGTACTTTTTCGGGCAGAGCGCATCCCGACTCTCCGAAGCCTGACAACCGTCCGTAGCGCTATTAAAACATTTTGACAAACACTTCGATCGCCTGATATTCGGCCATGCCGAGCTGGTCGTAGAGTTTCGCCGTGTGCTGGGTGCGCTCCTCGGCGCGCTGCCAGAACTCGCGCGGGTCGCTGCCCGGGAAAGGCATGATGTCCTTCTGCGAAAGGTGGCGGTAAATGGCGTGGCGTTTCATGATGAGCTCGTCGGGCGACAGGGGCACCGCCATGTCGACCATGCCCAGATCCCACTCCATCCATGCGCCGCGATACAACCACAAATGGCACTTTTTCAGCCATTCGTCGTCCTTCACGACCTCCAAAGCCCCCAACACGGCCTCCATGCAGGTACGGTGCGTGCCGTGCGGGTCGGCCAAGTCGCCGGCAGCGTAAATCTGGTCGGGCTGAATCTCGCGCAGGAGCTTGACGATGATGTCGATGTCCTTTTCCGAGAGCTGGCCCTTTTTGATGCCGCCCGTCTCGTAGAACGGCAGATTCAGGAAGTGGGCGTTGGTATCGGGATTCAGGCCGAACGACCGCACGGCCGCACGCGCTTCGGCCCGGCGGATAGCCCCTTTGAGGTCGAGCAGCGGACGCGGTTCGGGTTCGCCCTTTTTCTTGCCGGCGATGATTTTTTCGACTTCGGCATAGTGGTTTCCGAAGCCCAGTTCGCGGGCGGTGTCGATGTTCTGCAACACCACGTCGTCGGCGACGGCGACGTTGCCCGAAGTTTCGTAGGCGACGTGCACGTCGTGGCCCTGCTGCACGAGCCGGATGAACGTACCGCCCATCGAGATGACGTCATCGTCGGGGTGCGGCGAGAAGACGATGATGCGCTTGGGGAACGGCGTCGACGGCACGGGACGGGTCGAGTCGTCGGCGTTGGGCTTGCCGCCGGGCCAACCGGTGATGGTGTGCTGCAAGTCGTTGAACACGTCGATGTTGATGCGGTCGTACGTGCGGCCCTGCTCCAAAAGCTCGCCGAGCGAATTTTCGATGTAATCCTTGTAGGTAAGTTTCAGAATGGGCTTGCCGACGACGCCGCACAACCATACGACCGCCTTGCGGACGAATTTGGGCGTCCAGTCGCACGGGCCGACCAGCCACGGCGTCTCCTGACGGGTCAGCCGCTGGGCGGCGTTCTCGTCGATGACGACCTCGATGTTGCGGTGCGCCTGCAAGTGCGAAGCGGGCACCTGTCCCGAAATCTCGCCCTCGACCACGCGCTGGATAATGGGCGCCTTGTCCTCGCCCCACGCCATGAGGATGATGCGGTCGGCGCGCATAATCGTGTCGATGCCCATCGTAATGGCCATTTTGGGGGTATTCTCCAAACCGAAGAAAGCGCCGGACTGGACTTTGCGCGTGTTGTGGGTCAACTGCACGAGGCGCGTGTGCGACTTGGCATAGGAACCCGGCTCGTTGAAACCGATCTGCCCGTCCTCGCCGACGCCGATAATCATCAGGTCGATTTTGCGGATAGCGCGGTCGTAAGCGGCGCAATACTCCGAAATGCCCGACTCGGGAACCGACCCGTCGGGAATATGGACGTTTTCGGGCAGGATGTCGACGTGGTTCAGGAAATCCTCGTGGATGCGGTAGTTGCGGCTCTGCTGCTCCGAAGCCTGAATCGGATAAAACTCGTCGAGCGAATAGACGGCCACGTTCTTGAAGCTGACCTGCCCCTCGCTGCAACGCTTCACCAACTCGCGGTACAGGCCGAGCGGCGTGCGGCCGGTAGTCAGTCCGAGCACGAAGGGGTCGGCCTCCTCGAAATCGGCGTTGCACGAATGCGCCTCGTCGTACTGCCGAATCGCCTTGACAATGGTATCGGCGACGTACTGCACGCCCGAATACTCGCTCTCGAAGACCCGCGTGCCGATCTTCTCGTAACGGTGGATGATGTCGCGCGGAGTCGACGCCTCGATCAGTCCGCCGTCTTTCGGTAATGAATACTTTTCCATATTTTTATTAATTTATGTCTCGTTGCTATGTTCGGTTGTCACGGTATAATGGTATCGCTTTTCACTGTTTTGCATTTTTGCGTTCTCCCGTCATGGCGCACACGACCGCGAGAAACCAAACGGCATCCGGTCGCGCCTAAAACCCCGTTCTTAACGGGGCGAATTCGACCTCGCCGAAAAATTCGGGCCGGTGGAAGTCGGGCTGCGGCGTCCCGATCGGGCGCCACGACAGGAAATGCGGGTGCGACAAGTTGTCGCCGCATTTGTACACGTTCATACGCCCGCGCAAACCATCCCAGCGGTCGAACGCATGGCGGAACAGCGCCTGCGGTGGAATGGCCAGCGTCAGCGTCCAGCGATTGTCGCCCTCGCGCTCCTCGAACGGAGCGTCGGGCAACGACGGAACCCGGCGCACCGAAGCCAGCGTTTCGGCCGAAGCGCGCACGACCCCCTCGCTGCGCGAACGGCGGTAGGCCAGCAGCATCCGCCCGATGCAGGTGGTCTCGAAGTTGTAGTACCCCGCCCCGCCGGATGCGGGACCGTCGGGCGCGAAGAAAAATTCCACGCACGAATCGGTCCAGACCTCGCCGTTGTCCTCGACGACCCGTGCCGCCGTGTAACGCTCGGCGACCTCGAACCGCACGAACAACCGGTCGCCCGTATGGAACATGCGGAACCGCACCTCCGGCGCATAAGGGAACGCCTCCGGCCAGTTGCAACAACCGACCGGCTGCGGCTCCGACGCGGCGAAAGCCCGCTCTACGGCCGCCGCATCGGCGGAATCCAAAGTGAATCTGGGAACGGTCATCGGCTCTATGCGTATTTTTCCACCGCCTCCCGCACGACGGCGCACATCGCGTCGTACTGACGTTCCATGCTCTGCAACAGGGCATACTGCGCGCGGGTGCGGACCAGATTATGGTCGGCGTACTTGATTTTATAATAGGTGTCCCCGTCGATGTAGTCCATCAGGAAGCGCAACACCTGCTCGTAGGTGATGTAACGCGCCGAAAAGGCCAGATGGTCGATTTCGGCCTGCGTCAGCTGCCGGGCCCGCTGCGACAGATAGCCCTCCGTATAGGCGCGGAACATGCCGAGCGACAACCCCACGCGCGAAAGGTCGGGGTCGTCCTCCGCGCCCGTATTGGCGTAGGAGCGGATAGCGTCGCCGAAGTCGTTGAGCGACGTGGAGGCCATGACCGTATCGAGGTCGATCGCGCACAGCACCTCGCCCTGCTTGTCGAACAGGATGTTGTTGATTTTCGTGTCGTTGTGGGTCACGCGCGTGGGAATGACGCCGGTTTCGACCAGCTCCCAGAAGCCGAGCATCTCGCGGCGGCGCGCCTCGATCCACCCGATTTCTTCGGCGAGCGAAGTCTTGCGGCCGGCGGCGTCGCGGGCCAGCGCGGCGTCCCACTGCCCGAAACGGAACCGGATGTTGTGGAACCCGGGCAACGTCTCGGCCAACGGCTCGGTAAAATCGGCCAGCTGCGCTTGGAACTTGCCGATGCCCTCGCCGCCCTTGCGGGCCAAAGCCTCCGAATCGGCCTTGTTGTAGGCAATGGTGTCGGCGATGAAGACCGACACGGCCCAAAAGTCGCCCTGCGGGTCGACGTGGTACAGCTTGCCGTCGAGCGCGGGCACGACCGTCATCACCTCGCGCAACGGGTCGCCGCCCTGCGCGATTACCTGACGCCGGATGTGCTCCGTCACCTTGCGGATGTTCTCCATCATGGCGGGCACGTCGGGAAAGATGTTTTTGTTCTTGCGTTGCAGGATGTAATCGGGAGCATCGCCCGCCGTGCGCACGATGAACGTGTCGTTGATGAATCCGTCGCCCAACGAATCGACGGAGACGACGGGCGCGGCCAATGCGAACGACGCGGCAATGGTTCGGAGATTCGGGTTCATGCAAATATCCATTGATTTTTGTAGCGAAACAAGGTCATTTCAGGCCGCGCACGTGCTTTTCCCACGCCCACGAAGAGCGGAGCGTTTCCTGCAACGGCCGTTCGGCTTTCCAGCCCAGCTCCTCGTTGGCCAGCGTCGTGTCGGCCCAGATCGCCGAAATGTCACCCGCCCGACGGCCCACGATTTTATAGTTCAGCTTCAGCCCGTTGGCCTGCTCGAATCCCTTGACCAGCTCGAGCACCGAAACCGGACGACCCGTACCGACGTTGAAAATCTCGTAAGCGGCCTTCATGCGCTGCTGCGTCATGCGGGTGACGGCCGCGACATGGGCTTTGGCCAAATCCACGACGTCGATATAATCGCGCAGGCAGGTGCCGTCGGCCGTGTCGTAATCGTCGCCGAACACCGACAGGCACTCGCGGATGCCGGCGGCCGTCTGGGTGATGTAGGGCACGAGGTTCTGCGGCACGCCGCGCGGCAGCTCGCCGATGAGGGCCGACGGGTGCGCGCCGATAGGATTGAAGTAGCGCAGGGCGATGCCGTGCACGCCTTCGTAGGCGGCGCAGCAATCGCGCAGGATGTCTTCGGCCATCTGTTTGGTATTGCCGTAGGGCGAAGTGGCGGGCTGGCGGGGCGTCCGTTCGGTCACGGGCAGCTCTTCGGCCTCGCCGTAAACCGTCGCCGACGACGAGAAAAGGATGTTCGGCCGTCCGAACTCGCGCATCAGGGCGCAGATGTTCATGAACGACACGAGGTTGTTGCGGTAATACTTCAACGGTTCGTCGACCGATTCGCCCACCGCCTTGTAGGCGGCGAAGTGGATGACCGAATCGAACTCGTACCGCTCGAACACGCGGCGCAGCGCCTGCTCATCGCACGTATCGACCTGCTCGAACGGCACGTCGGTGCCCGTGATGCGGCGCACGCCCTCGACGGCGGCCAGTTCCGAATTGGAAAGGTTGTCGATGACGACCACCTCGTAACCGGCGGCGACCAGCTCCACCGCCGTGTGCGTGCCGATGTAACCGGCACCGCCCGAAATCAAAACGCGATTGTTTGCCATATTTTTATTCATTTCGTTTTGCTGCGGCAACAGCTACTTACTTTTTTACGATTTCTTCCAGTTCCTTGATAAACCGCTGCGCCAGCGCGTCGGCCTCCTGCATCGACTTCGCTTCGGTGTAGACGCGGATGATCGGCTCGGTGTTCGATTTGCGCAGATGCACCCAGTTCTCGGCGAAGTCGATTTTCACGCCGTCGATGTCATTCACCCGTTCGTGGGCGTACTTGGCCTTGATTTCGCGCAGCACCTTGTCCACGTCGATAGCGGGCGTCAGCTCGATTTTGTTCTTCGAGGCGTAGTAAGCCGGATAAGTCGCCCGCAACTGGGTCATGGTCAGCCCCTTTTGGGCGAGGTAGGTGAGGAACAGCGCCGTGCCGACCAGCGCGTCGCGGCCGTAGTGCAGTTCGGGATAGATGACGCCGCCGTTGCCCTCGCCGCCGATGACCGCGCCGACCTCCTTCATTTTGGTGGTCACGTTGACCTCGCCGACCGCCGAAGCGTAATACGTGCAACCGTGCCGCTCGGCCACGTCGCGCAAAGCCCGCGACGACGAAAGATTCGACACCGCAGGCCCCTTGTGCAACGAAAGAATGTAATCGGCGACGGCGACGAGCGTATATTCCTCGACGAACATCGACCCGTCCTCGCTGACGAACGCCAGCCGGTCGACGTCGGGGTCGACGACGATTCCCAAATCGGCCTTTTCGCGCACGATGACCTCCGAAATTTCGGTCAGGTGCTGCGGCAGCGGTTCGGGATTGTGGGCGAATTCGCCCGTAGGCTCGCAGTTTACTTCAATAACTTCACAATTCAATTCACGCAACAACTTCGGCATGACGATGCCGCCGACGGAGTTCACGGCGTCGACGACGACCTTGAAACGGCGTTTGCGCACGGCCTCGACATCGACGGCGGGCAGTGCCAGCACCTGTGCGATATGCCGGTCGTTGAACGGCTCGCGCGAAACGACACGACCGACGGTATCGACGCCCGGATAGGCGTAATCCTCCTCGTCGGCCATCGCCAGCACCTGTTTGCCTTCGGCGTCGGTGAGGAATTCGCCGTCGGCATTGAGCAGTTTCAGGGCGTTCCACTGGCGCGGATTGTGCGACGCCGTGATGATGATGCCGCCGTCGGCCTTATAGGTGATGACGGCCATTTCGGTGCCGGGCGTGGTGCACAACCCGACGTCGATGACGTCGGCGCCGCACGCCAGCAAAGTCCCCTCGACGAGGCCGGAAACCGATTCGCCCGAGATGCGGGCATCGCGTCCGACGACCACCGTCGGACGGCGTCCCGTGCAGCGCGCGACGATGAAACGGACGTAAGCCGTAGTGAATTTCACGACGTCGGGCGGCGTGAGGTTCTCTCCCGGAACGCCCCCGATCGTGCCGCGAATGCCCGAAATGGATTTGATCAGTGTCATGTGAGCAGCTTGTTTTCTAAAACGATAGCGGAAACCGATTTTTATACGAGGTAAAGGTAGGATTTTTATCCCGAATACGGAAGCCGGACCGGCGGTTTTTTCTTCCGCTATCCGTCAAATTTTTACCGTTTTCGTACACATCGCCGGAAGCAGCGGCGCGAACCCCCGACGACCGAAAGCACGAAAAAACCGCAGGCCGAACCGATTTCGGCCTGCGGATCCCGTTCCGGCAGCGGAAAGAGAGGGATTCGAACCCCCGGAGCCTTGCAGCTCAACGGTTTTCAAGACCGCCGCAATCGACCACTCTGCCATCTTTCCGTCGGCAAAAGTAACACCGTTTTTCGATTCCGCCAAATAATCACCGGCACAAGCCGACGGAGGGGCGGCGATTTCGCGGTCTCGACTTATTTTCGTACCTTCGCAGCAAATTCGCATGCCATGCCCGAAATTTCCCAACGCGCCGAACTGATGCCGGCCTCGCCCATCCGCAAGCTCATGCCGCTGGCCGAAGCCGCCCGTGCCCGCGGCACGAAAATCTACCAGCTCAACATCGGCCAACCCGACCTGCCGACGCCCCAAGTGGGGCTCGACACCCTCAAACGCATCGACCGCAAGATACTCGAATACAGCCCCAGCGACGGCTACCGGTCGCTGCGCGAAAAACTGGCGGAGTACTACGCGCAATACCAAATCAACCTTTCGCCCGACGAAATCATCGTCACGGCGGGCGGTTCGGAGGCGGTATTGTTCGCGTTCATGTCGTGCCTCAACCCGGGCGACGAAATCATCGTGCCCGAACCGGCCTATGCCAACTACATGGCGTTCGCCATTTCGGCCGGAGCGGTCATCCGGCCGGTCGTGTCGACCATCGAACAAGGGTTCGCGCTGCCCGACATCGCGGAGTTCGAGAAACTCATCAACGAACGCACGCGCGGCATCCTGATTTGCAACCCCAACAACCCGACGGGCTACCTCTACACGCGGCGCGAGATGAACAGCATCCGCGATCTGGTGCGCAAGTACGATTTGTTCCTCTTCTCGGACGAGGTCTACCGCGAATTCATCTACACGGGGTCGCCCTACATCTCGGCCTGCCACCTCGAAGGCATCGAAGACCACGTCGTGCTCATCGACTCGGTGTCGAAACGCTACTCGGAGTGCGGCATCCGCATCGGCGCCCTCATCACCAAAAACCGGCAGGTGCACGATGCCGTGATGAAATTCTGCCAAGCGCGCCTATCGCCGCCGCTGCTGGGGCAAATCGTGGCCGAAGCCTCGATCGACGCCCCGCGTTCGTACAGCGCCGAAGTGTACGAGGAGTACATCGAACGGCGCAAATGCCTGATCGACGGGCTGAACCGCATCCCGGGCGTCTACTCGCCCATTCCGATGGGGGCATTCTACACGGTGGCGCGGCTTCCGGTCGACGACTGCGACAAGTTCTGCGCGTGGTGCCTTTCGGATTTCGAGTACGAGGGCGAAACGGTGATGCTGGCCCCCGCATCGGGATTCTACACCGACCCCCAGCGGGGCCGCAACGAAGTCCGCATCGCCTATATCCTCTGCAAGGAGGACCTGCAACGGGCGCTGGTCGTGCTGGGCAAAGCCCTCGAAGCCTACAACCGCCGAACCGGTTCGGGCACCCGCCGCACGGAGAAAAAATAAGCCGGTTCCGCCCAACAGCGGAACCGGCCGAACAACACGGAGACGATTTCCGGCCGCATCGGATGCGCGCGGAACAACCGTCTCCGTTTTCCTATCGTTTGCCGAGCATCTTTTTCACTTCGGCGGCGACGGTCGGGCCGTTGTAGCCGAACTGTTCGTCGAGCACCTTGTAGGGGGCCGAATAACCGAAATGGTCCAGCCCGTGAATCGTGCCGTTCTCGCCGACCAGCCCCGCGAGGTTCACGGGCAGCCCCGAAGTCATGCCGTAGCGCGGAATCCCCGCAGGCAGCACCGAAGTCTGGTACGAGCGCGGCTGGTCGCGGAACAATCCCTCGCTCGGAACGTTCACCACGCGCACCGCGAGGCCTTCGTTCGCCAGCTGGCGGGCACCCTCGACCAACGTCGAGACTTCCGAGCCGTTGGCCACGAGAATGGCGGCGGGTTTGGCCGCGTCCATCACGACGTAACCCCCTTTGGAAACCTGCATCGCCTCTACGCGGCGGCTTTGGCTCAACACGGGCAGCGTCTTGATATTCTGCCGCGACAGCACCAGCGCCACCGGACGGTGCTCGCCGAGCGCGAGTTTCCACGCCCCGACGGTTTCGTCGCCGTCGGCCGGGCGCACCACGACCATCGACCGTTCGCCCCGATGATTGCGCAGGTGCTCCATCAGGCGGATTTGGGCCTCCTGCTCGACGGGCTGATGCGTCGGGCCGTCCTCGCCCACGCGGAACGAATCGTGCGTCCAGATATAGATGACATGCAGGCGCATCAGTGCCGCCAGCCGCACGGCCGGTTTCATGTAATCCGAGAAGACGAAGAACGTGCCGCACGCCGGAATCACGCCGCCGTGAAGGGCCATGCCGTTCATCACGCAGGCCATCGTCAGTTCCGACACGCCCGCTTGGAAGAATTTTCCGGAAAAATCGCCTTTCGTAAACGCTTTGGTCTTTTTAAGGTAGCCGTCCGTCTTGTCCGAATTGGAGAGGTCGGCCGAAGCGACGATGAGGTTGTCCACCTTGTCGGCCAGCACGCCCAGCACCGAAGCCGATGCCGCACGGGTCGCGCTGTCGGGTTTCAGTTCGATGCTCTTCCAATCGATTTCGGGGACATCGCCCGCGAAAAATCCGTCGAGCTTGTGCGCAAGATCGAGGTGTTCCGAACGCCACTTTTTCTCGACCGCCGCCTGTTCTTTCGCCCATTTCCGCAAGGCGTCGCGCCGTGCGGCGAACGCGTCGACGCTCTCCGCGCAGAATGCAAAAGGATTTTCGGGGTCGCCGCCCAGATGCTTGACCGTCGCGGCGAAGTCGGCACCGGCCGCCGTCAACGGCTGCCCATGCGTCGAAACCTTGTTCTCGAAACTGCCGCCGTCGGGCCCGACAGCCCCGCGCCCCATGACCGTATGGCCGATAATCAGAGTCGGACGTTCGGTTTCGGCATTGGCCGCCGTGAGCGCCTTGCGCAACGCCTCGATGTCGTGGCCGTCCACGTCGAGCACGTTCCACCCCCACGCCTTGTATTTCAGGGCGACGTCCTCGCTGTCCACCTCGTCGACCTGCGTCGAAAGCTGGATGTTGTTCGAGTCGTAGTACATGATGAGGTTCGACAAGCCCAAATGGCCCGCGATACGCCCCACGCCCTGCGAAATCTCCTCCTCGACCGCGCCGTCGGAAATGTAGGCGTAGGTCTTGTGCGCCGTCCACTCGCCGAACCGCTCGGCGATGAAACGCTCGGCGATAGCGGCTCCCAAAGCCATGGCATGGCCTTGACCGAGCGGGCCGGAAGTGTTCTCGATACCGCGCAGGACATCCGTTTCGGGATGGCCGGGCGTGACGCTCCCCCACTGCCGCAGCGACTGCAAGTCCTCCGGCGAGAAATGGCCGGCCAGCGCCAGCGTCGAATAGAGCATCGGCGCCATGTGCCCCGGATCGAGGAAGAACCGGTCACGGAAAGGATAATCCATGCGGTCGGGGTCGTAGCGCAGGAACTCGGTGTAGAGCACCGTCATGAAATCCGCACCGCCCATCGCGCCGCCCGGATGACCCGACTTGGCCCGTTCGACCATGGCGGCCGACAAAATGCGGATGTTATCGGCTACCCGCGAAAGTTTGGTATTCGTAGACATCTTCATTCGACAACAAGTTTCAAATCCGAACGTCGGAAACAGCACCGAAACGGCTGTCCGAGCGATTCAAGGTATAAAGATAACAAATTTTTCGTCATCCCACCTTCTTCAAAGCCAAAAGATGCGTTTTTTCGACTTTTTCTTTTGCATAGGGAAGCGTCACGACGAAGCGGTCGGTACCCGACGACGGCACGTCGAACATGAGGTCCATCATCACCGCCTCGCAAATCGACCGCAGGCCGCGCGCGCCCAGTTTGCACTCGACCGCCTTGCCGACGATGTAATCCAGCACCTCGTCGTCGAACGAGAGCGCCACGCCGTCCAACTCGAACAGGCGGACGTACTGCTTGACGATGGCGTTGCGCGGTTCGGTGAGAATCGACCGCAGCGCCTCGCGTCCCAACGGCTGCATGCAGGTCAGCACCGGCAGACGGCCCACCAGCTCGGGAATCAACCCAAACGATTTCAAATCCTGCGGCGAGAGGTATTTCATCAGGTTGTTGCGGTCTATGGGGTCGGCGTTGATGCGGCCGAAGCCCAACGCCCGCGTGTTGAGCCGCTGGGCGATTTTCTTCTCGATGCCGTCGAAAGCCCCGCCGCAAATGAATAATATGTTGCGCGTATCGACCTGAATGAATTTCTGTTCGGGGTGTTTGCGGCCGCCCTGCGGCGGGACGTTGACCACCGTGCCTTCGAGAATTTTCAACAGCGCCTGCTGGACGCCCTCGCCCGACACGTCGCGCGTAATGGAGGGGTTGTCCCCCTTGCGGGCGATTTTGTCGATTTCGTCGATGAAGACGATGCCGCGCTGGGCCTGCTCGACATTGTAGTCGGCGACCTGCAACAGCCGCGAGAGGATGCTCTCGACGTCCTCGCCCACGTAACCGGCCTCGGTCAACACCGTAGCGTCGACAATCGTGAAAGGCACCTTTAATAATTTGGCGATAGTTCTTGCTAACAAAGTTTTTCCTGTCCCGGTCGGCCCGACGAGCACGATGTTCGACTTGTCGATTTCGACGTCGTCCTCTTTCGGCGCGTAGAGCAGCCGTTTGTAGTGGTTGTAAACCGCCACCGAAAGGTAACGTTTGGCGTCGTCCTGCCCGATGACGTACTGGTCGAGGAACTCCTTGATCTGTGCGGGCTTGAGCAGCTCCTCCTTGCGCAGCATGTCGGGGCCTTTGGCGTGCGCGCCCGTCGCGAAGTCGTTCTCGACGATGATTTTGTACCCCTTTTCGATGCACTGGTTGCAGATGTTGACGCCGTCCGTGCCCTGAAACAGCACCTCGACGTCATCGCGCCGGGCCCCGCAGAACGAACAACGGTCGTCGCCCGTATGACCGCCCCTGTGATTATTCCTGTTTTGCGCCATGATTCGCTAATTTTTCGTTCGTTTGGCGAGCACCTCGTCGATCAGGCCGTAGCCCTGCGCCTCTTGGGCCGTAAGCCAGTAGTCGCGGTCGGCGTCCTTTTCGATTTTCTTCACCGGCACGCCCGAATGCTCCGACAGAATTTCGTACAGCTCGCGCTTGGTCTTGGCGATTTCGCGGGCCGTGATTTCGATGTCCGACGCCTGTCCCTGCGCCCCGCCCAGCGGCTGGTGGATCATCACCCGCGAGTGCGGCAGCGCGGAGCGTTTGCCCTTCGCGCCCGCCGTCAACAGCACGGCGGCCATCGAAGCGGCCAGCCCCGTGCAAATCGTCGCCACATCGGGCGCGACGAGCTGCATGGTGTCGTAGATGCCCAGCCCGGCCGACACGGAACCACCCGGCGAATTGATATAAATCTGAATGTCCTTTTCGGGGTCGACCGATTCGAGAAAAAGCAGCTGGGCCTGAATGATGTTGGCCGCGTCGTCGTAAATCGGCGCACCGAGAAAGATGATGCGGTCCATCATCAGGCGCGAGAAAACGTCCATCGTGGCGACGTTCAACTGCCGCTCCTCGATGATCGTCGGCGAAACGTACGAATCGCTCACCGAGCGGAAGTCGTGCAGCTTCAACGAGCTGATGCCGCATTGCAGCCGTGCGTATTTCTCGAATTCCGAATTGTTTGCCATACTTTTATTAAGTTTCGTTTCTGTGCTAATCAAGGGTGGTGCTAATCAAGGGTGAGGGCTCCTCTCCATGCAAAGCGTACCGGCCTTGCCATGTGCCGCACGGAGGCAGTACCCGTGCCATTTAACAAAAACGGGACTTTGCAAACTTCACGCCTGCCAAGTCCCGCGCGGTCGTCTTTCGAGGAAATTATTGCACGCCCTGCGCCATTTTGGCGAAATCGTCCGACGATACGGCTTTTTCCGTTACGGTGATTTTCGACTTCACGGCCTCGACCACCTTCACCTCGAAAAGTTTCTCGTAGATTTTCTGCGACTGGTTCTGGTCGCCCAGAATCCGTTTGGCATACTCTTCCAGCATGTTGTCGGGTGCCGACGGCATGCCGTACTGCGCGAACTGCGCCGCCGCCAGCGCTTTGGCTTCGGCCGTCGCCTCCTCTTTGGTCACGGCCAGCTTGTCCGCCTGAATGAAGTGCTTTTGCAGGTAGTTCCATGAGAACATCTGCAAAAATTGAGAAAAATCCTTCTCGATGTCTTCCATGGTGAACTTGCCCTCATTAATGGTGTAGAGCCAGCGTTTAAGGAACGCCTCGGGCATTTTCAGACCGGCCTTTTTCAGCAGGTAGTCGCGCAGCTGCAACGTGAAGAGGTAGTCGCTCTCGCGACCGAGCTCCATGCCGATACGCTCGTCCAGCAATTTATCAAATGCTTTTTCATCGGCGACGTTGCCCTGCGGGAAAGCCATTTTGAAAAATTCCTCGTTCAGTTCGGGTTCGGCGAACTTGCGGATTTTGGTGATTTCGAGCGTGAATTCGGGTTTGATGCCGTCCAGATCGTTCTCCTTGACTTGCAGAATCGCCGCGCGCTGCGACGGATTTTTATACAGTTCGTTGATGTTGACCTCGGTCTTGTAGCCGACCTGCTTGCCGATGAACGGCTTGCGCTCCTCTTCGGACATCGAGATCAACCCGATATAGGCATCGGCCACGTTCAGTTCGCCGTTGTCGAGCGTGACGCTCAACGCCTCGTCCGACGTCACCTTGTCGGTATCGACCAACCGACCGTAGCCGCGCAGGAAGTTCGACCGGTAGTCGGCGTGCATCTTTTTGTCGATTTTGATGCTGTGGTAGGTGATTTTGTCCTTTTCCGACAGCTCCAGCTTGATTTCGGGAGCCTCGCCGAACTCGAAGACGAACTCGAACTCGGTGTTGTTGTCGAAGTCGAAATCGCCCTGCTCCTCCGACGGGATGACGTCGCCCAGGTAGTCGATTTTCTCCTTCTGCAAATAGTCGAATACGGCGTTCGACGCGGTGCGGTACGACTGTTCGGCCAATACGCCCTTGCCGTACATCTTCTTGACGACGCCCATCGGCACCATGCCGGGACGGAATCCCGGAATGTTGGCCTTGCGGCGGTAAGTGCGGAGTTCCTTTTCGACCGCTTCGCCGTAATCGGCCTCCCCGACGGTCACCCGGACCAGCGAGCTGCCGCCGTCGCGTTGTTCTCTTGCAATTTTCATAGTCCTATAATTGTTTTCCTCATTTATTCGTATTCGAGCGGGCAAAGATACGAAATTTTTTGTTAGCGCGGCAGACCGCTTTCGTGCTTATCGCCGTCCGCTTCGCTCCCGACCCTATTCTTCCGAAACAACGTGTCCGAAGCGGAGCCAAAGGTACAAAATAATTCGCAAATCCATAAGCCGCGGCCTTTCCACAAATCGAAAAAAAATCGCTATCTTGTAGCACCAAAATCGAATCCGACCATGAAACGACTCCTTCCGATCCTCGTTTCCGGGCTTCTGGCAACCGCTGCCGCCGCCCAGAACGAACCCTACAAAAATCCGGCACTGGCCCCCGAAGTGCGGGCCGAAGACCTGCTGCACCGGCTGACGCTCGACGAGAAAATCGGGCTGATGAAAGATGTCTCGCTGCCCGTCGAACGGCTGGGCATCCCCGCCTACAACTGGTGGAGCGAGGCGCTGCACGGCGTGGGCCGCGCGGGACTGGCAACCGTCTTCCCGCAATCCATCGGCATGGCCGCCTCGTTCGACGACGAGCTGGTGTACCGCGCATTCGACGCCGTGAGCGACGAAGCCCGTGCGAAATTCCACGAGGGACGGCGCAACGACGCCCACAAACGCTATTGGGGCCTGACCTTTTGGACACCCAACATCAACATCTTCCGCGACCCGCGCTGGGGACGCGGGCAGGAGACCTACGGCGAAGACCCCTATCTGACGACCCGCATGGGGCTGGCCGTCGTGCGCGGATTGCAGGGGCCCGACACGGCCCGTTTCGACAAACTCCACGCCTGCGCCAAGCACTTCGCCGTGCATTCGGGGCCGGAGTGGAACCGCCACTCGTTCGATGCCCGGGAGGTCGACGCCCGCGATTTGTGGGAGACCTACCTGCCCGCCTTCAAGGCGCTGGTGCAGGAGGGCGACGTACAGGAGGTGATGTGCGCCTACAACCGCTACGAAGGCCAGCCCTGCTGCGGAAGCAACCGCCTGCTGCACACGATCCTGCGCGACTTGTGGGGCTATCGGGGCATCGTGGTGAGCGACTGCGGCGCGATAGACGACTTTTATAAGGAGGGGCATCACGAGACGCACCGCGACGCGGCCCATGCGTCGGCCGATGCCGTGCTGACCGGCACGGACGTCGAATGCGGCAAAAGCTACACGAATCTGGGCCTTGCGGTCGAGCAGGGGCTCATCACCGAAGCGCAAATCGACGTCAGCGTGCGCCGGCTACTGCGGGCGCGTTTCGCACTGGGCGAGCTGGACGACGACAGCGCGGTGGCGTGGAGCCGCCTGACGCCCGAAGTCATCGACTGTCCCGAACACCGCGCGCTGGCCCTGCGCATGGCGCACGAAACGATGGTGCTGTTGCAGAACCGCAACGGCATCCTGCCGCTCCGGCGCGAGGATGCCGCCCGCATCGTGGTCATGGGGCCCAATGCGGCCGATTCGGTGATGCAATGGGGCAACTACAACGGTTTTCCGTCGCACACCGTGACGGTGCTCGAAGCCATCCGCGCCAAACTGGGCGACGGGGTGCGCTACGTGGCCGGCTGCGGGATGATCGACGACCGGATTCCCGACGTGCCGTCGGAGCAGACGGCACTGCTGCGGGGCAAGAAAATCCGCCACCACGCCATGACGGTCGACGAAGCGGTCGCAGCGGCGGGCGATGCGGAATACGTCATCTTCGTGGGCGGCATTTCGCCGGCCATCGAGGGCGAGGAGATGAAAGTGGACTATCCGGGCTTCCGGCGCGGCGACCGCACGGAAATCGAACTTCCGGCGGCACAGCGCGACCTGCTGACGGCCCTGCACCGTGCGGGCAAGCGCATCGTCTATGTCAACTGTTCGGGGTCGGCGGTGGCGCTGGAACCCGAAACGCAGAGTTGCGAAGCGATTTTGCAAGCATGGTATCCGGGACAGGCGGGCGGCACGGCGGTGGCCGATGTGCTGTTCGGCGACTACAACCCCGCAGGACGTCTGCCCGTGACCTTTTACAAGAATCTGGCGCAGCTGCCCGATTTCGAGGATTACAGCATGCGCGGACGCACCTACCGCTATTTCCGCGGCGAACCGTTGTTCCCGTTCGGTTACGGATTGAGCTACACGACGTTCGACTACGGCAAGGCGAAGCTCTCGGCACACCGCATCGGGGCGGGCGAAAGCGTGCGGCTGACCGTCGACCTGCGGAACACCGGCCCGCGCGACGGCGAAGAGGTCGTGCAGGTCTATGTCCGCCGCGACGATGATACCGACGGCCCTGCGAAAAGTCTGCGGGCGTTCCGGCGCGTGGCGGTCGAAGCAGGCAAACGGGCGAAAGTGACGTTCGAGCTCGACGCGGCGGCATTCGAGACGTTCGATCCCGCGACCGCCACGATGCGCACCCTCGCGGGCGACTATACGATTTACTACGGCGGCGACTCGGCGACCGGCCGGACGCTGAAACTGCGGATAGAATAGCCTATTTAATAAAAATTTGTTGCCGGACGGACTCTTCGTGAATGGCCTGCAACAGCCGGCGCATGAAGTCGCCGTCCATGCCCGATGCCTCGGCCTGCCGGATGCGGCGGGCCAACAACTCCTCGTAACGGGCCGCCTGCAACACGGGCATGGCGTGCTCCTTTTTATAACGTCCGATGTCGCGCGAGACAGCCATGCGGCGCGCCAGCAAGTCCAGCAGCCCGTCGTCGAGCCGGTCGATTTCCGCCCGCAGGGCCGCCAGTCCGTCGGAAGTTGCGGCCGCTTCGCGGATGACCAGCCGACCGCACACGTCAGCCAGTGCTTCGGGCGTCAGCTGTTGCCCACCGTCGCTCCATGCCGCGTCGGGGCAGCAATGCGCCTCGACCAGCAAGCCGTCGAACCCCAAATCCATGGCCTGCTGGGCCAGCGTCGCCACCGCGTCGCGCCGTCCCCCGAGGTGGCTCGGGTCGCAAAAAAGCGGCAGCTGCGGCAGCCGGCGGTGCAACTCGATAGGCACGCTCCACATCGGCATGTTGCGATAGAGGCTTTTTTCGGCCGGCGTGAAGCCGCGATGCACCGCCCCCAACCGGCGCACACCGGCGTTGCGGAGCCGTTCTATGGCTCCGAGCCACAATTCGAGGTCGGGGCTCACCGGATTCTTCACCAAAACGGGGATGTCCGTTCCCGACCGTGCGATAAACCCGTGCAGCGCATCGGCGATTTCCTGCACGGCGAACGGATTGGCCGAAGTGCGGGCCCCGATCCACAGCAGGTCGACGCCGCCCTCCACCGCCGCCGCGACATGTTCGCGCGTGGCGACTTCCGTCGCGACGTACATGCCCGTTTCGCGTTTCACGCGCCGCAGCCACGCGAGCCCTTCGGCGCCGACGCCCTCGAAACCGCCCGGCTTGGTGCGGGGCTTCCACAATCCGGCGCGGAACACGCGGAACCCTGCGGCAGCCAGCCGACGGGCCGTTTCGAGCGTCTGCGCTTCGGTTTCGGCGCTGCACGGCCCGGCGATGACCGTCGGACGACGCGCCCCGACATCGGGAAAGAACACGGGAGCATAATTTTTCATGGTTCGCAAAAATACGAAAAAAATCCGCCCGTTTTTTCCGAATTATTCGCGAGTTTTTCCTATCTTTGTTCGGAAATATCGCACGTATCCTGCGGCCGAAAGTCAATTTCCTGACAGCAAGCACGTTGGGTAGGTATTTCCCATTTTTTACTCACCGTCATTTTTGCTGCTGGAAACGCACTATGGGACTTTTTTCACTGACCGAGGAGTTGGCTATCGACTTGGGAACGGCCAACACGCTGATCATCTATAACGGGAAGGTCGTCGTCGACGAGCCTTCGATCGTCGCGCTCGACGTCCACTCGGGCAAACTGAAAGCCATCGGTCAGGTGGCCCGCCAGATGCACGAGAAAACCAACCCGAACATCAAGACCATCCGCCCGCTCAAAGACGGCGTGATCGCCGACTTCACGGCGACCGAAATGATGCTGCGCGGCATGATTCAGAAAGTCAAGGTTTCGGGCAAGCTCTTCGCGCCGTCGCTCCGCATGGTCATCTGCATTCCGTCGGGTTCGACCAACGTCGAAATCCGCGCCGTGCGCGACTCGGCCGAACACGCCGGAGGCCGCGAGGTCTGCATGATCTACGAGCCTATGGCGGCCGCGCTGGGTGCGGGGCTCGACGTCGAGGCGCCGGAAGGCAACATGGTCATCGACATCGGCGGCGGTACGTCGGAAATCGCCTGCATCTCGCTGGGCGGCATCGTCTGCTCGGAGAGTATCAACGTGGCGGGCGACGTCTTTACGAACGACATCCAGACCTACGTGCGCCAGCAACACAACATCCGCATCGGCGAACGCACGGCCGAAGCCATCAAGTGCGCCATCGGAGCGGCGACCAACGATTTGGAGGAGGAGCCCGAAGATTTCGTCGTGACGGGTCCCAACATGCTGACCGCCCTGCCGCAGACCGTGTCGCTGTCGTACAGCGAAATCGCCTATGCGCTCGAAAAGTCGCTGGCCAAAATCGACATGGCGCTGATGAAGGTGCTGGAATCCATGCCGCCCGAGCTCTATACCGACATCGTGAAGAACGGCATCTACTTGGCGGGCGGCGGTGCGCTGCTCAAAGGGCTCGACCGTCGTCTGAACGAAAAGACGGGCCTGCCGTTCCACATCGCCGAAGACCCGCTGCGCGCCGTCGCACGCGGCACGGGCATCGCGCTGAAAAACATCAACCGTTTCTCGTTCCTGATGAAATAACCGGCTTAAAAAGCCGGCTTTAAGCGCTACGGACGGTTGGCGGGTTTCCGACGGTGGGAAGCGCCCTGACCCATACATGATTTTGAATTATGAACCGGACAAAAGCGCTTCCGGCCAGCCGAAGCAAACGGGCCGCCCGCAGCGCTAATACAAGATGTATAAACTGATCGAGTTCATACGGAGCATTTACGTCGTGGTGCTCTTCATCGCGGTCGAGGCGATCGCTATCGGACATTACGCCCGCTCGACCCACTACGCCCGCGCCCGGTTGCTGGCCAAAGCGACGCAAGTCGTCGGCGCGGGGCACGATGCGCTGGCCGGCATCCGCCGCTACTTCCGGCTGGAACGCGAGAACCGCGACCTGCTCGAATACACCGCCCGTCTGCAAGAACGCCTCTCCGCCTACGAAACGGCCGAAAAAACCGCCCCGTTGCAGTTCGAGCTGGCCGCAGACGCCCCGACGGCCGATTCGCTCGCATCCGGCGCGGACGAAACGCCCGATGCGATCCGGCGCATCCTGAAAGACCCGCAATACCGCACCTTGACGGCGGCCGTCATTTCGAGCACGATCAACAAACCCGAAAACTTTTTCGTGCTCAACCGCGGCACGCGCGACGGCGTGAAACGCGAAATGGCCGTGATTTCGGCCAGCGGCGCCATTGTCGGGTACGTCGTCCACTGCACGAAAGGATACTCCATCGCCCTCTCGGTGCTGAGCAGTTCGTTCCGCACGAGCGGCATGCTGAGCGGCTCGAACTACCGCGGCTCGATTTACTGGGACGGGGCCGACCCCCACACGGTACTGATGGGCGACCTGTCGAAATACGCCGACCCGCAACCCGGACGCGAAATCGAAACCAACGGCTCGCTCTTCTTCCCCGACGGCGTGAAAATCGGCCGAATCCTCGATGCCCGACTCGACGAAACCGGCACGACCTACACCGTACGGGTCGAACTGGATGCCCGCCTGTCGGGACTTTCGCACGTGATTCTGGTCGAAAACCGCGACTTGGACGAAATCCACAGCCTGATGCAGAGCGACAGCATCAACCGTTATATCCGACACTGACACGCCCATGTACCGCACATTCCCCTATCTCACGCTTTTGGCAGCGACGGTCCTCGTGCAGGTGTATCTGTTCGACAACCTCTCGATAAGCATCTATTTCGCGCCGATGATTTATTTGGCGTACCTGCTGCTGTTGCCGCTCGACACCTCGCACTTCGCCCTGCTCGTCGCCGGACTGTGCACGGGGTGGCTCATGGACTACACGATGGGCACCGACGGCTTGAACATCATCTCCACGCTGCCCGTGGCGTTCCTGCGGCCGTGGATTATCGAGGCGGTCTATAACCGCGAGGACCCGCACGAAGGCGGCATCCCGTCGACCGCCCGTTTCGGCCGCGCCAAATTCTTCCGCTACCTCGTCGTGTGCGTGCTGCTGCACCACCTCATTTTCTTCTCGTTCGAGGCCCTTTCATGGGTGCATCTCGACCGCACACTGCTGCGCATCGTCGTCAGCAGCGCGTCGTCGGTGTGCTTCCTCTGGATTACCGCCCGATTATTCACCCTCAAAATGACCACGCGCATCGGATGAACGGAATGGAAGGATTCGCCCGGATGCGGACTTTGCAGTTCGTCGTCATCTGCATCTTCGCGGTGCTGGTCGGACGGCTATTCTACATCCAGCTGGTCGACGACCGCTACGAAGAGCTGGCCCGCACCAACACCCTGCGCCGCGTGGTGCAGTACCCGCCGCGCGGCGAGGTCTTCGACCGCAACGGCGAGTATCTGGTGCAAAGCCGCGGCTGCTACGACCTGATGGTCACCTACCGCGAACTCGACCGTGCGGGATTCGACACGGCCCGCTTCTGCGCGATCACGGGCATCAGCCAGACCAAGCTCAACCGCGAGCTGGCGAACGCCCGCATGGCCCCGCGCAAACCGTACGTCGTGGCGAAATACCTCTCGAAAGAGGACAAACTGCGTTTCGACGAGTGCAATTTTTCGGGGTTCTACACCGTGTACCGCACCATTCGCGAATACCCGCGCAAAATCGGCGGCAACGTCTTGGGCTACGTGGGCGAGGTGAACGAGAATATCGTGAAACGCAACCCCGATTACCGTGCGGGCGACTACATCGGCATGAGCGGCGTGGAACGCTCCTACGAACAACTGCTCAAAGGGCGCAAGGGCGTCAAGGTGCAGGAGGCGGACAAGCACAACGTCATTCAGGGTTCGTACATGAACGGGCGGTTCGACTCGCTGCCCGAACCGGGCTCCTACTTGGTGAGCACGATCGACGCCAAGCTGCAACTGCTGGGCGAGGAGCTGATGCGCGGCAAGGTGGGCGCGGCGGTGGCCATAGACCCCGCGACGGGCGAAATCCTGATGATGGTCTCGTCGCCGACCTACGACCCCGACGAATTGCTCGGACGCGAACGCGGCAACAACTACATGCGGCTGCTGCGCGACGAACGTCACCCGCTGTTCAACCGCGCCGTCACGTCGAAGTACCCGCCGGGCTCGACGTTCAAACTGGTACAGGGCCTCATCGGGTTGCAGGAGGGCGTCCTCCGGCCGACCGACCGCCACGTCTGCAACATGGGCTACCAAGCGGGCAAACTGAAAATGGCCTGCCACGCCCACGCATCGCCGCTCGACCTGCGGTTCGCCGTGGCGACGTCGTGCAACGCCTATTTCTGCTACGTGTTCCGCGACATCCTCGAAAATCCCAAGTACAGCAGCGTCAAGGAGGGATTCGACATGTGGCGCCGGTATATCGAAAGTTTCGGTTTCGGCGAACGGCTGGGGTCGGACTTCCTCGACGAGGGCACGGGCCAAGTCCCCGACCGCGCCTACTACGACAAACGCTACCACGGTTCGTGGAACGCGCTGACGGTGCTGTCGCTCTCTATCGGACAGGGCGAACTGGGGTGCACGCCGCTGCAGCTGGCCAACTTGGCGTGCATCATCGCCAACCGCGGCTATTACTACATCCCCCACATCGTCCGCAAAATCGAAGGCTGCGACTCGCTCGACCGCCGTTTCTACGAACGGCACTACACGATGGTCGACGCGCGCCATTTCGAGCCGATCGTCGAGGGCATGTGGCGCAGCGTCCATGTGGACGGCACGTCGAAAGCCGCCTACCTGCCCGACCTCGACGTCTGCGGCAAAACGGGTACGGCACAGAACCCCAACGGACGCGACCACTCGACGTTCCTTTCGTTCGCGCCGAAAGACAATCCGCGCATCGCCATTTCGGTCTATGTCGAACACGGCGGGTTCGGCGCAGCGACCGCCCTGCCCATCGCCAGCCTCTTGGAAGAGTATTACCTGACGGACACGATCCGCCGTCCGGCGATGCTGGAATACGTCAAAAACATGCAACTGCCCAACTATGCACAGCAGCATTGACCGAAATACCCGACTGTTCAAGGGCGTCGACCTGCTCGCCGTATTGCTCTACGCCGCTATCGTCATAGCGGGCTGCGTCTCGATTACGTCGGCCTCCTACGACGACACGACCGGCAGCGGATTCTTTTCGCTGTCGCACTTCTACATGAAGCAGGCAGTCTGGGTCAGCGTGGCTTGTACGACAGCCATCGTCGTGCTGCTGCTCGACGAACGGTTCTACCACATGCTGGCCTATCCGGCTTATGTCGGCGGTCTGGTGATGCTCGTCGCGGCCCTGCTGTTCGGCCGCGAGGTCAACGGCGCCAAAGCGTGGTTCGAGTTCGGCTCGTTCCGCATGCAACCGGTCGAATTCGCCAAAATCGCGACGGCCCTCGCCCTTGCGCGCGTGATGAGCGCCTATACGTTCTCCATAGACCGTGCGGGCGACCTGTTCAAGGTCGCGGTGGTCATCTGCCTGCCGCTGGGCATCATCATCCTGCAAAACGACACCGGTTCGGGCATCGTGCTGGGGTCGTTCCTGTTCGTGCTCTATCGCGAAGGGCTCAACAAGTGGCTGTGCGTGCCGGTGCTGTTGATCGCCACGCTCTTCATCATCTCGTTCCTGCTGACGCCGATGACCCTGTTGGTGCTTTCGATCGTCGTCTGCACGCTCTGCGAAGCGATGATCAACCACCACTGGCGGGCGAGCATCATCTATCTGGCCTCGCTCGCGCTGGCCAGCATCGTGTGCTATGCGGCGCTGGTCGTCTTCGCGCCCGGCACGGCCGATTTCTACCGCACGCTGCTCGTCGTGACGATCATTTCGCTCATCGGCGTGGCCGCCTATGCCTACCGCGCCAACCTGAACAACATCTACCTGATTATCGGGCTGTTCGTCGGCATGCTGGTCTTCTTTCCGACGACCGACTACATCTTCAACTCCATTCTGAAAGAGCACCAGCAGAACCGCATCAAGAGTTTCTTGGGCATCATCAGCGACCCGCGCGGCATCGACTACAACGTCAACCAATCGAAAATCGCGATCGGTTCGGGCGGATTCACGGGCAAAGGATTCATGGAGGGGACCCAAATCCGCTACGGATTCGTGCCCGAACACCACACCGACTTCATTTTCTGCACCGTCGGCGAGGAGTGGGGATTCCTCGGCACGATATTCGTGCTGTCGCTGTTCTGCCTGCTGATTTTCAGGCTGATGCGCATGGGCGAACGGCAGGAGGAGCCCTTCGGCCGCATCTATTGCTACTGCGTGGCCTCGATTTTGTTGTTCCACGTACTGGTCAACGTCGGCATGACGATCGGGCTGGTTCCCGTGATGGGCATCCCGCTGCCGCTGATGAGTTACGGCGGGTCGTCGCTCATCGCGTTCACCATTCTGATATTCATCGCCATCCGGCTCGACGCCGCGACCAAACAATTCTCTCCCAACAAGTTCCGGCCATGATCCGTTACACCCCGCAAGGGCTCTCGCCCGAAGAAGTCGCCGCCAGCCGGCGCCGACACGGGGTCAATCTCATCACACCGGCGCGGGACACCTCGGCATGGCAGCTTTTCGCCGAGAAATTCCGCGACCCCATTATCCGCATGCTGCTCGTCGCGGCCGCGCTCTCGATCGGCATCGGCGCTTTCCACGGCGATTTCACCGAATCGGCCGGCATCGTCTGTGCGATCGTGCTGGCCACCTGCGTCGGATTCTGGTTCGAGCAGGATGCGCGGCGGCGCTTCCGCCAGTTGAACAAGGTCAACGACGACGTGCCCGTCAAGGTGCTGCGCGAGGGCGCGATGTGCAGCATTCCGCGACGCGAAGTCGTGGTCGGCGACGTTGCAATCGTCGAATGCGGCGAAACGGTCCCCGCCGACGGCGAACTGGTCGAAGCCGTCTCGCTGAAAATCGACGAATCGACCCTCACGGGCGAACCGGTCTGCGACAAGACGGCGGACGAAAGCCGTTTCGACCCCGAAGCGACCTATCCGTCGAACCGGCTGCTGCGCGGCACGTCGGTCATCGACGGGTACGGGCGCATGGTCGTCACGGCCGTCGGCGACCGCACCGAAGCGGGCCGCGTCACGGAACAGGCGACCGTGCACAACGACGGCCCGACGCCGCTCGACCGTCAGCTGGAACGACTCTCGCGCCTCATCGGACGGGTCGGAGTCATCGTCGCCGTCGTGATTTTCGGCGTGATGCTGGCCAAAGCCGTCGTGTTCGGCGGGCTGCTGCAACGGACGGGAATCGAAATCGTCGAATACGTGCTGCACGTCTTCATGGTTTCGGTCGCCCTCATCGTCATGGCCGTGCCCGAAGGGCTGCCGATGAGCATCACCCTGTCGCTGGCGATTTCGATGCGCAAGATGCTGCGCACCAACAATCTGGTGCGGAAGATGCACGCCTGCGAGACGATGGGCGCCGTGACGGTCATCTGCACCGACAAGACCGGCACGCTGACCCGCAACCGCATGGCCGTGCAGGAGCTGGTGCGCTACGACGACCTCGCGGCACTCGATTTCGCCGAAACGATCGCCGCCAACACGACCGCCTTTCTCGACGCTTCGGGCGCCGCGCTCGGCAACCCGACGGAAGGGGCGCTGCTGGCATGGCTGCATGACAACGGCGCGGACTACGAATCCCTGCGCCGCCAAGCCCGCATCCTCGACCGAATGACTTTTTCGGCCGAACGAAAATACATGGCCACGCTCATCGAGAGCGGATTCTCGGGCCGACGGATGCTTTGCGTCAAGGGCGCGCCCGAAATCGTGCGGGGCTTCTGCGCGGCGGACGGCCGCGACGCGGAAATAGCCGCCCTGCTGGACGATGCCCAACGCCGCGCCATGCGCACGCTGGGATTCGCATGGGGCGAAACGGCCGCCGCCGACTGCGCCGCCGCACTCGGCGAGGGCGGGCTGCACTTCGCGGCTATCGCGGCCATTGCCGACCCCATTCGCGACGAGGTGCCGGAAGCCGTCCGGCAGTGCATGGCAGCAGGCCTCTCCATCAAAATCGTCACGGGCGACACGACCGACACCGCGACCGAAATCGCCCGCCGCATCGGGCTGTGGGACGACCGGACGGACACCGACCGCAACCGCATGACGGGCGCCGAATTTTCATTAAAAACCGATGAAGAGCTGTTGCCGCAAATCCCGTTAATAAAAATTTTGTCGCGCGCCCGCCCGCTCGACAAACAACGGCTGGTGCGCCTGCTGCAACGCTGCGGCGAGGTGGTCGCCGTGACGGGCGACGGCACGAACGACGCACCGGCCCTGAACTTCGCCGACGTGGGGCTGTCGATGGGCTCGGGCACGTCGGTCGCCAAAGATGCGTCGGACATCACGCTCATCGACGATTCGTTTTCGTCCATCGCGACGGCCGTGCTGTGGGGCCGCTCGCTCTACCGCAACATCCAGCGGTTCGTGTTGTTCCAACTTACAATCAACGTCGTGGCCATTGTCGTCTGCTTCGTCGGAGCCGTCGTCGGCACCGACATGCCGCTCACGGTGGTGCAGATTCTGTGGGTGAACATCATCATGGACACCTTCGCCGCAATGGCGATGGCCTCGCTGCCCCCGAATCCCGAAGTGATGCGCGACCCGCCGCGACGCCGCGACGAATTCATCATCACACCGGCCATGACGCGCACGATTTTCACCTGCGCGGGCGTGATGACCGGCGTGCTGCTGGGGATGCTGTTCGCTTGGACGTCGCACACGGGCGACCTGACCGCGCACCGGCTGACCCTCTTTTTCACGACCTTCGTGTTCCTGCAATTCTGGAACATGTTCAACGCCCGCAGCTTCGAGCTGCACCGGCCCGTTTACCGCAGTTTTCGCGGCTGCCGCGAGTTTTTCCTCGTCTTGGCCGCCATTGCCGTCGGCCAGTGGCTGATTGTCGAAACGGGCGGCGAAGTATTCCGCACGCAGCCCCTGCCCGCGAGCGACTGGGCGGCGATTGTCGGCCTGACCTCGCTCTTGGCATTCGGCGGCGAAGCGCTGCGGGCCTTCCGTCGGAAAAGAGCGTCGCGCTGAACCGCCGGCACGTGGCACGGGTTTTGACCGCTTGCAGGGAAACCAAAAAAGCAAAAAAGTTATGGTACCTGTAAGACGTAATCAGAACAACTGGCTGCCGAGCATCTTCAACGACCTGTTCGACGGCACGTGGCCCGACCACCGCAATACGACCTCGCCGGCGGTGAACATCATCGAAAGCGAAGAGTGCTACAAGGTCGAAGTGGCCGCGCCGGGCATGACCCGCGAAGACTTCAAGGTGCACCTCAACGAGGACAACGAACTGCTCATCTCGCTGGAGAAAAAGAGCGAGCCGAAAGAGGGCGAAACCAACGCCGAATCGAAACGGGGCACCTACCTGCGGCGCGAATTTTCCTACACGCAGTTCCGGCAGACGCTGCTGCTGCCCGACAACATCGAGCGCGACAAAATTTCGGCCCGCATGGAGAACGGCGTGATGACGATCGACATTCCGAAAAAATCCAAAGCAGACGTCGCCGCCGCCTCGCGCCAAATCGAGGTGCGGTAACGCGCGCCAAGCGACGAAACGGGGGAGCATGCGCATCGAGGCGTATGCTCCCTTCTCGGTGCGGCGGATTTTGATTTTTTCGCGGGTTTTCGTATTTTGCGCCGAGCAAAACGCCCCCTTATGAAACGGATTCTTCTGACACTCCTTTTTTCAACCCTTACGACCATGACTGAAGCGCAGGAAAAAATCACACAGACCGCAGGCCGAGACCAACTCGGCGCATTCGCCCCCGAATTCGCCCGACTCAACGACGATGTGCTGTTCGGCGAGGTATGGAACCGCACGCAGGAACTCCCGCTGCGCGACCGTTCGCTCGTGACGGTCGTGGCCCTCATGGCGCAGGGGCTGACCGATTCTTCGTTCAAATACCATTTGGAGTCGGCCCGGAAGAACGGTATCACCCGCACGGAAATCGCCGAAATCCTGACCCATGCGGCATTCTATGCCGGCTGGCCGAAAGCGTGGGCGGCGTTCCGCTTGGCGAAAGAGGTCTGGCAGGACGAACCGGCCGCAGGCGGCCACGCGGCCGACGGCAAGGCCGCAGCCCGCGCGGTGTTCGAGCGCGAAATGATTTTTCCGGTCGGACAGCCGAACGATGCCTACGCCCGCTATTTCATCGGGCAATCCTACATCGCGCCGGTCTCGACCGAACAGGTCAAAATTTTCAACGTGACCTTCGAGCCGGGCTGCCGCAACAACTGGCACGTGCATCATGCGACGAAAGGCGGCGGCCAGATGCTGATTTGCGTGGCCGGGCGCGGCTGGTATCAGGAGTGGGGAAAGCCCGCCCGTGCGTTGCAGGCGGGCGACGTGGTGAACATTCCGGCCGAAGCGAAGCACTGGCACGGCGCGGCGGCGGACAGCTGGTTCGCGCATCTGGCGGTCGAAATCGACGGCGAAAACCCCTCGAACGAGTGGCTCGAAGCGGTCGATGACGCACAATACGGCGCGCTGAAAGACTAAAAACGCGGCTGGCCGACTTCGTACCCCAAATCGTGCATCCACTCGGCCGTCTGCTGGTCGACCGGTTCGTTGCGGTCGAACCACCGGCCCGAAGCGATCAACTCTTTTTTGTAAGCCTCGATACGCTGCATAATGGGGAAATCGGGCTGCGCGATTCGCAGGCGTGCCTCCCGTTCCGACGGCCGAATGGTGCGGTCGAAGACCTCCCGACGGCCCGGACGGCGCGCCCCCTCCCAATGAAAACCTTTGAGGTAGAGCGGCTGGTCGTCGGGCACTTGGTAGTCGGGGAAAACGGGATAGAACTGGTAATCGGGATTCGCCCGCCACGTCATCTGCACCAACTCCCGCTCCTCGAAATAGAACGAGATGTCGCCGCTCGTGATGACGCCCATCGTCACGACGACGGGCGGTTCGCCGTCGGTCATGTAGTAAATCGTCTGGGCGTTGCCGACCACATCGTTGCGGTAAATCCGGTTGTCCCGGAAATAAGCCGTCATCGTCTTGCCCGTAATCTGGTTGTAATAGGTCGTGTCGATTTCGCTGGACATCAGCGGGTTGCCGAAGAACTCCGCCCGGGCTATCTGCTGCCGTTCGGTGAAGACCGTCACGCTGTCCGACGTAATCTGGTTGTTCTGGTTCCAGAACACGGGGTCGATATAGAGGTGCAGGGTCGAATCGGTGCTGAACCCCACGACGGAATCGCACACGGCCTGAAAATCCGAGCGATAAATCCGCACGTCGCGATACCCTTTTATCAAACGGCAGATGCTGTCCGACGACGGCCGGGCGACGCTGTCGGCCGTCTGCCGCCCCGCTGCCCGCTGGGCCGCCAGCAACGAATCGAGCATCCGTCCCGAAAGCGAATCCGACTCGAACGCAATCCGTTCGGCCAACGAGTCGAGCCGTGCCAGTACCGCCGAATCGACCCGGCCGAACGCCTTGCCCTTGCGCGCGGCACGGGCACGGGCGGCATTCAGTTTCAGACGCGCCTTTTCGCGGCGGACTTCGGCCTTGCGCGCTTCGCGGGCTTTCTCCGCATCCAGTTTCCGGGCGGTTTTCGCCTTGCGGCGCGCCACTGCCGTATCCAATTTGGCCTTTTTCACGGCGGCCGCCGCCGCTTTGCGGGCAGCACGCTCCCGAAGTTTCAGCATTTTGAGATAGGCCTTGCGTGCCCCGCCCGTCAAGGTGTCGAGCGGATTGATGACGCGCGTGGTATCGGCCGCAACGGACAAGGAATCGGCAGCCTCCTGCAAATCTTCGGTCTCGGGCGAATCGGGCACGAGGGGTTCGCGACCGGACGAAACGTCCTCCGTCGGCTCCCCGCCGGAATCGGCGGACGAGCTATCCGGTGCCGGCTGCGCCCCGGGCAACGAATCGACCTGCAACCGGGCGAGGGAATCGGCGACCGCCGCCGCACGCGCCCGGCGAGCCTCCGCCAAGCGGTTGACGGTGTAAAGGAACATCGAATCGGAACGCATGTAAACCGAATCGCCCTGCGACGTATCGTAACTGATAATCGCCGGCCGGCGGGTCAGGAACGCGTCGCCGGGCTCCCGCCAATACTCGCCGAAATCGCCGAACGCCAGTATCTTGTGTTCGGTATCGTCGATTTGCAGGTCGCGCCGCAGCACGACATGGCCCTGCGGCCGGAAGTAGTCGAGGCTGTCGCTCCACAACTCCTGCCGTTCGGTCAGCAGGTAGCCGTTGCGGGTGACGAAATAGGCCGTGTCGGCCTTGCTATACCAGCCGCGATCGGCATAGAGGTACTCCCCGTCGCGGTTCCAGATGTTGGTGCGGTCGAAGAACAGCGCGTTGCCGGTCACGAAGTCGTAGAGCACCGAATCGCCTTTGAGCGCATACTCCTCGTTGCGCATCTGCACGTCGTCGACGCTCGCGACCAGCTTGTCGTCGCCGAAGTAGTACCCGCGCTGCGATTCGAGCCGGTTCTCGCCGTCGGTCAGGATGCCGCCGCCCGAAAACTCGCCGATGTTGGTCCGGGTGTTGTAGACGAACGAATAGGTATAGAGCGTGGCATCGTCGTCGACCACCTTGATGAGGTCGGAATAGACGCGCGCCTCGTTGCGGTCGCCGTCGTAATCGGCCCGGTCGCCGTAGACGAAAGTCGTGTTCTTGTTGATGAGCACGTTGCCGAAGAACTCCCAGTGGCGCTCGGAATACTGCACCGCGCTGTCGCAGGCAATCACGGCACCGTTGTGCTGGGCGGCGAAATTGCCGACGAGGAAAATCACCGAATCGCCCGGCGCGACAGGGCCGGCATTGTCGGCTTTCCAGTTGATGCGGCGGCGTTCGGTGCGGGGAGCCTCCGCCGTCGAAACGTCGGCCGGCGTTCCGGCCTGCGGTTCGGGCGGAACCTGCCGCGACGCGCTGCCGAGCACGGCACCGACGGCGAACAGCACGATGACTATGGAAACGACCCTGCGCACCGCAACGGACTATTTGACCCAGTGTTTGTTCTCGAACTCGCCGTTGCGGAATTCGGGGTCGATGAAGACGTACATGCCGTCGATTTTCTTCGAGAGCCAGTCGGTGAACGAGCGCATCTGCTTCTCCTGCAAGGCCATCTCCTCGATGCGCAGGTAATCGGAATCGAGCGACGCGGTGTGCGTGGGGATGATTTCGACCAGCTTGACGATTTTGCCCAGCTGGTTCCCGATCAGGTCTTTGGTCAGGAAGGAGGCGGAAATCCCGCCGGGTTTCAGGGGCAGCAGCGCATTGTAGTCGTCCAACGCCTGGAACTGGGCGAAATCCTCACGCAGGAACCGCGTGACGGTCATTTTGGCATCGGCCGCATAGCGTTCCAAGAAGTCGTGGTTCGACACGATGCCGCCGTTCATCTTCGACGCGGCGTCGTCCGAGAACTTCATGGCCGCCTGCTCGAACGTCATCGAATCGGCGCGGATCAACCCGCCGATGCTGTCCAGCTCGCGGGCGACGGAAGCCAGTTCGTCGGTCGTATAGATAGGCAGCAGCAGGATGTGGCGGAAATGGTACAGGTCGCCCCGCTTGTCGATGAGCTGGATGATGTGGAACCCGAACTGCGACTCGACGACCTCCGAAATCTGGCCCGGCTTCATCGCTTCGAGCGCATCGGCGAAGGCCCGGTCGAGCGAATTGAGCGTCGTCGGCTCCATTTCGCCGCCGCGCAGGGCCGCACCGTCCTGCGAATACATGCGGGCGAGGGTCTCGAAACGCGCCTTGCCCGTGATGATGCGCTCGCGCATGTCGAGCAACTGCTCGCGCGTGCGCTGTTTGGCCTCGGTCATCGACTTCGGGAAACGGGTAATCTGCGCGTAGACGTACTGGTCGGCGACCAGCGGCAGGCTGTCGCGCGGAATCGACTTGTAGAAACGTTCGACCTCGCCGGGCGTGACCGTGATTTTGCCGATTACCTCGTTGCGCATCGACGCGGCGTAAGCCTGCTCCTCGTAACGCTGGCGCAGGTTGCTGCGGATGTTGAACACGGGCATGTGGTGCTTGGTTTCGAGGTTGCGAATCGAACCCTCCTCGGCGATCATCTGCTGGATCTGCTCCTCGACCCGCGACGCGATGTCGCCCGAATTGATTTTCACCGAGTCGATTTGCGCCTGATTGAACAGCAGTTTCTGCGTCATCATGGCTTCGAGCGCCTCGTTCATCGGGTCGCGGTCGGAAGTGTAACCCTCCATGCGCCGCTGGGCCACCAACGCCCGCGCATAGTCGCTCACCTCGGAGTAAAGAATCGACGAACCGCCCACCACGGCGACGATCCGGTCGAGCATCACCGGCCGTTTCTGGGCGAAAAGCCCCGCGCAACACAACGTCGCAATCAGAAAGGCCGAAAACGTTTTTTTCATTTGCTTGTCATTTTTTTTCATTCGTCCCGTCGACGAAGATACGCACCTTGTTCTCCTCCAAACCGCGCACCATCAGTTCGTCCTCGTGGCCGCGAATCACCTCGCCCTGCCGCTGGTTGAAGAGAATCCGGCGGATGATCGCCCGCACCCGCTCCAACGGAATCGGCTCGCCCTCGCGCCGCACGGCGTCGATCCGGAAACAATACTGCGACCGGTCGTCGCGCATCTCCTGCACAGTGGTACCGGCGGACAGCATCGACCGATGATTCTGCGACCGCACGGCCGGCAGGTAACTCAAAAATTCGGTGAAATCGACCCAGCGGCTCCGCAAATCGGTCGTCGCCAGATCGTTCTTTTCGCACAAGTCCCAAAACTCCTGCTGTTCTTCGGGTTTGGCCGATTTCATCAGCTTTTTCAGTTTGGCGGCCTGCCGGTAACCGTCGCGGAAGCGGACGATTACCCCTTTCACGATCGGCCGGTCGAGCTTGAAGTCGCCCTTGTGCGCCTCGTAATAGGCCGCTATCTCGGCGTCGGTGAAGACCGTGTCGATGCGGCGGTCGACGTACTGCTGCTCCAGCTTGCGAATCAACAGCGCCTGCCGGTACTCCTCGACCTGCCGGTCGAGGTCCGCCTCCGAAGCCGAAAAGAGCACTTCGGCCTCCTGCAATTTGAGCTGTTTCCGCACCCACCGGTCGACGAACACCCGCACGAACGCCACGCTGTCGGCCCCTTTCACCCCCGCCGGCACGGCCGACTGCACGTCGGGCACGCGGAGTTTGCTGCTGCCGACTTCCGCCACGATCGAGTCGCTGGCGAAGTAACGAGGCAACTCCCGACAACCCGCCAGCAACAACACGCCCGCGACAACGGCTATTTTTCGATTCCAATTCATGCTCACGAATGGCAAAGATACATTTTAATTTTCAGTTATAGAAAATTTGGAACAAATATCCGGGAGCCCATCCCATATATCATTTTACAACAAAATACATTTGCTGAAAGTTAATTGTCAATCGTTTGAATTCTGCGGGAGGCAGTGCACCCAATGTTCCATCAAAGGGTATCCCCATCAATTTGGAATGAGGTATATCTCTAATCACGTATACGTCGGACATCACACCCGCTTTATCCCCTATCGTCATGTGTATCTGCGGCAATATGGCGTATTCGAGTACCGGATTGTATCCGGTCGCGGTCTTCGCACGATTGTGTCCGTGTGCCTCCAACGGCAGAAACCGGTCGCGATGCACTTCATGAAATTCCGGTTCGACCGACGATTTTGTGGCTCCCGCATCCCAAACCATCGTTGCGGGAATTCCTTCCAATTCCACCCGAATGTAAGGCACTTTGTTAATCATCAGGTTTCGGGGAGCATCAGGCAAAGGGAGCGTCCGGGACCTCAAATGCAATTTCCGAAGTTCATAATCCAATTCAATCTCTGGAAAGAGTTGCAACACGTCGTTTCCGAGAATGAAGCTGCAATCCGTAACGCCTGTATCTCCGAGCGGCAATACCACGCACGGAACATGGACGAACACGGCTGTTCCCAATCGCAGGGTGTCGAGCAATGCAAGAGGGCATCGCGTTTCGTTAAACCGGATCGAGTCCGCCGATAAGGGCAATTCCAAACGAAGTGCCAACTGTTTGTCAATGACCGTCATTTGGCTTCCTGAGTCGAGCATTGCACCAATCCGTTGCATGCCGCGCACAGCCGTAAATTTGATTTGTTCGTCTTCGACGTCGAACGGTATGTCGTAATTTGATTCGGTGCCCGATACCTCCATTCGGGGCCATTGGGATTTCAGCCCGAAAAGGACGGCATTGGTCTCGAAAGCAGTCCGCGTTCCCTCGTCCATATAGTTCTTGCCCTGCGCAAGCAGGCTCGTACAAATGTCAGAAGCCGCCTTGAAGTGTCCGAGTTTCGCCAGATTGTCAGACATCATCCAGAACAATGAGAAAAAGTTGCCGCCCATTTGGGCATTGTACTCATCGTACATACGTTGAATTTTCTCGACGGCACCCGCCGGATTGTTGAAATTATGATCGAGCAGCGCCCCCGAAAACAGCCGCATGTAATCGCTCAGGCTGTCGACCGTACGCTCATAGCAGGCTCTTGTTTCAAACCAATCGCTTCGAGAGATAGCTTCTCCGATTTCATTGTCATACGAATTTTCTTGGGCGATTCCGCTTCGCACCAAAAGAACTGCGAACAGCAGACCAATGATTTTACGAATAATCATAGCTATCATTTTGAAGTGGATATATCAATAACGGAAACAAACTCCAAATAATCGCTGTTATGGAAAATCAGCCTTTCCGCAAACGACTATTAAATAGCAAGGCGATTCTTCCGACCAAATTTATTTATGGCGGAGTGTTTCTCTCGACCGATTTGTCAAATTCAGCCGGTTCGGTCGAAATAACAAACGCTGTCGAAAGCCGTTATATTATGCCGCCGGTCCGGCATCCCGGTTTTTCTCCGCCTCTTTCAGCCGGCGGAGCGTACCGTGTATCTTGTAAGCCGAAAAAACCGCGACGAAGAGCGCGACGGCGTAAACCACGGCATAGAGCGTCCGGTTGCCGAGCAGCTCGTTCAACCGCATGTCGCCGCCGACCGTCACCAGCAACAGATAGGCGGCGGCATTGTTGATTGCGTGGAGCAGCATCGACGCCCAAAGCGAACCGGTCGCCAAGCACAGCCACCCCAGAATCAACCCGATGAACAGGGCGTTGACCACCATCGACGGCACGACGTGCAGCACGGCGAAAAAGAGCGACGAACCCACCCAAGCGGCCCAGACGCCGTACTTCGCCCGCAGCGAGCCGAGCACCACGCCCCGGCAGATGACCTCCTCGAACAACGGCGCGAAGCCGACGAGCATCACGACCGTCCAGATGCCGCGCCCCACTTCGGGCTGCGCATCGGGCAGCAGCGCGAGCAGCGGCTCGATGACGACATCGACGGCGAACAACAGCACGCAGGCCCACAGCAGCAACGCGGGATTCAAGCGGGCGGTCGAAAACGACACGACCCGTTCCGTTCCTCCCCGTTTGCGGCGGTAGAGCACGATGCCGGCAAGCCCCAGACTCATGGACGTCAGGTAGACCAGACAGAGGTGACGGCCCTGTGCATCGGGCGTCATCCCGGCACCGCCCCCCTGCACGAACCCGCCGACGAGCGACACGACGAATCCCACCGCCACCTGCATGCCGAGCAGGATGCCCAACATGGCGCACAAGTCGCCGAAAGTCGGAAAGGCGCGGCGCACCGGAGCGGGTGCGGGTGTGGGTGTGGAAAAATTATTTTCTTCCATGATACAGAACGCTTTTCGACCGTAAAGATAGGCAAAATTCGGCAACCGTTGGGGAGTTTCGCAGATTTTTCGTAATTTTGTCCGATTATAAACCCGTTTTCGGAAACCATCATGGCAAAGGTAATCGCATTAGCCAATCAGAAAGGCGGCGTGGGCAAAACCACCACCGCCATCAACCTTGCGGCATCGCTCGCACTATTGGGCAAAAAGGTATTGCTTCTGGACGCCGACCCGCAGGCCAACGCCACGTCGGGGCTCGGCTTCGACATCGACCTGCCGGGCATCTACGAATGCCTGACCAGCGAGAAAGACCCCCGCGAGGTGATTCTCGCCAGCCCCGACATCAAAAACCTGTGGCTCCTGCCCTCGTCCATCGACTTGGTGGCCGCCGACACGGAACTCCCCAAATTGGAAGACGGCCACCGCGTGATGAAACGCATCGTCGACACGGTGCGCGACGACTACGACTTCCTGTTCATCGACTGCTCGCCCTCGCTGGGCTACACGACGGTCAACATCCTGACGGCCGCCGATTCGGTGCTGATTCCGGTGCAGTGCGAATACTTGGCGCTGGAAGGGCTTTCCAAGCTGTTGAGCACCATCCGCAAGGTCAAGGGCTCGCTGAACCCCTCGCTCGAAATCGAAGGTTTCCTGCTGACGATGTACATGCGCAACCGCCTGAACAACCAAGTCGTGACGGAGGTGCGCGAACACTTCGGCGAACTGACCTACGAAACCGTCATCCTGCGCAACATCCGGCTGGGCGAGGCCCCCTCGCACGGCAAGCCCGTGATGCTCTACGACGCCACGGCCATCGGCTCGGAGAACTATCTGAACTTGGCCCGCGAATTTTTGAAGAAAAACAAGTAACACCGACGATATGAAACAACCGAAAGGGCTCGGTCGCGGATTGGATGCCATTTTCGGCGCCGATGCCGCCGACCTCGACGCCAAACTCAAGCCCATGAGCCGCATGGCCGAAATCGCTATCGCCGACATCGTGCCCAACCCGACACAGCCGCGCACGCAGTTCGACGAAGAGGCGCTGGACGAACTGGCCGATTCGATCCGCCAGCTGGGCGTCATCCAGCCCGTGACCGTGCGCCGGAGCAACAACGGCAAGTACATCATCATCAGCGGCGAACGCCGCTGGCGGGCCGCGCAGCGCGCCGACCTGAAAACCCTGCCGGCCTACATCCGCGAGGTCGACGACGAGAACCTGCATGCCATGGCGCTGGTGGAAAACATCCAGCGGCAGGACCTCAACGCCATCGAAATCGCGCTGGGCATGCAGCGGCTCATCGACGAATGCCACCTGACGCAGGACGCCCTGTCGGAAAAGGTGGGCAAGAAACGTTCGTCCGTCTCGAACTACCTGCGGCTGCTGAAACTGCCCGACGAGGTGCAGCTCGCGCTGAAAGAGGGGCTCATTTCGATGGGGCATGCCAAAGCCATTGCCGGTGCGCCCGCCGACCAGCAGGTGCGCCTGCTGAAAAAGTGCATCAAGAAGGCGCTGTCGGTGCGTCAAATCGAGGAGCTGGCCCGCACGGCGACCGAACGGCCTGCCCGCACGGCCGCCGAAGAGGAAGAGTATCCCGAAAGCTACTCGCGGCTGGTCGAACGGCTGGAACCCTATTTTTCGCAAAACATCTCGATCAAACGGGCCAAGAACGGCGGCGGCCGCATCGTCATCGAATTTGCCGACGACACGGACATCGACCGTTTCATCGAACGTTTTTCCAAATAGCCGAACGGGCGCATGCGGTCGTTCCGAATCATCCTGCTCTCCGCCCTGCTGCTCGGTGCGTTCGCGGCCGAAGCGCAGCAATCCGTGCCCCCCGTGCAACTGCGCCGCGGCGGCCGCACGGTGGTACGCGGCGGCATGCTCGAAAAACCGGACACGCTGGCGGCCGAAAAACGCGATTCGCTGCAAATCGCGGCATTCCTGCAAGCGCTGGATTCGCTGCAACGCAGCGACTTCGCGGCCGATTCGGTCGAACTGGCTGCCCTGCGCACGGACGACATCCGCACGCTCGATTCGGCAACGCTGGCGCGGCTGGCGGCCGAAAGAAGCTCCGCCGATTCGGTGCCCCGAAAACCCCTCTTGAAAAAGGGGTGGTTCATGAACGACTCGATGTCGCTCTCCAAAGTCTGCTGGCTCTCGACCGTGATGCCCGGCTACGGGCAGGTCTACAACCGGCAATACTGGAAGCTGCCCATACTCTACGGCGCGCTGGGCACGGGACTGGGGCTGTTCATCCACGAGAACAAGACCTACAAGCCGCTGAAACGCCAATACGACGCGATTACGAACCTGAGCACCGTGCGCACGCCCGAACTCAACGACCTGCAAGCCCGCATGATCCGGAGCAACACGCGGCGGCAGCTCTACTTGGGGCTGACGGTGGCTTCGTACGTCTACTTCATCGGCGACGCGGCCGTGAGCTACAAAACCAACGACGTGTCGAGCGTCAAGAAAGCCACGACGCTGGCCTGCATCTTCCCGGGTGCGGGGCAAATCTACAACCGCAGCTACTGGAAAGTGCCGTTCGTCGTGGGCGGGTTCGCGGCGATGATCTACTGCATCGACTGGAACAACCGCGGCTACCAGCGTTTCAAGAAAGCCTACGCCCTGCTGGCCGACTACAACCTGCATCCCGAGAACTACCCCGACGGCCCGACCGACGAGTTCCACGGACGCTATTCGGCCGATTTCCTGCGCAACCTGCGCAACAACAACCGCCGCAACCGCGACCTGTGCATCATCATCACCGGCGCGCTCTACATCCTGCAAATCGTCGATGCCCACGTCGACGCCCACCTGAAAGACTACGACGTTTCCGACGACCTCTCGATGAATCTGGAGCCGTTGGTCGATTATACCTACGTGCCGACCCTGCGAGGCAACCGCCCCGTATTCGGATTCAATTTAAGCCTCAATTTCTGATTCGATGAAATACACCGTTCTCCTGTTGGCTTCGCTGGTTCTGGCCGGTTCGCCCGCGTTCGCAGCCGAGCGAAGTCCCCGCAAAAAAAACCAGCCGACGCAAACCGACGCCTACTACGCCGCCTACGAAGCGGAACAGGCGGCGGCCATAGCCGCCGCAGTCGCCGCCGCCCTCGGCACCGATTCGCAACCGGCGGCCGATGCCGACGCCCCGGAACCCGACGACCCCGCGCCGGTCAACGACATCACGCTGGGACTGACGGCGGTGCAGGCCGATTCGCTGCTGGCCGTGTGGAACGAACGGCTGCACAACGATTCGTTCACCGACTTCTTCGACCGCTACATCGGGGTGGACAGCCTGCTCGACTATGCCGACAACACGACGCCCGATTCGCTCTACGCCGGACGGCTGCGCGCGCTGGCATCGCCCATTCCGCTGGCCTACAACGAGATAGTCAAGGACCGAATCCACCTCTACGTCGGCAAACAACGCGAACTGACCTCGCGCATCTTGGGCAAATCGCAATACTACTTCCCATTCATCGAGGAGGAGCTCATCAAGGCCGACCTGCCCATCGAACTGCGGGCCATGCCCATTATCGAATCGGCCCTGATTTCCACCGCCACCTCGCGCGCGGGAGCCGTCGGGCTGTGGCAGTTCATACCCAGCACCGGCAAGAACTACGGACTCGAAATCAATTCGCTGGTCGATGAACGCCGCGACCCGCTCCGCTCGACGCAGGCCGCCGTGCGCTATCTGCGCGACCTCTACAACCTCTACGGCGACTGGACGCTGGCCATTGCCGCCTACAACTGCGGGCCGGGCAACGTGAACAAGGCCATCGCCCGTTCGGGCACGGCCGACAAAAGCCACAGTTTCTGGGACATCTACTACTACCTGCCCCGCGAAACGCGCGGATACGTGCCGGCCTTCATCGGCGCGACCTACGCCTACGCCTACCACCGGCAACACAACATCGACTTCCACGAAACGCCGATTCCGATTGCCGTCGACACGATCCGGGTCAACCGGCTGCTGCACTTCGGACAGATCGCATCGACCATCGACCTGCCCATCGAAACGCTGCGGCAGCTCAATCCGCAATACAAACTCGACATCATCCCGGGCACGACGAAGACCTACACGCTCGTCCTGCCGCAACGCAACATCGCCCAATACATCGCCCACGAACAGGAGATCCACGCCAAAGACTCGACCTATCTGAAAGAGTACCTGAATCCCGTAAACCTGAACAAGAAACTCAAAGAGGGACTGGGCGGCACGACCTACGTCGTCAAGAAAGGCGACACGCTGGGCGGCATCGCGCGGCGGTACCACGTGACGGTGGCGCAGCTGATGCGCTGGAACGGCATCCGCAACGCAAAGGCCCTGCGTATCGGCCAACGGCTGCGCGTCGGATGATACGCTCCGACCACGATACGATCGTCGCGCCCGCGACGGCCTCCGGCGGGGCCATTGCCATAATCCGCATCAGCGGCGGCGACGCCCTGACGGTTTGCGACCGGATTTTTCGCGGGCGGACGCCGCTCGCCGAAACCGCCGGTTACACCGTACACTACGGCCGCATCGCAGACGGCGGCCGCACGGTCGATGACGTGCTGGCGACGGTGTTCCGCGCGCCGCACTCCTACACGGGCGAAAATTCGGTCGAACTGTCGTGCCACGGCTCCTCGTACATCGTTTCGGAAATCATCCGGCTGCTGCTCGCCGCAGGCGCCCGCATGGCGACGCCGGGCGAATTCACGCTTCGCGCCTACTTCGCCGGAAAACTCGACCTGTCGCAAGCCGAAGCGGTCGCCGACCTCATCGCCTCCTCCTCACGGGCGGCCCATGCACTGGCCAGCAACCAGATGCGCGGCGGATACTCCGCCGCATTGGACGCCCTGCGCGACCGGCTGCTGCACCTGACGTCGCTGCTCGAACTCGAACTCGACTTTTCGGAGGAGGACGTGGAATTCGCCGACCGGCGGGCGTTGCAGGAGACAATGGAGCGCATCGACACCGAAATCGAACGGCTGCGCGACTCGTTCACGCTCGGCAACGCAATCAAGGAGGGGATTCCGGTCGCTATCGTCGGTGCCCCGAACGCCGGAAAATCGACCCTGCTCAACCGCCTGCTCGACGAAGAACGGGCTATCGTTTCGGAAATCGCCGGCACGACCCGCGACGTCATCGAAGAGACGGTCAATCTCGGCGGCATCCGGTTCCGGTTCGTCGATACGGCCGGTATCCGCACGACCGACGACCGGTTGGAACGCATGGGCATCGAACGCACGCTGCAACGCATCGCCCGAGCCCGCATCGTCATCCGCCTGCTCGACGCCGCCTCGTTCACCGGCACCGTCCCGCCGCCCGACTTCGACTTGCCGGAGGGATGCACGTTGTTGACCGTCCTCAACAAAACCGACCTGCGCCCGCATCTCGTCATCCCGCAGGATGTCATCGGTCTATCGGCCCGCAATGGCGACGGGCTCGACGCATTGCGTCAGGCGTTGTTGCAATCCGTCGGGGGTGCCCGGCACGACGCAGCCGACGCTTCCCGCACGTCCGATACTTCCCACGCATCCCGCCTGTCCAGCGCCGATATGCTCGGCACAGCCGGTCTACTCGACGGGCTTCCCCAAGACGAAATCATCATCTCGAACAGCCGCCACTTCGAAGCTTTGTCCGGCGCTCACGACGCCCTTTCCCGCGCGCTGGCCGGGTTGTGCGAGGGGTTGCCGTCCGACTTGTTGAGCGAGGACATTCGGCAGGTCATTCGCTTCATCGGTGAAATCACCGGTCGCGGCGCCATCCTCTCCGACGAAATTTTAGGGAATATCTTCTCGAAATTCTGCGTGGGAAAATAAGCCTCAAAAATCGCCGTTTTGACCTCTTTTGCGTGAATTGTCGGAAATCTGTTGCTATTTTGTTGCTAAAAGGTCTCGAATATCAATCTAAAAAAGTAAGTATCAAACAGTTAAGGAAAAATCCTGAGTTTCTGCATCGGAAAGTAAAAAAGTCTTAAAACCACTTACTCCAAGACGACAAAAAAACGAGGGGCAAAGCCGAATATGCCGAAGCGAAAAATGTGCATAAAAACAGACGAAACATGCGGCGAACAATCACAATAATTTTAGCAATACTGGCAACCATGAATTTACAGGCGCAACATCCGATAATACCGGCGGATGTCCATTCGCATATCGTGACAAAGGAGTATATGGATTATCTGCGTGCCAACCATGCGGATATGGAGGACGGCTATCCGCTCCCAACTTGGAGTGCGGAGGAACACTTGCGATTTATGGATGATGCAGGCATTGCATGGTCGGTGCTCACGATACCCTCGCCGCAACCGTTTTTCGGGAATGCGCAGGAGGCAGCCCAAATAATACGCACCGTCAATGAGGAGGCGTGGCGGATGCGAGAGAAATATCCCGACCGTTTCAAGTTCTGCGCGGCACTGCCGCTGCCCGATGTGAATCTTGCCATTAAGGAGGCCGTCTATGCGCTCGACACGCTGAAAGCCGACGGCATCAAACTGGCGACCAACAGCCGAGGGCAATATCTCGGCGATCCTGCGCTCGAACCGCTGATGCAAGTGCTCAACGACCGCAAAGCCACTGTCATCATCCACCCGCACAAACCGACACCCGTACAGGACGACGTATTTACGGGCGGGCCGATATTCGTCTACGAATATCCGGCGGAAACCACACGCGCCGTGCTGAATATGATTGCCCACGATGTTTTGGTGCGCTATCCCGACCTGAAAATCATCGTGCCGCACGCAGGCTCGTTTCTGCCCTATGCCATTCCGCGATTGAGGGCTGTTTATCCTTTGTTGGCGGCAAAGGGAATCGCACAACCGTTCGACATCGACGGCAATCTGAAAGGGCTTTACTATGACCTCGCCGGCGGGCCGTCACCCGAAGCGGTCAAGATGATGCTCACCGTCACAACACCCGACCATATCATGTACGGTTCGGACTACGGTTTCGTATCAGGCGAGGTACTTGCACGACTGCTCCGCAACATCGAAGCATATCTGGATGCCGACCCCGAACTGCAACCCTACAAAAACATGTTTCTGCGCGAGAATGCCGAACGGCTTTTCACCCGCTCCGGCGCCGACACGGGCCAGCCAGTCGCAATGTGCCGGAAGGAGCCGATGCAGGCGGACGGAATCGTAAGGCTCTCGAAAGTGGAGGTTTACCCCGAATACCTCGACGAGTATGCGGTTTTCGCAAAGGAGGTTGGGGCGACTTCGCTGCGCACCGAACCGGGTGTGCTGACCATGTACGCAGTGGCCGACAAAGAGAATCCGTGCCGCATCACCATTTTGGAGACTTATTCGAGTCAGGAGGCCTACAAAAAACATATCGCCTCGGAGCATTTCCAGAAATACAAGCAGGGAACGCTGCACATGGTCAAGAATCTGGTATTGGACGATGTCGTTCCGCTGAATCCCGACAATCGGATTTCCAACTTTATCCGGCATTGACATTTTCTCGGCCAATGCCCGCAACGGACAAAGACCGCCGCGGAACCCCCGTACCGATAAAATTTTTTTATCGGTACGCTTTTTTCATTACTTTTGTAAAAGCAAATTCAGCTGGAGCCTATGGAAAAGCAGTTCCGCATCGACTACGAGCACTATGCGTCGCTCGCAGAACTCCCCGAAGCCGACCGAATTCTGGTCGAAGCAGCGCAGGAAGCGACGACCCGTGCCCATGCGCCCTATTCGCATTTCCGCGTGGGGGCAGCGGCCCGGCTGCGGAGCGGCCGAATCCTGCATGGCAGCAACTTCGAGAGCGAAGTCTATCCGGCAGGCCTCTGTGCCGAACGTTCGCTGCTTTTCTATGCGCAGGCCAACTATGCCGACGACCCTATCGAGACGCTGGCCATCGCATCGAACCCCTCCGAGCGGGAGTGCTATCCCTGCGGACAATGCCGGCAGGTGATGGTCGATGTCGAACGGCGGCAAGGCTCGCCCATACGGGTCATCATGAGCGGACACGGCACGGCTTCGGCCGTCGCGTCGGCGACGATGCTGCTGCCGTTCACCTTTATTCTGTAACGGCCACCCACCAACGCTGAAAGCACCCCGACCCCTCTTAATAAAAATGTTCAAACCCGACGATATACTCTACGAGGACAACCACCTGCTCATCGTCAACAAGCATGGCGGCGACCTCGTGCAGCCCGACCCGTCGGGCGAGAGCGCGCTCGAAGACCAAATCAAGGCATTTATCAAGGGGCGGGATGCAAAACCCGGCGAAGTTTTTCTCGGCGTCGTGCACCGCATCGACAGGCCGGTGAGCGGGGCGGTGCTGTTCGCCAAGACCTCGAAAGCGCTGGTGCGCCTCAACGAAATGATCCGCGAAGGGCGCATCCGCAAAATCTATTGGGCCCTGACCGAACGGACGCCCGAACCGGAGGAGGGCCGGCTGACCCACTACCTCCTGCGCGACGGCCGCACAAACCGTTCGCGCGCCTACGACACGCCGCGCCCCGAAGCCAAAGAAGCACGGCTGCGTTACCGCACGCTCAACGTCGCGACGCATTACACGCTGGTCGAAGTCGAATTGCTGACGGGCCGCCACCACCAGATACGGGCCCAGTTGTCGAAAATCGGCTGCCCGATACGCGGCGACCTGAAATACGGGGCGAAACGTTCGCTTCCCGAAGGGGGCATCTCGTTGCACTCGCGCTCGATAGCGTTCGAGCATCCGGTGCGCCGCGAACCGATAGCGGTGACGGCGCCCGTGCCGCAGAACGACAACCTGTGGGCGCATTTCGATTCGGAATCCACGAACTCCTAAACCAGACGCCATGCGGATTCTCATTCAGCGGGTTCAACGGGCATCGGTCGCTATCGGCGGCACGGTGCGGTCGCAAATCGGGGCGGGGCTGCTCGTGCTGCTCGGCGTCGGGACCGACGACACGGACGCCGACATCGAATACTTGGCCGGCAAGCTGGTGCGGCTGCGCATCTTCGACGACGAAGCGGGCGTCATGAACCGCGACGTGGTGCAGGCGGGCGGCGAAGTGCTGGTCGTGAGCCAGTTCACGCTCATGGCCTCGACGCGCAAGGGCAACCGGCCGTCGTACATCCATGCCGCCCCCGAAGCGGTGTCGCGGCCGCTCTACGAACGGTTCGTGGCACGCGTCGCCGAGCTGCTCGGCCGCGAAGTGCCGACGGGCGAGTTCGGCGCCGACATGCAGGTCGGGCTGGTCAACGACGGGCCGGTGACGATTTGGCTGGATTCCGCCGATGCCAAGCCGAAAGGATAAACCGTAAGTACAAATCAAAAGCATAACAGGGATAAACATGAAACGAATCACGCTGCAAAGTGTTCTGAAAGGCATCAAGGAGTATGTCCTCATGACACTCGGCATGTTCCTCTACTCGTTCGGCTGGGTGGGATGCGTCATGCCCGCCCACGGTACCGGCGGCGGCGCGACGGGCCTGTCGCTGGTACTCTCGACCGCGCTGCACGAGTGGCTCGGCATCTCGGTGCAGATCGGTACCATCGCGTTCGTCATCAACGCCGTGCTGCTCCTCTTCGCGGGATTCATCGTCGGGTGGAATTTCGGCATCAAAACCGTCTTCTGCGTGATGATGATTTCGGTCGGGCTGAACTTCTGGAGCACCGTGCTGCCCGAAGGCGACTTCCTCCACTTGGAACGCATTTTGGCCGTCATTCTCGGCGGCATCTTGGCCGGTGCGGGCATCGCCATGTGCTTCTCGCAGGGCGGCTCGACGGGCGGCACGGACATCGTGGCGATGATCATCAACAAATACCGCACGATCAGCTACGGCAAGATACTCATCTACTCCGACTTCGTCATCATCGCCTCGTCGCTGCTCGTGGGCTACCACATCGACACGGTCATCTACGGTTACGTCATGACCGCCGTCGTGGGCTACACCGTCGACATGATCATGGCGGGCAACCAGCAGTCGAGCCAAGTGCTCATTGTCACGCGCGACTACGAGAAAATGGCCGACGCCATCGCCAACAACGTCCACCGCGGCGTGACGCTCATCGACTCGCAGGGCTGGTACTCGAAACAGTCGTCGAAAATCGTCATGGTCGTGTGCCGCAAGCGCGAGACCTCGATGGTGCTGAAATTCGTCAAGACCGTCGACCCGCAGGCCTTCATGACCGTCGGGTCGGTCATGGGGGTTTACGGGCTGGGGTTCCAGACCATACCCAAAGACTGACCCCATGCTTTACGCCGACATCGTGCTGCCGCTGGCGCAGCCCGCCTACACGTTCGCCGTTCCCGACGGGACGGAGGTCATCGAGGGGCAGGCCGTCGCCGTGCAGTTCGGGCCGCGCAAATTTTACACGGGCATCGTCTGGCGCGTCCACGACCGGCGGCCCGATTTCAAACGCATCAAGCCGGTTCACCGCGTCCTCTACGACCGGCCGCTGCTCTCCGAACGGCAGCGGGCCTTGTGGGAGTGGATCGCTTCGTATTACCTCTGCTCGCTCGGCGAGGTGATGCGGTGCGCCCTGCCCTCTTTAATCAAACCGTCGGCCGATTCGGAGGAGGAGTTTTCCAAAGACGAATACCGGCCCCGTACCGAACGGTACGTCGCCCTCGCGGACGAGCTGCGCGACGCAACGCGCCTCAATGAGGTGTTCGAGCACTTGGAGCGGCGCGCGCCGAAGCAATACGAGGCCCTGCTCGAAATCGCCGCCTGCACGGAGGCCGGGGCGGACACGCCCTCCGCCGTCGGCACGGGCGAAGTCGCCCGCCGGCTGTTGCAGGCCGATTCGGCCGTACTGCACGCGCTGGCCCGCAAGGGGTACCTCCGCGAGACGGAACATCCCCGCACGGTCGAACGGGGCGAGGCACGCTTCCGCCTGCCCGAACTGACGCCGCACCAGACCGACGCCCTCGAATCGCTGCGGGCGCAATACGCCGCAGGCAAGGGCACGGCCCTGCTGCACGGCATCACGGGGTCGGGCAAAACCGAAATTTATATCCATCTGATTGCCGAAACGCTGGCTGCGGGAGGGGACGTGCTGCTGCTGGTGCCCGAAATCGCCCTCACGGCCCAACTCATCGAACGCATGGAGCGGATTTTCGGCAGCCGCGTGACGGCCTACCACTCGAAACTCACCCCGCACCGCCGCACCGAAACCTACCTGCGGCTCAACCGTTCCGAAGGGGGCGAATTCGTCGTCGGGGCGCGTTCGGCGCTCTTCCTGCCGCTGCACCGGCTGCAGCTGGTCATCGTCGACGAGGAGCACGACGCCAGCTACAAGCAGTCGGAACCCGCCCCGCGTTACAACGGCCGCGACTGCGCCGTGATGCTGTCGCGGCTGTTCGGGTGCCGCACGCTGCTGGGCAGCGCGACCCCCTCGTTGGAGAGCTGGCTCAACGCCCGCAGCGGCAAATACGGCCACGCCGAACTGACCGAACGCTACGGGGCGGCCCGTCCGCCGCGCATCGTCGTTTCGGACACGCTGCGTGCCGCCCGCCGCGGCGAACGCAAAGGGCGGTTCAACGCGATCCTGCTGGACAAAATCCATGCGGTCTTGGAACGGGGCGAGCAGGCGATGCTGTTCCAGAACCGGCGCGGCTACTCGCCCTACGTCACCTGCACGGAGTGCGGCTGGACGGCCCGCTGCCCCTACTGCAACGTGACGCTGACCTACCACCGGGCGGGCGGACGGCTGGTGTGCCACTACTGCGGCCATACGGAACCGGTACCGGCCAAATGCCCGTCGTGCAAGGTCACGGACGTCGTACCCGCCGGATTCGGCACCGAACAAATCGAGCAGGAGCTGGCCACACTCTTTCCCGAAGCGCGCGTCGCCCGCCTCGACCGCGACAACGCCACTTCCGAACGGGCCTACAACGCCATTATCGCCGATTTCGCGGCCCGCCGCACCGACCTGCTGGTCGGCACGCAGATGATTACCAAAGGCTTCGACTTCGGGGGCGTCTCGCTGGTCGGGATCCTCAACGCCGACAACCTGCTGAACAACCCCGATTTCCGCGCGGCCGAACGAGCCTTCCAGCTAATGACGCAGGTCGCCGGACGCGCCGGACGCCGCGACGGCAGCGGCGAAGTGGTCATCCAGACGGCCGAACCCGGCCACCCCGTCATCCGGCAGGTCGCGGCGGGTGATTACGAAGCGATGGCCCGCATGCAGCTGGCCGACCGCGAAGCGTTTTTCTATCCGCCCTACGCACGGCTCACCGCGCTGACGCTGCGCCACCGCGACCCCGCGCTGCTGCGCTGGGCCGCCGGCGAGCTGGCCGGCCGCCTGCGCGCCCGTTTCGGACGCCGCCTGCTGGGGCCCATGGCGCCGCCGGTCGACCGCATCCGCAACGAATACCTGCTGGGGCTGCTGCTGAAAATCGAAAACGGTGCTTCGTCGTCGCGTGCCCGCGAAATCCTGCGCGAAGAGCTGCAGCGTTTTTCGGCCTTGCCCGATTTCAAGTACATCACCGTCATCGCCGATGTCGACCCTCTCTGACTGGTTCCGGCCGCTGCTGCGGCTGCTGTTTCCCGAACGCTGCGCGGTGTGCGGGCACGAACTGTCGTCGGGCGAACGGACGATTTGCACGCTTTGCCGCGTGACGGCCCCGCTGACGGGCTACTGGCGGCAGGCCGAAAATCCGGTATGGGAGCGCTGCCGCAACCTGCTGCCGGTTCACCGCGCATCGGGATTCCTCTTTTTCCGGCCGTCGGGCGGCTGGCGGCGGTTGATTCACGGATTCAAATACCGCGGCGCATGGCGCACGGCCCGCATGATGGGCGAATGGTACGGCCGCGAACTCCGCACGGGCGGACTTTACGACGACGTGGAGGCGGTCGTGCCGCTGCCGTTGCATCCGTTCAAACGGCTGCGGCGCGGCTACAACCAGTCGGAATACATCGCCGAAGGCATCGCCCGTCAGTTGGGCGTGCCGGTCGAACGCGCGGCCGTCTACCGCAAGCGCAACACGGCGGAGCAGGCGCGCAAATCGCGCCACGAACGCGCCGGGAACGTCGAAAACGCCTTCGCCGTCCGGCATCCCGCGCGGATTGCGGGTCGGCACGTGTTGTTGGTCGACGACGTGATGACCACCGGTTCGACCCTGCTGTCGTGCGCCGAAGCGATGTTGCAGGCCGCACCCGACTGCCGCATCAGCATCGCCGCGCTGGCAGTGGTGCATCGCGAGCTGGGAAAGAAAGAGTAGGCGGCAATTTCGTTGCGGACGCAGCCTGCGAACGGCACGCCAAAGGCGGGCCTTCGCCGCCGGAGGCTGCGGCCCGCACGACGCAAAGCGTCGCTGTCTTGTTCGAGACGACGCAGATGACTGTCCGGTGAGAGCGCTTCCCGACTTTCCGAAACCGCAAGACCGCCCGTAGCACTAATAAAAATTTGGAAAAAATCATTACTTTTGCGAGAAGATCCCTCCGTTGAACGAATATGGCTAAAAATTACACCCCTTCGGCCCGAAACCGCGAATCGTTCGAGGCCCTGACCGACGCCAACGTGCCGCCGCAGGCCGTCGAACTCGAAGAAGCCGTGCTCGGCGCACTGATGCTCGAAAAGGACAGCGTCATCGCCGTGCAGGAGTTCGTGACGCCCGATTCGTTCTATACCGAGGAGCACCGCCTGATTTACAAGGCGATCGAGGAGCTGTCGATGGAGTTGAAACCCATCGACCTGTTCACCGTGACCGAGCGGCTCAAAGCCAAAAAGGAGCTGAAAAAAATCGGCGGGGCCTCGTACTTGGCCCAGCTGACGCAGAAAGTCGGTTCGGCCGCCAACGTCGAGTTCCACGCCAAAATCATCGCCCAGAAATACGTCCAGCGCGAGCTGATCCGCTCGGCGACCGAAATCCAACGCCGCTCTTACGACGAATCGACCGACGTGACGGAGCTGATCGGCTTCGCCGAAGGGGAGATTTTCAAGGTGTCGGAGGGGCACGTCAAACGTTCGGTGCAGACGTCCAAAGACATCCTCGCACGGGCGTTGATGCAAATCGAGGAGGCGTCGAAAAACGCCAGCGCGTTCAACGGCGTGCCGTCGGGTTTCATGTCCATCGACCGCGTGACGCTCGGCTGGCAGCTTTCGGACCTCATCATCATCGCGGCCCGTCCGTCGATGGGCAAGACGGCCTTCGTCCTCTCGATGGCCCGCAACATGGCCGTCGACCACGAGCAGGGCGTGGCGTTCTTCTCGCTCGAAATGTCGGCCGTGCAGCTGATGATGCGTCTCATCATCGCCGAAACGGGTCTTGCGGGCAACGACGTGAAGTCGGGACGCCTCACGCCCGAGCAGTGGCGCCACTTGGAGTCGGCCACCAAACCCCTCGCGACGGCCCCGCTCTTCATCGACGACACGCCGGCGCTGTCGGTCTTCGAGTTCCGCTCGAAAGCCCGCCGGCTGAAAATCCACAACGACATCAAGATCATCGTCATCGACTACTTGCAGCTGATGACCGGCAACCAAGACTCGAAAGGCAACCGCGAACAGGAGGTGGCATTCATCTCGCGCACGCTCAAAGCCATTGCCAAAGAGCTGAACGTGCCGATCATCGCGCTGTCGCAGTTGAGCCGTGCGACCGAGATGCGCGGCGGGTCGAAGCGCCCGCAGCTCTCCGACCTGCGCGAATCGGGCGCGATTGAGCAGGACGCCGACATCGTGGCGTTCATCCACCGTCCCGAATACTACGGCATCAATCAGGACGAGAACGGTATGCCGACGGCCGGACTGGCCGAAATCATCATCGCCAAGCACCGTAACGGTGCGGTGTGCGACGTCAACCTGCGGTTCCTCAAAGAGCAGGCCCGCTTCACCGACATGGACGACACGATGCTGCCGCCCGGGCAGGCGCTCGAAAGCCAGCAGGCCTACGACGACTATGCGAGCGGCTCGAACGGTGCGGCCCCGCTGCCGGCCGAAAGCGCGCTCGGCGCGGCGGTCGGCAACGAATTCGACCCCAACCGTTCGCGCAACCTCGACGACGAAGCGCCGTTCTGATTTTCAGAGCATTTTTCCAAAAAGCAACCGCAGCAACCAGCAATAGCATTACTACCCCTTAATAAAAATGTTCGTAGCCGTCCATACCGCGACCGTCGCCGGCATCGACGCCGTCGAAGTGACCGTCGAGGTCAACATCACAGGCGGCGGGCTGGGGCTTTACCTCGTCGGACTGCCCGACAGCGCGGTCAAGGAGAGCGAACAGCGCATTCGGGCGGCGTTCGAGAATTCGGGCGAACGGATGACCTCCCGCAACGTGGTCGTGAACCTCGCACCGGCCGCCCTGCGCAAGGAGGGCGCCGCGTTCGACCTGCCGATCGCCGTCGGGATTCTCGCCGCAATGGAGCGCGTGGAACCCGCCGCGCTCGAAGATACGATGTTCACCGGCGAACTGTCGCTCGACGGTTCGGTGCGGCCCGTGCCGGGCGTGCTGCCGATGACGGTGCTGGCCCGGCGCAAGGGATTGCGCCGCATCGTGCTCGCTCCCGAAAACGCGGCCGAAGCCGCTATCGTCGAGGGCATCGAGGTGATTCCGGTGGAGAACCTGAAACAGCTGCTCGCATGGCTCGGCGGCACGCATGCCGTCGAACCGGCCCGGCCGGCCGAACGCGAACCGTTCGAGGTGTCGTGCGGCCGCTACGACGAGGATTTCGCCGATGTCAAGGGGCAGGAGCACGTCAAACGGGCACTAGAAATCGCCGCAGCGGGCGGCCACAACGTGCTGCTCATCGGGTCGCCCGGTTCGGGCAAGACCATGCTGGCACGCCGGATACCGACCATCCTGCCGCCGCTGACGCACGACGAAGCGTTGGAAACGACCAAAATACACTCCGTGGCGGGCAAGACGGGCGTCGCGGGCGGGTTGATGACCCGCCGGCCGTTCCGCGCGCCGCACCACCTGACTTCGCAGGCGGCGATCGTGGGCGGCGGGCAGTCGCCCTGCCCGGGCGAGGTGTCGCTCGCGCACAACGGCGTGCTGTTTCTTGACGAACTGCCCGAATTCGGACGCAACGTGCTCGAAGTCCTGCGCCAACCGCTGGAAGACAAGCGCATCACCGTTTCGCGGGCGCGGTACAGCGTCGAGTATCCGGCCAACTTCATGCTGGTGGCGGCAATGAACCCCTGTCCGTGCGGCTACTACAACCACCCGACGCACGAATGCACCTGCGCGCCGGGGGCCGTGCACCGCTACATGAACCGGATTTCGGGGCCGCTCATGGACCGCATCGACCTGCATGTCGAGGTCACGCCCGTGCCGCCGTCGCTGTTGGCCGAGAGTGCTCCGGCGGGCGAGTCGAGCACAGCGGTGCGCGAACGGGTCATCCGCGCACGCGCCGTGCAGGCGGAACGTTTCCGGACGGTCGGGGGCGTGCACACCAACGCCATGATGAACGCGGCGCTGCTGCGCGAACACTGCCGGCCGGACAACGAGGCGGCCGCGATGCTCGAAACGGCGATGATCCGGCTGTCGCTCTCGGCGCGGGCCTACGACCGAATCCTGAAAGTAGCCCGCACGATCGCCGATTTGGCGGGACGCGAACGAATCGCCCGTCCGGACGTGGCGGAGGCTATCGGCTACCGTTCGCTCGACCGCGGCACATGGGGAAGATAATCGAATGAAGTTATGGATACCGCATTGAAAATAATTCTTTCGGGCGGCGGCACGGGGGGACACATCTATCCGGCCGTCGCGGTCGCCGAAGCGTTGAAACGGCGTTTGGGCGACAACGTGGAACTGCTCTTCGTCGGAGCCGAAGGCAAAATGGAAATGGAAAAAGTCCCGGCACTGGGCTACCGCATCGTAGGGCTGCCCATTGCGGGGTTGCAACGCCGCTTAGAGTGGCGCAACCTGCTGGTGCCGTTCAAGGTGCTGCGCAGCATCCGGCTCGCCCGCCGCACGATCCGCGATTTCGGCGCCGATGCCGTCGTCGGCTTCGGCGGCTATGCCAGTGCGCCGGTGTTGTGGGCCGCGCAGCGCATGGGCGTGCCGACGGTCATTCAGGAACAGAACTCCTACGCAGGCGTTACGAACAAAATTCTGGCCAAGCGGACGAAACGTATCTGCACCGCCTACGAGGGCATGGAACGCTTCTTCCCGCAGGAGAAAATCGTGCTGACGGGCAATCCGCTGCGGGGCCGGTTTTCCAAAGGGGGCGTCGCGAAATCCGAAGCGCTTGCGTACTACGGCTTCACGGCCGACATGCCGGTGATACTGGTGGTCGGCGGTTCGCTCGGCACCCGCTCGCTCAACGAAATGATGAAGGCATGGCTGCTCCGCACGGGCGGCACGGCACCGGTGCAGGTCATCTGGCAGACGGGCAAGTACTACGAACGCGAGATGCAGGCCTTTTTGCAGGAACATCCGGCCGCGCACGTATGGCAGGGGGCGTTCATCGAGCGCATGGACATGGCCTATGCGGCGGCCGACGTGGCCGTGTCGCGCAGCGGGGCCGGCACGGTCTCGGAGCTTTGCTTGGTGGCCAAGCCGGTGGTCTTCGTACCCTCGCCCAACGTGGCCGAAGACCACCAGACCAAAAACGCGCAGGCGCTGGCGTCGAAAGGCGCGGCGCTGCTGGTGCCCGACAGCGAGTGCCGCACGCAGGCCATGGAGCGTGCGCTGGCACTGGCGGCCGACCGGCAGGCGTTGGAGGCGATGAGCCGCGCGCTCGAAGCACTGGCCCGCCCCGATGCGGCGGAACGAATCGTGGACGAAATCATCCGGTTGAAATGAAAAAGAACGTTTACTTCATCGGCATCGGCGGCATCGGCATGAGCGCACTGGCGCGCTACTTCCGCCACGAAGGGCGGCAGGTCGCCGGTTACGACCGCACCTCCTCGCCGCTCACCGAAGCTCTGGAGCGCGAGGGCATCGCCGTCCACTACGACGACGATACGGAGCTGATTCCCGCCCCGTTCCGCGACCCTGCCGACACGGTCGTGGTCTACACGCCCGCCGTACCGACCGACCACAGCGAATACCGTTATTTTCTCGAACACGGTTTTACCATCGAGAAACGGTCGCAGATGCTGGGCCACCTCACCGACGGAAAATACACGATGGCCGTCGCAGGCACGCACGGCAAAACCACCACGTCGACCCTCGTGGCATGGCTCAACCGCGGGCTGACCGGCGGCGGCTCGGCCTTTCTGGGCGGCATCTCCAAGAATTTCGCCAGCAACCTCGTGCTCGGCGACGGGCCGCGTCTGGCGGTCGAGGCCGACGAATTCGACCGTTCGTTCCTGCGGCTGTTCCCCGACGTGGCCGTCGTCACGTCGGCCGACGCCGACCACCTCGACATCTACGGCACCCACGAAGCGGTCAAGGAGGCCTTTTCGCAATTCGTCGGGCAAATCCGGCGCGGAGGCGCGCTGGTGCTGAAATCAGGCGTCGACATCCGGGTCGACAATCCCGGCATCGCCGTCTACCGCTACTCCTACGACGAGCCGTGCGACTTCTACGCCCGCAACGTGCGGTTGCAGGAGGGGGGCTACTACCGCTACGACCTCGTGACGCCCGACGGGGCAATCGAAGATTGCACGCTGGGCATTCCGGGCTGGATCAACATCGAAAATTCGGTCGCCGCCGTGGCCGCCGCATGGTGCGCCGCGAAGCACGAGGGCACGCCGCTCAACATCGTGAAACTGCGCGAGGCGCTGGCTTCGTTCGCGGGCGTGAAACGGCGGTTCGAGTTCTACGTCAATACCCCGACGCAGGTCTACATGGACGATTATGCGCATCATCCGCGCGAACTGGCGGCGACGCTCGCGTCGGTGCGCAAGATGTTCCCCGGACGACGCATCACCGCGCTCTTCCAACCCCACCTCTACACCCGCACGCGCGACCTGTATCCCGAATTCGCCGAAGCCCTGTCGCTGGCCGACGAGGCGGTGCTGCTGCCCATCTATCCGGCACGCGAGGAACCCATTGCGGGCATCGCGTCGGAAATCATCGCCGAACGCATCACGGTGCCCTGCCGCATCGTGCCGCGCGAACGGCTGGTCGAAACGGTCGCCGCCATGCCGACCGACGTCGTAATCAGTTTCGGGGCAGGCAATATCGACGCCTGCTGCGAAGCGCTGGCAGAACAGTTGCAAAAGAAGTAGCACGATGCGGCCCGCCGTGAAATATACGTTGCTGACGCTTCTGTGGGGAGCGGTGGGGGCGTATGTCTACTGGGCGGCCCATGCGGCGGGGAGCGGCCGCACGGCGAGGAGGGTCGAACGGCTGGAAATCGACATCGTGGACAGCACCTCGCAGGGGCATCTGGTCTCTTCGGCCGAAGTGCGCAAATGGCTGGCGGCCGAAGGCATCGAACCGGTCGGAAAAGCGGCGGAAGAGGTCGATCTGGCGGCTATCGAACAACTCATCGCCCGCAACGGGTTCGTCGAACGGGTGGCGGCCTACGTCACGCGGAGCGGCGAACTGCACATCGACATCCGGCAGCGCAAACCGTTGCTGCGGCTGCTCACGGGCGACGAGAACAGCTATGTCACTGCTTCGGGGTTCGTGTTCGCGGCACCGCGCGCCTCGTCGCTCTACGTTCCGGTCGTCACGGGAAGCTACCGGCCGCCGTTCCCGTCGGGCTACACGGGCGAGGTATGGGCCTGCATGAAGGCCGAAAACCGCCGCATCGAAGCGGAAATCGAAGCCCTCGAAGCGGAAAAGCTGCCCGTCCACCGCGAGGAGCGCGACGACTACCGCAGCTGGAGCGAAGCCCGCCGCCGCACGGTGAAGTGGTGGTGGAAGTATCTGGAAGACGATGCGGAGTACGCCGCCCGCCTCGACCGGCTGCGCGCCGAGAAGCAGCGGCTGCACCGCGAGTACCGTTATCGGGCGCATCTGCGGCAACAACGGCTCGGCCGCATCGAGGCCCGGCAGGAGGAGAAACGCCGCGAACAAAAAAAATTGGCGAAAAACTACGAAGATTTCCTGAAACTCCTTACCTTTGTGAGGTCGGTCGAGGCCGACGACTTTTGGAGCGCCGAAATCGTGCAGATCATCGCCCGCACCTCCCCGAGCGGAGCGCTGGAAATCGACCTGATTCCCCGCAGCGGAGAACATCGCATCCGGTTCGGCCGGTTGGAGCGGACGGACGAGAAACTCGACAAGTCGTTGCGATTCTATCGCAAGGGCCTTTCGCGTATCGGTTGGGAGCGTTGCCGGGTGGTCGATGTCCGCTACCGCGACCAGGTGGTGTGCCGATAAGGCCGCACGGAAACATAACAGGAATAAAAAATGATTTTCAGATAAAAACGGTCAGTAGAACTTCAACGAAATTTAGAAATGTGTCCGTTGCGGACGGAACACCCTATTAAGCTATCGTGGAAAGAAAGAACTATGTAATCGCCGTCGATCTGGGTTCGACCAACGTTACGGCGGCCGTCGCCGAAAAACTGGACGACGGCTCGCTCGGTATCGTCCATGTCGTCCGAAAACCGGCCGAGGGGGTCAATGCCGGCCAGATCGAAAACAGCGAACTGGCAGGCAACGCCATCCATGCCGCCGTCGAGGAGATCGAAACCGCGCTGGGCTGCCGTATCACGGAGGTCTATGCCGGCATTTCGGGCGATTTCGTCCGTTGCGCCTGCTACACCGACCACGTCTACATCGGCAATCCGCACGACGGCGTGAGCCAAGCCGACGTCGATTCGCTCTACTCGCGCATGCGCAACGTGCAGGCTCCCGAAGGCGAAACCATCATGGAACGCATCGCCCAGAACTGGGTCGTCGACGGCAACCGCGAAGTGCGGAACCCGGTCGGCTCGTTCGGCAAGACGCTTTCGGCGACGTTCAACTTCATCCTCTGCGACACGACCCCCCTGCAACGGTTGGAAATGGTCTTCAAACGGCACGGCATCACGATCAAGGGCATCTTCCCCTCCGTGCTGGCCACGCCCGAAGCGGTGCTTTCGCCCGACGAAAAGGCCGACGGCGTAGCGGTCGTCGACATCGGCGGCGGCGTGACCGACGTCACGGTCTACTACCGCAACGTGGTGCGTTACGTGGCCTCGATCCCGATGGGCGCGGCGGCCATCAACCACGACATCCGCACGCTGGGCGTCCCTGAAAAGTACGTCGAGCTGCTCAAACTCGAAAAAGGCTCCGCCGTCGCGGAACTCGCCCCCGATACGCTCGTGAAGGTGCCGGGCCGCATCCCGCGCGAGGAGAAACAGATTCTGAAACGCAATCTGGCCACCGTCATCGAAGCCCGTGCGACGGACATCGCCGAATACGTGATGCAGGAGCTCAACGATTCGCACTATCTGTCGAAATTGAGCTACGGCATCGTGCTGACCGGCGCGTCGGCCATGCTCAAAGACCTCGACACGCTCTTCAACCGAATCTCGAAGATGGAAGTGCGCGTCGCGGCTCCCGATACGGGGCTTACGGAGGATTCGCTGGAACTGGTCGACAATCCGGCCTATGCCACGATTACGGGCCTGTTGCTACTCGGAGCGCGGCAGGGCACCTCGAGCCTGATTATCGAGAACGAACCCGTGCGCAGGGTTCCCGAACCCGAAATTCCGGCCGAACCGGCCGAGCAGCCGCCCGTCGCGGAACCGAAGCCTGCGGCCGCTCCGGCACCCGCTCCTGTTCCCGCACCGGCCGCGCCCCGTCCCCGAACAGTTGCGTCGCAGAGTGTCCGCACTCCCGCCGCAGCCACCCAACCGGCGGGCACCGTCCCGCCTGTGCGGACGCCTCGTCCGACCGTTCCGCCGGTCCGGCCTGCCGCAAACCGCGTGCAGCCCTCCGACGACGAAGAGAATACGCCGCTGCCGGATCCGCAATCATTCCGCCACGTTCCGCCGCGAAAAACCGCTCCGGCGACACCGGCCACGCAACCGGCCCCGACGCCTGCGCCGTCCGCTCCGGCTCCCGAAGCCCCCGAAGCACCCGAAGCGCCCCGCACAATCGGCACGGCCCCGCAACAGCCCCGCCGGACGCGAACGCTTGCCGACCTCTACCGCGAACGGCTGGAACAGCAGTCGGCACAACCGGCGCAGCCCGCCAAACCGGCTCAACCGCAACCGCAGCCCGACGAAGCACCCCGTTTCGTCCGGCCGCAGGCGCCCGCAGAAGAACCGGCGGCACCGGTGCCGCCGATGCCGGAACCGGAGGCCGAAGAACCCCGGTTCTATCCGCCCCGCCCGCAAACGGAGCCGACCCCCGACCCCGAAGCGGACGAACGGGTCGAAGCCCAAGCCAAACGGATGAAAAGCCGCATCTCCAAGTTCTTCGGGAAAATCAACAACCAGTGGGACAAAGGCTCGCTGGGCGACCTGCCGGACGATACCGAGATTTGATTTAAGAAACGACAAACACTATGACAGACGAATTGATGTCGGAGGTGAAAGTGACGCCCGATGCGGGTTCCTACATTACCGTCATGGGCGTCGGCGGAGCCGGAGGCAATGCCGTGAACCACATGTGGGAGCTGGGAATCCACGGCGTGAACTTCATGGTCTGCAACACCGACCAGCAGGCACTCGACCAAAGCCCCGTGCCCACGAAAATCTGTCTGGGCAAGAAGGGGCTCGGCGCAGGCAACGTCCCCGAAAACGGCCGCGCGGCCGCGGTCGAATCGCTGCCCGAAATCCGGGCCCGGCTGGAAGAGACCGGCACGAAGATGGTTTTCATCACGGCCGGAATGGGCGGCGGCACGGGTACGGGCGCTTCGCCGGTCATCGCGAAACTGGCCCGCGAAATGGGGCTGCTGACCGTAGCCATCGTCACGTCGCCGCTGGCCGTCGAGGGATTGATCCGTTACGACCAAGCCCTGCGCGGCATCGAGGAACTGCGCAAACACATCGACGCCGTCCTCATCATCAATAACGACAGCATTCTGGAAATCTACGGCGACCTTTCGCTGGGCGATGCGTTCCGCAAGGCCGACGACATCTTGGCTTCGGCGGCCAAAGGCATCTCCGAAATCATCACGGTCAAGAGCGACCTGGTCAACGTCGACTTCGCCGATGTGTCGAACGTCATGCACAATCAGGGCCGCATCCACATGGCCGTCGCGACGGCCGACGGCGACAACCGTGCGAAGAAAGCGGCCGAAGCGTCGCTGCACTCGCCGCTGCTCGACCATAACCAAATCGCGGGTGCGAAGAACATCCTGCTGCATATCTCCGTCGCCGAGCCCAGCGAGCTGAAAGCATCGGAGGTGATGTCGATTTTGGAATACATCCAGTCGCACGCCACCGTCAAGGACGGCAACGGCGTGATACACAACGCCAACGTTATTTGGGGCACGAGCCAGAACCCGCAACTGGGCGACGCCATCCAGCTGATGATCGTGGCGACGGGTTTCGACGACGATCCGGCCCAGCCCATCGCACCGACGAACCGCAAAATCATCGCGCCGGCCGAATCGGAGGCCGCGCCTATCGTCGACGTGCCCAACCCGCTGGAACCCAAGAAACAACGCCCGATCGTCCCGTTCCAGACGGAGCCTATCGTGCTGGGCGAAAAATCGACCCGCTACAAGGACATCAACCGCGTGAAATCCACGCCCGCCTACCAGACGCGCAACTCGAAATTCGTCGTCCAAGTGCCGGGCACCCAGAAAGAGACCATGCAGGAAGCGCCGGACGAACCCCAGAAGAAATCGGCCGACGAATCGCGGCTTCCCTTTACGTCGAACTAATCCGCCGCAGTGTTGGAAGATACGACCCATTGGATTGTCTGCCACGATTTTACGACCCGCTTGGCCGTATTGTGCGCAGTATCGTTCGTCCTGCTTTGCGTTTCGGCACTGGTTTCGGGAGCCGAAACCTCGTTTTTCTCCCTCACGCACAACGACGTACACCGCTTGAAGCAGATGCGGACCAAAGCCGCCGACGCCGTGTTGCGGCTGTTGGGCGACGTCGATTTATTGCTGGCCACGATTCTTGTAATCAACAATTTGGTAAACATCTGCATCGTCATCCTCACGGCCGGCATCATCGACACGCTGTTCACCTTCGCGCGGTTCGAGTTCCTGTTCAAAACGGTGCTCGTCACCTTTCTGCTGTTGCTTTTCGGCGAAATTCTGCCCAAAGTGTTCGCCCAGACCGCCCCGCTGCGCTTCGCCTCGTTCGTCGCCCGGCCGCTGCTGTTGTTCCGCAGCATCTGCTATCCGCTCTCATACATCTTGGTGCACACCAGCAGCCGCATCAGCGAAAAGGCCGCGCACAAAAGCGAAATCTCGCTCGACGAACTGGCCGATGCGGTGGACATGACGCGCAACGCCTCGCCCGAAGAACGGGTGATGCTTTCGGGAATCGTCAATTTCGTGAACACCGAGGTGCAGGAAATCATGAAACCGCGCGTCGACATCACGGCCCTCGAACTGACCGACGGGTACGAAACCGTCAAGCGCACGATCATCGAATCGGGCTTCTCGCGCATACCGGTCTACGAGGAGGACATGGACAACATCCGCGGGACGCTCTACGTCAAGGACCTGATGCCCTACATCGCGCACGGCGACGAATTCGGCTGGCAGAAACTGGTCCGCAAACCCTATTTCGTGCCGGAACACAAGAAAATCAACGACCTGCTGGCCGACTTCCAGTCGAACAAGGTGCACATGGCCATCGTGGTCGACGAATACGGTTCGACGCTGGGCTTGGTCTCGCTGGAAGACATCATCGAGGAGATCGTGGGCGAGATTTCGGACGAAAGCGACAACGACGAAAAACTCTACACGCGGCTCAACGCCAAATGCTACCTGTTCGAGGGCAAAACCCACATCGGCGACTTCGAGCGGATTCTGGCATTGGACGAAGAGACGTTTTCGGACGTGCGCGGCGAAGCCGAAACGCTTGCGGGCATGATGCTGGAGCTGAAACGCGACTTTCCGCGCAAGGGGGACACGTTTTCCGCGCACGGCATCCGGTTCACGGTCGAGGAGATGGAGGGGCACCGCATCGACAAAATCCGCATCAACCTGCCATGAAACGGCTGATCGTCGAGCCTCCGCTCGCGTTCGAGGAGGCCGCCGCATGGGCGACCGACGACGAATTGGCCGCAGCTCGCGGATTCGCGCCTGCTCGCGGACGCGAATATCTGGCTTGGCGGGCGGTCGTCCGGCGCGAAATCGGCCGCGACGCCGCTATCGCTTACAACGCCGCAGGGGCCCCTGTTCTGACGAATTATCCACTGCACCTCTCGATTTCGCATTGTCGGGGGGCTGCCGATTGCCGAAAACGGGCTGACAATCAAGTACAAACCGTCCATTCGGACGATGGGCTGGGACGGGTCGCCGTCGCCATTTCGGACGCTCCGTGCGCCGTCGACATCGAGCCGGTCTCCCGCGATTTTCGGCGGGCGATGCCCCGCTACCTCTCCCCCTCCGAACAACGTCTCTCGGACAATCCGATTTTTCCTGCCATCGCTTGGTGCGCCAAAGAGACTTTATTCAAATACGCCGCAAGCACAATGGACGCTTTTAAGGCAAACCGAAACGGTGCCGCATCCGCCGGCGGCCGGCCGCTCGACTTGTTGCGAGACCTGCACATCGACCGCGTGCAGTTCCCCGATGCTTCCGACACCTCTGCATCTGCTCGCCCTGCCTCCTCTCCCGTCTCGGCCGACGGAATCCCCAATAGCATTCCATGCGGCACGCTTTTCGCCCGTATCCTGAACGACGAACCGGTTGTGTTGCGCTTCTACGAACACGAGGGATTCGCCGTCGTCTTCCTGTTCGGGCAAATCGAAAATCTGTGATTATTTTGTTTTTTCAGAATTACTGCGTATATTTGCAACCTCCGACGGAGCATTTCTCACGCTCCTCTCCTTGTCTCGGGCATTTTTCCGACGGTCGGGAGCGGCAAGAAACAAAAACATTTCAGGGTCTGATGGCCGAGCGGTTAGGCAAAGGTCTGCAAAACCTTGTACAGCGGTTCGATTCCGCTTCAGACCTCTTGGAACCTCTCTACAAGCATTGTAGAGGGGTTTTTCATTTTTTACGCCGTTTTTTACGCCTGATTCCTACTCCAATGAACCTTCACAAAGATACAAAAGTTCATATTTAAAATCAATAGCATCACGCACGGTTTCGCTCCATGAACTTATCGACATCGCTCTTCTTAAACCACACTTGTCTGCCTCGTTGAGAGTAGGCAATCTCTTTTCTGCTCTTCAGTTTCTGTGCAAGGGTAGGTCCTATCCCGAGATATTTTGCAAGGCCATCGATGCCGTTGATATACGGGCTCAATTCTGCCTGCCGAAGCTGCTCCAACTTCTCGTCCATTATTCTCGATAGTCTATCCGTCAATTCTGTAATCATTGCCTCATCATATAATTTTTGATTGTTAAACATATTTTGATTTTTTATAAAATATAAGGCAATCGAATAAAAAAGTCAATAGCTTGAATGTATTTTTTGACACCTATCCTATGAAATCGAAAGATAATTCTATGAAAATCAAACAAATATAACTTCTTGCTTTTCAATACTCTGTTGCCATAAGCGCCCTTGAACGAATTCAGAGGAATAGTAAGTGCATTAAGCCGCAGACTGTTCGACATTCATCTCACAGACGAAAAAAGCAGAAAAAAAATTTTTTTACTACTCTTGATATTTTTTCCAAACTTTCTACTATTTATATAAAAACAACAAGTTATGGAAAACAGAAAAAGAGTATATCGCGAATTAAGCGATGAAACCAAAGCGAAAATCAGCAATTCGAGCAAAGGAAAGCCGAAAAGTGCCTCACACAAAATTCACATATCCCAAGCGATGTACGACTATTGGAAGACGATTCCTCACAAGCCCAAAAATAAACAAACGACCATGAATGATTTAATATGACGATTAACCACTTATCAAGGTGAGAACATCATTATTTTGGGTATAAAATAAGAGAAAAAAAAGAATCAAATGTGATAAAATATGATAAATTAAAAATTGTTTCCGAATTAAAAAATATAAAAATATATGACGAAAACAGGTTTAATAAAATTGTAAAAAATAACATCGTTACTAAATTGACATTCAATAGAACTGATCCGTTTTCATTACTTATAAAACTTGATTATACTAACAAAGAGTTAGTTATAGAATTTTCGGGTAAGGTTTTGGAAAGTGATTATCCCGAATTGATTTCACTCGACACTATTGAAACCTGTTTTGAGCATATCAATGCCATGGGCTTTTGTTCGATTGACAGCAACGCCATGATGAATAGCAAAGTCGTCAAATGTGACGTAACGAAAGATATTCCTTATCAGGATATTCCCTGCATGACTACTTATATTAGGAACAACCTGTCCAATTATCAAAAATATGTTTGTCGTTCGCTGCGTAATGGGAACTTCATTATGGAAAAGAATGTAATGACCCGCCAAGCCAAGAAAAGATTGACTATCTACGACAAAAACCGAGAGATGTCAAAGATCGAGAATCGACGGTTTATGAAGGAATTCGGCATTCGGGAGGATCGCTTCAATCAACTCTGTAGATTTGAACTGAATCTAAACAGTATATCACAGATAAAAACTTCATTGAATATCAGCGATACGAGCTTACGGCAGGTGTTAACGGCTACAGCCAATCCAATTAGTTCGTTTATGGATGAAGTGTTGGTAGCAGACGAGCAATGCGTACAGTTTACAAAGCCCAAAAGCTATTTTACATGGTTGGTTCTCAAAGATTGCAATTTCGATATTGTGCAAGTGGAAAACAGAATACGCCAACTCTACTCGTCCAAGGGGACCAACAAAAGCAAGGTAATGAAACCTTATCGTACGATGCTCGCCCAATATCAACAAAAAAAGTATAACAAGAAATCGGAACTGCTCGATTTACTCGCTTAATGTATTGCCTTTAAAGTACAAAACCGTCTTGCAAGTAATTACAAGGCGGTGTTCTGTTTAACGTCCGACAGAGAGTGGTTTCGAGCCGTCGTTCTTTTGCATCTGTGTCTCGATTTTTTTTATAAATCTTTTGACCGTCTCCAACGATTCTACTTTTATAATCTCCCCCGCATATTCCAAATAACCACGAATCTGCGCATGGGATTCCTTTACAAACAGGTCGGAAATTTCGACCCCCAATATATCGGCAACTTCTTGCAAGCGGTTCAACGTCGGATTCCCGTTGAGCGAAGCCGACAGATTTACAGGAGAAATGCCTATTTTTTCGGCTATTTCCCCCATTGTCAACCCTTTTTGCTTGCAAATCTCCTTTATGCGTAATGCCATATTTCACTAATTTTCGACAAAGATAGCAAAAAGTAGTATACAGTTAAATTTACGATTATTTTTTAATGTTTTATCATTAAATTTATTTGCAGATTTAATAATATATGGTTATATTTGCATTGTAAAATAAATGATAAACCATTAAACACATGGAAACAAAAAGAAAATATCGTATCAGCTGCAGTGGTTCGGGATGGGGCATTTGGACAAGCGACGGAGAGAAGGTAATGAGCTGCCATTCTCATCGCCACGCAGTTGAAAGCCTTTATAAACTTATGGGTTGGGATTGGAATCCTGCAAAATATCGTGAAAATTATTAATTCGTGTAACAAAAAATCTTATAACTATGAATCAAGTTGTTATTCTTCAACGCAACACTGCAATCCGAGCCAATGTTATCGCAGTTCGCACCAATGCTCGCATGATTGACGGAATTAGCAAGGCATTACTCATCGAGCAACTGAAAACAAAACTCCGCAGCGGTCAGATCGTCAAATTTGCATATCTCAAACGAAATGGTGAAATTCGTGTCGCTTTCGGCACAACCAACCCCGATTTCATAAAGGATAAGGTTTGCGGATTGGGAGAAACAAGAGAGAACTATGCAACTACGGCCTACTATGACCTTGAAAAGAGCAGTTGGAGGTCATTCAGATGGGAAAATCTCATAGCTGTTTACTAAATTGCTATTTTAATTTAGCGTCGCAATACCACACGAGTGTTGTTCGTAAAGTGAAAATAATTTCCTATTTTTGTAGTGCTTAACGTTTAATCGCGTCAGGCAGACATATCGGAAAGTGTTTTCGCGCGTCCTTACAAAGAAATCTGACAGTTTCAAATGACTAAAGGACAACGAACAGCACTCTTTTCTTGTTAGAATATGGCAAGTCGTACATTCTACGACTAATACCCCATATCTATCAAGTGTGGGGTATTGCATCGTCGTTTATTTTAGTCAAGGTTTTGTCAGAACCTCTTTGTGGATAAACGAAATCGACTCCACACTTTCTGTTTTTAGACAACCTGCCATATCAGGAGTCGGATGGCAACAAATCGCAACCCAAAATTTGTTGCTATGATGAAATCATTCTTCAAAATCTTGTCCGTAGCACTCTTGCTATGTGCTTTCGTCGCATCTTGTAGCAGCGATTCGACAGAGCCCGAACCTGCGCCCAATCCCTTTGTGCCTGTACAGGGCGACGAAATCGTTATCCCCGAAGACACGGATCTATCGCCGACCATTTCACAGGATGGAGATAGTAAAACCGTTCGGTTCACGGCCAAAGAGCCGTGGCGGGCTTATGTCGCCGATACCCGTGCCGCGTCGGATTGGCTTCACGTCTCTCCCACGTCGGGCGAAGCGGGCGAAGTGGAGCTGACCATTACCACGGAACGCAATGAAGCTCCCGACGACAGAGAAGGTTATATAAAGATTGTGTCGGGTAAATCCCACGCTACCATCAGTGTTACCCAAAAGCAGCGTGATGCACTGACCGTATCACCGTCCAAAAGAACCATTGATGCTCGGGAAACGGAATTTGAAGTAGAGGTACGCGCCAACATCGATTTCGAGGTGGAAGTGCGGGCGGATTGGATCGAGCAGATTTCCACACGCGCCCTGACAACTACCGTATTGCAGTTCAGAGCCAAAAGAAATATCGAAGATCAACGCACCGCGACAATCATCATTCGCAGTGGCGAGAAATCGGAAACCATTACCATCATCCAAGAAAAGGGAAACTTCATCGTCGATACGGAACGAATCAGTATAGATGCCGCCGCACAGAGCGTGTCGGCAAAGGTAAGAGCCAATATCGATTTCGAGGTGGAGTCGAAGGCTTCGTGGATTCATTACAACTCGACCCGCGCCCTGACCTCCTATATACTTGGTTTCGATATAGACAAGAATACGACGGGAGAAGAACGCATAGGTGAAATCACGGTTTCAAGCAATGGTAAATCGGAAACCATCACCATCATCCAAGAAAAGGGAAACTTCATCGTCGATACGGAACGAATCAGTATAGATGCCGCCGCACAGAGCGTGTCGGCAAAGGTAAGAGCCAATATCGATTTCGAGGTGGAGTCGAAGGCTTCGTGGATTCATTACAACTCGACCCGCGCCCTGACCTCCTATATACTTGGTTTCGATATAGACGAGAATACGACAGGAAAAGAACGCACAGGTGAAATCACGGTTTCAAGCAATGGTGAATCGGAAACCATCACCATCATCCAAAGCAATGAAGCCTTTGATTTGAAATTCGATAAAACAGAGGTTTCCAATGAAGGAGAGGTTATCACAGCTACAGTAAACAGCAACATGGAGTATGCCGTCGAGCTTCCCGACGATATCGATTGGCTGACCTGCGTAGAGACCCGCGCCATTACCACCAAAACGCATAACTTCAAGATTGAAGCCAACCTTAGCTTTAAGACACGTTCTGCCATCATCAAGTTCGTATATCAATCCGAAAAGGGAGAAGCGGTAAAACAGGTTACCATCACACAAAATGGTTCGGACTTCGGTGCAAGTCGGACCCTTTATGAATTGGACGTCAATGGAGGTCAAGTGGATGTGAGTGTGCAAGGCAACACCTATTCATCGTCCGACATCGAATACTATATTACCAAAGGTGTCGAATGGATCAGCCGCATAGAGACACGCGCCGTAACCGCCTATTTCACCTTCAATATCGACAAAAACACCACAGGAAAGCCGCGTGAAGGCGAGATAGAATTTACCCTCCCCGATAAAACCAACACAAAGGTTCGGATAGTGCAGTCGGCAACAGTAGATTTTATCGAAATACCCGATCCCAACTTCAAGACCTACATGGTTGCGAAATTCGATAAAAATAAGGACGGCAGAATATCGAAATCCGAAGCCTCATTGATTACAGGCATATATTGTTCCAATCAAAACATCGAATCATTGGAGGGGATAGAACATTGTCCTGCATTGACAGACTTGTCCTGCGGGAACAACCAACTCACGACTTTAGATGTGAGCAACAATACGGCATTGACATACTTGTCCTGCGGCAGCAATAACCTCACGACCTTGAATGTGAGCAACAATACGGCATTGACAGACTTGAGCTGCTACAACAATCCACTTGAAGTGCTGAACCTTGGAGATGTCAATCCATCACGCTATTATTATGATGATGATTCATATTATTCTTCATACAAG
>CAZGYX010000001.1:0-132885 GCA_964530735.1 uncultured Alistipes sp. | reverse complement strand
ATTTCGTCAACGGCCACGTGCTCTACGTCGACGGCGGTATTTTGGCCTACATCGGCAAGCAGCCGAAATAGTCCTTATTCGGACAACGGGAATACCGGGTTGCCCCCTATGGGACAATCCGGTATTTTTATCGGATAAATCGGCCGGTTGCACTTTGCCGCATCGAAAGGTTTATTATCTTTACATCCGAAAACTTCCGCAAACATGTCGATGAACCGCGAAATACTGCGCTTGGCCTTGCCCAATATCGTATCGAACATCACCGTGCCGCTAATGGGGATTGCATCCACTGCTATTGCCGGCCATTGGGGCGATGATTCGGCCGCCACGATCGGGGCTTTGGCTATCGGCGTGTCAATTTTCAACTTCATTTACTGGAACTGCTCGTTCGTGCGAATGGGCACCAGCGGCTTGACGGCGCAAGCATTCGGCGCGGGCGACCTGCACGAATGCACCAACATGCTGGTACGCGCCATAGCCGTTGCGGTCGCTATGGGGCTCCTGATGTTGTTGTTGCAATATCCCGTCGGCGAAGCGGCCTTGTGGGCGATGAACGGCGACGAAATGACCCGCTCCTACTACTATGCCCGCATTTGGGCGGTTCCGGCGGGCATTCTGCTCTTCGGGTTGAACGGTTGGTTTACCGGCATGCAGAACGCCGTGATTCCGATGTGCACGGCCGTTACGGTCAATGTCATTCACGTGGCGTGCAGCCTGTGGTTCGCATTCGGGTTCGATCTCGGAATCGTCGGCATCGCCTATGCGTCGGTGCTGGCCCAATGGGTGGGTGTCGCGCTCTCGATCGGACTGCTGTTTTGGAAATTCCGGCGGGTGCTGACCGCTTTCACTTGGTCAGAAGTGTTCGATTTGGAGCCGCTGAAACGTTTTTTCGGAATCAATCGCGACATCATCCTGCGGACGTTCTGCATCGTTGCCGTCTATACTTTCTTTACGGGAGCATCCGCACGGATGGACGACCCGATGTTGCTGGCCGTCAATACCGTGCTACTGCAATTATTCACCTTGTTCTCCTACATGAACGACGGCTTTGCCTATGCGGCCGAAGCACTCACAGGGCGGTTTATCGGGGCATGCGATGCGATTTCGCTGCGAAAGAGCGTGCGGGGATGTTTGCTTTGGGGACTGGGAGTTTCGGTCGTATTCGTCGGGTTCTACCTTGTGGGGTGGCGCGATTTGCTCGGAATTTTCGTAAGCGACACGGCCAACGCCGCCCCGCTCATCGAAACAGCAGGCCATTACATCGTCTGGATTATTCTGATTCCGCTCGCCTGCTCGATGCCGTTCATCATGGACGGTATCATGGTCGGAGCCACCGAAACCCGCATCATGCGCAACTCGATGTTTTTGGCCACCGCCGCCTATTTCGCACTCTATTACGGCGGGTATTGGCTTATCGGGAACAACGCCTTGTGGCTGGCTTTCACCTCCTACATGTTCCTGCGCGGTGCGTTGCAATACGTCTTGTCCGACCGACTGCGAATGATTTACCGGAAAGCCTGATCGACATGCAGCAAAAGGGACCGCCCGAAATTCGGACGGTCCCTTTTGCTGTACGACGGATTTATTTCGTCACACGGAACCAGTCGATGTCGACCCAGCCTCCGTCGTTTTTCTTGATTTCGGACGTCGCGAAATAGCCGATTTTCGCGCCGATCCATTGCCCTTCGCGGGCGATGAACGGTTTGCCGATTTCCGTAAACTTTTTGCCGTTCAGACTGTATGCGAACCGGCAGTGCATTTGCGGCACTTGGTTTTCGTCCATTTTCCAAGCGATGCGGCAGCGCAGCCACACCGGCCCGCCGGCAAACGGCACCGTCGCGTTGACCTGCTCGGGTTTACCTTTGTTCGCTTTGATGCAATCAGCCTGCACGAGTGACAATTTGCCGTCGCGGTACTCTACACCCAGCAATCCGTAATCTTGTCCCATCATTACCAATCCGGCCCGGTCGCCTTCGTAAGCCTCGCGGAAGTCGATTTTCGTCGTGTACGTGCAATCGGGCGCCGTCACTTTCTGCAACAGCAGATTAGGCGTATCCCACAAATTTTTCCACCCTTCGGGATTGCGCAGGCAATACATGCGCAGTTCGCCGTCGGTCGGATTCGTAAAGTACCACCCTACCTGCGGATTGGCGTGCCATTGCCACTGCAAACCGACCGTGTTGCCGGAAAACTCATCGTTCTCGACAGGCGTTTTTATTACGGTTTTCACATGCGAAGCGGGCTTCTGCCACTGCTCGACCGGTTCGCCGATGCCGTCGTTGTTCCGGTCTACGCCGATGATGCACCAATCGTCGTCCGTCCACGTCATCGGCTGCAAATGGATGATGCGGCCATAGGCATAACGGTCGTCGAAGTGCATGAACCACGAGTTGCCCTCGACGTCATCGACCCAGCCGCCCTGATGCGGGCCCGGAACCGACGAGCTGCCTTGATGCAACACCGTACGGCATTCGTAGGGGCCGAACGGAGATTTCGAGCGCAAGACGATTTGCCAGCCGGGTTTCACGCCGCCTGCCGGAGCGAAAACGTAATAATAGCCGTTGCGTTTGTAGAATTTCGGCCCTTCGACCGTCGGATGCGCGTCGTGGCCGTCGAAAATCAACACGTCTTCGCCGACGAGCCGCGTGCCGTCGGGAGTCATTTCAGATACGCTCAACACGCTTTTGAATCCGGCCCGCGAACCGGCCCAGCCGTGCACCAGATAGGCCCGGCCATCCTCGTCCCACAGCGGGCAAGTGTCGATAATGCCCTGCGCTGCTTTCACGAGTACGGGTTCCGACCATGCTCCGCGCGGATTCTGCGTGCGCACCATGTAAGTGCCGCGGTCGGGATCGCCCCAATAAATGTAGTACCACCCGTCGTGGAACCGAATGGCCGGTGCCCACACACCGTTGCCGTGCGACGGAACGTCGAATGCGACATCGTACATGCGCGGAAGCGCATAATTCACCAACTCCCAATTTACGAGGTCGGTCGAGTGCAGAATCGGCAATCCGGGAACGCAGTTGAACGATGAAGCGGTCATCCAGTAATCGTCGCCCGTGCGAATGAGGTCGGGGTCGGAATAATCGGCAAAAATCACGGGATTGCGGTACTTGCCGTTGCCCAAATCGGGCGTCCAAACCGCTTGGGCCGAAAGCGAAGATACGGTCCAAAGGAGGAAGAAAAGAAGCAGTTTTTTCATAGGTCGGATTTAGTTTTTTTGCTTTGATGAATGGCGGAAACGTTCGAGTTCCCGCCGACTTTCGGAAAGACGGGCTGTCGAGAAATCCAAGGCATGCGCCGAAGCGTGGTACTGCACTCCCAAGAATGCGGGGTCGCCCAAGTTCCAATCGTCGTGGAATTGCTCGGAACCGGTCTTTTTGGCGAATACCTTTTCGAGATCGGTATGCTCGGCTGCTTGTTCCCAAGTCAATTCGTGCGACCACTCGACGCGACCGCTACGGTCGGCTCCCGGCCCTGTACATCCCCACTCGGCGTAGAACGACGTGCGTTCGCGGGCCGGGTCGTTCCAGTTGTGCCACCCTTCGGGGCGAATGACGGCCGGCAGCTCGCAACAAATCCACACGGTGCGAGCCGTAGATTTCCACGGGCGTCCGAGATAGAGTTTTTGCACACTGTCGTCCGCCGTAACGCAACAGGAATCGAAGATATAACCGTACTTATTGCGTTCGGTCGTCGAGGCGGCAGTGATAAAACTGTTCGACTTGCAGTGAATCGAACAATGCTGGAAATAGACGATCGACGGGCCGAAGATGAAATCGGTGGTACCCTCGATGTGGCTGTCGGTAACGTAGATACGCGAGACATAGCCCTTGGTGAAGAACGTGTCTTGGTCGCCGATCAAGCGGCAGCGGTCGATCCAAATACGGTCGCCGCGCGTTTCGAGCGCAACGGCCTGCCCTACCCGACCGGCGTTGTTCTCGACCGTGAGACCCGCGAGATATACCTCGTCGGCCTGAATCGACATCGTATAGCTGTCGTAGGTGGTCAGTTCATAACCGTCCACCACCTTGCCCGAATAGTCGTTCCAGACGATGCGGGTACCCTCCTCACCGAGAATGGCCACTTTGTTCTTGTAGACGTCGAGCGTCACCTTCTCGCGGTACACGCCCGGCCGGATGATGACCGTGCGCCACTCCGTCGGTTTCGAGGGCAACGCATCGAAGCATGCTTGAACGGTCGTGAAATCGCCGTTGCCGTTGCAATCGACGACATATACCGGTTGCTGCCCCGACACGCTTCCGCCGCAAAGCAGCGCAAGCATGCTCAAAAAAAGTCCGATTCGTTTCATTTCGATTTTTGAATCAAAGGGTTACGCCCGTTTTGAAAATCGCGATTTCCTTGAATCCGGTCTGCTCGTGTTTCAGCTGCTCGCCATTGGCCGTAGCGATGACTTTTTCGATGAAACGGTCGAGCACGGCCTGCGGCTCCTCGTCTTCGACCAGCGAACCGGCGTTGAAGTCGATCCAGTTGGCCTTGAACTTCGACAACTGGGTATTGGTCGAAATTTTCATCGTCGGCACGAACGCGCCGAACGGCGTACCGCGTCCCGTAGTGAACAAAACCATTTGGCAACCGGACAAAGCCAATGCCGAAGCGGCCACAAGGTCGTTGCCGGGAGCCTGCAACAGGTTCAAGCCCTGTTTGACGATAGGCTGTGCGTATTTCAACACGTCGACCACCTGCTGGGCGCCGCCTTTTTGGACGCATCCCAATGACTTCTCCTCCAACGTGGTGATACCTCCTTTTTTATTGCCGGGCGAGGGATTTTCGTAAATCGGCTGGTCGTATTTGCGGAAATAGCCCTTGAAATCGTTGATCAGGCAAACCGTCTGCTCGAAAACCGCACGGTCGGTAGCACGATCCATCAAAATCGTTTCGGCTCCGAACATTTCGGGGACTTCGGTCAAGACCGTCGTACCGTCCTGCGCAATCAGCCAGTCGGAGAAAAGACCGGCCAGCGGGTTGGCCGTGATACCCGAAAAACCGTCCGAACCGCCGCACTTCAAGCCGATACGCAGATACGAAAGCGGCAACGGCTGGCGTTTGTCCTGTTTCGTCTTTTCGACCAAATCGCGGCAAATCCCGAAGCCCGCTTGGATTTCATCCTCGACCTCTTGGGCAATCAGGAATTTGACCCGTTCGTCGTCCCACTCGCCGATGACCTCTTTCAAAGCCGAAACTTGGTTGTTCTCGCATCCGAGCCCCAGCACCAACACGGCACCGGCATTGGGATGCTTGATTAAGGCGGCCAACGCCTTTTGCGTGTTGGCATGGTCGTCGCCCAACTGCGAGCAGCCGTAATTGTGCGTATAGACGCGCACGTCGTCGAGGTGCGAACAATCGCACTCGGCTTTTACGCGGGCTGCGATAGCCTGTGCCTGCCCGTTGACGCAACCGACCGACGGCACGATCCACAATTCGTTGCGGATGCCCATCGTGCCGTTTTTCCGCAGGTAGCCCATTACCTTGCGGTCCGTTTTGGGTACGGCAATGTCATAGACTTTCGGCGAGTAGGTGTACTCCAAATCGTCGTGCAGGTTGGTTTTCAGGTTGTGGGAATGAATCCATCCCCCCTGCGGAATGGCGGTCGTCGCATGGCCGATGGGATACCCGTATTTGATAACGTTCTCCCCTTCGGCAATGTCGCGCAGAGCGACTTTGTGGCCGCGGGCGATGTCCTCCTGCAAGGTGACCTTTTCTCCGTCGACGTCGATCGTTTCGCCCTTATGCAGGTCGTCGGCCAATGCTACGGCAACATTGTCCGCCGCATTGATTTTCAAAAATCGTTTCATGGTTTTTCCGAAAAAAGGAGGTGAAGCTCTCTCCGAAGAAAGCCCGCTCCACCTCCGTCGACAGATTCGATTACTTGTTCAGAAATTTCTTCAGCGCCGCAGCCATACCCAACGCCTCGATGTCGCGGACATAACCGGCCACTGCGGAAACGAATCCCGGAACCTCGGAGAAATCGACCGTGAAAATGCCGCTCTCCTTGACGATTCGCGAAATCGTGGCATCCACATCCTGCGAATCCCAGTTCTTGCGGATATACTCCACGAACTCTTTTGTATCGTCGGGTTCGAATCCGCTCTTCGGACTGTACAGGCTCATCAGCGCAGCGAACGTAAAGCATTCGTGCTCGGCCAGCTTGTGGGCCTTGAACCAGTTGTCCTTGACGGTCGGATAGTTGCGGGCCTCCCACTTCGACAGCGAGTTGAGCGAAATGGACTTCAGCAGGTGTTTGATGAACGGATTGTAGAAACGCTCCAAGATACCGGCCGCAAACTGCTTCAACTCGGCTTGGTCTTCCTCGATCATCGGGATGACCTCTTCGGCCACCATGTCGTTGATGAATTTCTCGATGTCGGGCGTATTGAACGCATCCATCACCGTTTCGCAGCCCATGCGCAGCGCAATGGGCACCATGCCGGTGTGCGAACCGTTCAGAATGCGCACCTTCTTGTCGCGGAACTGTTTGATAGAGGGCATGAAAATGACATGCAAACCGGCTTTGTCCAGCGGAAGCTCCTTCATCACCTCCTTGTAACCGGGACCGCCGATCGCCCACAAGTGATACAGTTCGGCCTTGACGACGAGATTGTCATCGTAACCGATTTCCTCCTTGATTTCGTCGATCGTATCGCGCGGGAAACCCGGCACGATGCGGTCGACCAACGTATCGCAGAAGTGGCAATTCTTTTCGACCCAGTCGATGAAATCCTGTCCCAGTTTGTGATACTGCGCATGTTTGATGACATACTCGTGCAGGGTCGAACCGTTGTTTTCAATCAGCTCGCAGCAGATGATGCAAAGGCCTTTCGTCGGGTCTCCGTTGAAGTGCTTGAAGCGCTTGTAAAGCAGCGCCGTCATCTTGGCCGGATACGATTTCGGCGGTCGGGCATTCAAATCGTCGCCCTCCTCGTAACGGATACCGGCTTCGGTGGTGTTCGAAATCGTGATTTTCAGTTCGGGCGAGAGGAAATAGTGCTCGTACTTTTCGTAGTCCACATAGGGATTGAACGAATCCATAACGCTCTTGACCAAACGGATGTCTTTCTTGGGCTGTTTGTTCTCGATGCCCTCCAAATAGACGTGGTAGAGGTTGTCCTGCTTGTGCAGCAGGTCGATCATGCCCAAAACCTTATGTTCGGGGTCGAGAATCGGCTGGCAAATGGCGATACCCGCATTCATCACGCCCTTTTCGTTGGCGATGTCGATTTGCCAGTCGACGAACGCACGCAGAAAGTTGCCCTCGCCGAATTGCAGGATTTTGACGGGGCGCTCGGTCTTCGCGACCGTCGTTTTATTCAGTTCTTTAATCATTGGTGTATTCGGATTAACGTATTACTTCAGAACAATCGGTTTATATTTCGGCACGAGCGTCTTCATAATCGTCCATGCAACCAGATAAGCCAAAGCGCAGATGCAGAAAATAATCATGTAACCGGCCTGTTTGCCTTCGAAGCCCATGAACTGGAATGCGGCTCCCAGATTTTCCGAATGCGTGAACAGGGCACCCGCCCCCTTGTTGATGAGGAACGAACCTACACCGCCGGCCATACCGCCGATGCCGGTAATCGTCGCAATCGCCGACTTGGGGAACATGTCGCCGATGGTCGAGAACAGGTTGGCAGACCAAGCCTGATGTCCCGCACCGGCCAGACCGATGATGACAGCGGGCCACCAAACCGAAATCGCACCGGCGCTCTGTGCGAACAACGCGGGCAGCGGCAAGAATGCGAAAATCAGCATGGCCAGCATACGACCGGCATAAGGATTCATCCCTTTCTTATCGACAAAGAGTTTGGGCAGATAACCGCCGAAAATCGACAGCACGGTAACAATCATGTAGAGCGTGAAAATCAACGCGATACCCATGCTCGAGCTGGACGAATAACCGTATTGGTCGGAGAAATAGGCCGGAGCCCAGAACAGATAGAACCACCACACGCCGTCGGTGAAGAACTTGCCGACGATGAACGACCAAGTCTGCCGATAGGTGAAGCACTGCCAGAAAGGAATGGTTTTCTCGGCGGTTGTTTCCGCCTTGACATTTTTCGCATCTTCGGCATCGTCTTGGTGGATGTACTGCAACTCCCCTTCGTTCACATATTTCGATTGTTCGGGTTTTTCGTACATGAAAATCCAGAAGCCCATCCACAGGAAGCCCAACGCACCGATAATCAGGAACGCCATTTCCCAGCCGCCGCCGACGCCTTTATCCTTGAAGTACTGCGCCAACAGCGGAATGGTTGCCGGAGCGACCAACGCACCGACCGAAGCACCGGCATTGAAAATCGAAGTTGCGAACGCACGGTCTTTCTTGGGGAAATACTCCGCCGTCACCTTGATAGCCGCCGGGAAGTTGCCCGCCTCACCGAGCGCCAGAATACACCGTGCGGCCAAGAACAGCCACACGCTCGTCGAGGCGATAGCCAACGCCGCAGCCGAACCGCTCTCCACGGCCGTCATGGCGGCTACCGAACCGTAGCCCTCGATGTGAACCGTCGCCCAGCCGCAAGCCGCGTGCACGCAAGCACCGGCCGACCAGACACCGATTGCCCAAAGGTAACCTTTCTTAGTGCCCATCCAGTCGACGAAACGTCCGGCAAAGAGCATGCAGACGGCATAGAAAATAGAGAATACGGCGGTAATCGTACCGTAGTCGGCGTCCGTCCAATGGAATTCGGGGGCGATAAAATCTTTCCAAGTCAGCGACAATACCTGACGGTCCATGTAGTTGACGGTCGTCGCCACGAAAAGCAAACCGCACATCCACCAACGCCAATTGGACATCAGTTTCTGTTGTGTCGTTTGAGTAGTCATGTTATTCATTTCGTTTAGTTGTTTTCAGTCGGTAACCGTCCGCCGTACCCAAGCGGATACGGCGGAACAGTCTCAGGTTTTATTTGCGCAATTCGGCGATGATGTCCAAGCACTCCTTGCACTTGGCCGTCACATAAGCCCAGTCTTCGGCTGCCACGCGGTCTTTCGGGAACAACTTCGAGCCCATGCCTACGCAGTAAACGCCGGCCTTGAACCACGAAGTCAGATTCTCACGGTCGGGCGAAACGCCGCCGGTCACCATGATTTTCGACCACGGGCAAGGAGCCATCAGGCCTTTCACCATGTTGGGGCCGTAGACATCGCCCGGGAAGAGTTTCGTCAGGTCGCAACCCAGTTCCTGCGCCTTGCCGATTTCGGACACGGTGCCGCAACCCGGGCAATACGGCACGAGGCGACGATTGCAAACCGGAGCGATTTCGGGATTGAACAACGGGCCCACGACGAAATTGGCCCCCAACTGAATGTAAAGTGCGGCGGTCGGAGCATCGACCACCGAGCCAATGCCGAGTGCCAGTTCGGGGCACTCCTTGTCTGCCCACTTGACGAGCTCGCCGAAAATTTCGTGCGCGAAATCGCCGCGATTGGTGAACTCGAACGCACGGACGCCGCCTTCGTAGCAAGCCTTCACGACTTTCTTGGCGACCTCCACATCCTTGTGGTAAAAGACCGGAACCATGCCGGTTTCGCCGATTTTCTTCAATACGGCGACTTTATCGAATTTTGCCATTTTTTTATTAAAAAGGTTGGAATGCTATTAACCTCTTATCTACCTGACCGTGCCCTATCGCTGCACGCGGCCGTTCGCATTGCCACCGGCCAGACTCTCGACCTCCTCGACCGATACGAGGTTGAAGTCGCCGTTGATCGTATGCTTCAAAGCCGAAGCCGCCACGGCGAATTCGAGCGCTTCGCCCTGCGTCGGTTTGGTCAGCAGACCGTGGATGATACCGCCGGAGAACGAGTCGCCGCCGCCCACGCGGTCGATAATCGGGTTAATATCGTAACGTTTCGATTCGTAGAACTCTTTGCCGTTGTAAATCATCGCTTTCCAGCCGTTGTGCGTAGCGGAGAACGATTCGCGCAGGGTCGAAATCACGTACTTGAATCCGAACGTTTCGGCCATTTGCTTGAAAATGCCCTTGTAGCCTTCGGCATTGGTTTCGCCGCCTTCGACATTCGCATCGGGTTTGAAGCCGAGGCACAATTCGGCATCCTCCTCGTTGCCGATGCAGACATCGACGTACTGCATCAACGGACGCATGATGGATTGGGCTTTCTCTTTCGTCCACAGTTTTTTGCGGAAGTTCAGGTCGACCGAAACCGTCACGCCGTGACGTTTGGCCGCTTCGCAAGCCAGTTTCGTCAACTCGGCAGCTTTGTCCGAGATAGCGGGCGTGATGCCCGACCAGTGGAACCACTGGGCACCCTCCATGATCGCATCGAAATCGAAATCCGACGGATCGGCTTCGGCAATGGCCGAGTGGGCACGGTCGTAAATCACTTTCGACGGACGCATCGACGCACCGGTCTCCAAATAGTAAATACCCACACGGTCGCCGCCGCGAGCGATGAAGTCGGTCTTCACACCGTACTTGCGCAGGGCATTGACGGCCGACTGGCCGATTTCGTGCTTCGGAAGTTTCGTTACGAAATAGGCATCGTGGCCGTAATTGGCACAGCTGACTGCGACATTGGCTTCGCCGCCGCCGTAAACGACATCGAACGAGTCCGATTGAACGAAGCGCGTATTGCCCGGCGTGGACAAACGCAACATGATTTCACCTAATGTTACGATTTTCATCTTTTTTATAAAGTTTTATTGAATTAGAATTTGAAATAATTTTTCGCATTGCGGTAGCAGATGCCCTCGACGATCTCCTTGCCGATGAAGTCGATTTCCGAAGCCGGCAGCAAACCGTTTTCGATGTCGTTGCCCAGCAGGTTGCAGAGCGTACGGCGGAAATACTCGTGGCGCGGATACGACAGGAACGAACGCGAGTCGGTCAGCATGCCGACGAAGCGACTCAACAGACCGAGCGTCGACAGCGCATTCATCTGCTTCTCCATGCCGTCTTTTTGGTCGAGGAACCACCAGCCCGAGCCGAACTGGATTTTGCCGGCACCGTAACGTCCGTCTTGGAAGTTGCCCAGCATCGTGGCGACCAGTTCGTTGTCGCGCGGATTGAGGTTGTAGATGATCGTCTTCGTCAGTTTGTCGTTGCGGTCGAGCAGGTCAAAGAATTTCGACATCTTTTTGCCGACCGTAAAGTCGCCGATGGAGTCGAATCCCGTATCGGGGCCCAGCTGCTTGAACATGCGCGAATTGTTGTCGCGGATAGCACCGTAGTGGAACTGCTGCGTCCAGCCCGTCTCCCAGTCCATGACGGCGAATTCGACCATCATGGCGGTCTTGTATTTCAGAATCTCCTCGTGCGTCAGCGTCTGGCCGCCGTACACTTTATTGAAAATGGCGTCGATTTCGGCTTGCGTGTAATCTTCGGCGTAGAACTCTTCAATGCCGTGGTCGGACAAACGGCAGCCGACCGACTCGAAGAATTTATGACGGACGCGCAGTGCGTCGATGACGTCGGCGAATTTCGCAATCGTCACGCCCGAAACATCCGACAGCTTTTCGATATAGGCGCGGAAATTCGCGGGATTTTCGACCGCCATTGCCTTGTCGGGGCGCCACGTCGGAAGCATCTTGACCGAAAAACCGTCCTGTGCCACCTTGATGTGGTGTTCGAGCGAATCGACCGGATCGTCCGTCGTGCAGACCGCCTCGACGTTGTAATGCTGCATCAAGCCGCGTGCATAGTATTCGGGCTGCTGCAACTTGGCCGTACATTCGTCGTAAATCTCCTTCGCCGTCGACGGGTTCAGCAGTTTCGTTACGCCGAAAGCGGTTTTCAGTTCGAGGTGCGTCCAGTGGTACAACGGATTGCGCATCGTATAGGGCACCGTTTCGGCCCATTTCTCGAACTTCTCCCAGTCGGTCGTATCCTTTCCCGTGCAGAAACGTTCGTCGACACCGTTCGTACGCATGGCCCGCCACTTGTAGTGGTCGCCTTCCAACCAGATTTTCGAGAGGTTCTCGAAGCGGTGGTTCGACGCCACGTATTCGGGAATCAGGTGGCAGTGATAGTCGATGATCGGCATTTTGGCCGCATGCTCATGATAAAGACGTTCCGCCGCAGGCGTCTGCAACAGGAAATTGTCGTCGTTAAACTGTTTCATTCAGGTTATTTTTAGGTTTGTCGTAATTCTGTTCAAAGAAACGGAGAAAGATTCCGCGCCTTTCGTCGTGTAAAATTAGTAACATTTCCGGAAAATCAACAGAAAATCGGCAAATAATTCCGCACGGGTTGTCCGTTGCACAAAAAAAACGTACATTTGTCGTACCCTAATACAAAACGACTTATGAAAAAGACCCTGTTTTTATTCGCCATGTCATTGCTTTTCGGCTCCTGCTCGCAAGGCGTGACGGTCGAAGTAACCAACTGCGCGGACATCGACCTCGACGATGCGACCGTGGAAATCGCATGGAATCAGATAGCCACCTTTTCGCCGTCGGCAGTCGTCGTACTGAACGCCGATAACGAACAAATCCCGTCGCAGGTCATTTATCGCGGCGAACCCGAACCGCAGGCCCTGATTTTCCAAGCGGACATCGACGCCGGTGAAACCGAACGGTTCACCATTCGCGAAGGCCGCCGCGACGACTATCCGGCCGAAGCATTCGGGCGTCAGGTTCCCGAACGTTACGACGACTATGCGTGGGAAAACAACAAAGTCGCCTACCGTCTTTATGGGCCCGCTTTGGAAACCGCTCCGGGCGAGATGCTGGTTACGCCGGGCATCGACGTGTGGGTGAAATGCACCGACAAGCTGGTCATCGACGAATGGTATGCCAAAGGCGACTACCACCACAACTACGGCGACGGCATGGACTGCTACAAGGTCGGCCGCACGCTGGGCGGCGGCTCGTCGGTACCGTTCATCGACGGCGAACTCTTCCTCCTGCCGCACAACTACCAGACCTGCAAAACCCTCGACAACGGGCCTATCCGCACGTCGGTCGAATTGACGTATGCACCGTTCGCAATCGGCGGCAAGACGGTCGCGCTGACCAAAATCATCACGCTCGACGCCAACCAACATTTCAACAAAATGGAATGCATCTATACGGGCGATTTCACGGAGTTGCCCGTAGCCGCCGGATTCGTGCGCCACGATGTGAAACAAACGCTGACGGGCGAAGACTGGGTGGCTATCTGCGAATCGGCATCGGACTCGAAAGATCCCGTGCGCGACGGCGACATTTACGGTGCCGTGCTGTTGCAGGGTGCTGAAATTCTGCCCGATGCGGCCGGACATGCGCTGGCGGTCAAGAACGTCGAACCGAACGAGACGCTGACCTACTACGCCGGCACCGGCTGGAGCCAAGGCGGCGTGGACGACATGGAAGATTGGCTCGAAAAACTGAACGAGACGAAAGCCGCTGTCGAAACTCCGTTGCAAATCGTCGTTCGCTAACCGGGCGGACGACCGAACCCTGCGGGCGGAGGTGCGTTGGTGCGGACTTCCGCCCGTTTCGATGCAAATTCAGACGACACTATTATGGATTTTTTTGCGGAACATAATCTGACCGGGCTGGTTATCGGCATCGCCACGTTCCTCATTATCGGGCTGTTTCATCCGCTGGTCATCAAAGGCGAGTATTATTTCGGCGTCCGGTGCGGGTGGGCCTTTTTGCTGATGGGCATTGCCGCCGTCATCGGTTCGATTGCCGTGAAGCACATCCTTTGGTCGTCGCTCTTGGCCGTGTGGGGCGCATCGTCGTTTTGGAGCATCGGCGAACTGTTCCAACAGCGCAAACGGGTCGAAAAAGGCTGGTTTCCCGCCAATCCCAAACGGCATTCCGAATCCTGACCCGCCCATGTCTTTCATCAGTCGTATTGTCTCGGCCGTTTGTGTCGGTTTGCTGTGTGCCCTCCCGTTGCGGCTGCAACCGGATGCAGCCATGCTGCCGTTGCCGGAGCCGGTGAGCGTGCGCCTGCTGTTCGCGGGCGATGTCATGCAGCACATGCCCCAAATTACGGCTGCACGAAAAGGCTGCGGATTCGATTATTCGCCTGTCTTCGCTGCCTTGCGCTCCCGATTCGAGCAGGCCGATTGGGTCGTCGTCAATCTCGAAACCACCCTGACCCGTTCCGACGATTATGCGGGCTATCCCCGTTTCCGTTCGCCGGTGGCTTTGGCCGAAGCCCTGCGCGATGCAGGGGTCGATGTCGCCGTCATGGCGAACAACCATTGTTGCGACGGAGGTGCGTCCGGCATCGCCACAACGGCCGAAGTGCTGGATAGCTGCGGCATTCTGCGAACCGGCGTCTTCACCGATTCGCTCGACCGTGCCGCCCGTCATCCGCTTTGGCTGCGCGATTCGCGGGAAATCCCCATAGCCCTGCTCAACTACACTTATTCGACCAACGGGCTGCCGGTACCGCAGGGCACAACGGTCAATTTCATCGACACCGTGCGCATGGCGGCCGACATCGCCGCCGCTCGCGCGAACGGAGCCCGATGCGTCGCCGTCTGCATCCACTGGGGCAACGAATACGAGCAGCAACCCAGCACCCGGCAACGCGCCCTCGCCCGCTGCCTGCGACGGGCCGGCGCCGACTTGGTAATCGGAAGTCATCCGCACGTCGTGCAAACGTACGAAGCCGATTCCACCCACGCCGTGTTCTATTCGTTGGGCAATTTCGTATCGAACCAACGCCAGCGCTACTGCGACGGCGGCCTGATGGCCCAAATTACGCTGACCGTCCACCCGGACGAACATATTACCTACGAAACCGAAGCCATACCGGTATGGGTCGCCCTTCCGGGCTATCGAATCCTGCCGTTCGATGCGGCGGACACGCTGAATCTGCCGACGGACTATGCGACGTTCCGCGAAGACATTTCCGAACTTTTGAATTTTTATTAAAGTCCTATCTATAAGAAAAATAGGCCGATTTGAAAAATCGCGTTCGGAATCCTTTTTCCGCTCTTTTCCTTTTCTCTATATTTGCCCGACAAATCCTAAAAATCTACATCCATGGAAAAGAGCATCCAAGGCACCCGCACCGAGCAGAACCTGCTGAAAGCATTTGCCGGTGAGAGTCAGGCCCGCACCCGCTACACCTTTTTCGCCAGCCAAGCGAAAAAAGAGGGCTACGAACAGATTGCAGGCGTCTTTGCGGAGACGGCGGAACAGGAAAAGGAACACGCCGAACGGTTTTTCAAATTTCTCGAAGGGGGTGCTGCAACCATTACTGCCTCCTACCCTGCCGGAAAAATCGGGACGACGCAAGAAAACCTGCTGGCGGCGGCACAAGGCGAACGCGAAGAGTGGGACGTGCTGTACCGCGATTTCGCCTCGGTGGCCGAAGAAGAGGGATTCCCCGCCGTTGCCGCTGCGTTCAAAATGATCGCAACGGTCGAAGCGGAGCACGAAAGCCGTTATCTCAAACTGTTAAGCCGCTTGACCGACGGCGATTTCTTCCACCGCGACGGGCAAATCTGGTGGCAGTGCCGTAACTGCGGCTACGTCTGCTTGGCAGAAGACGCCCCGAAATTGTGCCCCGCCTGCCTGCATCCGCAGGCCTATTTCGAGCCGAAGAAAGAGAACTATTAAAAAAAAGGCCGCCGTTCAGGCAGCCTTTTCTTTTTAGTGCAACGCTTCGGCGAGTCGGCCGAACGGCACCTGTTGCTGTTCGCCGGTCTGCATGTTTTTCACCGTGACGGCACCTGCGGCGAGTTCGTCGGAACCGACGATCGCCACGTAGGGAATCCCGCGACGGTTGGCATATTCCATTTGTTTTTTCATTTTGCCGCTCTCGGGATAGATTTCGGCGGAAATGCCCGCATCGCGCAAGCCGCGCAACAACGGAAGCACCGCACGCTCCTCTTCGGTGCCGAAATTGGTGAACAGCACCTGCGTCGTACAATCCACCGACGCGGGGAACAGTTCCAACCCGCACATGACGTCGTAGATGCGGTCGGCCCCGAACGAAATGCCGACACCCGAAAGCCCTTTCAGCCCGAAAATTCCGGTCAGGTCGTCGTAACGTCCGCCGCCGCAAATGGAACCGATTGCGAAATCCGAAGCCTTGACCTCGAAAATGGCACCGGTGTAATAGTTCAAACCGCGCGCCAGCGACAAATCGAGTTCGACGGGCAATTCGAGCCCTGCCTGTTCGACATATCCGAAAATCGTGCGCATTTCGCCGATACCGAGCAATCCGGTTTCGGAACCGGCGAGGATTTCGCTCAACTTGTCCAATTTCTGCGCATTGCTGCCGCTCAATTCAAGTATCGGTTGCAGTTTGCCGATGGCTTCCTGCGTCAGTCCGCGTTCGAGCAGTTCGGCCTTCATGTTGTCCAGTCCGATTTTGTCGAGTTTGTCGATAGCGACCGTAATATCCATCATCTTGTCCGCATGGCCGATTGCTTCCGCTATGCCGCAGAGGATTTTACGGTTATTCATTTTAAGTGCGACGCGAACTCCCAGCGCACGGAACACCCGCTCGACGATTTCGACCAGTTCGACCTCGCACAACAGCGAACGGGTGCCGATGACGTCCACATCGCACTGGTAGAACTCGCGGTAACGCCCCTTCTGCGGCCGGTCGGCCCGCCAAACAGGCTGAATCTGATAACGCTTGAACGGGAACGTCAACTCGTTCTGATGCTGCACGACGTAGCGTGCGAACGGCACGGTAAGGTCGTAGCGCAATCCCTTTTCGCTGATTCTCGGAAAATGGCGCACTTCGTCGTCGGTCAGCCCGGCGGCATAATCGCCCGAATTGAGAATCTTGAAAAGCAGTTTGTCGCCTTCGTCGCCGTATTTGCCGAGCAGGGTCGAAAGGTTCTCCATAGCCGGAGTTTCGAGCGGGGCGAACCCGTAGGTGCGAAAGACCTTTTTGATCGTGTCGAAAATATATTGGCGGCGCATCATCTCTGCCGGAGAGAAATCGCGCGTGCCTTTGGGAATGGTGGGTTTCTGTGCCATAGATTATAGGGAAAAATCCTCCGATTTGAAATTGCTGTAATAACGTCCGCCGGTCGCCGTGAATTTCAACACGCAATAGTCGGGATCGGTGACACCACCCGCATAATACTGCGTGTCGCCCTCCTGCCAGATGCGTTCTTTGGCTTCGGGCGTCTCCAAAACCTCCACCGTCCCGGTCAGGCTGGCACCCCGAAAGAAACGACGGTCGACGAAATAGATGCTGGCTTTGGGGTTCCTGCGTAAACAAGCCACTTTGTTGGACGACGTATTGGTCGAAAACCAAAATTCCCGAATCCCCACGCGCAGACGGGGTTTCAGCATCGCTTTCGTCACGGGGAATCCGGCATCGTCGATATAAGCGAGGTAGGTCGTACCGGCCTTATCCGCCATTGCGCCAACGGTCTGTTCGGGATTTTTCATATTTTTACTCAAAATTCTGTTTTCGAGGTCAGTCGGCTATCAGCTTTTTGTACTTCACACGGTGCGGTTCCATGTCGAATCCCTGCGCCCGTTTCCAATCCTCGTATTCGCTGTACGTGCCTTCATAGAAGACGACTTTCGAGTCGCCCTCGAACGAGAGAATGTGCGTGGCGATGCGGTCGAGGAACCAGCGGTCGTGCGAAATGACGACGGCGCAGCCCGCGAAGTTGTTGAGACCTTCCTCCAACGCACGCAACGTATTGACGTCGATGTCGTTGGTCGGCTCGTCCAAAAGCAATACGTTACCTTCCTCTTTCAGTGCGAGCGCCAAATGCAGGCGGTTGCGTTCGCCACCCGAAAGCATGCCGCACTTTTTCTCTTGGTCGGCACCCGAGAAATTGAAGCGGGCGACATAAGCACGGGCATTGACCTGCCGGTTACCCAACGTAATCAGGTCAGTGCCGCCCGAAATCACCTCGAACACCGTTTTTTCGGGATCGATGGATTTGTGCTGCTGGTCAACATAGGCCAGTTTGACGGTCGGGCCTACGCGGAACGAACCTTCGGTCGGCTGCTCCAGCCCCATAATCATGCGGAACAGGGTTGTTTTGCCGGTTCCGTTGGGGCCGATAACGCCCACGATACCGGCGGGCGGCAGCGAGAAATCGAGATGTTCGTAAAGCACTCTGTCGCCGAACGCCTTTTTCACATCATGGGCCTCGATGACCACATCGCCCAAACGCGGGCCGTTCGGGATGAAAATTTCGAGTTTTTCCTCCTGCTGCTTGGCGTCCTCGTTCATCAGCTTGTCGTAGGCCGACAGACGCGCTTTCGATTTGGCGTGACGGCCGGAAGGCGACATCCGCACCCACTCCAACTCGCGTTCGAGGGTTTTGCGGCGTTTCGACTCCTGCTTCTCCTCCATTGCCATGCGGGCGGTTTTCTGCTCCAGCCAACCCGAATAGTTGCCTTTCCACGGAATACCCTCGCCCCGGTCGAGTTCGAGAATCCAACCGGCCACGTGGTCGAGGAAATAACGGTCGTGCGTCACGGCGATGACCGTACCTTTATATTGTTGCAGATGCTGCTCGAGCCAGTCGATGGATTCGGCGTCCAAATGGTTCGTCGGCTCGTCGAGTAGCAACACGTCGGGCTGCTGCAACAACAGACGGCACAACGCCACGCGGCGCCGCTCGCCGCCCGAAAGTACATTTACCGGCTGGTCGCCGTCGGGACAACGCAGCGCATCCATTGCACGGTCGAGCACCGTATCGAGCTCCCAACCGTTCACATGGTCGATCTGCTCGTAAAGTTCGCCCTGCCGTTCGATGAGCCGCGCCATTTCGTCGTCGGACATCGGTTCGCACAGCTTCGCATTGATTTCCTCGTACTCTTTCAGCAGCGCAACGGTCGCGGCGCACCCCTCCTCGACGACTTCACGAACGGTTTTCGAGTCGTCCAGCTTCGGTTCCTGCTCCAAATAGCCGACCGAATAACCCGGCGAAAAAACGACCTCGCCCTGATAATTCTTGTCGATGCCCGCGATGATTTTCATCAGCGTGGATTTACCGGCCCCGTTCAGGCCGATGATACCGATTTTCGCCCCGTAGAAGAACGAGAGGTAGATGTTGTCGAGCACCTTTTTCTGGTTGGAGAACGTCTTCGACACGCCCACCATCGAGAAGATGATTTTTTCGTCTGCCATGTGTTTTTCGGTTTGCCCGGCCGCCGCAGGGACGGCCGCCATAATTTTTGCAAAGATAATCGAAACTTCGTTTGCTTCTGCACCCGGCTTGCACTATCTTTGCAAAAAATCGACGGCTTATGAAATTTTCACGGTCTCTGCTGTTGGCCCTCAAAGGCTGTGCAATGGGCATGGCCGACGTCGTGCCCGGCGTGTCGGGCGGCACGATCGCTTTCATATCGGGCATCTACGAAGAATTCATCGACACTATCCGCCGAATGGATTTCACGGCCTTGCGGCTGCTCGGGAAAGGCCGGTTCGGCGAATTCTGGCAGCATATAAACGGCGCTTTTCTCCTGCCCGTACTCGTCGGCATCGGTGCGGCGGTCTTCTCGCTGGCCCGGCTGATGACATGGCTGCTCGCCCATCACCCTATCGAAATATGGTCGTTCTTTTTCGGCCTGATTATCGCTTCGGCCCTGCTGGTCGCCAAGCAAATCCGACGCTGGGACACGACGACCGCCGTCGCGCTCATAGCGGGGACCGTCGCCGCGTGGTGGATTACCGTCGCCTCGCCTGCGCAAACACCCGACACATGGTGGTTCATCATGCTGTCCGGCGCCATTGCCATTTGCGCCATGATTCTGCCCGGCATATCGGGGGCATTCATCCTGCTGCTGCTCGGCAAATACCGGTATATCATGACGGCTATCGGCGAACTGAACCTGCCGGTCATCCTGCTTTTCGCGGTCGGTGCCGTCGTCGGCATCATCACTTTTTCGCACCTGCTCTCATGGTTGCTCAAAAATCGCCACGATGCGACTATCGCGGTTTTGATGGGGTTCATGCTCGGGTCGCTCAACAAGGTGTGGCCGTGGAAAGAAACTGCCGCCGCATTCGTCGACAACCATAGTGCGACAGTGCCGCTCGCCGAACGGAACATCCTGCCGAGCCAATTCGAGGCACTGACCGGGCAGGATTCGCAGCTGGTTTCGGCAGTCATACTCTGCATCGTCGGGTTCCTGACGATTTACGTCATCGAAACGGCGGCGCGCTTCCTCGAAAAAAAACGCAGCCATTAAAAACCTATGCGACGCTTCGGAATCATCGGCCGACCGCTCGGGCATTCGGCTTCGGCTGCCTACTTCACCGAAAAATTCGCCCGCGAAGGGTTGGACGACCACATCTACGACCGCTATGAACTGGCCTCGGTCGACGAACTTCCCGTGTTGCTGGAACGCATGCCCGAACTTTGCGGGCTGAACGTCACCATTCCATACAAACAGGCCGTCATCCCGTTGCTCGACGACTTGTCGCCCGAAGCACGGAATATCGGTGCGGTGAACTGCATTCGCCGCATGCCCGACGGAACGCTGACCGGACACAATACCGACATCATCGGCTTGCGGGTCGCACTCGACCGGCTGCTCGGCGGCGACGAACCGGAGGAAGCACTCGTATTGGGTACCGGCGGCGCTTCGCAGGCCGTACAATATGCACTCGCCGAACGGGGGATTGCCTACGAGCTCGTTTCGCGCGACCCCGCAAAAGGGAATTATACTTATGCTAATCTTCCGTGCGAGGTAATCGAGCGCAGCCGGTTGATAATCAACGCGACGCCCGTAGGAACGAGTCCTGCGGCCGACGAAGCGCCGTGCATTCCCTACGCCTACTTGACGCCGCGCCACTACCTGCTCGATTTGGTCTACAATCCGCCGCTGACCCGTTTCCTCGCGTTCGGCGAACAACGCGGAGCGCACACGCTGAACGGCGAAACGATGTTCCGCGCCCAAGCCGAAGCATCGTGGCGGATTTGGAACGATTGATTTTTTCCGTTACGGTGAACTTTTTGCAGGAACGGGCGGGTCTGAAATCCGAAAGAACATGAACAGATACATACGCCGGGCTATCCCTTTCATTGCGTTGCTGGCATCGCTGCCCCTCCAAGCACAACGCATATCGAACGCCGTTCAGGTGCAGAAACTGATTGCGGTCTACCGGAAATTGGCCGACCTCTATGTCGACGACATGGATATGGCCCCGCTCACCGAGCAGGCCATTCGCGGGATGCTCGAAGAACTCGACCCGCATTCGGCCTACATCGGAGCCGAAGAGATGCAAGGCGTCACGGCCAGTTTCGACGGGGAATTCAGCGGCATCGGAATCGAATTTTCGGTGCTGCGCGATACCATTCGGGTGGTCAACACCATTGCCGGAGGCCCTGCCGAGCAGGTCGGCGTGCGGCCGAACGACCGCATCGTACGCATCGACACGACCGATGCCGTCGGGTTCCGCACGGCGGACGTCCCGAAATACCTGCGCGGCAAAAACGGTTCGCGCGTGGAAATAGACGTGGTGCGACCGAACGAATCCCGCTTGTTGCATTTCGCAATGGTTCGCGACAAAATTCCGCTCAACACGGTGGATGCCGCCTATCTTCCGACGGACAGCATCGGCTATATCAAACTCAACCGGTTCGGTCGCACCACGTTCGGCGAGTTCCACGAAAATTACGAAAAACTGGGACGTCCGCACAGCTTGATTCTCGACCTGCGCGGCAACAGCGGCGGGCTGTTGGAACAAGCGGTCGATGTCGCCGGATTTTTCCTGCCCGAAACCGCTACGATCGTTTCGACGGAAGGGCGTGCCGTCCCGCCGATGTCGTTCCGTGCGGAACGGGACGGCGAGGGGCTCGATGTCCGATTGGTCGTGCTGCTCGACGAATTGTCGGCTTCCGCATCGGAAATCGTGGCCGGAGCCATTCAGGATTGGGACAGGGGCGTCGTCTTGGGCCGTCCGAGTTTCGGCAAGGGGCTGGTACAACGCCAAATCGGATTGGGCGACGGTTCGGCCGTCCGCATCACGGTGGCCCGTTACCATACCCCTTCGGGACGGGTCATCCAACGTCCCTACGAAAAAGGGAAACGCCGCGAGTATTATCTGGATCATCTGCGCCGTTACGACGATGCCGTGCGGGATTCGCTCGATGCCGATGCTCCGGTCTACCGGACGCTGCGCACAGGCCGCACGGTTCGCGGAGGCGGCGGAATCCGGCCCGACGTGCTGATTGCGGCCGACACGACCGGATTCACGGACTATCACGCCGAATTGGTGCGGCGCGGCATAGTGAACGAATACATCCTGACCTATCTCGACCGAGAACGCAACCGGTTGAAGCGCAACTACCCCACGTTCGAGGCGTTCGACCGGAATTTCACGGTTTCGGAAAAACAGTTGGACAAGCTGGCCGCACTGGGCGAAAAGCACGAAGTGGCCTGCGATTCGGAGGCATTGGAGTTGTCCGCCCCGCTGCTCGCCACGCAGTTGAAAGCGCTTGTCGCCCAGCGGCTTTTCGGCACGGAGTATTTCTATCGAATCGTCAACCGGTCGCACGACGAAGCATTCCGCCGGGCTCTCGAACTGCTCGAAAACTGGGAACGCGAAGGGGTGCCGCTGCTCGAAAATCGCAGTTGACGCGAAAAACATTTGGCTTTTCGGGGATTTTTGCTTAAATTCGTTTTACCATAGAACGTTTAACCTGAAACTACCGAACGCCATGTTACCACAAGCGCCCCCTCGCCGTGAAAACGAAGATTACGGCGATCAGATTCTCACCAAAGCGGTCAAGGCCGGCCGGCGCACCTATTTTTTCGATGTGCGGGCCACCCGTGCGGACGATTATTTTCTGACGATTACCGAAAGCCGCAAAATGACAGCGGCGGACGGCAGCAACAGTTACGACCGTCACAAGATTTTTCTCTACAAGGAAGATTTTGCCAAATTCGAGGAAGCGTTGGGCGAGGTCGTGGAATTCATCCGTCGCACCAAGCCCGAATTTTTCGAGCAGCAAGCGGCCGAAAAAGTCACGGTCGCGGAATAGAGCGAACAAAGGCGGAACCGATGTTCCGCCTTTGTTATTTTTCAGTTGCGGTGCAGCAGCGACTGCGCCTTTTCGAGGTCTTCGCCGTACACGACCAACTGCGCCGGCATGATGCCGGTCGGATAGATCGCCGACATGTATTCGTTGCGGATGCTCGCCCATATCCCCGCATCGGCGAGCAGCGTTCGGCCGATTTCGGCCTCCACGACGGTATTGTAAGTCGCCGCCACGACCAATGTTTCCTCTTCCATAACCGTGCGTTTTCGGTTCGCTTTTCAAATGAAAGCATTTTGTTGATAACTTGCAAGCGGCGTGCCGGATTTCCCGCAAAAAAAGCACTATCTTTGTTCACCGTAAATTTTTACCTGTCATGTCCCAGTTCGTCCACCTGCACGTCCACAGCCAGTACTCGATTCTCGACGGGCAAGCCAGCATCCAAAGGCTGGTCGACAAGGCGCTTGCGGACGGCCAGCCCGGCATCGCCCTGACCGACCACGGCAACATGTTCGGCGTCAAGGAATTTTACAACTACGTCCAGAAAGTCAACGGCAAGAAGCATGACAAAATCAAGTCGTTCCGCCAGTTGCTCGACGGGCTGAACGCCCTTTTGTCCGAGCATCCCGACCCGAAGCAGTATGCAGCCGATTTGCAGAAGCAGTTGTCCGAACTGGAACCGCACAGCACCGAATCGCTCGATACGGCCGAACAATACGCCAAACTCAAAGAACGGGCGGAGGAAGTGGCCCGGATGGAACAGGAGTTCGGATTCGATGCGGCGGCCGGACAACAGAAAATCGCCGCATTGGAAGCCGTCCCCGATTTCAAACCGATTGTCGGATGCGAAGTCTATGTGGCCCGCCGCCGGTTGCAGGACAAGGAGGGGAAACCCGACCAGAGCGGTTATCACCTGATTCTGCTGGCCAAGAATCTGACAGGGTACCACAACCTGATAAAAATCGTTTCCAAAGCGTGGACGGACGGCTTCTATATGCGCCCCCGTACCGACCATGCGGAGTTGGAAAAGTACCATGAAGGATTGATTTGCTGTTCGGCATGCCTTGCGGGCGAGGTGCCGCGCGCCATTACGGCCGACGACATGGAAAAGGCCGAAGAAGCGATCCGCTGGCATAAAAAACTTTTCGGCGACGATTATTATCTGGAACTCCAGTTGCACAAGGCGACGGTCGAACGGGCCAACCACGAGGCCTACCCCATGCAGCTCAAAGTCAACGAGCAACTGCGCCGGCTGGCCGCGAAATACGATGTCCGCACGATCTGTACGAACGACGTGCATTTCGTCGACGAAGACAATGCCGAAGCGCACGACCGGTTGATTTGCCTTTCGACGGGCAAGGACTTGGACGACCCGAAGCGCATGCTCTACTCGAAGCAGGAGTGGCTGAAAACGACGGCGGAAATGGCCGCGATTTTCGGCGAAAGCGATGCGCAGGCAATGGCGACGACGGTGGACATCTGCAATCAGGTGGAGTTTTACAGCATCGACCATGCGCCGATCATGCCCACGTTCGAGATTCCGGCCGAGTTCGGCACGGAAGAGGAGTACCGCCGGCGTTTCACCGAACAGCAGCTGTTCGACGAATTCACGCGCGACGAGAACGGCAACGTCATCATGTCCGAAGACGAGGGGCGCAAAAAAATCGAGAAACTCGGCGGATACGACAAACTCTACCGCATCAAGTTCGAGGCCGACTACCTCGAAAAGCTGACGATGGACGGTGCCCGCCGCCGCTATGGGGAACGACTGACCGACGAACAGACGGAACGCCTCCGGTTCGAGCTGCATGTGATGAAGACAATGGGCTTCCCCGGCTACTTTCTTATCGTGCAGGACTTCATTCGGGCGGCCCGCGAGCAGCTCGACGTGTCGGTCGGCCCGGGACGTGGTTCGGCCGCAGGTTCCGCCGTCGCCTACTGCTTGGGCATCACGCAAATCGACCCGATCGCCTACGACCTGCTGTTCGAGCGTTTCCTCAATCCCGACCGTATCTCCCTGCCCGATATCGACGTGGACTTCGACGACGACGGCCGCGGCCGCGTATTGAACTACGTAACGCAGAAATACGGCAAGGAAAAAGTGGCGCACATCGTCACTTACGGTACAATGGCCACCAAACTGGCTATCAAGGATGTCGCCCGCGTGCAGAAACTGCCGCTTTCGGAATCGGACCGGCTCTGCAAGCTCGTACCGGACAAAACCCCCGACGGGAAATTCATCAAGAGCCTCAAACAGGCCATCGAACTGGTGCCCGACCTGAAAGCGGCCGAAGAATCGACCGACCCGCTGATGCACGACACGATTCGGTTCGCCAAAATGCTGGAAGGCAACGTGCGCAACACGGGCGTGCACGCCTGCGGCACGATTATCTGCCGCGACGACATCACCGACTGGGTACCCGTGGCGACGGCCGACGACAAGGAGACGGGCGAAAAGATGCTCGTGACCCAATACGAAGGCTCGGTCATCGAGGACACCGGCCTGATTAAAATGGACTTCTTGGGGTTGAAGACCCTTTCCATTATCAAGGATGCCGTCGAGAACATCCGCCAGACTACGGGCAAGAAAATCGACATCGACGACTTCTCGATTATCGACGACCCCGTCACCTACAAACTTTACAGCGAGGGCCGTACGGTCGGGACGTTCCAGTTCGAGTCCGCCGGCATGCAGAAATACCTGCGCGAATTGCAGCCCTCCACGTTCGAGGACCTCATCGCGATGAATGCCCTCTACCGTCCCGGCCCGATGGAGTACATTCCCGATTTCATCGCCCGCAAACACGGCCGCAGCCCTATCGTCTACGACATCCCGATCATGGAGAAGTATCTCAAAGATACTTACGGCGTGACGGTCTATCAGGAGCAGGTCATGTTGCTGTCGCGGCTTTTGGCCAATTTCACGCGCGGCGAATCGGACACGCTGCGCAAGGCGATGGGCAAGAAATTGAAGTCCAAACTGGATGCCCTGAAACCGAAATTCATTCGCGGCGGACAGAAGAACGGCCACGACCCGAAGGTGCTCGAAAAAATCTGGTCGGACTGGGAGCGGTTCGCCTCCTATGCGTTCAACAAATCGCACGCGACCTGCTATTCGTGGGTAGCCTATCAGACCGCCTATCTGAAAGCCAATTATCCGTCGGAATACATGGCGGCCGTGTTGAGCCGGAACTTGACCAACATCAAGCAGCTGACCGACTACATGAACGAGTGCAAGCGCATGGGCATCCTCGTGCTCGGCCCCGACATCAACGAATCGCGGCGGACGTTTTCATCGAACGAAAAGGGCGACGTGCGGTTCGGCCTTGCAGCTATCAAGGGCGTGGGCGAAGCGGCGGTGGACAGCATCATCGAGGAGCGCGAGCAAAACGGGCCATTCAAGGACATTTACGACTTCATGGAACGGGTCAATTACTCGGTCGTCAACCGCAAATGTCTGGAAAATCTGGCCCTTGCCGGTGCGTTCGACAACATCACGGAGTTCCACCGGTGCAAATTCTTCGGTGCGGATGTGCGCGACCCGAACAGTGCGGTGTTCATAGAGCAGCTGATTCGCTACGGCCAGCGCTTCCAGTCGGAAAAGAACAACGCCCAGCAAAGTCTGTTCGGCGGCGGAGGCCAAGTGGACATCCAGCGGCCGGTGCTTCCGGCCTGCAACGACTGGAAACCGCTCGAAACGCTGAACAAGGAGCGCGAAATGATCGGGCTCTACCTTTCGGCCCACCCGCTGGACGATTACAAGGTCATCATCGACCACATGTGCAAAACGCAGCTGACCGAGTTGCAAAACCTCGAACCGATGCGCGGACAGGAAATCGCCGTCGCCGGCATGGTCGTGGATGTAAAGAACCTCACCACCAAAACCGGAAAACCGTGGGGCAAATTCACGATGGAAGACTACAACGGCTCGCACGAATTCACGCTTTTCGGCAAGGATTACGAGAACTTCCGCAAATACCTGTTCCAAGACTATTTCCTTTTCATTCGCGGGAAGGTACAACCTCGCCCCTATAACGACAATGAACTGGAGTTCAAACTCATTTCGATGGTGCAGCTTTCCGAGTTGCGCGATACGATGATCAAAGAAATCTCCATTCAGCTGCCCGTCGAAGAGGTCACGGCCTCTTTCATCCGCGATTTCACGAAACAGGTGCGCGAGTCGAAAGGCCCGACCCTGCTTCGGGTGAATATCTACGACCCGACGGAACGGGTAACGGTCAATCTTTTTTCCAAGTCGCACAAGGTCAGTCTCAACAAATCGCTGGTGGACTATCTGGACGAAAACGAAATCAAATACTCGATCGCATAAAAACTAAAAAACAAACTGTTATGGCATTAGCAATCAACCAATCGAATTTCGAGGAGGTCATGGCCTCCGGCAAACCCGTCGTCATCGACTTCTGGGCCGAATGGTGCGGCCCCTGCCGCATGATCGCACCGATCGTCGACGAACTGGCCGCCGAATACGGCGACAAGGTAGTCATCGGCAAATGCGATGTCGAAGAAAACGACGGAATCACCACCAAATACGGCGTGCGGAACATTCCGACCATCATCTTTCTGAAAAACGGCGAACTGGTCGACAAACAGGTCGGAGCCTGCTCGAAAGATGCGCTGAAAGCCAAAATCGAAAATCTGCTGTAAGATGCTCCGCTGCATAACATGGAACGGATTGCAGGCCGTCGAGTTCGCGAAAGGCGACTACTCGGCCCTGCTCATCCCGTCGGTCGGCGCCAACCTCGTGCGCTTGGCCAACACGCGGTTGGGCGTGGAGATTCTGCGCACGCCCGCTGCCGATGAAATCGAAACGTTCAAGAGCCGCCCGCAGATATTCGGACTGCCGCTGCTCTTCCCGCCCAACCGGATTGCCGACGGGTGCTACACGTTCGAGGGTCGCACGTACCAGTATCCCATTACCATCGAGAAAGAGCACAACTATCATCACGGAATCATCAAAGGGCTGCCGTTCGCCGTATCGAAAGCCCGCGAAACCGAAAACGAAGTGCTGGTCGAATGCCGCTACTACTCGAACGCCGGGAACGACGCCATTTACAAGGATTTCCCGCACGAGTTCAAATGCAAAATCATCTACCGGTTGAGCAGCGCAGGATTGGCGCAGGAGGTGACGTTCACCAACCGCAGCGGACAGCGCATGCCGGTCGGTGTCGGGTTCCACACCCCGCTGTGCATTCCGTTCGCAGGCGGAGAGGCCGGAGATTACGCGATGCGCGTCGCCGTCGGCGAGCAGGTCGAACTCAATGACCGCAACCTGCCGACCGGCCGGAAACTGCCGCTGACGGAACAATTTTCCCGATTGCGGGAGGGCGGATTGCAGGTAACCGACTGCGCCCCGATCGAGGCCGGTTTCACGCTCCGCGAAATCGACGTCGACGGCAGGCCCTATCGCGGCGCATTGGTCGAGAACAAACGGACGGGCGTTCGCACATTCTACGAGGTGGACGACATGACGACCTACTGGACGATTTGGAACAATGGCGGGCAAGTCCCCTACTGCTGTCCCGAACCGCAATCGTGGATAACGAACGCACCGAATGCCGCAGACCCCGAAGCGGCCGGTTTCCGCAGCATCGCTCCGGGCGAAACGTTCTCCATGAAATTTTATTTATATGCAAAATAAAATTTCGTAAGCGAAGCGAAAGAGCGGGCCGGTCGATGACCGGCCCGTCTGTTTTACTCCTCTTTCGGAACAAGATCGTAGAAACTGCTTATTTCCTGCTGGTCGATGGCCTGACGGACATTGAATCGCTTTACACCGTCGTAATAGCCGCGTTTTTTAATCTTCACTTCGACCTGCACGTCGCGCGAATTTTCGTACGTCAACCCCAGAATGTTGAACGAACGGGTTTCTTCGTACGGGGTCGTACCCATGTAGTTTTCGTTGGTGTTCTTCACTTCGGCAGGAATGCTCGAAATGACGCGCCAGTAAACCTGCGCCCCCTGCGGCGTCGAATCGAAGAACCACCGGATAATCGTCCGCTCCAACGCCGAAGCGCCGGCCTTGTCCCGACTGACCACCGTATGGGCTTCGCCGGCCTGAATGGAAGTGTCGTTCGTATAAGCGCTGCCGGGTGCAAATTCATGGCATACGGTAACCGGCTCGGCGACTTTGAAAAATCCGATCTTGTTGAGATTCGGGTTTACCGGAACTATTCCGTCGGGGTATCCTTGTTTGACGAACTTAAACGCCAAGCCCTTATCAACCTCCTTTTTGGTAAGATTTAAGGTAACAGTCGCCGGAGTAGTCGTACTGATTAACTTGTCGTTGTAATAGACTTTGGCATTCACCGGAATACTTTGGAGCGTGACAGTAAATGTGTAAGTTTTTGGAGCCGCCCATACGGAAACCAAAACGAACGAGAAAATTGCAGCAAGGATTGCCTTCTTGAAATTTTGTTTTTTCGACATTGTAACAAATGTTTGGAATTTTTGCCGGTTCCACAGCGATTTTGGATTGATGCAAAAACATAAAAAAACGTGGAACAAAATCCTTTTATCCGCTTGTCGAGGTTCTGGAATACCCAAAGTAGCCAATATCAGAATAAAGTCCACGTGTAAACACGTGAACGCCAAACTTCATTCCGGCTACTTGTTTTTGAAATTTTCCAGATTTCGACAAGCAGGATTAAAGATAACGTTTTATTATGTCATGCCGCCTGTTTCAGCGACGGCACGAGTTGGTTCTCACTTCTTTTTTATCCCATAGGCTCTCCTATTTAAGTTCAGTGCAAAGATACGAATTTTTTTATTAGCGCGACAGACCGTTTGGCGGTTCAGAACGTTATCTTCGCCCCAGACCGCTTATTTACGTTTTTGGTAAAACCCTTTTCCCGATTTTCTTATTATCCGCAACATCCTGTCAGGCTGCAACTGCCAAAATGGCAGTAAAAAGGCACTGGCACACCCTTTGTTGTATCGAAATGCAACAAAAGAATCACAAAAACCACTGACACAACCATGAAAAACGGAAAAATCGGAGTTACGACGGAGAACATTTTTCCCGTGATTAAGAAATTCCTCTACTCGGATCACGAAATCTTCCTGCGCGAGTTGATTTCCAATGCCGTAGACGCTACCCAAAAGCTGAAGACCTTTTCATCCATCGGTGAAATCAAGGGCGAATTGGGCGACCTCTCCATTCGCGTCGATGTCGACAAGGAGAAAAAAACGCTGACCGTCACCGACCGGGGCATCGGCATGACCGCCGACGAAGTAGACCGCTACATCAACCAAATCGCATTCTCCGGTGCCGAAGAGTTCATGGAGAAATACAAGAACCAAGCGATTATCGGCCACTTCGGATTGGGGTTCTACTCGTCGTTCATGGTATCGGACAAGGTGGAAATCATCACCAAATCCTATAAGGAAGGTGCGAAAACCGTACACTGGAGTTGCACGGGCACGCCGGAATTCGAAATGGAAGAGACCGACGAAGCGCACGACCGGGGCACAAGCATCGTGCTGCATCTTTCCGAAGACACGCTGGAATATGCCGAGAACGACAAAGTGCAGGAATTGTTGCGCAAGTACTGCCGGTTCCTTCCGGTGCCCATCGTATTCGGCAAGGTCAAGGAGTGGAAAGAGGGCAAATACGTCGACACGGAGAAAGACAATGTCATCAACGACACCGACCCGCTTTGGACGCGCAAACCGTCGGATATTACCGAAGAACAATACAAGGAGTTCTATCGCGAACTCTACCCGATGAGCGAAGACCCGCTGTTCTACATCCACCTGAACATCGACTATCCGTTCCATTTGACGGGCATTCTCTATTTCCCGAAAATCCGCAACAATTTCGAGATTCAGAAGAATAAAATCCAGCTCTATTCCAATCAGGTCTATGTCACCGACCAAGTCGAGGGCATCGTACCGGAATATCTGACCCTGCTGCACGGGGTCATCGACTCGCCCGACATTCCGCTGAACGTGTCGCGCAGCTACCTGCAAAGCGATGCCAATGTCAAGAAAATTTCGAGCTACATCACCCGCAAAGTGGCCGACCGGTTGCAGGAACTCTTCACGACGATGCGCCCCGACTACGAAACCAAATGGGACGACCTGAAAATTTTCATTCAGTACGGCATCCTGACCGATGAGAAGTTCGCCGAAAAGGCCGAAAACTTCATGCTGTGGAAGAACGTCGACGGCAAGTATTTCACGGCGAAAGAGTACCTCGAAAAGGTCAAGGAGAATCAGACGGACAAGAACAAAACGACGATATTTCTTTATGTCGATGATCCGGTCGAGAAGCATACGTTCCTCGAAGCGGCCAAAGCCAAAGGTTACGACGTGCTCGAAATGAACGGACAGCTGGACAGCCACTACATCAACTGGTACGAGTCGAAGAACCAAGAGAGCCGGTTCGTGCGGGTAGACAGCGACGTCATCGACAAACTGATTCAGAAAGAGGACAGCATCAAAATGTCGCTGACCGATGCGCAGCAGGAAATCCTGCGTCCCGTATTCGAGAGCCAGATGCCCAAAGACGAAAAAATCCAGTACAGCATCTCGTTCGAGGCGATGGGCGAGGACGAGGCTCCGGTCGTCATCACACAGAACGAATTTATGCGACGCATGAAAGAGATGGCGGCCGCAGGCGGTGGCGGCATGAGCCAGTTCTACGGCCAGATGCCCGACCATTTCACCATTGCGGTGAACGGCAACCACCCCATTGTCGCCAACATTCTGGCCGATGCCGAAAACACCTACGGCGACAAGCTGAAATCCATCACCAAGAAAATCGACGCGGCAGTCGCCGAGGAAAAACGCTTCGAGGAAGTCGTAAAAGACAAAAAAGAGGAGGATTTCACGCCCGAAGAAAAATCGACCCGTGAGGAGTTGTCGAAAAAGGTCGTCACACTGCGCGACGAGCGCAACCAGCGTCTGACCGAAATCGGCAGCGAGAATAAACTCGTGAAACAAATCATCGACCTCGCGCTGTTGACCAACGGCATGCTGAAAGGCAAAAATCTAACCGATTTCATTCAGCGTTCGATTTCGCTAATTGAAAAATAGGAATCGAAAAAACACATTTTCGAAACCGTCCTACCTTTTATGGGCAGGACGGTTTTTATTTATATTTTTTCGAATAGGCATATTATCATCTCGATTTATTTGCTACCTTTGTGAAAGACGAATCCTGCATTTCGTTAAAAATGTTCTCTTGGAGTTCAAAATAAAAGAAATTCATCTATGAAAAATTTATTTCTTTTTGCATTATCGTTTCTGTTGTCAATATCCGCTCAAGCACAAAAGGATGTTACGCAATTTCTCGGTATTCCGGTCGATGGAAGTAAATCCGAAATGATTCGAAAACTTAAAGAAAAAGGATTTAGCAACAATCCATACGATAGTGATATTTTAACAGGGGAATTCAATGGTATCAATGTAAATATCCATGTAGCAACAAATAACAATAAGGTATGCCGCATCATGCTTTGCGACGACATTCCAGTTGACGAACGATCTATTCAGATAAGATTCAACCAACTTTGTAAACAATTCGAGAATAATCCCAAATACCTATCACCAAGCAATAGCTATACAATACCCGACGATGAAGATATTTCTTACGAAATAACAGTTCATAAGAAACGTTACGAAGCTCTCTTTTATCAAGCCCCAATCATAGACAGCGTGACAATTGCCGATGAAATGAATTCTCTTCTGTTATCCAGATACACGGAAGAGCAATTAGCAAATCTAACGGAAGAACAGACGAAAGAGATTGCCAAAATATCTTTTGACTATGCAAAAGAAAAAATATTCAAAAAACCAGTTTGGTTTATGATATCAGAATATTCAAGAAAATATTATATTACCATGTTCTACGATAACGAATATAATCGTGCAAATGGTGAAGATTTATAAAATCATGAGAGTTTTTTATGTTATTTTTGTGTAATCACTTAAAAACAAAATTCCATGAAAACGAAACAATCGCACGAATTGTCTATTAAATGCGGAAAAACAACGGATAGCTTTGAAGAACTCAAACAACTATGTAAAACCAAAGCCAAAGAATTATCAATGACTATCCAGATAGACAACGAATCCAAACTAGCGGTACCATTTTGGACCGCAAACTTTCCCGAACTTATTTGTGTTGGAGAATTTTATAAGAACGAATCGGGGTTAGTGACCTATGAACTCGATTTTTCGCAAAGTACACTATAATAAATGTCTCTTGTCGGAAAAACTCACTCTTTCTGATTATCATCAAATTTTGCCATGAACCACTCGGGACACCGGCACGGCCGGCGCGTATCGCTGTGGATGAATCCCAGCTGCGTCATACCCGTGTTAATCAACTGGCCCTGCTCGTTGTAGATTTCATAAAGGAACGTAATGCGAGCCGTAGGCGGTTCTTTCAGCATAATACGCACGGTCAATAACTCATCGTAATAGGCCGGACGATGATATTTCGACTGCACCTCCAAAATCGGCATCATGATGCCCCGCCGCTCGACTTCGGCAAATGGCAATCCGACCGCACGCATCCACTCGCTGCGCGCCGCCTCGTAATAACAAATATAATTTGAATGGTGGCAAATCGCCATTTGGTCGGTGTGTTTGTACCAAACCCGTACCTTGCAATCGTATGACAGCATATCCATTATCTGTTTTGTGTTCTATTCCCGAATCGACAGGTCATTCAACGGATGACCGGCCAGTTTCTCCGCTTCGGCCCGTTTCCCCTCGGCCAACAATCGACGAATAACGGTCGAACTGACCCGCTGTCCGTCTGCTTCGCATGCGGCGACCCGCACTACCTTCATCCGGCCGGCGACAGCCGTTTCGCAATCGCAACGGTCATGCCCGAAACGGTGGTCGTATCCGGCGACGAGTGTTTCCGCGCCGATACGTCCGAGCAAAATCCGCTCGACGAACTCCGCACCGGACAAGGTACTGAATACGCGGTCGAACGGAATGACGACCATTACATCCACGCCCGACTGCTCCAGCAAAGCCGCCTTTTCATCGAGCGTGGTCAACAGCCGCAAATCATCGGCCTGTCCGAGCGTTATTCGCGGATGCGGGTCGAATGTCAGGACGACGCTTTCTCCGCCGAGTGCACGGGCTTCTGCGGCCAAACGTTCCAGCAACGCCCGATGTCCCCGATGCACGCCGTCGAAAGTCCCCACCGTGACGGCCGGATGCCGGAAATGCGGCAAAGCATCGAACCCCCGAAAAATCCGCATGGTCAACTGTTGCTGTCGTTCTCCTTGACGAAATAGGCGACCTTTTCGAGCAGGGTCGTGATGTCGTAATTCTCCACGACGATGCCCTGCGGAAAATTCAACGGAGTGGACGTGAAATTCAAAACGCCCCGAATACCGGCATTGATAATCGGCACGACGAGCTGCGGTGCGACGCTGGTCGGCGACGAAACAATGACGATCGAAATATCTTTCTCCTCGACCGTCGCCTCGAACTCGTCCATGTGGTAAACCGGAATGCCGTCGATCGTCCGGCCCACCTTTTCGGGGTCGATGTCGAATGCGGCCGTAATCCGCAGCTTCAAACCTTTGCTGTTGAAGTATTTGGTTATGGCCTGCCCGAGGTGCCCCATGCCCACCACCGCGACATTCATCGCCGTAGGGCTGTCGAGGATGCTGCTGATATAGGAAATCAAGACCTCCACATCGTAGCCCTTTTTCGTATCGCTCGAAAAACCGATCAACATCAAATCACGGCGCACCTGTACGGCCGTGATGCCGTGAATGCCCGCCAAAACATGCGAAAAGATATGCGTAATGCCCTGCTTGTGGCTGGCCAGCAACGTGCGGCGATATTCGCTCAACCGTTCGATGGTCTTTTCGGGGATGCCGTTGTTCAGATTCGCCATGACTTATCGGAGGGTTATCGTGAAATCGGGTTTGTATTCGACCCGCATCCACGTACGGTTGGTGTGGTTGGATTTCGGGTCGGGCCGCTCGAACCGATAGACAGTTTGAAGCGGCGCATACCGCCGTCCGGCCATATCGTATTCGATGTCGTTGTACATGGCCGGACAGAATATCATCGCCGCATCGTACCCGCGATAGGAATACAACGTCGGCAACACGCCGAACGCCCGCACGTACGCACCGTCGAAATAGCGGACGACCTGTGCGTCGCGTTTCGCGTGGTAGGTCGAAACGAACGTCACATTGTCCTTGAAAAACATCGTGCGGTCAATGTTGTTGTAGCGGTTCCAACGCGGATTTCCGAACACCGTAAAACGATGCGACGTATGGCCCCGTGCCGTCAGATTGGTATCGGCCGATGCGATGCCGGCCAGAATCCGGTCGACGTTCACTTCGGTGTCGGCCATGATAATCAGTACGTTGTCCTCGTCGTTATCCAGCAGCGGCATCAGATCGCTCGACGAGTTTTCCTCACGTGCGGTTTCGTGCACGTAGTCATAGTCGAAGCGATAGCACGGCTGGTCCCCGAGCAATGCCAGCACCTCCTGCTCGAACTCCGTATCGGTCGAATTGGCATAAATCAGCGTGATTCGCTTCTTTGCGTCGAACAAATCGGTAACTTTCTCGTATTTGCAGGCCGGGTCGGGCGCCATTTGAAAAAGAATGTCGCTTTTGACCGTCGCAATATGGGCCAGCGGGGAGACCACCGGTATTTCGCGCCGTTCGGCGTATTCGACAACCTCCTGCAAGCCCGTTTCTTCGTAAACCGGCCCGACAATCAGTTGTGTGCAGGCAAAATCGGGCGTTTCGAGAATTTTCCGAACCCGTGCGGCATCGCGTTCCGTATTGTAGAGCGTTACATCGACCGAATAGCCGTAACGGGTACGCACGCTGTCCAGCCCCAACAGAAAGGCCCGATAAAAATCCAAGTAATTGGGATTGACTTCGCCCTGCACTTCGACCGGCAACAGCAAAGCGACCCGCAACGGCCGTTTCGCCGGCAATGCCCGCAACACGATTTCCGGTACTTCACGCACGGAGGGAAGCGTAGGCGAATCGTTCGGTTCCGCACCAACGACCGGATTATTACTTTCGGGCCGGTTCCTTTGAATCCGAAGCATCGCCCCTATTTTCAGGTCGGCGGGTTGCAACCCGTCATTCATCGCCCCGAGCTGCGCCTCCGTAATTCCGAAACGCCGCGACAAGGAGTAAAACGTATCGCCTTTCTGAACGATATGATACGTCACCGTATCGCCGGATATGCTGTTGAGCTGGTCGCGGTAGGCCTCCCATTCCGCCTGCGAACCCGCAGCATCTTCGGTTCCGATCTGCTTTTTGCGGATAAGCAGCGTTTCGCCGGGGCGCAGATAGGCCGGATCGACACCCGGATTGTCCGTCATCAACGTGCTGACCGGAATTTCGTAACGGCGGGAAATGGAATAAAACGTTTCGCCTTTCGCCACGATATGGCGGTCGAATGTCTTGCGCAGTTTCCGTTCGGACTTGAACTCATCGCTCCGACGCTCCACGACGCAGGGAATTTTGATATTGGCCGCTATATTCAACTTGTCGGCCTCCAATGCGGGATTGTTCGCCAAAATGGTCTGCTCGCTCACACCGTAAGCCCGTGCCAGTGCGAAAAGCGTATCGCCCGTACGCACGGTATGGATGTAATACTTCGCACCGTTGATGTAAACGATCGTCTGCGATTTTTCGGCAGCCGCCGCACAAAACACGACCGAGACGAACAGAATCGTCGCCAAAAAACGTTTCATCACTCTTTCGTTTTTGACCGCAACCGGATTTCCGTAATGACTTTCTTGGTGTAAAGCGGGAAATCGCCCTTCATCATCCAGTCGTAATAGCTCGGTTCGATGCGGAAAATCTCTTCGACGGAACGCCCCTTGTACTTTCCGAAACCGAATACCTCCTTGCCCTTATCGTCATACAGGATGCGTCCGGCATAATCCACCACCTCGCCGCGTGCCGAAAAGTCGGCCAGCGCATCGACATCGTTCGCCAAATCGGGATAACGCTCCAACTGCGCTTTCAACACTTCGTAGGTGGCGCGCGTATCGGCTTCGGCCGAGTGCGCATCGTTCAAATCGCGGTCGCAGTAAAATTTATAGGCCGCCACCAGCGTGCGCTGCTCCTTTTTGTGAAAGATGTTCTGCACGTCGATGAAGCGGCGCCGTTTGAAATCGACGTCGATACCGGCCCGCAAAAACTCCTCGACGAGCACCGGCAAGTCAAACCGATTGGAGTTGAAGCCCCCGAAATCGCATCCCTGCAAAAACGCTTCGAGCGATTTGGCGATTCGGGCGAACGTCGGGCAATCTTTCACGTCCTCGTCCGTAATGCCGTGAACGGCCGTCGATTCGGGCGGGATCGGCATTTCGGGATTGAGCCGACGGGTTTTCACCTCCTCCGACCCGTCGGGCATGACCTTGATCATCGAAATTTCGACGATCCGGTCGCGCGAAGTATCCACGCCCGTGGTTTCGAGGTCGAAAAATACGATGGGCCGTTTGAGATTGAGATTCATGCGGCCGACCCTATTCGTTCAACATCATCGGCATCAGCAGCATCAGGGTCGAACTCGTCTGGTTGTCGTCGTAAACGGGTTTGAAGACACCGGCACGGGTCGAATCGGCCAGTTCGATGACGACCGTCGGCGTTTCGATGTTCGAGAGAATCTCCACCAAGAATGTCGACTTGAATCCGATAGGAATCGGCTGCCCGTCGTAGCTGCACGAAATGGTTTCGTTCGCCGATACCGAGAAATCGAGGTCCTGCGCCGTCAGCCCGATTTTGCTTTCGCCGATATTCATGCGAATGAGGTTGGTCGTCGGGTTGGAGCAGACCGCCACGCGGCGGATGCCGTTGATCAGCTCGATGCGGTCGACCAGCACCTTGTTCGGATTGTTCGACGGAATGACCGCGTTGTAATTCGGATAATTACCCTCGATCAACCGGCAAATGAGCGTGTGGTTTTTCAGTTTGAACATCGCATTCTTGGAATCGAAAGCGATTTCGATGTCGTCCTCCTCTTTCAGCAAGACCGATTTGAGCAGGTTGGCCGGTTTTTTCGGCAGAATGAACGAAGCGGTTTCCTCGTTTTCCGTTTCGGTTTCGTACTTCACCAGTTTGTGCGCATCTGTTCCCACGAAAGTCAGCGTCGAGGGGGCCAGATTGAAGAAAATACCGTTCATCACGGGGCGCAGTTCGTCATCGGCCGTCGCGAAAATCGTTTTGTTGATGCCGTTCACAAGCGTATCGACATTCAGTTTGAGCGATTTCTTCTCGTCGCTCAACTGCGGCACGGCAGGATAGCTGACCGCGCTCGCTCCCGGCAACGAAAGCGAACCGCTCTTCCAGTTAATGGCGATGACCCAGTTTTTGTCATTGACGTCGATTTCGAGCGGTTGTTCAGGAAACTCTTTCAGCGAATCGAGCATCAGTTTGACCGGTGCGGCAATGGTGCCCTCGCTCACCACATTGTCGACTTCGATCGAACCGGTCAACGTGGTTTCGAGGTCGGACGTGGTCACTTTCAAGGTTTTGCCCGTAAGCTCCATCAGGAAGTAGTCCAAAATGGGCAAGGTGTTCTTATTGCTGATAACTTTTCCGGTCGTCGCCAAAAGCGAGAGCAACGCGGAGCTGGATACGGTGAATTTCATAAGACTGATTCTTTTTTATTTGTTTGATTTTTATTCCAATACGGCTAATTTGTCGAGCGCGGTTTCGATCATCCGGCGCACGAACGGTTTGTAGTCGGTGCAGGCATCGAGTGCGATCCGTTGTGCGATAATCGTGCAAATGGTCGCGGCGCGATGCCCCATCAGCGTGGCAAGACCGGCCAACGCGGAGCCTTCCATTTCGAAGTTGGTGATGCGCCGTCCGGCGTAATCGAACGATTCGATTTTTTCATTCAGTTGCGGGTCTTGCGGTTGCAGGCGCACCCAGCGGCCTTGCGGCCCGTAGAATCCGGGAGCGGCAACGGTGATACCCTCGACCGTCACATCGCGGAAGTGCTCGAACAGCGTTTTGTCCGCGTCGATGAAATAGGGCTTCGGCAACAGTTCGTTCCAGCCCGTATGTTCGACGAACGCCCGCTCCATTGCCAAATCGCACACCTCGTTGCGGCCCTTGTAGTAGTTCAGCAGCCCGTCGAAACCGAGCGAAGTCCGGGCGAACACGAAATCGCCCACTTTGATGTCGGGTTGCAAGGCGCCCGAAGTCCCCAACCGAACCAGTGTCAGACGCCGTTTTTCGGATTTTTCCTGACGGGTCGCGAAATCGACGTTCGCCAGCGCATCGAGTTCCGTCACCGAAATGTCGATATTCCCGATGCCGATGCCGGTCGAGAGCACCGTCATGCGTTTGCCTTTGTAAGTACCTGTCACGGTGCGAAATTCGCGATTCGCCACCTCGCACTCTTTCTTCTCGAAAAATCCGCTCACCATCGCCACACGGCCGGGGTCGCCCACCAGAATCACCGTGTCGGCCAGCTGTTCGGGACGCAGGTGCAAATGGAAAATCGAACCGTCCTCGTTGATTATCAACTCCGAAGCAGGAATCGTCCTCATTGTCTCGTATTTTTTGCGTTTGTATATTTGGCATAAAAGTAATATATTTACCTCGAATATCAAAATTTTCGACAGGTGAACGAACCGCTTTTCTCCAAAAACGAACTTCCGGCCGCACGGTACGCCGCGAATCCGGCCCGCCCGTTCGGTAGAAATTCGGGGAACCGCCTTACGTTGTCGGCACGGAAATGGCAGTCGTCACGGAAAAATTTTCACCAATTATTAAAGTTATGATTCGCATTTTCATCCTGTCGTCCACCCTCCTCGCACTTATTTCCTGCGCCAACCGCAAAACCGGCTCCGCAACCGTTTCTTCGGGAACGGAAACCGCCGCGACTACCGCCGGCCAAACCATTTACGGGACTTACACGGGTACCCTTCCGGCTGCCGACGGCCCGGGCATCGCCGTTACGCTGACGCTGTTCGATGACGGATATTATACCAGTTCATCGGAGTATCTCGAACGCAACACGACATACAACGAAGAGGGGCGTTTCACAATCGAAAAAGACCGGTTGACGCTCTATCCCGACGAAGGCGAACCGGCCGACTCCTATCGCATCGAAAACAACCGGTTGCGGATGCTCGACAGCGAACGGAAACCCGTCACCGGAAAATTGGCCGAATACTATGTACTGACCCGAAAATAACCGCACAAATGATTGAAGCAAACCGTTACATCGACAAGCACAAAGAGCGTTTTATCAATGAGTTGTTCGACCTGATCCGCATTCCGTCCGTCAGTGCGCTGTCCGAGCACAAGGCCGACATGCGGCACTGCGCCGAGTGGCTGGCCGCCGCACTGGCGAAAGCCGGAGCCGACCGTGCCGACGTCCTGCCCACCGAAGGCAATCCGGTCGTCTATGCCGAAAAAATCATCGACCCGAAAGCCAAAACCGTACTGGTTTACGGACATTACGACGTGATGCCCGTCGACCCGCGTGCGGAATGGCGCACCGAGCCGTTCGAGCCGGTCATCCGGGACGACCGCATCTGGGGACGCGGCGCCGACGACGACAAAGGCCAGTTGTGGATGCACGTCAAAGCGTTCGAGGCGATGTGTGCGACCGGTTCGCTCCCCTGCAACGTGAAATTCATGCTCGAAGGCGAAGAGGAAATCGGTTCGGAAAGCCTTTACGGATTCTGCGAACGGAACAAAAAGCTGCTCCGGTCGGACATCATCCTCGTCTCCGACACCTTGATGCGCTCGTGGCAGACGCCCTCCATCACCTGCGGCGAACGGGGATTGGCCTACATGGAAGTTACCGTTACGGGCCCCGACCGCGATTTGCATTCGGGCCATTTCGGCGGAGCCGTCGCCAATCCGGCCAACGTGCTGGCCCGCCTGATTACGCAGCTGGTCGACCCGAACGGCCGTATCGCCATTCCCGGATTTTACGACGATGTACGCGAGCTGACCCCTGCCGAACGCAAGGCATTCAACAAAGCCCCGTTCAATTTGTCCGACTACAAACGTTCGCTCGACATCGGCGACGTCGCCGGAGAAGCGGGCTACACGACCCTCGAACGCACGGGCGTGCGTCCGTCGCTGGACGTCAACGGCATTTGGGGCGGTTACACGGGCGAGGGTACCAAGACGGTGATTCCGTCGAAAGCATCGGCCAAAATTTCCATGCGGCTCGTGCCGAATCAGGACTACCGCAAAATCTCCCGTCTGTTCGCCCGCCATATCCGGTCGATCGCCCCGAAAAGCGTGAAAGTCGAGGTAAAGACCCTGCACGGCGGCATGCCGTACGTCACGCCGACCGACATCCCGGCCTACAAAGCCGCCGAAAAAGCCCTTGCGGCGACATTCGGCAAAAAACCGCTGCCGTACTATTCGGGCGGTTCGATTCCGATTATCAACGGGTTCGAGCGGATTTTAGGCGTCAAGTCGCTGTTGCTGGGATTCGGCCTGACCGAAGACGCCATCCACTCCCCGAACGAAAGCTACGGACTGGAACAGTTTTACAAAGGGCTGGAAACTATCCCATTGTTTTACAAATACTTCGCGGAGCAATAGCATCGGCTTACCCGGGACAGGCGATTGCAAAGTCGCCTGTTTTTTCGTCATTTTACATTGTTTTGTTATTTTTGTCCGATATTTACGAAAAGCCAAGAAAACAGCATGTGCGGAATAGTAGGATATGTCGGTCATCGGGACGCCTGCCCGATACTGCTCAAAGGATTGCATCGTCTGGAATACCGGGGCTATGACAGTGCGGGGGTCGCGATGGTGAACAGCAGCGGAGCGCTCAATGTCTACAAATGCAAGGGCAAAGTCTCCGATCTGGAACATTTTTTGGACGGGAAAGACCTCTGCGGCAGCATCGGCATCGCCCACACCCGTTGGGCAACGCACGGCGTACCCAACGATGTCAATGCCCACCCGCACTATTCGGAATCCGAAAACATCGCCTTGATTCATAACGGCATCATCGAAAACTTCCGGGTGCTCAAAGATGCGCTGGTGGAGAACGGCTATACATTCCGCAGCAGCACCGACTCGGAAGTGTTGGTCAACCTGATCGAATACGTGCGAAGCACCGAGCAGTGCTCGTTGCTGGAAGCCGTACAGCAAGCGCTCAAGCAGGTCGTGGGCGCCTATGCGATTGCGGTCATCGAAAAAGGCAACCACGACGAAATCATCGCAGCCCGCCAAAGCAGCCCGATGGTCGTCGGCATCGGCAAAGACGAATACTTCCTGAGTTCGGACGCGACATCCATTATCGAATACACGGACCGGTTCGTTTATGTGGGCGACGGCGAAGTCGCGGTCATCAACCGCAACACTCCGCTGAAAATCCTCACACTCGACAACGAAGAAGAACGCTTCCATATCCAAAAACTGAAATTTTCGATTTCGCAGCTGGAAAAGGGCGGTTATCCGCACTTCATGCTCAAAGAGATTTACGAACAACCGCATACGCTGGTCGATTGCATCCGCGGACGCATCAATTCCGAGACGGGCGAGGTGAAATTGTCCGGCGTCATCGACAATCGCGAAAAGTTCCTGAATGCCAGACGCATCATCTTCGTGGCGTGCGGCACGTCGTGGCACGCATCGCTTATCGGCGAACATCTCATCGAAAATATCTGCCGGATCCCCGTCGAGGTGGAGTATGCCTCGGAGTTCCGCTATCGCAACCCGATCATCCGACCGGACGACATCGTAATCGCGGTTTCCCAATCGGGCGAAACCGCCGACACCTTGGCCGCCGTAGAACTGGCACGCAAAGCCGGTGCGTTCGTTTACGGTATCTGCAACGTCGTCGGCTCCTCCATTGCACGAGCGACCGATTCGGGTTCCTATATCCACGTCGGGCCGGAAATCGGCGTCGCCTCGACCAAAGCATTCACCGGTCAGGTAACGGTCATGGCGATGTTGGCTTTGGCAATCGGCCGCGAGAAAGGAACCGTCACCGATGAGTATTACCACGAAGTTTCCCGCGCGTTGCTCGATCTTCCCGAGACCATGAAAGAGGTTCTGAAAATCGACTCCCAAGTCCAAGACCTCGCGAAGATATTCACCTATGCGCGCAACTTCATCTATCTGGGGCGCGGTTACAACTACCCCACGGCCCTCGAAGGGGCTTTGAAACTGAAAGAGATTTCGTATATCCATGCCGAAGGGTATCCCGCCGCCGAAATGAAACACGGCCCGATTGCCCTTATCGACGCCGAAATGCCGGTCGTCGCCATTGCCACGCCCGACCGCACCTACGAAAAATCGGCCAGCAATATCGAAGAAATCAAGGCGCGCGGCGGCAAAATCATCGCCGTCGTCGCTCGCGACGACCGACAGATACGCAGTCGCGCCGACTACATCATCGAAGTTCCGGTCGTCACCGACTGTCTGATGCCTATCATCGTATCCATTCCGTTGCAGTTGCTGGCTTACTACATCGCGGTCTACAAAGGTCGCAACGTCGACCAGCCCCGCAACCTCGCAAAATCGGTAACTGTCGAATAACGTTCCGCCAAAAATGAACGAGGCCCGTGTGTTGCACGGGCCTCGTTCGTTCGGCGGCTATCGCATCTCCTCGTAGGCATATTGCACCGCCCGATTGAGTTGCGCCACGAACGGTGCGGCGCGGCGGAACTCCGCCACCGCACGTTCCGCAAGATTCGGCTGCAACAAAAAATCTTCGGTCAGCGGTTTTTCGATGCCCCACTGTTTCAGCCGCAACAAGTCGTCATGCTCCGTCCCCGTCGGGAACCCTACGGGCGTGCGCTTGAGCGTATCGGAACGGTCGAGCCGGAAACCGCTGGCCTTGCGGATGTTCCGCACCAGTTCGTCCCCGTTGTCCAAAATCTCTTCGCGCACGGAACGCATCACGACCGGTTCGGGACAATAAAGCCCCGCCCAAAGCGAATGTTCGCCGACCAGCCGGTCGTGATTCGGTGCAATGTGCAGATAATAACCGGCATACCCCGATTTTTTGCCGCGAGGCGCGACATAGACGCCGACCCAATTTTTGTAGGGGCTTTTGTCATTGCTGAACCGCGTGTCGCGGGCAATGCGGTAGGTGCAATCCTGCGGGCGCAATCCGCCGACCGACGGGTCGAACGTCGAAATACCGGCAATCAGCTCTTCGGCCAGCGTCGTAATGGTACGCTTGACCTGCGCCCACTCGGAGCGATGCACATCGAACCAGTCGCGGTTGTTGTTGGCATCCAACCGCCGGAAAAAATCGAGCAACTCTTCCATAACTCCAAAAACGATTTACCAAGCGAACAACGGACGGTCGGACATCATGGAATTGACCTCCCGGCGCACCGCCTCGATCGTCTGCTGATTTTCGGGGTCTTGCAGCACGCGGTCGATCAATTCGACGACGGTCTCCATGTGTCCTTCTTTGAGTCCGCGCGTCGTAATGGCGGGCGTACCGAAACGCAGACCCGAAGTCTGGAACGGCGAACGGGTGTCGAACGGCACCATGTTTTTGTTCGTCGTAATGTCGGCCGCCACAAGCGATTTTTCGGCCTGCTTGCCGGTCAATTCGGGGAACTTCGTGCGCAGGTCGACCAAAATCAAGTGGTTGTCCGTGCCGCCCGACACGATTTTATACCCGCGTCGGATGAACGCCTCGGCCATGGCCTGCGCATTCCGCTGCACTTGCTGCTGGTACTCCTTATAGGCAGGGTCCAACGCTTCGCCGAACGCGACGGCTTTCGCCGCAATCACGTGTTCCAGCGGCCCGCCTTGAATGCCGGGGAACACCGCCGAGTTGATAATCTGCGACATCTTTTTCACAACGCCTTTCGGTGTCGTCAGCCCCCACGGGTTGTCGAAATCCTTGCCCATCAGGATGATACCGCCGCGCGGGCCGCGCAGGGTCTTGTGCGTCGTCGAGGTGACGATGTGGGCGTACTTCACCGGATTGTCGAGCAGTCCGGCGGCAATCAATCCGGCCGTATGGGCCATATCGACCATCAGCAAAGCCCCTACCTCGTCGGCAAGCGCCCGCATCCGCTTGTAGTCCCATTCGCGCGAATAGGCCGACGCGCCGCCGACGATAAGTTTCGGACGGCACTCGCGCGCCAGCCGTTCCATTTCGTCGTAGTCGATGCGGCCGGTCGCTTCGTCCAGCCCGTAGCCGACGACCTTGAAGTATTTGCCCGACATGTTGACCGGCGCCCCGTGCGACAAGTGGCCGCCGTGTGCCAAATCGAGCCCCATGAACGTATCGCCGGGCTGCATGACCGCGAAAAATACGGCCATGTTGGCTTGGGCGCCGGAGTGCGGCTGGACATTGGCGTACTCCGCGCCGTAAAGCCGGCAAAGGCGTTCGATAGCCAGCGATTCGACCTGATCGACCACTTCGCAGCCGCCGTAATACCGTGCGGCGGGATACCCTTCGGCGTATTTGTTGGTCAGTACCGACCCCATGGCCTCCAACACTTGGCCGCTGACGAAATTTTCCGACGCGATCAACTCGATGCCGCGTGTCTGACGGGCCCGTTCGGCCGCAATCAATTCAAAAATCCGGGTCTCTTTTTCCATGAGCGTAAATTTCTGTTCCGAGTGGTAAAGATAACAAAATCCGGCTACAAAAGTGCACTTCCGAAAATTTTTCGTAACTTTGTTCATCCGTTCGCGGAAAACAGTTCACGGAAAAAGAATCATTTAACCAACAATTCAAAATTATGGGATTACTCGAAGGTAAAGTCGCCGTCGTCACGGGTGCGGCCCGTGGAATCGGCAAAGCCATCGCCTTGCAATTCGCCAAAGAGGGCGCCGATGTGGCATTCACAGACCTCGTCATCGACGAAAACGGCAAGGCCACCGAAGCTGAAATCGCCGCATTGGGCGTCAAGGCCAAAGGATATGCCTCGAATGCCGCCGATTTCGAGGGAACGCACAAGGTGATCGACGAAATCGTCAAGGATTTCGGCCATATCGACATCTTGGTGAACAACGCCGGCATTACGAAAGACGGCCTGATGATGCGCATGACCGAAGCTCAATGGGACGCCGTGCTGACGGTCAACCTGAAATCGGCATTCAACTTCATCCACGCCGTTACGCCCGTCATGGCACGCCAGCGCGGCGGTTCGATCATCAACATGTCGTCGGTCGTCGGCGTCAGCGGCAACGCAGGCCAGTGCAACTATTCGGCCTCGAAAGCCGGCATGATCGGTCTGGCGAAATCCATCGCCAAAGAGATGGGGCCGCGCGGCATCCGTGCGAACTGCATCGCCCCGGGCTTCATCATTACCGACATGACCGCCCAGCTGCCCGATGCGGTCAAGGAAGAGTGGAACAAACAGATCCCGCTCCGTCGCGGCGGCACGCCCGAAGACGTTGCCAAAGTGGCGCTGTTCCTCGCATCGGACCTGTCGGCCTATGTCAGCGGACAAGTCATCCACTGCTGCGGCGCGATGAACTGCTAATCACCCGAATCCGGTTCGGGACAACGATAAATCCGCGCGGTCATGCCGTGCGGATTTATTGCATCTTTTTTGTTACCTTTGCCGACATGAAACGATTTTTTCTGTCGATTTTGTTCTTCGCCGCTTGCGCGTCGGGCGTCCATGCGCAGGAAGCGACGCTCCCGTCGCCCGATGCCAAGTCGATGGGTATGGGCGGTTTGACCATGACCGTTCTCAACGCCTCGCACGCAATCTATCACAACCTCGCAATGGGGGCTTTTTCGCACACGCCGGTGCAGCTGTCTTCGTCCTATTACAAGCAGGGCGATTACGACTCCTACGCCGTATCGGGGGCAGTTCGCTTCGGCCAAAACAATTTTTCGCACATCGGGTGGCGGCAATACCTGCGGGAAAAGGGCAACAACGACAAAGCGCTCGATTTGGGCTATTCCCGCCGCATCGGCCGCAGTTGGGCCGTCGGCGCCACGACCCGCTACAGCCGGCTGACACGTCCCGACCAAACGACCAATGCACTGGCCTTCGATTTCAGTGCCGCTTGGGTTCACCCGCTGGAAACGGTCGGTTCGTTCTCCACGCTGCGGGTCGGCGCCAAACTCGCCAACCTCGGCGGCTACTTCAAACACTCGAACTACGAACTGCCGATAAACTGCACGGCAGGCGTCGCACTGGATACGTTCCTTTCCGATGCGCACGAAATCACGGTCGGAACCGATTTCGGTTACTATTGCAACCCTTCGCCCGTACGCGGATTCCAATGGTCGCTCGGCGCGGAATACAACCTGATGCAATTCGTCCAGTTCCGGGCCGGATACCACTACGGCGAACGCCGCGCCTACTATCCCTGCTATACGTCGGTCGGGGCGGGCGTGCGGTTCCTGCACCTGCGGCTCGATTTCGCCTATCTGTTCGCCGCCAAACGGACGGCATTCCGCAATACGTACAGTTTCAGTTTCGGGCTGGATTTCTAACGAGGCTGTTCCAAACTTTCGAGAATCCCTTCGCAACCGTCTTCAAGCATATCCAACACGAGCTCGAAACCCTCATGGCCTTCGTAATAAGGGTCGGGGACATAGGTTCGCTCCGCATGCCGACGACAGAACTCGGTCATACGGAAAATCTTTTCTGTGGCAACTCGCGACGGAGCCAGTCGATGAACAGCTTCGTAATTCATCTCATCCATCACGACAATTTTATCGAACCGCTCGAAATCTTCCTCCACGATTCTGCGAGCCCGGTGCGTCAACGCATAACCGCGGCGTTGGGCCGCCGCCCGCATACGGGGATCCGGCAAATCACCGGCATGGCCGCCATAGGTTCCGGCCGAATCGACCTGCAATCTATCGCCCGCACCGGTCCGTTCGGCCAATTCGCGCAAGACGGCTTCGGCCGCCGGAGAACGGCAGATATTGCCGAGACAAACGAAAAGAATCCGTGTTTTCATAACACAAAGATAACGATTCTTCGCATTTTGCGACAAAAAGCCGACCAACGGAACAGAAATAATCGGTTTTTGCAATGTTCTTGTTTTTGAAAAAATCATAACTTTGTCCCGTCGAATTCAGAAAGAAAAACCATGAAACGCATCGGTATATTATTGGCCATATTGGCCCTTACAGCTACGGCAGCAAAAGCACAAGAACTTCCCAAGCAGGTCAAAAACGTCGAGATTTGCGATTTGGCGAAAAATCCGACGAAACTCCCCCACTTCGGCGAAAAAAATCTGATGATTTTCTATATCGACCCCGAAGTACACAAACAAAACGAGGCGTTCACCTACGAACTGGAAGAGACGCATCGGGCCGACAGTCCCGAAATCTACGGGTTCGGCATCATCAACGCCAAAGATGCATGGTATCCGAACGGTATTATCCGTAAACTCGCCGCCAAACGCACCGCCAAAAACGGAGCTTTGGTATTGCTCGACGACAATCGTATCCTGTCGCAGGAATGGGGCTTGGGCGACTGCAACGACCGGTTCGTTCTGCTATTCATCGACAAAGAGGGGAAACTGGTGTTCATGCGCAAGGGCGAACTCTCGGAGCAGGACAAGCAGGATTTCTACAAGGTAATCGACCGATACAAATAATCGTCGGTCAATCGGCTCCGAAAATCCCCGAACCCGTTGACGGATTATGGCGAACGCAGAGACGACAAAGCATAGAGCGGCGAAAATCAAAACCCGCAGCCGGTTCAGCGTGTGGCTGACTATCTATCTGTACGTGGTGCTGATTATCCCCAACTGCATTCTCGCCTGTACCGAACATTACTCGATTTGGAGCACCGAAGCCCTGATTCTCCTGCCGTTGGGGTTCTACATGATGTGGAGCGTCGCCCTGCGGCGTTCGGGCATCATGATTTGGCTCGCGTTTCCATTTTATTTCGTGTCGGCGTTCCAAATCGTGCTGCTTTATCTGTTCGGCAATTCGGTCATCGCCACCGACATGTTCACCAACCTGCTGACGACCAATCCGGGCGAAGCGGGCGAACTGCTGGCGAACATCTATCCGGCGGTCATGCTGGTCATCGTCATTTACGTGCCGCTGCTGTGGCTCGCGACGCGCGAAATAGCCCACCGCCGCTACCTCACCCGCACGGCCCGCATCATCACGGGGCTAACAGGAGGCGCGCTTTTTGTCATCGGGACGCTGCTGCTATGGCCCGCCTACCGCACGAGCGAAGAAAAACACGTGCTGCGCGACGAAATTTTCCCGATCAACGCGTTCTACAACATGGGCGTATGCGGTTCGGAATTACGCAAGACATTCCGGTTCGCTGAAACCTCGTCCCGGTTCACCTACGACGCAGTGCGCACGGACAGCCTGCCTCAGCGCGAAATCTACGTCTACATCATCGGCGAAGCCTCGCGGGCCATGAACTGGCAGCTCTACGGCTACGACCGCAAAACGACGCCCAAACTGATGCGGAAAAGTTCGATAATCGTATTCCGCAACGTATTGACCCAGAGCAACACCACGCACAAGAGCGTGCCGCTGTTCCTGTCGTCCGTGGCGACCAGCGAACACGACGAAATCTACCGTCGCAAAGGATTGCCCGCGCTGTTCAACGAAGCGGGGTTCGAGACATGGTTCATCTCCAACCAATCGCCGCAGGGCGCGATGATAGACCATTTGGCCCACGACGCCGACCATATCCGCTACCTTTCATCGCCCCGGCACGACCTCCAACTGCTCGAAGAGATGCGGCACTGCATCGCGCAAAGCCATTCGCGAAAGCTCTTTTTCATCCTGCACTGCTACGGGTCGCATTTCAGCTACCACCAACGCTATCCGCAGGAGTTCGCACACTTCCGCCCCGACGACGATGTGGCCATTTCGGCCGCCCATATCGAATTGCTCCGCAACGCCTACGACAATTCCATTCGCTATACCGACCACTTCTTGGCCAGCACTATCGACTACCTGCACTCGCTCAACGGTACCGCATCGGCCCTGCTCTACTGCGCCGACCATGGCGAAGACCTTTTTGACGATGCACGGGGCCGGTTCCTGCACGCTTCGCCCACCACGACGGTCTACCAGCTTTACGTGGCATCGCTGGCGTGGTTCTCGCCGGATTACCGGAAGGCCTTTCCGCACAAAATCGCTGCGGCCCAATCGAACACCAAGAGTGCGACGACCACGCATGCGATGTTCCATACGATAGCCGACATGGCTTCTATCGAGGGGCGTCATCTCGACCGCTCGGTATCGCTGGTCAGCCCGGAGTTCGACCGCACGGCACCCCGCTACTACCTGAACGACCATAACGAAGCGGTCCCGTTCCACAAAACGGGGCTCGTCGAATCCGATGAAACCGTATTCCGGAAGTTCGGCATCGAGCCCTGAACCGAATCCTAACGGAGACGACACCCCGCGCGGCACAACATACGGTGGGTTCCGAAAAGTGCCAGTCCTCCATAAAGCACGGTCAATATCAATAACATGCGGATTTCAGGCAGCACCTCCGAAAGGGTCGCGCCCATCGAACGGACGCGGATAAATCCCTCGACGCCCGAGCTGCTCGGCAGGAGTTGTCCGAGCTGATAGAGCCAATCGGGCATTCCCTCGCGCGGAAACGACACGCCGCTCAACATCAGTACCGGAATCGAAGTCCACAGCAGGAGCAGCAACGAACTTTCCCGCGTGCGGAACAGCAGCGACAGCGCCAATCCGAACGCAATCGCCGCCGCAAGATAAACCGCCGTAAAAACGACGACCGCACCGGTCGTGCCGTTGTCCGGGTAGTGGAACAGTTTGTAGTGCACGCCGAGTATATAGCAGACCGTGACGCCGTAAATCAGAAGATAAACCGAAGCCCGTCCCACGACGATAGGCAACGTGGACATGCGGTGCCGTTCGACCGGGCACAACCGTCGATAGAGATTTTTTTCGCGCCATGTGCCGCCGATCATTCCGATGCCGATAAGCAGGGTTTGCTGAATGATGACGATGATGATAGCGGGCATGGCGAACGAGCCGTAGCCCAGATAGGGATTGAACAGGTTGTGCGACTGATAGGCGACCGGCTGGACAATCGCTTCGGCCTGCGGCAGTTCCGCCCCGCGAGCAACCAAGCGTTGCAGCCCCACCTCCGCACCGGTCAAACCGATCGTCGCGACCAGCTCCTGAAACACCTGCCGGTACATCAGGAAATAGCTGGCGTCGACATAAATCGCGACATCGGCCTGCCGGCCGTCCAGCAAACGGCGTTCGTAATCGGCCGGAATATAGACGATGCCGTAAATCCGACGTTGGAAAAAGAGTTCGCGCGCTTCCTCCATGTCCGTCGGTTCGTAGGCCACGTACGTGTTGGGGCCTGCATCGAAAAGTGCGGTCAGCCGACGGCTGGCGGCCGTGCGGCTGTCATCGACCACCCCGACAGGGACGTTCCGCAGCACCTGCGGCCCGTAGGCCAGCGAATAGGACACGGAGTAAATCAACAGCGCGAAGACCACGATCAACAAAGCCCCTTCGTCGGTAAATACGGCTCGGAATTCGTTGCGGACGACCGCGATGAACTGGTCGCGGTAGGATTTCAACTGGCGGGTCAATCGGTTCATGGTCACTCCCTCCCCCAAAAATCCGGTTCCGTGCAAACCTTGCGAAAACGGGGCAGCACCAGCATCGGCAGCACGGCGAACAGTGCCATATACCCCAAATCGGGCAAAGAATAGACGACCGGCGCCCCGCGCATCATCTGGTCGATGAACAAATCGGTGTAATAAGTGAACGGGAAACAGCGGCTCAACCAGCGCATCGGGGTCCACATGGCCATAATCGGGAAAGTCAGCCCCGAAAACGTAAAGGCGAGCACCGAATAACCGCCTCCCAACGAGAGCGACAGCCGCATGTTGGCCATCAAAGCGACAATTATCACGGCGATGGACTGATAGGCCAACAGGAAACAGACCGTGCCGGCCGCCATGACCGCAAAGCTGCCGTTCATCGGCACGCCGACGATTTCGAGCAGGATGAACAACATCACGAACGCCTGCAACAGCAACAAGGCCGTGACGGGAAGCAGTTTTCCGGTCAGGGCCGCCGCCATCGAACCGCCGCCCGCGTGGAGCCATTCGGCCGCCGTGCCGTATTTAAGTTCGGTTCCGACGGCAAAGACCGTCGCCATAACCGCGAATATCAACAGCATCATCGGCATGAAACTCGGTGCGAGATAATAGCCGTAATTGATATACGGATTGAACAATACGTGCCGGTCGAACCGCACGGGCATGATTTGCGCCATTGCCTGCGCTTCGGACATCCCCCGCGCCGTGAGCAGCTGCAACTGCACACCGGCCGCGAAAGTCGTTACGGCCGTCTGAATATCTTTCGACAGCAGGCCGTTGACCGTGATGTTCGTTCCGGTAACGTAATTCTCCACCGAAACCGGCACATTGCCCAACAGCCCTTTCTCGAATCCGTACGGAACCAGCACGACGGCCATCACCTCGCCGTCACGCATCAACCGTTCGGCTTCAGTCATCGACTGCGCCTGATAGGCTATCCAAGCGGTCGGCGTGGCGTCGATCATCTCCGCCAGTTTGCGGGACAAGGCCGTGCGGTCATCGTCCACCAGCGCTATCGGGATATTGCGCGCCACTCCCCTGCTGAAAAACACGGCGAAAAAAGCGAACGCCGCCAGCGGAAGATAGAACAACAACCGCCGATACATCGGCATGCGGACGATGCGGCCGACTTCCCGCCGGGCCGCCGCAGCCGTATCGTGAAGAAATTTTCTCATCGACGTCCTTTCATTTTCGGAGGGCGGCCGATTCTGTTCCAGTCCACCAATACGCTCATGCCGGGCCGCAGGAGATTCCCTTCGGCCACAGGTTTGGCCTTGACGGCAAACGTCCGGATGTCGAATCCGCCCCGCGTGCGCGTAGCCGACCACGTGGCGAAATCCGCTTGGGCCGAAAGATAGGTTATTTCCAGTTCCACGTCGCAGTCCAACGCCGGGACATAGCTCCACAGGCGCGTGCCGACCGATATGTCCGGCAAGAGCGTTTCCTTGATATTGAACAGCACCCACTCGTCCGACAAATCGAGAATAGCCACGACGGGATACCCTTCGCCGACCAGTTCGCCCGCTTCGGCCGTCACGCTCGACACTTCGCCCGTTACCGGTGCGTAGACCCGTGCATCGTCGATGTAAGATTCCACTTCGGCGACGGCACCCTGCGCCTGCCGGACCCGTGCGGCGGCCGCCTCCTTATCCTCCTTGCGGGCACCGGACAAAGCCAGCCGGTACTCCGCACGCGCCGCCTGCTCGGTAGCCTGCATCGCCCGATAGTCGGCCGACGCTTCGTCCAGCTTCTGCGCCGGAACGACCCCTTCGTCGTAGAGATTTTTTACCCGTTCGTAGGTTTTGCGAGCCAGTTCCGTTCCGGCCTGCGCTTTCTGCCACATGTTTTCGACCATCTGAATCTGCTGCTTGCGCGCACCTGCGACCGCAGCAGCATCGAGCGCCGAAGCGGCGCTCCGAGCGGCTTCGGCCTGCTCCAATTTGGCGTTTAACTCGGGTGTAGTGAGCATATAGAGCAGCTGCCCGCGCTCCACGCGGTCGCCTTGCGCAACGAGCATCGACATAATGCGACCGGGAATTTTCGACGACGCCCGATAGGTCGTACACTCCACCGTTCCCTGCACCAGCAGCGGAGTCCGCCGCACGATGCAACGGCTTATCAGCACCACCGACACGACGATGACGACCGCCGCAAGCACGATTCCGAAGGTGTTTTTATGTTTCATGGCTATTGATTTTTATCGAACAGGACGATTCGGGCGTCCGCACGACGGGCATACGCCGCGAATGCGTCGCTGATGCCCGCCGCTTCCAGCAAACGGGCCAAGAGACAATCGTAGTCATAAGCGTTTCGGAGCCGTTCGATGCGCACGCCGGCCAAGTCCAGTTCGGCGTCGATCAACTCCGTCGAAGTCGCCATTCCCTCGCGGAAAGCGGCCTCTTTCATCCGGAGATAGGATTCGGCGAATGCCAGCGACGCACCGATCGGGCGCATCCGGTTCCGGCAATTCGCCAACCGGTTGTAGAGTTGTTCGACCAGCACGGCAATCTCGCGCGCCGCCTGCGTTTGCAACTCTCCCACCCGACGCACGGTCGCACGAGCCGCCGAATAGCGGTACTCGCGGCTCAATCCGTCGAACAACTTGATGCGCACGCCAATGCCGACTGCCCAACGCGGTGCCAAACCCGAAACCTGATAATTGTACAGCGTGCCGCCGCCGACCGCCGCCACCTGCGGCAGAAAATCGGCCCGCTGCACCCTGACACCCTCCTCGGCCAACCGGTACTTCAAACCGGCCTGCCGCAAAAGCGGATTGCTGTCGAGGGCAAGTTCCTGAAAATACGGCAGCGGTTCGAGACTTTCGAGCAAAAACATCGCGGTCAACGGCCGCCAATCGGCATCGACGCCCAGCGTATTGTCGAGCGCCGCGGATACGGTCTGCAACTGCAACCGGGCATCGGACAGGTCGCGTTCGGCTTCGGCCAGCTTGAACTCCACGTACAACCGTTCACTGCGGGCAATCATGCCGTTGCGTTCGAGCGCTTCGGCATCCGCAAGGTGCCGCCGAACTCCGTCGACCACCCGCTGCCGCACCTCGATGACCTGCATCGCCAATGCCAGCCCGAAATAACGTTCGACCAGCTCCGACACCAGCGCATTGCGGGTTTGCCGTCCCTGCTCCCCGACCGTCTGTTCGTTGATTGCCGCCGCACGGTTCGCCGCATTGATTTTGCCGCCCAGCCAAATCGGCAGGCTCACTTCGCCGCCGACAAAACCGATGCTCCGATTCTGCAATTCGACGAACCAGTCGGCTCCGGTCAGCCGCTCCACATATCCCGTCAGTTCGGGACGCAAGGCATCGGGCACCAACGGCAACAATTTTCCGGCTGCATCGCCGAACGGAGCTTTCAGGTTGTTGAAATCGAATCCGATGTCTTTGGACAGATAGGCATAAGCCCCGGTCAGGCCGATTTGCGGCATGCGCAAACCGATAGCCGCCCGCCGTTGCTGGGCAGCGGCATGTTCTTCGTGTGCAACGGCCTTGACCGTCGGATTTTCCGTAAATACGAGTGTCAGCGCATCGTCGAGCGTCAAGGTTCGGCCCGCCGAAAGCATATCCGGCGCTTCCGAACGAACGAGCGTTCGGGCCGCTGCCGGAAAAACGAGCCCTACTGCGATTGCAACGATTGCGGTCTGTAAACGTGTCGTCATGCGTCGATGATCGGCCAGAGCCTTTGCGCCCCGCACCCGACGACGCTACCTGCAAATCAAACGACATTTCCGCCCGCAACCGGCCGTTTCGGTTCGTTCGGCGTACGATTGCACTTTTTCGGAGGATGTCAGCCACACAGATGGGCATTCACGGCCCGCACTTCTCCGCCCAAATCGGGATAGGCCCGCACGTCGATGCCCGCCGCCCGCAACGTGAGCGCCCCGCAGCAATCGACGAAACGGTCGGGCTCGTAGAGCGCGAACGCCACGTGTGCGAAGCCGTGCCGGATAATCAGCTGCGTGCAACTTTCGGGTTCGCTGGCACGGCTGGAGCAGGGTTCCATCGAAGAATACATCGACGCACCCCGCAAATCGGCCCCCGCCGCCAACGCCTTGATAACGGCTTCCTGCTCGGCATGGTGCGTTGCCGACGATTCGTGCGTATAACCGGTGAAAATTTCGTTCCGGCAGGTCACGACGACCGCCCCCACCCGATAAGCCGTCGGGCACGGAGGCGATTGGCGGCTCGCGTCGATTGCCTGCCGGAGCCGCATGCGGTCTTCGGCAGTCGTATCGGGACGCAGCGTGCAGGTCGCAACCTGCATGCCGCCGAGATTTTCCATTTCGCACAGGACACCGGCCGGCGGACGAAAGTCGAAACGGGCATACCCCGCATCGCCGAGCGACAAAGCCGGATTGACGGCCATGCGCACGGTATCGGCCTGCCCCTCGTCGAGGAACATCCGCAGCACCCGGGCACCGCCTTCGACCAGCAAATGCCCGATGCCCCGTTTTTCCAGTTCCGTCACGATGAATCGGGCCGTCACGGGGCCGTCGGCCGCAATGACCGTCGCGACTCCGTGCAGTTCCGGCAAATCCTGCGGCGAAAAGAGATACCGGTCGGCATCGCCTTCGGTGAAAAACCGCAACGCAGGGTCGAGCCGTCCCGAAACGGAAAGCGTCGCTTTGGCCATATCCGGCCGCAATCCGGCCGCTGCACGGCAGGCCCGCGCCGCATCGTCCCGGAGCAGCAAGGCGGGATTGTCCCGCCGCAAAGTCTCCGCACCGACCAGAATCGCATCGCACGAAGCACGCAACCAGCCGACCGCCGCCCAATCTTCGGGCGTGGAAATCACCCGCCGACGAGCCGAAACATCGTCCAGAAAACCGTCGGCCGAAGCCGCAAAAGAGAGCGTCACTCGCATGACCGAAGGGTTATCAGGGTGATTTCGGGCCATGCGCCCAATCGCATGGGATAGGCGACATAGCCCGTCCCGTCGTTGATGTAAAGTGCATGCGAGCCGTCGCGGTACAGGCCGCTCCAACGTTCATAGAGCCAACGGGCCGGCGAAAACGCGTGTCCGAACAGGCGGATTTTCATTTGCATGGAGTGCACGTGGCCGGAGAGGGTCAAATCGCCGTATCCGCTCTCGACAATCTGCGACCACAGCTGCGGCAGATGTACCGCCGTCAGGTTGAACAGCGAATCGGGCACGCCGCGATAAACGACGTCGAGCCGCGCCGGAGGAAGCTCCGAGTCATGGCGTTTCTTGCGCAAGGCAGGGTCGAACGAGATGCCGGAAACCGAAATGCGCTCCCCGCCCCGCGACAAATAAACCGTCGTGTCCTGCAACACCTGCCACCCCAACCGCTGTTGCCAAGCGATGACCTCGCATTGGCTTTCGGCGGGAGATTGCCGGACGGTATCCTTGATATAGACACCCGCATCATGATTGCCCACTACCGAAATCACGCCGAACGGCGCCTGCAACCCTCCCAAAATCGCGGCAATGCGGTCGTTCAGTTCCGACGAACGGACATTCACGAGGTCGCCCGTAAACACGATCAAATCGGGACGCAGCGACTGCACGCTGTCCACGATGCGTCGCAGTTCGCGAGCCGGCGACACGACCGTCCCGACGTGCATGTCCGAAAGTTGCACGATGCGGAATCCGTCGAACGAAGCGGGCAATTTTTCGGAGAAAATCTCGACACGGCTGACACGCACAGAGGTCCGGCCGACCGTAACGCCCCACACGAGCAATCCGGCCGCAGCGACCGCGACAACCGTTCCGAAACGGGGCCACCCCAAACCTCGGAAAAGGTAAAAAAACAATCGCGGCAAGAAAAGCAAAAGCCAAATCCAGAACAGCCACATGCAAGCCGACATCAATCCGGTCGTATTGTCGCGGGAGAATCCCATCGCCAAAATCATCGCCAGCAGTGGCAGGTAGAACAACGCCAACCCGAACCCGAGCAAGCGACGCCCCCGCAACGAACCGGCGCAACGCCACTGGAAAAGAGCATCGACGACGAGCGCGCCGACAAACAGCGCCACGAAAAAAAAGACGAATGACATGATATACCTTAAAATAATAGGCAAGCCGGATTTTCCCGACGTGCAAAGTTAATAAAAATCAAAATCCGTGCACGGTTCTTTGGCATACAACTTGCAAAACACAACGGCGGGTATTAACCGGCTGTAATCCAAAAACAAAACAGATTAAAAACCAAATAGATTCGGCTTATGAAAACATTTCGACTTCTGATCGTAGCGTTGTTGCTGGCAGCCAGCGCATCGGCCCAGCAGCGCATGAGATCCGCACGGCACGGCGAGTACGCCCCGACGGTTTACATGATCTCCATGCACCAGTTGGATACGATCTACACGGACGCATGCACGGCACAGCAGGTGGCGGCACTCAACCGTCTTTCCGCAGAGGCTGCGACGCAGGACTACTTGGAAACGCACCGCACGGGATTCCAACAGACGGAAGCCCCGCAATTCGTCTTCGCCAGCAAGAACAACAAGTTCTCCTTCGCATTGGGCGGCTTCGTAGCCCTGCGCACGGCCTATGAGTTCGAGGGTACGGTCGACAACCTAGACTTCGTGCCCTACGACATCCCCATTCCGGGCAACTACGCCACCGACCAGAAACTGACGATGGATGCCTCGACCTCGCGCCTCTTCCTGAAAGCCATTGCCAACACCCGTGCACTGGGCCGCATCATCATCTACGTGGACGGCGATTTCCGCGGCGGCGCACAAGGCAGCTACACACCCCGCCTGCGTTCGGCTTACGTATCGCTCAAAGGCTTCACGTTCGGACGCGACATCACCACCTTCTGCGACGTGCAGGCCGGCCCGACGACCGTCGACTTCCAAGGCCCCAACGCCTACAACTACCAGTTCGCGACCATGCTCCGCTACGAGCACTCGTTCGCCCATGACCACTTGCAATTCGGTCTTGCGGCCGAAATGCCCGACGTGAGTGCGACCTACAACGAGAATTTCGTTCCGCTGCCGCAGCGCATGCCCGATTTTCCGGTCTATCTGCAAGTGCAGTGGGGTCAGAAACAGCGTCAGAGCCACCTGCGGGCATCGGCCGTATTCCGCAACCTGTACGCCCGCAATCTGGCGACCGGCCGCAACACCTCGCTGTTCGGGTGGGGAGCCCAGTTCAGCGGCAACCTCAAACTCAGCCGTTGGTTCCAGCTCTTCATGAACGGCGTCTACGGCGAAGGCATCACGCCCTACATCCAAGACCTCAAAGGTTCGGGACTCGACTTCACGCCCAATCCGGCCAATCCCGCACGGATCCAGACCATGCCGATGTGGGGCTGGCAGGCTGCGGCCCAACTCAACCTGTCGCGTCGGGTAGCGCTTTCGGGCGGTTATTCGATGGTCCGCATCGAGCACGAAAACGGTTATTATGCCGATAACGAATACCGTCAGGGCCAATACATTTTCGGCAATATCTTCTATTCGCTGACCCCGCGTTTCAAAATGGCCGCCGAATACCTCTACGGCACCCGCAAGAACATGGACGGGCTTCGGAACCACGCCAATCGCGCACAGCTGTTGATGCAGTACAGTTTTTAGGACATCGCACCTATCGACCAACGAAAAATCCCCGCCGGAAAGCGGGGATTTTTCGCATTTATAAACTGGAAGCGAACTATTCCAACTCGATCAATTCATACGTCCGGCTACCGAGCCCAAGTGCTTCGGCGTGTTCCAGCGTGTGGATGCCGTGACGGGATTCCATGCGTTCGATGAGGTGCACCTTTCCCGGATCCTCCGAGGCATAGACCATATCGACACATGCCTGATCGAGCGCCACAGGGTCGAGCGATGCCAAAATACCAATGTCGCCCATTTTCGGGGCTTCGGGATTGGAGTCGCAGTCGCAATCGACCGACAGATTGTTCGCAACGCTGATATAGAGTATTTTATCGCCGCAATGGTCGATAATGGCTTCGGCAGCCTCAGCCATAGACTCCAAGAAATCATCCTGCGGCGGCAAATTGCTCCACAGCAGCTTTTGGTCTTTCGTCTTGCCGGCCGAATGAATCCACGCCTTGCCCTCCGAAGAAGCGATGCCGATCGAAATGTTTTTTAGCGCACCGCCGAAACCGCCCATCGCATGCCCCTTGAAATGGGACAAGACCAGCGTGAAGTCGTAATCGGGATAATGCGACCCTACGAAATCCTCTTTCAGGTGGTTACCCCGCTTTACCGGAAGCGCGACATCGCCCTCTGCGTCCATGATGTCCACCGGTGCGATAGCCGTGAAACCGTGCGCTTCGGCCGCTTTCAGATGATCCGCCGTCGCAGCGCGGCCGCCCCCGTAAGCCGTGTTGCACTCGACGATCGTCCCGTTCACCTTGTGCACCAAAGGCGCGATCAATGCCGGCTGAAGAAAGTGATGCCCGCCGGGCTCGCCCGTCGAAAGTTTCACGGCCACCTTGCCCGTCGCCGGACGTTCGAGCGCATCGTAAATCCGCACCAGATTTTCAGGTGTAATCGCCCGTATGTAATAAACTTTCGGAAGTTCCTCCGCATTGCCCGTTCCGCGTCCGGTCGCAGAGCCGCAAGACGACGTGAAAACCGCCGACAGGCAGCATACCGGAATGATAAATCTGTTCATAACCGTTCTGTTTTTCACAAAAATACTATTTTTTGCCCGATTTCCCAACAGTCAGCGTCAATCCGCCCGTAACCCACAGTCCGGGCAGCGGAATGCCGCCCATGTCGCAATAGCGGGTACCGGTCAGGTTCGTCGCATCGGCATACAACCGGCAAATGCCTTTTTCCCAAGACAATCGGCCGTCCAACAGGAAGTAAGGCTTGAAGTCGCGCAACGTCTTGGTTTGCGGGTCGCCCGCTACGGGATAGTCCGTATAGCTTCCGTTGCGGTCATAGACCGAACCGGTCAGCACGAACGACAGCCTCCGCCAGACATGCACTTCGGCCGAAAGCACCGCCTTGTGGCGCATGAAATCCATTGCGCTTTGGGCTTCGGCATCCGTCATCCGGTCGGTCGTCGTGTAGCCGTAGGCGAACGTGATACGCCGCAAAAAACCGGTTTCCACGCTATACTCGCACGAAACTTCCGCGCCATAAGTGTTCAGCAGGTTCGTCTGTTCGGAGTGCCATTTACCGTCGAATTCCTCCCGCCGCACCCAGTCGATGATGTCGCGTCCGGCACGGTAATAGGCCGCCGCACGGAAGCTCCAGCGCCGCTTCGCATAATCCGCATCAATCCGATAAGTAACAGCATGTTCCGGCACGAGGTCGAGGTTGTTGACATGTGCCGGCGAGCTGTAATACAGGTCGGTGAAGGTCGGCAGCCGCATCGACTGCGAAACACCCGCATTCAGATGCACGCCCGACGCAAACCCATAGCCCGCAGAAATGCTCCACAAAGCCGATTCGCCGTAAGGCGTCAAGCTGATACCGGCCGAAGCCGCCGCCTCGAACCGTCCCCGTTGCAGGGTGTGCCGCAGCCACAGATTGCCCGTGTGCCGCGCTTTGGCGTGGGTATAATCGCCGTGCGGGAGTTCGAGCGGTTCGCCGAGATTGGTGCTGAAAATATGATGATAGGCATAATTCCCGCCGAACGAGGTCGTACCGCCCAGCCAAGCACAATCGGCCCATGCTCCGGCCCCGACGTTATCGGTATTGTGGCGGTTCATGGGCATCCCGCGCGTCCAGTCATAACGGTCGAAGTTTTTTCGATAACTGGCTGATGCGCCGACTAAAAGCCGCCCTATCCTCTTCTGCCACTTCAAGGATGCCAGCGCAGTGGAGGTGCGTTCCCATTGGTCGGGATTATAGGCCGCATAGAATCCGTTGGAACCGAACTCACGCATTTGCCACCCCGTCTGGAACTCGAAATATCCCGCCTGTCGGGATTCCCACGTCGCCCGCACGAACGCATTGCCGTTGTCGAAATCGGTATTGTGCCGGTACCCGTCGCTGTGCCGGTAGGAGACGGCCCCGAACAAGGAGCATCGCCGTCCCGTGACAGCACCCGACAAATTGGCATAGCCGTACCCGTAGCTGCCGCCCGAAGCGTCGAACCGCAGGTAATCGGGATGCAGCGGCACCGTGCGGATGTTCACGGCTCCGGCATAAGCCCCGACACCGGGCAAACCGTCGATGAGTTCCACCGCCGAAATCGTTTCGAGGTCGACGGGCAAAGCGTGCGATTGGTGACCGGTGCGGGCATCGGTGAAGTCGATGCCGTTCAACAGCACCATCGTCTGGTCGAAAGAGCCGCCCCGGATAGCGATGTCCGCCTGCGCTCCCCTGCCGCCCCGTTCGCGCAAATCGACCGAAGGCGTCAGGCGCAGGGCGGCTTCCAGCGTCTGGACGGGAGCTGCGGCCTGCGTTTTCCGGTCGAAAAGCGTAATCGTCGCCAGCGCGTTGGGGGTCGGAGAGGTTTGGCTCCCCGAGATTCCCACTTCGTCGATTTGCAGCGAACGGATAGCCGTCGTATCGGCCTCCTGCGCCGCAACGCGCCGGGCGGACAGCAAGAGAATGGACATCGTCACCGAAAGCACCCCGATCGTCACCTCGCGGTGCAGACTCGCAAAAGCCGACCAGCCTTTGCGATTCCACCGCCGGAAACAAGGAATCCTGTTCGTTGTGATGTTCTTCATCTTGTTTTTTATAAATTAGGGTTTTACGAATCCGAACGGCATCGAGAATATCCGTCCGAACCGGCGCAAAGATAACGGTTTTCGGCTATTTTGCCAATGATGTCCCGACGACCGGGCTGAGCCGTTTTTGGGAAATCGCGCGGAACGATTTACCTTTGCCGAGACGGAAAAGCACGGCTTCCGCAACCCAAACGAAGAAAAACGATATGGAACCTGTCAAAATCAAACGCTGGCAATCGCCCGCAGGCGAAATGCTCGTCGGTTCGTACGAAGGGAGGCTGTGCATCTGCGACTGGACGGCGGGAAGACGTCGCGACATCATCGACCGCCGCATCCAGCGGCACCTGAACGCCCGCTACGAAGCGGGCACGTCGGAAATCATCGAACAGGCTATTGCGCAACTCGAAGAGTACTTCGCCTGCCGCCGGCAGACATTCGATATTCCGCTCGTATTCACCGGCTCCGAATTTCAGAACACCGTGTGGCGCGAGTTGCAGCAAATTCCTTACGGCACAACCATTTCCTATGCCGAATTGGCCCGCCGCATCCGCAATCCCAAAGCGGTGCGGGCCGTTGCGTCGGCCAACGCCTCCAATCCGATTTCGATCATCGTGCCGTGCCACCGCGTCATCGGCAGCAACCACACGCTGACCGGATACGGCGGCGGACTGGATACCAAAAAAAGATTGCTCGAACTGGAAACCGCAACCGGTTCCGCCGAACAATCTCTTTTTTAATCCGCCGCTCCGCTTGCGGAAACGGCCTTACGGGCAATCAGGCGAACAACATTTCGACCTTCGCAATCACGTCGTCCTTATCGGGATTCAACGGGAAAACCTCGCTCGGTTGGAGATGCCACACCTCTTTGTCCGATTTGAAACGCTGTTCTCCGCCGCCCGTGATATTGAGCATCACACAGGCATCCTTTGCAATTTTTCCTTCACCGACCGCCTTGACAAGCGACGCCGTAGCGACACCGGCCGCCGGATGAATGTCGACCCCCTCCAATTCCTCGAACAGCTTGCAGGCCTTGCGCTCCTGCGCATTGGTCACGACAATCACATCGCCGTGCGTCGCTTTCAGCGCATCGTACAGCCCGCCGGTGATGCCGTAAGGCGGACGACGGTTCGAGAGTACTTTGGCGTCGATGATTTCCGCATCACGGCGCGCCTTGTCGTCCTCGTAAGGCAGCATCTTGCGCGAATCGGCCCGCCAAGCATCGTACATCGGCACGAACGGCGCATTCTGCGAAACCATCAGCTTCATCGTATTCGTGCCGAAACGGCCGTCGTCCAACAGACGCATGTTTGCCTCCCATGCGGCGATTGCCCCCGTACCGCTGCCGACCGCCTGAAAATAGTAATCGGGGATACGGCCGATCGTCGTCACGGCCGAAAGCACGGTCGTAGCCATACCGTCGCGGCGGGCAACATTCTTGGCCCCGCCTTCGGCGTAAAATCCGGGACATTTCAACGCAAGGTCGGAAAGGTGAATGGCATCGAAATAGTCGCCCCCTTTTTCGCAACAAATCAGCTTCACGCAAGGATTGAGCGGATGCTCGAACCACAAGGCCCCGATGTTGTCATACGGCACGGAAAGCAACAGCCGGATGTTGTTGTCGGAGCAGACTTTGGCGAACGCCCGCGCGGTATTTCCGGCCGAGGCGACCACCAGAATGCGCCGTTCGTCCTCCGCCGCACGGCCGCAGACGCTGTAAGCCTCCGTCTCCTTGAACGAGCAGGTCGTCATCGTGGCCCCGATCGCGGGATTGTACCCGTTGAACGTAATCCACAAATCGGAAAGACCGAGGTATTCGGCCAAATGCTTGCTCTTGTAGGTCACGGGAGCCGACGAGCCTTTGAGCATCCGGCGCACGGGCAACCAGTCGCAGAAGCGGTACAAACCGTATTCGGAAGATTTCACCTCGATCTGTTTCTTCGCATAGCGCGCACGCACGAGCGACGGCGTGTCGCAAGCACGGTCTTCGAGCGTCCACCCCTCGTCGGAAAATTCACGTCCGGTAGCGACGCATTCGAGCGTATAAGACGTCGGAACAAATTTTTCCATTTATTTCAAGTTTTTATTAATTAGGTTATTTTTCTATTGTAACTCATGGAGGGGTACGGAAACAGCCCCTCGTCGGCAACCTACGGAGCGTTACGACATCCGATTCCTGAAATCCTCGTAGCCGAACTCGCGAACGATTTCCGTCGTTCCGTCACGGCGGGCAATGACGATAGCCGGATGATGCACGCCGTTGAACATCGTGGTTTTCACCATCGTGTAGTGAATCATGTCCTCGAACACGACCCGTTCGCCGACCTGCAATTCGTGGTCGAACGCCCAATCGCCGTAATAATCGCCCGCCAAGCAGCTCGTGCCGCCCATGCGCCACCGTTTCTCCCCCGCTGCCGGCTCGTGCGCTCCGACGATGGCCGGTTTGTAGGGCATTTCCAGACAATCGGGCATGTGGCAGGCAAACGACACATCGAGCATGGCCGTCGTCGCACCGTCGTTCTCCACGATGTCCTCGACCGTAGAGACCAAATAGCCCGTCCGCCACGTGAAAGCGCTGCCGGGCTCCATAATCAAGCGCAAATGCGGATGACGCGACCGAAATTCCCGCAACAGCGCAATCAGTTCGTCGCAATCGTAATCGGCATGGGTCATCAAATGCCCGCCGCCCATGTTGAGCCACCCGACCGCATCGAGATATTTGCCGAAACGTTGTTCGACCGCTTCCAATGCCAACCGCAGGTGTTCGGGCCGCGACTCGCACAACACGTGGAAATGCAACCCCTCGATGCCGACGGGCAACCCGCCGGCCGCATCCAGTTTTTCGGCCGTCACGCCCAGCCGCGAACCCGCAACGCAGGGATTGTACAAATCGGTTTCGACCGGCGAATACTGCGGATTGATGCGCAGCCCGCACGAAATGCCGTTGATCAGCGCCCGCTGGCCGAACCGCTCGAACTGCGACAGCGAATTGAACGTGATGTGGTCGCTGCACCGCATGATTTCGTCGAACCCGGCATCGGTGTAAACGGGGGCATAGGTATGCGCAGGACGTCCGTACTCCTCCGCCACGAGCCGCGCTTCGGCTACGGAACTCGCCGTCGCGCCGTCGGAATGCTTCGCCAGTTCGGGAAAAATCCGCCACATGGCGCAGGCTTTGAGCGCCACAATGATTTCGACGCCCGTTTCGCGCCGCACACGGTCGATTGTAGCAAGATTCGCATCGAGCAACCGCTCATCGAGCACATAGCACGGAGACGGCAATTTATGAAAGTCTGGAAAGTTCACGATTTCGTTGTCCATTCGTAGGAGACAAAGTTACAAAAAAACTCGGCAAAGGAATTTCCCCGCCGAGTTTTTCTGCTTAAATATAGGTATTTATACCTAATCCGGGTAACTCTTGTGAATGTTGTTTTGGATATATTCGATCGAATAGCTCTTTTCGCCCGTTTCATCCCCTCTTTTTTCCTTTCGCCACATGCCCCAGATGACGATTTTTCCTTGCGAATGGAGGTCATAGAGTTCCGGGTAGTGTTCTTTCAGGACAGCCATTTGTTCGTTGAATCCGGAAACCGGAGTGCTAATCACGGCACAAGACGTGTGAAGCAACAGCGCCAAACAGCCTGCCAGCAATTTTTTCAGATTTTTTTTCATCTCGCGTTCGGGTTTTATTCATAAATAAAAAACGTGGACATAATCACTATATCCGTTCCCGAGGTATTGGACGACCCGAACAAATAGATATAGGCTATATCCACGCTGAAACCCAGCGTGAACACAGACCTTTATTCCTATTTGTTCGCAAAAGTGTCCAATTTTCGAGAACAGGAAAAAGCCGATGTGCTTTCGTATGTCGGGCGGCGTCTATGTCCCGAACGCCGCCGGTTTCAATCTCTAATGCTTCATAGGCAAGAATTTACACTTCGATATCCACGTCGAACAACTCGTGCCACGGCAATCCCTGCGGCCCCAACTCGGCGAGGAACGGATCGGGATCGAACTCCTCGACGTTGAACACGCCGGCCCCGCGCCACAAGCCTTTGGCCCACATCGAAGCACCCAGCGCGGCGGGCACACCCGTCGTGAAGCTGACCGCCTGCGTACCGGTCTCTTTGTAAGCCTGTTCGTGGTCGCAGTTGTTGTAGATATAATAGGTCCGTTCCTTGCCGTCCTTGATGCCGCGAATCCGGCAGCCGATAGAGGTCTGACCGTGATAGTTGGCCCCCAGCGACTTGGGGTCGGGAAGCACGGCTTTGAGGAACTGGATCGGCACGATTTCGACCCCGTTGTAGATAATCGGGTCGATGCGCGCCATGCCGATATTCTGAATCACCCGCAAATGCGTGAGGTATTCCTGACCGAACGTCATCCAAAAACGCGCCCGTTTGATAGTCGGATAATTCTTCACGAGCGATTCCAGCTCCTCGTGGTAAATCACATACGACTCGCGTTCGCCGATTTCGGGATAATTCAACGGGCGATGAATCGCATGCGGTTCGGTCGTCACCCACTCGCCGTTTTCGTAATAACGGCCTTTTTGCGTCACCTCGCGGATGTTGATTTCGGGGTTGAAGTTGGTCGCGAACGCCATGCCGTGATTTCCGGCATTGCAGTCCACGATGTCCAGATAATGGATCTCGTCGAAATGGTGCTTGGCGGCATAAGCCGTGAAGATAGCCGTCACGCCCGGGTCGAATCCGCAGCCGAGAATAGCCGTCAGACCGGCCGCCTTGAAGCGATCCTGATAAGCCCACTGCCACGAATACTCGAAATGCGCTTCGTCCTTCGGCTCGTAGTTGGCCGTATCCAAGTAGTTGCAACCGCATTCGAGACAGGCGTCCATAATCGTCAAATCCTGATACGGAAGCGCCACATTGACCACGATATCGGGTTTGAACGACCGGAACAGTTCGCACAATTCGGCCACATTATCGGCATCGACCTGCGCCGTCTTGACCCGATTCCCGCCGATAGCGGCAGCTACGGCATCGCATTTCGATTTGGTACGGCTGGCCAGCATCACGTCCGAAAAAACGGGATTGGCCGCGATTTTCTGCGTAACGACCGTCCCGACTCCGCCGGCACCGATAATCAACGCTCTACACATAACGACATTTCGATTTTAGAGGATTATTTATTGGAATACAAAATTATCGTTTTATTTCGGATTTGCAAAAATTCCGCAAAAAGAGCGGCCGGGATATTGCAGATTAAAATTTAATCCGTATATTTGCACCGCCGAATCGGAACGGGACCGTTTCGCCGGCATACGGAGAATCCGTAGCTCAGCAGGTAGAGCACAACACTTTTAATGTTGGGGTCCTGGGTTCGAGCCCCAGCGGGTTCACCAAGAAAGGCTTGTCAACCACACGGTTGGCAAGTTTTTTTTCGGGCGCAATGCAAAATAAATTTTGCATTGCGCCCGCTTATTCGTATCTTTGCGACGCAAAACGGAAAAAGCATTTTTATTTAATAAAACCAATTCCTATGAATACGATGGACATCTCTATGGAGATTATCGAAGTGCATGCCCGCGAGATTCTCGACTCGCGCGGCAATCCGACCGTCGAGGTCGAAGTTCGCACCCAGTCGGGCGCATTCGGTCGTGCCGCTGTTCCGAGCGGTGCTTCGACTGGCGAAAACGAGGCTTTGGAGCTTCGCGACGGCGACAAAAGCCGCTATCTGGGCAAAGGCGTACTGAATGCCGTGAAGAACGTGAACGAAATCATCGCTCCGGCTGTCATCGGCATGAACGTGGCCGACCAAGTGGGCATCGACAAGACGATGCTGGAACTCGACGGCACGAAAACCAAATCGAAACTCGGCGCCAACGCCATTCTGGGCGTATCGCTGGCCGTAGCCCGTTGCGCGGCCGACTATTTCGGCATGCCGCTTTACCGCTACATCGGCGGCACGAATGCCAAAGTGCTGCCCGTGCCGATGATGAACATCATCAACGGCGGTTCGCACTCCGACGCTCCGATTGCATTCCAAGAGTTCATGATTCGTCCGGTCGGCGCGCCGACGTTCAGTGAAGGTATCCGCATGGGCGCCGAAGTATTCCACAACCTGAAAAAGGTGCTCCACAAACGCGGTCTGTCGACGGCTGTCGGTGACGAGGGCGGTTTCGCACCCGCACTGAACGGTACGGAAGACGCTATCGAATCCATTATCGAGGCTATCAAGGCTGCCGGTTACGTTCCGGGCACGGACGTGAAGATCGGCATGGACTGCGCATCGTCGGAGTTCTACAAGGACGGCGTTTACGACTATACCATTTTCGAGGGTGCCAAAGGTGCGAAACGTTCGTCGAAAGAACAGGTCGAGTACCTGAAAGGCTTGGTCGAGAAATACCCCATCGACTCTATCGAGGACGGTATGTCGGAGAACGACTGGGACGGCTGGAAGATGCTGACCGACGCTATCGGCGACAAATGCCAGCTGGTCGGCGACGACTTGTTCGTAACGAATGTCGAGTTCCTGAAAAAAGGTATCGAACTGGGTTGCGGCAACTCGATTCTCATCAAGGTGAACCAAATCGGTTCGCTGACCGAGACACTCGACGCTATCGAAATGGCACACCGCGCAGGTTACACGACCGTAACGTCGCACCGTTCGGGCGAGACCGAAGATTCGACGATCGCCGACATCGCCGTTGCCACGAACTCCGGCCAAATCAAGACCGGTTCGATGTCGCGTTCCGACCGTATGGCCAAGTACAACCAGTTGCTCCGCATCGAGGAGGAACTCGGCAGCGAGGCTATCTACGGCTACAAAAAAGTCGTGCGCAAATAAACTGGTTTGTAAGTTTTTCATGCGAGCAGCCCCGAACCGTCAGTGGTTCGGGGCTGCTTTTCGATTGAAGCTGCGGATAAAACGACATCCGCCCCATGCACGAAACTTATTCGGTCACCGGATTATAATCCTGATTGACCTCGACACTCGTAACACGCAACGAAGAACCGCCCGGCGTCCAAAATCCGAACGCAGGAGTCTCCACTGCGTTTTTGAATTTGGCTACCTGCATATCGTTGACCGAAAGAATCGTTTTGCCACCAAGCCGTTTGATTTCGACTATAACCGTTTTGTCTTTTCCTTCGGTCAATTTTATCGGCCCCAACATCGAACCGTCCACTTCTTTCGCTTGATTGTTTCCGACAGCATCTTCCTCATCATCCAGCATCATTCTGACGACTCTGCATTTTCGAGAAGAAAAGCGATAACAATCAAGCATATAAGGAAATGAAGATTCTCTATTGAAGAACACGCCGAAACAATAATCGGAGGTCAGTTTCGGAACTATAATTTCAGCTTTTACTGTAAAATCGCCATCCGGCATTACGGGCAATTCATCCGTCCAAATGAAAGCCGGAATTTCCTTCTTCTTACTGATCAGTTCGATATATCCGTTCTGAACCAACCCACTGGCCGATTTTTCAGCGAATTCTTTCCAATCGAGCGTCGTATTCTCCAGAAAATCATCCTTGATATGGGTTTGAGCGGAACCACAAAGCGGCAATACAGCCAAAACCACCCCAATGATATAAACGTATTTTTTCATGACCAAATTTATTATTGCAGACGCATCTGCATTTCGTTAATCAACGGTTCGTATTTTTTCAATACTCGGCCCCATGCTTTGAAACTTTGTTCTCCTGCTCCTTTGGGGGCTCTCTCCGACGAAACACGTATCTGATAGGCCAGATTTCCGTCATTGGTAATCTCTTTGATTTGTACCCGAGTACGTACAACTGTTTCAGGAAAACTTTCATAAGCCCATGCCGTATTCATGAAGCCCGATGAACGGTCAGATGTTTTGATTTCATCGTAATAATTCAAAAGTGTTTGTGTCAACAATTTCCACGCCTGTACCTCATCAATAGTTTCGCGCACACGAATCGTAAAGTAACGATTAGCCAATTCGGAAACCACTGAACCCTCTAAGGCCTCGTCCTTATTCAACGTATAAACGATTGCATTCCGAGTATCCGACTTCAAAACACGCAGGTTCTCTTTCGTAGCGTAACCCTCACACTCCAATTTGATGACATAAACCTCGTTTTTCTTGTTGAACTGCAAAACGTAGGATCCGTCGGCGACATATTGTCCGTCGACATAGATTTTCGCTTCGGCCGGAATCACCGTGATTTTCTTTTTCTGCGGGAAGCACATCGCCGGAACAGCAATAAAAAGCGCAATGGTTGCAATCAATAATTTTTTCATTTTTTCAAAATTTAAGAATGGTTAAAGTTTTCGCTTTGTCCTGCAAGCAGTTCATTGCCGCAAATTTCCGGTACACGCATAAAAAAAGCGCGGACAAAACTCTTTTATCGGTCCTTGAGGTCTTAGGATACCATGCTACCAAACAAATGAGTAAAGCCCACGCCGTACGGCGTGAGCGTCAATGCTTTACTCTTGGTAGCTTCTTTGAAATTTCCTAAGTTTCAAGGGCCAGAATACAAGCTAACGCTTTTTCCGAATATGTCTACAATGTGTGCACCTTGTTCGTGCTATGCCATAGGCGATTTATTTTGAAATTTTTCAACCATATATCTATGAAACCCTTACTCCCACTCGATCGTGGCGGGCGGCTTCGACGAGATATCGTACACTACGCGGTTGACCCCGCGCACCTTGTTGATAATCGCATTGGAGACGTCGGCCAAAAATTCGTAGGGCAGGTGCACCCAATCGGCCGTCATGCCGTCGGTCGAGGTCACGGCCCGCAAAGCGACGCAACTTTCGTAAGTCCGCTCGTCGCCCATTACGCCGACACTCTGCACGGGCAAAAGAATCGCACCGGCTTGCCAAACTTTGTCGTACAATCCGGCCTCACGCAACGAGTCGATATAGATTTTATCCACTTTTTGCAAAATATCGACCTTCTCGGGCGTGATTTCGCCCAAAATCCGAATGGCAAGGCCGGGCCCGGGAAAAGGATGCCGACCGATAAGGTGCTCGGAGATACCGAGCGAACGACCGACACGCCGCACTTCGTCCTTGAAAAGCAGGCGCAGCGGCTCGACGATTTTCAGGTGCATTTTTTCGGGCAGGCCTCCCACATTGTGGTGCGATTTGATGGTCGCCGACGGGCCGTTCACCGAACTCGATTCGATGACGTCGGGATAAATCGTCCCCTGTCCCAGCCAGCGCGCACCCTCGATACGTTGCGCTTCCTCGTTGAATACTTCCACAAAGTCGCGCCCGATGATTTTGCGTTTCTTTTCGGGGTCGGTCACGCCTGCCAAATCACCCAAGAATTTGGCGCTGGCATTCACTCCCTTGACATTCAGCCCCATATCCTCGTAGGAGGCGAGCACCTCCTCAAACTCATTCTTGCGGAGCAATCCCGAATCGACGAAAATACAATAAAGATTCCGCCCGATTGCCTTGTGCAGCAACACGGCAGCCACCGACGAATCGACACCGCCCGACAACGCGAGCACTACCTTGTCGCCGCCGATTTTGGCTCGCAGCTCCGCCACCGTGCTTTCCACGAAACTCTCCGAAGTCCACGTCTGCGAACAGCCGCAAATACCGACCACGAAATTCCGCAGCAACTGCGTGCCGTCGGTCGAATGGTAGACTTCGGGGTGGAACTGAATGCCCCACGTCCGCTCGCCCTCGATACGGAAAGCCGCCACACGGACATCCTCCGTTCCGGCAATCAGCCGGTAATTGTCCGGCACACGGGTAATCGTATCGCCATGCGACATCCACACCTGCGTCGTATGCGGCAGACCCTGCATCAACGGGTCTGAGGGCTCGCCCACCGTCAGCATGGCACGACCGTATTCGCGGCTCGGAGCGGGCGACACCTCGCCGCCATAGGCTGCGGCCAGCAACTGCGCCCCGTAGCAGACGCCCAACAACGGAAGCCGCCCCTTAATGGCGGACAAATCGGGGTTCGGCGCCCCGGCATCGCGCACGGAGCACGGGCTTCCCGAAAGAATCACGCCCCGCACCGAATCGTCCAACGCCGGAATCTTGTGAAACGGATGAATCTCGCAATAGACGTTCAGCTCGCGCACACGACGGGCGATGAGCTGCGTATATTGGGAACCGAAATCGAGTATCAGTATTTTCTCCATTATTCGGATGATTTACAATTTTTTACCGGACGATTATAGCTGCCCGCCGCTTTCATTTCGGCGACAAAGGCTTCGAGGCCCACTTCGCGGATACGTTCGATGCACCCCTCCCGATCGGAACGGAACACGAATTTGAAACATTTGCTGATAAAGCTGTTGAATTTGCGGCATTCGGAAAGCGGCATCGACGTACATTCGGCACAGGTCGTCCAGCCATGCTCGCCGCAGCACGTCCGCACCGCGCACCACGTCGCCTTTTCGTTCTGCCGACATCCCGCGCACTTGCCTTTCGCGTAAGCCCGACAAGTCCCGCAACATAATCCGCAGGCGGCTACCTCCGTTCTATTCGTCTCCATAACTTTTCAGCGTATGCGAAGTCGAACCTCCTCCTGCAAAAACCGCAAAAACTGCCCGGCATGCAGGCCGTCCATCTGGGTATGGTGGAACTGGAACGACAATTTAAGTTGTCTTTTGAACCAACGCTTTCCGACCGCACCCCAAAAGATGAACGGATTGTTGTAGATGCCGCTGTACATTCCCACGACACCGTCGATGTGCGTTTCAACCAATGCGCTCGTGCCGATAATCATCGTGTCGGCGCTTATGTCATAGTGGGTGCAGGATTCGCGGACTTGCCGGGTCAGTGCCAGATAATCGCGGTTGAACTGCTGCAAATCATCCGAAAACGGAATGTCGCACGTATTGATGCCGCCCGATTTATTGACCACGATGACATTGATGCCGAGCCGGTCGTAACGCACCAAATCCTTGCCGACGGGAAGCATCCGGAACTGCTCCACACGGCTTGCCGCCCGGCCGATGCACCAGCACATCAGCATGTTGAATTTCAGCCCCTCGCGCTTCGCCTTTCGCCACAACCGCGTGACGTCAAGCGTGGCGAACATCGTCACCATCGGCTGCGGAGCCTGCATCCACAACTCATAGGCTTCGGCCCGGTCGGTATCCTTCGGATTTACTGCCGTCGCACTCATTCCGCCTTGTCGCTGCTACCCAAGAAAATACGGCCGACGAAAAAAGCCGAAATAGCGGCCAACGTACAATAACGAGCAACGGGTGTCCTCGCAATCAGGAACCAGACGAACAACGCCGAAACGACAATCAGCGAAATCCATTCGAATTTGGTCGGTTTACGAAAAAAACTCATATTTTTCAGTTTGTATTTATTATCGTTCGCTGCTGTAATTCGGGGCCTCGCTCGTAATGGTCACGTCGTGCGGATGATTTTCGATGACCCCGTTCGAGGTGATGCGGATGAATTTCGCCTGCTGCAGCTGCGCGATGTTCGCGGCACCGCAATAGCCCATGCCCGAACGAATGCCGCCGATCAGCTGATAGACCGATTCGCTCAATGTCCCCTTGAACGGCACACGGGCTACGATGCCTTCGGGCACCAGTTTGTTGATGTTCCCCTCGCATCCTTTCTGAAAATAGCGGTCGGCCGAACCGGCTTTCATCGCGTCGATAGAGCCCATGCCCCGATAGGACTTGAATTTTCGGCCGTTGTAGATAATCGTTTCACCCGGAGCCTCTTCCGTTCCGGCGAACATCGACCCGATCATCACGCAATCGCCGCCCGCAGCCAAAGCCTTGACCACATCGCCCGAATAACGCAAACCGCCGTCGGCAATCACCGGAACCCCCGCTTTGCGCGCCTCGGTCGAGGCGGCATAAACGGCCGAAAGCTGCGGCACGCCGACACCGGCAATGACCCGCGTCGTACAAATCGACCCCGGTCCGATGCCGACCTTCACGCCGTCCGCACCGTTTTCGACCAAGAAGCGAGCGGCTTCGGCCGTCGCGATATTGCCCACCACGACATCGAGCGACGGATAGGCCGCCTTGATTTCGCGCAGCGCCCGCACGATATTGGCCGAATGGCCGTGCGCCGAATCGAGCACTACGGCATCGACATCCTCGCCGACCAATGCGGCGACCCGCTGCATCATATCGGGCGTAATGCCCACACCGGCGGCTACGCGCAAGCGGCCTTTCTCGTCCTTGCAGGCATTCGGATGATCCTGCACTTTGGTAATATCCTTGTAGGTGACCAGTCCGACCAAAAGGCCGTTGTCGTCGACGACCGGCAGTTTTTCGATTTTGTTGTTCAGCAGCACCGCCTTGGCATGCTCCAGCTCGGTGCTGTGGGTCGTCACCAGACGGTCGCCGGGCGTCATCACTTCGGCGATGCGGCGCGACATATCGGTCTGGAAGCGCAAATCGCGGTTCGTCACGATACCCACCAACCGGCAATCGTCATCCACGACGGGAATGCCGCCGATCTTGTTCTCGTGCATCAGGGCGAGCGCATCCCCCACCGTGTGGTGCTCGGTAATGGTCACCGGGTCGTAAATCATGCCGTTTTCGGCACGTTTCACGCGACGCACCTCGGCGGCCTGCGCTTCGATGGACATGTTTTTGTGGATGACGCCGATTCCGCCCTCGCGTGCGAGCGCGATAGCCATCGGAGCTTCGGTGACGGTGTCCATCGCAGCGGACACGATCGGGATATTGAGCTGGATATTACGCGAAAAACGGGTCTTGACATCGACCTCACGCGGCAACACTTCCGAATAGGCGGGTACGAGCAACACATCGTCGAAGGTAAGCCCTTCGGGAAGTACCCTTTCGTTGATGAACGACATAATGAACGGGGTTTTTGTTGCCCACAAAAGTAAGCAATTTTTCGAGACGCCCCAAATTTCGGCCCGATTTTTACATCATCCGGCCGAAGCTCCGGCAGCCGAACAGATAGCGCAGCAGAATCGACCCGCGATAGATATGCCGAACCGGCAGAGGCCGGCCCGCGCGGCGGATTTCGCGACGCTGCCGCAACAGCTCGCCATGCCAGCGCAGAAAATCGCGATAAGCGCGAAATACGGCGCAGAATGCGCCCCACTTCCCCTGTATCAGATAAGTGCAGGCGGCCAACAAATCGAGCGCAGGACGCAATGCGACGACCGTCGCCCGCTGCAAAGGCGACGCGCATTTCAGCAGCATCGCCAGATTGTTGCGGTGGTTGTAATAGATTTTTCGCGGCGAGTCGGGCATCAACGTCCCCCCGCCGAGATGATACACCGTGCTCTGCGGCACGATCCGCACCCGATAACCGACCAGCTGCATCCGCCAGCACAGGTCGATTTCTTCCATGTGCGCAAAAAAACGCGCATCGAAACCGCCCAGCGCCCGAAAAACATCCGCCCGGCAACAAAAGGCCGCGCCGCTCACCCAAAAGACATCGCGGGCATCGTCGTATTGTCCGCTATCGCGTTCCGTCGTTCGCAGAATGCGGCCGCGACAGAACGGATAACCCAGCCAGTCGACATACCCGCCCGCAGCGCCCGCATACTCGAATCGGTCGGGAGCGGTCAGCGCCCGCAGTTTCGGGGCGACGGCTGCCACATCGGGATGCTGCTCCATCACGTTAATCAACGGTTCGAGCCACCCGGCCGGTGTTTCGACATCGGAGTTGAGCAGCACGAACCAATCGGCTTCCAGCTGCGCCAACGCACGATTGTACCCTTCGGCAAACCCGTAATTCCGATCCAGCCGAATCACGCCGACCGTCGGAAAACCGGATTCGAGCAACGCTACGGACTCGTCCGTCGAACCGTTGTCGGCGACCACGACCTGCACCCCTTCCGGTGCGGCCGCGACGACCCCCGACAGAAACCGGCGCAAATGCACGGCTCCGTTCCAGTTCAGAATGACGATTTTGACAATCATGCGGTCTTTCCCTCTTTTCCCAGCATTCCCCGCTGCTATCCCTATTTAATAAATATCTGGACTTCGTTCACTTTCGTGCGTACCCGCAACCACCGTTCCAATGTCTCGCGATCGATCGGCTTCAGCGGGTCGCGCGGCGATACGACGCATATCAAAGTCGTGTCGCGGGGCGTTCCCGTGCCGTCGAACGTCACGCCTTTGGTGAGCGAAACGGTCGCGATGTCGGGCAGGAGCGCCCCCATTTCGCGCGAAATCTCGTCCACCTCGACATCCGTCACCCGATAACGCTCCAGCCGGGTCCGCATCTCCTCGATGCGACGGTTTTTCTCGGCGAGCAGTTCCGTATAGCTCCGCTGCAAAGAGTTGACATCCAAGCCGTCCGGTTTGTTCACTTGGCGGACAATCAATTCGACGTGCTCCAGCCCGAAACCCTCCAACTGTGTCCGCGCATTCTCGATGACAGCCTCTTGAAGCGGCTCGCCGAGCAACAGCAGCTCGATACGCGAAGGATGCTTGCGCGCCGCATACTGCTTTTTGCATTCGACGACGCGCGTATGCGGGAAATCGAAGACCTGCGCGACATATTTGTCGGCCATCGCCTCGAACACCGTAACCCGCACCATGCGGAAGCCGATGAAAACGCTCGGAATAAAGGTCAGCAACGTAATGACCAGCATCATCCGCTTGACATTCCGTTCGCGGTCTTTGTCGATGAAGGTCTTTTTCTCGTAGCGCAGGAAACGCACGATTACATAGGTCGCAAAGGCGATGAATACCGAATTGATAAAGAACAGATAGAATGCTCCGGCGATAAACCGAGGTTGTCCGGTCGCGATGCCGAAACCGGCCGTACACAGGGGCGGAATCAGGGCCGTTGCGATTGCCACGCCCGGAATCACGGTCGAATTGCGGTCGGTGCGCGTTTGGGCGACGATGCCCGCCAATCCGCCGAACAACGCAATCAACACATCGTAGGTCGTGGGAACCGTTCGGGCGAGCAGTTCGCTGCTGTTCGACGACAACGGCGACACGAAAAAATAAACCGTCGAAGTGACGATCGCCACGATGAACATCAGCATCAGGTTGCGCAGGGAGGTTTTCAACAGCTCGAAATCGTTGATACCCAAAGACAACCCGACACCCATAATGGGCCCCATAATCGGCGAAATCAACATAGCGCCGATGATGACCGCCGGAGAATTGACATTCAACCCCAGCGAGGCGATCATCGTCGCGAAAATCAATACCCACAGATTGACGCCGCGAAACTCCACGCCTTTCGAAATGGCGGCGACCACCTCGTCGCGCGAAGCCGTATCGGCATCGAGATCGAAACGACCTTTCAGAAAAGTCCGCAACCGATTGAACAGGGTTTTCGTACTCAAATGATTCATATCATTCCTTTATTAATCTTCCTCGTTTGTTTCGGGCGCCTCCTTTTCACGTCCGGGCTTCGGTTTTCCGGCCACCACCAACACGAATTCGCCTTTCGGCGGATGCTCGCGGAAATGGGCCAAGACTTCGGCGATCGTGCCGCGCACGGTCTCCTCGAACTTTTTGGTCAATTCGCGCGAAACCGCCACCGGCCGCTCCGCGCCGAAAACTTCGGCGAACTGTTCGAGGCATCGCACGACCCGATAGGGCGATTCGTAGAAAATCATCGTGCGCGGCTCATCGGCCAACGCCTGCAACTGTTTGTTGCGCCCTTTTTTCTGGGGCAAAAAACCCTCGAAACAGAAACGGTCGCACGGAAATCCGCTCTGTACCAACGCCGGCACGAAAGCCGTCGCACCGGGCAGCGTTTCCACCTCGATGCCCGCTTCGAGACACGTGCGCACGAGCAAGAATCCGGGGTCGGAAATGCCGGGCGTACCGGCATCCGAAACGAGGGCGGCACTGCGACCGGCCGCAATGGCTTCGGACACGGCCTGCACGGTCGCATGTTCGTTGAACTTGTGGTGCGACTGCAACCGTTTTTCGATGCCGTAGTGTTTCAACAGCACGGAGGTCGTCCGCGTATCCTCGGCCAAGATGAAATCGGCCTCCCGCAACACGTTGAGTGCGCGCAAGGTAATATCGTCCAGATTACCGATCGGTGTAGGTACGATATAGAGTTTGGACATGGGCGGTCAGGCGAATTTTCGTTCCAACAAATCCATCAGCAGGCGCACCCCTTCGGAATCGGCGTTCCACGCATAGTTTTCCGTGAGGTAAATCATGCAATCGTCCAGATTTTCAGCATCGTTCAGCGTCTGCATGGCCGATTCGTAGGCCGCGCTGTCGCCGTCGAACAAATCGCGGATAAGCAGGAATTTGTCGTTGATGCCGATCGCCTGCCGCAAATCGGAAATCGCCGTCTTGCGGCGCAGGGTCGACGCCATGTCGCGCGGCGGTTCGATGGTGTCGGCCAAAGTCCTCACATCGTGGTTGATTACGTCGCCCAGCACATTGCCTGCCGAAACGGGAGCAGGTTCCGACGCCGACATTGCAGCCGGAGGTTCCGGCGACGGCATCGAAACCGGTTTTGCGGCCGAAGCGCCGGATGCCCATATCGGTTCGTCGCTCGTCACGGTCTTGACGGTCACCTCCTCGAACATTCCCTCGTCCGAATCGGACTTGTGTGCTGATTTGCCGTCACCATAAAGCGACATGATAACCCGCTGCTTCCGACGATGACGGGTCGTATCGTCCTCCACTTCCTCCTCCGCAGCGAACAGCGTCGCCGTCTGTTCGACCGGAGCCGTTTCGGAGCGCGGCTTCGCCAGCACCTCGACGTCGGGTGCGACAAAAGGTTCGGGAACCGTACCGGCCGGAGCGGGTTCGGGTTGCTGCGGCGAAACGGCCGTCGCAACGGGTGCAGAAATCGGTTCCGGCTCCTGCGGCGAAACAATCGCCGATGCGGCAGGCTGCGGCCTCTTTCGATGCCGAACGGGCAGGACAAGCTCCTCCGGCTCGGCCGAATCCGGTGCAACCGCAGGCGCAGCAGGCTCGTCCGGCACAGCCGCTGCGAAGTCCGGTTCCAACGTCAACATACCGCTCAAATCCAGCGTCTCCGCGACCGAATCTTCCGGCTTCCGGTCCGTCAAAGATTCCACCTCGATGCTTTTCGCACCTGCGGCAGGCTCCCCGACTGCCGATTCGGAAAACCGAATCGCCTCGTAAAGATTGCGCAGTTTCACGAGCGCCAAATCGCGTTCGAGCGTATCGACCGGCTTGCCGTCGCACCAGCCGTCCACCAAAGCCGACAACTGCGACAACTCTCTCCGTATGTTTTCCCGATCCATATTTCGTTAAGGATAAAATTTCCTCACAAATATAAGCATTATTTTCCACGCCGCAATTTGCCTTTGTGAACGGCTTGCACTATCTTTGCACAACAATAACTCGAAATCATGGCATTACAATGCGGCATCGTAGGGCTTCCCAACGTGGGCAAGTCGACGCTTTTCAACTGTCTGTCCAATGCGAAAGCGCAGGCGGCCAATTTCCCGTTCTGCACCATCGAACCCAACGTGGGCGTCATCACCGTACCCGACCAGAGGCTGGTCAAACTGGCCGAAATAGATAATCCCAAGCGGGTGGTCCCGACGACCATCGAAATCGTCGACATCGCCGGTTTGGTCAAAGGCGCATCGAAAGGCGAAGGTCTGGGCAACAAATTTCTCGGCAACATCCGCAATACGAACGCAATCATCCACGTGCTGCGTTGTTTCGACAACAGCAACATCACCCATGTCGACGGCACAATCGACCCCGTGCGCGACAAGGGAATCATCGACACCGAACTGCAGCTCAAAGATTTGGAAACGATCGAGAACCGGCTGGGCAAAACGCAGAAACAGGCCACATCGGGCGGGGACAAGAACGCCAAGCGTGCGGTGGAACTGTTGTTGCAATACAAATCGGTGCTGGAACAGGGATTGAGCGCCCGCACGGTGGAGCTGGACAAGGAGGACAAAAAACTGGTCGCCGACCTCGACCTGCTGACGGCCAAACCGGTGCTCTACGTCTGCAACGTCGATGAAAAAAGCGCCGTATCGGGCAATGCCTACACCGAAGCGGTCAAGGCGGCCATTGCCGACGAAAAGGCCGAAATGCTGATTGTGGCGGCCGCCACCGAAGCCGACATCGCCGAACTGGAAAGCTACGAAGAACGGCAAATGTTCCTCGAAGATTTGGGATTGCAGGAATCGGGCGTCGCCCGTCTGATAAAATCGGCCTACAAATTGCTGAATCTCGAAACGTTCTTCACGACCGGCGCCGACGAAACCCGCGCATGGACCTATGTCCGGGGTATGAAAGCCCCGCAAACGGCCGGAATCATCCATACCGATTTCGAGAAGGGATTTATCCGCGCCGAAGTAATCAAATACGACGATTACACGACGCTCGGTTCGGAGAAAGCCTGCCGCGATGCGGGCAAAATCGGCATCGAAGGCAAGGAATACGTCGTGCAGGACGGCGACATCATGCACTTCCTGTTCAACGTTTAGGGCATTGCAAATAAAAACGTATTGAAAAATAAAATCATGAAAAACATCAAGTATTTCGTCATCGCGCTCACGGCCATCGTTTGCGCCGTCGTACTCGGCCGTTCCTACACCTACAAGTACCGTTCGCAGGACACGATCGTCGTCACGGGCTTGGGCGAAACGCAATTCGTTTCCGACCTGATCGTCTGGTCGGGCGAGCTCGCCACCGAATCGCCGAGCGTGGCACCCGGCTACACCCAGCTGGAAAACAACAAGCAAAAAGTGCAGAAATACCTGACCGGCAAAGGGATTCCTGCCGAAAACATCGTTTTCGGATTCGTCAACGTGGACAAACAGTACGAATCGGTCTACAATGCCAACGGCAACTGGGCCGGACAGCGTTTCACGGGCTACAAGTTGCGCCAGCGCTTCACGGTCGAATCGACCGACGTCGAGAAAGTGGAGGTCGTTTCGCGCGAAATCTCCTCGCTCATCGCACAAGGCGTTTCTATCGAAGCCTACGCACCGGATTATTACTATACGAAACTCGACAACGTGAAAATGGGCCTGATCGAAACCGCATCGGCCGATGCCCGCACGCGGGCCGAGAAAATCGCCGACAATGCCGGCACGAAAATCGGACGTGTGGCTTCGGCGCGCATGGGCGTGTTCCAGATTACGGGAGCCAACAGCAACGAGGAGTTTTCCGCCGGCGGTTCGTTCAACACGTCGAGCCGCACGAAAAAGGCCCGCATCACCATGCGCATCGAATACCGCGTAAAATAACCGTCGAACCGACCCCAACCGCTAATCCCCGACTATGGAAAAAACCGTTCGCGTGCGTTTCGCACCCAGCCCGACCGGCCCGCTGCACATCGGCGGCGTCCGCACGGCACTCTATAACTACCTTTTCGCCCGCCAGCACGGCGGCCGCATGATTCTGCGCATCGAAGACACCGATTCGCAGCGCTTCGTTCCCGGAGCCGAAGATTACATCCTCGAATCGCTCCGCTGGTGCGGCATCGAAATCGACGAGGGCGTCGGTGTCGGCGGCCCGCACGCTCCCTACCGGCAGAGCGAACGGCGCGACATCTATTTGAAATATGCGTTGCAGCTGGTCGATGCCGGGTGGGCCTACTACGCATTCGACTCGGCCGAAGAACTCGACACCCTGCGCAAGGAAGCCGAAAGCCGCGGCGAGACCTTCGCCTACAATTTCACTGTGCGGGAAAAACTCGCCACGTCGCTCTCGCTGCCGGCCGAAGAGGTAAAAACGCGCATCGAACGGGGAGACCAATGGGTCATCCGCTTCAAGATGCCCGAAAACCGGACGGTGAAAATGGACGACCTGATTCGCGGCCACGTGGAAGTCAACACCTCGACGCTCGACGACAAGGTGCTCTACAAATCGGCCGATGCGCTGCCGACCTACCACTTGGCCAACATCGTCGACGACCACCTGATGGAAATCACGCACGTCATTCGCGGCGAGGAGTGGCTGCCGTCGCTGCCGTTGCACTACTTGCTGTACGAGGCATTCGGCTGGCAGGATTCGCAACCGGCATTCGCGCATTTGCCCCTGTTATTGAAACCGACGGGCGGCGGCAAACTCTCCAAACGCGACGGCGACAAAATGGGATTTCCGGTCTTCCCGCTCTTCTGGAAGTCGCCGACGACCGGCGAAACGGCGCACGGCTACCGCGAGGACGGTTATTTCGCCGAAGCGTTCATCAACATGCTGGCGCTGTTGGGGTGGAATCCGGGTACGGAGCAGGAGCTTTTCTCGATGCAGGAGCTCATCGACCTCTTTTCGCTGGAGCGCGTCTCGAAATCGGGCGCACGCTTCCAACCAGACAAGGCAAAGTGGTTCAATGCGCAGTACATGCACCGCAAAACCGATGCGGAACTGGCCGAGCTGTACCAACCTATCCTGCGCGAACACGGCATCACGGTCACCGACGAAGTGGCCGGTCGCGTGGCCGGCATCATGAAAGAACGCGCCACGTTCATCACCGATTTGTGGGATTTGACCTCCTTCTTCTTCGTGGCCCCGACGGAATACGAGGAAAAACAGACGAAAAAATACTGGAAAGGCGACAATCCGGCAATCCTGCGCGAACTGCGCGAAGTGCTGGCCGCTATCGACGATTTTTCGCTGGAAAACACCGAACGCATCGTCCACGCATGGATCGAGGAGAAAGGATACGGCATGGGCCAAGTGATGAACACGCTGCGGCTCGCGCTGGTCGGCGCGGGCAAAGGCCCGGGCATGTACGACATCACGTCGTTCATCGGCAAGGAGGAGTGCCTGCGGCGCATCGACCGGCTGTCGGACACTTTGAAACCGGAAGAATAACCGCTATGGTCACGATCGAACAACACGTATGGGGCATGACGCCCGAAGGCGAGGCTGTCATTCTCTATGTCATGCAGAACGAACACGGAGCCGAAGTTCGCCTGACGAATTTCGGGGCTGCAATCGTCGGCGCGACGATGCCCGACCGCGAGGGCCGCATGGCCGACGTCGTACTGGGATACAAACATCCCGAAGGCTACTTCTTCGACGGCGCGGCAATGGGCAAAAGCGTGGGCCGTTGTGCGAACCGCATCGCATCGGGCCGCATGAGCATCGAGGGCAAGGAGTATTCGCTCGAAGTGAACAACGGCCGCAACCACCTGCACGGCGGCACGAAGAACTTTGCCAACCGTGTGTGGGAGAGTCGCGTAGAGACCAACCGCATCGTCATGGCGTTGACATCGGACGACGGAGACCAAGGCTATCCGGGCGAATTGCAGGTCGAAGCCGCTTTCGATTTCGACGACGAAAATTCGCTCGAAATCACTTACATCGCGCAGACCGACCGCACGACGGTGGTCAACCTCACGAACCACCTCTATTTCAACCTTTCGGGCGAGGCGAGCGGTTCGGTGCTCGACCACGAACTGCGGCTCAACAGCTCGCAAGTGCCCGAAATGGACGCATACCAGATTCCGACGGGCAGGATGCTCGACGTCACCGGAACGCCGCAGGATTTCCGGCAATTCCGCCCCCTGCGCGACGGCATCGACGCCGAATTCAACCATATCCGCGATTTTCACGGCTACGACCACCCGTTCGCTATCGACGGCTGGCGGCCCAACATTCTCGGCGAGGTCGGCGAGCTGCGCGACCCCAAATCGGGACGCAAGGTGCAGGTTCTGTCGTCGCAGCCTTCGGTCATGATTTACACGGGCAACTGGCTGGCCGGAGGATGTCCCGAAACGAAATCAGGACGTCGTTATGCCGATCACGACGGCGTGGCCATCGAGTGCCAGAACTTTCCCGACGCGATCAACCGGCCCGAATTCCCGTCGCCGCTGCTCCACCCCGACGAACGTTATTGCCAGAAAATCGTCTTCCGGTTCGGTACCTATTGAGACCGGCCCGAGCCGGGCCGAACAAAACTGTCGCACGAAAAAGACGGAAAGTGTTTGCGCTTTCCGTCTTTTGTTTTACCTTTGCGCCGATATTCTTCAAGGGGTGCTCGCCGTTGCGCGGGCTGAGATTATACCCATCGAACCGGAGACGGGTAATGCCGATACCGGGAACGCATAATCAACAATACATACCCCTTTTCTGTTCTTTAACTTAAATTAAAGTTTTATGAAAAGGTTTTTCATTCAATCGGCCGTCGTGCTTGCGACGGTCGTCGGGACACAAACCCTGACACAGGCGCAGACCATTGCGGACGATTCGGTGCGCATGGTCCGATTGCAGCAGGTCGAAGTGACCGCCACCCGTGCTACAGCGGAAACGCCGGTCGCATTCACGAATCTTTCGTCCGAGCAAATCGCCCGCAGCAACTACGGTTACGACATTCCGTCGGTGCTGTCCCTCACGCCCTCGATGATTGCGACCAACGAAACCGGCATCGGCATCGGCGGCACCTCGATGCGGCTGCGCGGCACCGACGCCACACGGCTGAACGTGACGATCAACGGTGTTTCGATGAACAATCCCGATTCGCATGCGATGTACTGGTACGACACGCCCGACCTGATTTCGGCCGTCGGCACGATACAAATCCAACGCGGCGCCGGCATTTCGACCAACGGCACGGGTGCTTTCGGCGGGGCGGTCAGCATGACGACCGAATCGCTTTCGACCGAGTTCGGCGGTTCGGCATCGCTCTCCTACGGTTCCTACAACACCAACAAACAGGCGGTCGGGATTTCGTCAGGACTGCTCGGCGGCCACTGGACGATAGATGCACGCCTGACGCATATCGGCTCGGACGGCTACGTCGAACGCGGCGCCACCGACCTCAAATCGTACCTGTTCCAAAGCGGCTACTACTCCGGCAACACGATGTTGAAACTCATCTCGTTCGGCGGCAAGGCGAAGACCTATCTCACCTACAACGGCGTGACGAAAGAGGAGATGCGGCTGAACGGCCGCCGTTTCCACAACAGCGGCATGTACGAAACGAACGACGCGCTTTCATTCCGAATCTGGAACAGCGAGAAGGAAAAGTGGCAACAGGTAAACTATTACGACGACCAGACGGACAACTACTTGCAAATCAACAACCAACTGCTGTTTAGCCAACGTCTGAACGACCGCTGGACGCTGAATGCCGCGGCGTTCTACACCTACGGCTACGGCTACTACAAGCAATACAAGGACGATGCGAAACTCGTCGAATACGGATTTCCGGACGCACTCGCCTACTGGACCGATGCCGACGGCCAATTCGTGCTCGACGAATGGGGCAGCAAAATCAAGGTGCGCAAAGACCTGATTCGCGAAAAGCTGATGCGCAACCACTTGGGCGGCGTCAATGCGGTAGCCAACTACTCGACCCGTCGGCTCGATCTGACGTTCGGCGGTTCGTGGAGCTACTACACATGCCCGCACTGGGGCGAGCTGGACTGGGTGGACGGCGTAGATGCGACCGCACTCGGCGGACACTGGTACGACAACGACGTCGAGAAGCAGGACGCCAACCTCTTCGCCCGCGCCAACTGGCAAGCAGCCAAAGGACTGCGGTTGTTCGCCGACCTGCAATACCGCTATGTGAGCTACAAGGCGTGGGGCGTCAACGACAACTACGTCTCGCGGGAAGTGGGCATGCAGCCCATCGACGTCGACAAGCAATACCACTTTTTCAATCCCCACGTCGGTCTGAACTACACGCTTGGCAAACGCAACACGTTCTATTTTTCGTTCGCCATTGCACAGAAAGAACCGACCCGCAGCGACTTCACCGACCGTTACATGTTCGCCGAAGCGGGCACCTACCCCACTGCCGAAAAACTCTATGACTACGAGCTGGGCTACACCTACACGGCACCCCGTCTGTCGTTGGGCGTGAATCTTTACTACATGAAGTACGAAAACCAGCTCGTCCCGACGGGCCGCATCAACGACGGCTACGATGCCCTGAACGACAACGTGCCCGACAGCTATCGCCGCGGCATTGAGTTGTCGGCTTCGTGGCGCGTGGCCAAATGGTTCACGGCAAACGCCAACGCGACGTTCTCGCAGAACCGCATCGAAAACTACATGCACCGCGTGGTCGATTACGGGCTGTCGGGCAATGTGGCAGGCGAATACGGCTATCACGAGGTTGCAATGGGAACGACACGGCTGGCCTATTCGCCGACAACCATTGCGGCGCTGTTGCTGGATTTTCATCATGGCGGATTCGAGGCCCTGCTGCACACGCAGTACGTGAGCAAGCAGTACTTCACCAATTACGAAAACCGCAACATGCAACTCGACGCCTACTGCGTGACGAACCTCAATCTGGGCTATACGTTCCGCACACGGGCCGCCCGAAGCATCCGGTTCGGATTGCAGGTCAACAACCTGTTCAACACCGAGTACGAGAGCAACGGCTACGGCTGGTCGGAAGCCTACGAAGGCGAACAGACCGACCATGCGTTCTACTTTCCGCAGGCTCCGCTCAACGTGCTCGCGAACGTAACCGTCCGATTCTGACAGAACGACAAGCGAGGGCCACTTTTCCCAAAAAGAGGCCTTCGCTGCTTTGCGAAAAAGACAAAATGGACTGGAAACTGATGCTCCAATTGGCAGGCATTGCGCTCGGCCTGCTCTATTTGTGGCTCGAATATCGGGCCGACATCCGGCTGTGGGTCGTCGGGCTTATCATGCCGGTCATACACGGCGTGCTCTACTATCGGTCGGGGCTCTATGCCGACTGCTCGATGCAAGTCTACTACGTGTTGGCCGGACTCTACGGCTGGGCGGTATGGCAGCGTCGCCGGAGCGGGAATATCCCGCCCGAACGACCGAACGACACCTCGTTCGCCATTGCCCGTACTCCCTTGCGGCTCGTGCCGCTGCTCGTGGGAGCCTATGCCGTTGTCCACGTGGGAATTTATCTGTTGCTGACCCGCTTCACCAACAGCACCGTGCCGTTTTGGGACAGCTTCACGACCGCCCTGTCGGTCGTGGCGATGTGGATGCTTTCGCGCAAATATGCCGAACAATGGCTCGTCTGGCTCGTCGTAGACCTCACGACCGTCGGGCTCTATTGCTACAAGGAGATTCCGTTCACGGCCGGTCTGTACCTGCTCTACTCGGTGCTTGCCGTAGCCGGTTATCTGCGCTGGAACCGGCAAATACGGAACAACTGATTGCGATGGGGTTCCGCACAAAGGCGACGGGCTGTCGGAATCGCTATTCCGGCAGCCCGTGCTGTTCGACGTAGGCGAGAATCTCCTCGCGCAAGGATTTGGGAGTAACGCTCTGCCGCAAAACCAACAGATAGGAGTTACGGATTTGTTCGCGGATAAAACGGTCGGGCAAATCGCCGTCGGTACGGATACCGTTCCAATGGCGTTTGCTGAAATACCGAGCCACAGTCACTTCGGGATAGGAATCGCGCAGTCGCAAAGCCTCGTCGGGGTCGCATTTCACGGCGATATGCCCGAAATCGGCCATATCGGCGCAAGCGTACATCTTGCCGCCGACCTTATAGACGAGCGTCGTTTCATCGAACGGAGTGGTCTCCTCGCTCATCGGCAAAGAGAGGCAATAATCGCGAAAACTCAAAATATCCATACGCAATCGAATGAAAAAGAGCCGCAACGAATCATTGCGGCTCTCGATTCTGCATAAAACGTCCGTGGAACTATTCTGCGGGCTGTTCGTCGCTCGTCGCGGGAACTTCGGTCTGCGGAATGGCCGGAGTCGATTCGAGCATCTGCTCCTGCAATGCCTTGGCATCTTTGGCCGCTTCGGAATCGCCCGAAACACCGCCGCGATTCATCGCAACGGTAGCCGCCAGACTCAACACCAAAATGACGACGGCCATCGTCCAAGTGAATTTTTCCAGAAAATCGGAAGTTTCGCGCACACCCATCACCTGATTCGATGCGCCGAAATTAGCGGCCATGCCGCTCTTGGGGTTCTGCACCAATACCGCGAGAATCACCAGAATGCTCGCTATGACTATCAGGGCAACGCAAATCGTGTATAACATATCGTTGAGAATTTAATTGTTGTTTTCCTGTTTTTCGACCCGGTCGATAAGTTCGGCAAAGTAAACACTTTTTTCGGGATTTAGCAAACTTAATTTATGATAAATCGCGACAGCCCGATCGGGCAATCCCTGCGCAAGATAGATTTCGGCCAGCGATTCGCTCACCAGCTCCTCGGTTTCGGCCAGTTCGGGGGTAATCCGCACCTCCTCGTCGGGTTCGCCCTCTTCGGCCACGATGCGCAGATTCTCCTCCTCCAAAAAGCGGTCGATCAACTCGTCGGACGACAACGAAAGCAGGCTGTCCGCATCTATCGGAGCAGCGCACAACGAACTCTCGGCCCGCCACGCGGACAACAAAGCCAATCGCGGGTCGGGGTTTCCGGTCAACCGTTCCCGCAAAATCCGTGCAGGGCCGAACCAACCGTAACGGCGGACGAGCCGGTCGAGCTCCGCCTTTTCGGGCGGGCAATCGCGGTTCGCAAAAAATATCCAGGTCAGCGTTTCAATCGGATGCATACTTTCTATCTTTTACCAGTTGGAGGCCGACGCTTGGAAAATGTCGGTCACGATTTTATCGACGATTTGCGGAATCAGCTCCCCTTCGACTTCGGTCAGCAGTTTCGTCGAATCGTAATCCTCGTAAGCCGAGAAAGTCCGGTTCCACGAAGCCTTTTCATCGACGGCATTGGTGAAGCGCACCTTAACCGTAATCGTAAGCCGGTTCAGCAAAGCGTAATCGTCGCTCGACACCGAAGCCGTCGCAGAGGTGTAATTGACGATTTCGCCCTCGAACGCGAAATCGCCGCCCTCCTCGACCTGAGTCAGGCGCGTGCGGCGCGTGAACATATCGACCAGCGCGTCGGTCATCGTAGAGCTCAATATCGGCGAGACCATCGTGGCATTATTCGGGAAATAGGCCACCGAAAAGGTCTTGGCGTCGGGCGGAATGGAGGCACCCGAAAGCGAATACTTGATTGCGACACCGCAACCGCCCGCAACGAGCAGCACGGCGAGCAACAAGGCGTGAACGATGAATGAGGTAAAATGATGTTTGCGCATCGGATATCCGTCGATTGTTTATGAATTTTCTTCGATTCCCAGCTCCTTGATTTTGCGGTACAGCGTCCGCTCGGACATGAAGAGTTCAGCAGCCGCTTCGCGCCGGCGCCCGTTGTTGCGGCGCAACGCACGCACGATTTGTTCGCGCTGCATGTCGGCTTTGGTCTTCTCGCGCGGCGGCTCGTCGGTTACGTCTTCGCTCTCGGTGTCGACCGCCACCCCGCTGCCATAGGCCGAACCGCTCTCCATGACCCGTACCGAGCCCTGCGTCGTCGAAGGCAGCAGCGCCTTGATGTCGTGCGACGGCTCGCGGTGCATCCATGCGCCCTGCATCAGTTCCGAAAGCATCCGCTTCAAGTCGTTGATGTCCGAACGCATGTCGAACAGCACCTTGTAAAGCAGTTCGCGTTCCGTCGCCATATCGGCGTTCATGCGCGGAATATCGGTCGCCACCGGCGCGCCGCCCTCCTGACGCGGCAGGTATTTGGCCAGCACTTCGGGCGAGACGACCCGCACCTGCTCGATTGCCGAAATCTGCTCGGCGACGTTCTTCAGCTGGCGGATATTCCCGCGCCAATAGTAATCCATCAACAGCTCGCGCGCACCGTTGTCCAGCGTTACGGCCGGCATCCGGTACTGCGTCGCCACGTCCGAAGCGAATTTGCGGAACAACAGCGGAATATCGCCCGGCCGTTCGCGCAAGGCAGGCACCACGATAGGCACCGTGCCCAACCGGTAATAGAGGTCCTCGCGGAACCGGCCCGAAAGAATCGCCTGCGGCAAATCGGTATTGGTCGCCGCGACGACCCGGACGTTGGTTTTCTGGACTTTCGACGACCCGACCCGGATAAATTCGCCGGACTGCAACACGCGTAGCAGGCGCGCCTGCGTCGGAAGCGGAAGTTCCGCCACTTCGTCGAGAAAAATCGTTCCGCCGTCGGCCTCCTCGAAATAGCCTTTGCGGGCATCCAGCGCACCGGTAAAGGCCCCTTTTTCGTGGCCGAAAAGCTCCGAATCGATCGTTCCTTCGGGAATGGCCGCACAGTTCACGGCGATATATTTGTTGTGCTTGCGGGCCGAATTGGCGTGGATGACCTGCGGGAAAAACTCCTTGCCCACGCCACTCTCGCCCGTGACGAGCACGGTCAGATCGGTCGGGGCGACCCGCAATGCCACCTCCAACGCACGGTCGAGCAATTCGGACGTTCCGATGATACCGAAACGCTGTTTGACCGAAGTGATCTGTTCTGGGGTTATCTGCGTCATCTGTTCTTCTGTTCAAATCGGGTTACCGGAACGATTGCTCCATTCGTTCCACCGCATCTTCGGCCTGCCGTTCGCGGTATTCGCGCCAGAATCCGAATGCGATGGCCGCCGCCGCAATCAGCATGGCAAGGATTCCGACGAAAAGGAAGAACCGGTCAAATCCGCGCCGTCTCGGACGCCGGACACGAGGTGCCATTTCCTCCTCATCTTCATAACGTCGCGCCGCAACTTTTTTAGGTCGTCGGGCTGCCGTGTTTCCGGCGTTTTCACTGAACGCGGTGCGCATGGTCTCGGCCATCCGCGCCGTGTCGATATACTCCTTATAGATATTCCAATCGTCCGGCGTTTGCGTTCTGAGCGAATCCTTTTTCGGCGGTTCGGCAGGATTCCCGCCCGAACAAGGCTCCGGCTCGGCGGTCGGAGATTGCGCCGGCATCTGTTCCGGCATCGGACCCGGTTGCGAAGCGGATTCGGACGACAAATCCGCAACCGGCTGTTCGTCCGACTGGCAAACGAAGCGAATCCCGCCGTTCGGACCCGGCTTGAAAGTGCCGAAATCAGGTATCCGGTAATCCGCCCCGTTCTCGACGGCGCGGCGCACCTCGAACACGAAGCGGTCGATCATGCCGACAGCCTCGATTTCGCTCCGCCCCTCGTCGCACAGCAATCCGCGCAAAACGCCGTCGTCCCGCTTCATCAACTCCGAAAAGACGATGTTCCGGCCGGGCTCCTTGACGAGAAAGACGCCCAACTGCGGCACGAGAATCCGGTTGTTCGATTCCAGATATTTTATTAAGAAACTGTCCAACATGTTTTTCAGCGCGGCAGACCGTTTTGCGGTTCGGAACGTCATCTTCGCGCTCCGATTTGCCCGGAAAGCGGCACAATGCCCGATTCGGCGAAATGTTTTCGCACGCGGTCTACGGCTCAAAATTACCTTTTTTCGCAGAAATATGCAAAATCCGAAGCGGTTTTTCAAAATAACGGCCCGAAACGGAGGAGTTCCGAAAAATAATCGTTTACTTTGCATCCCGGATTCCAATCCGATCCGATCGAGTTACATTGCCCCGAATTTTGCAATGTAGCGAAGACGGATTGCCCGCAAGACAACGAACAACGAAAATGAAAGACAAGTACATCGACCTCATCGAACAATCGTTCGATTTCCCGCAGGACGAGTTTTCGGTCGAAGACAACGAACTGCAATTCCACGACATTCCGCTCATGGAATTGATCAAACAGTACGGCACGCCGCTCAAAATCACCTACCTGCCGAAAATTTCGTCGCAGATAAACCGGGCGAAACGCATGTTCAACGTCGCAATGGCGAAGGTCGATTACAAAGGTTCCTACAACTATTGCTACTGCACCAAGTCGAGCCATTTCTCGTTCGTGTTGGAGGAGGCGATGAAGAACGACATCCACTTGGAAACGTCGTCGGCCTACGACATCCACATCATCAACGCGCTCTACGACGGCGGCATCATCGACAAAGACCGGTACATCATCTGCAACGGTTTCAAGCGGCCGCAATACGTCGAAAACATCGCCCAGTTGGTCAACGACGGGTTCACCAACACCATTCCGGTATTGGACAACAAGGAGGAGCTCGGCCTGTTCGAGGACGCTTTCACCCAAAAGTGCAAGCTGGGCATCCGCATCGCCTGCGAGGAGGAACCCAAGTTCGATTTCTACACCTCGCGGCTCGGCATCCGCTACAACGACATCGTGGAATTTTACAAGGCGAAAATCAAAAACAGCAAGAAATTCCAGCTCAAAATGCTGCACTTCTTCATCAACACCGGCATCAAGGACACGGCCTACTACTGGAACGAGTTGTCGAAGTGCATCAACGTTTACTGCGAACTGAAAGCGATCTGCCCCGAACTGGACAGCCTCAATATCGGCGGCGGATTCCCTATCAAAAACTCGCTGAACTTCGAGTACGACTACGAATACCTGACCGAAGAGATCGTCGCCCAAATCAAGAACATCTGCCAACGCAACGGCGTCGAAGAACCCGATATTTTCACCGAGTTCGGTTCATTCACCGTCGGCGAAAGCGGCGCGGCGCTCTACTCCATCGTAAACCAGAAACAGCAGAACGACCGCGAGAACTGGTACATGATCGACTCGTCGTTCATCACCACCCTGCCCGATACGTGGGGCATCAACCAGCGTTACATCATGCTGGCAATCAACAACTGGGACAAGGAGTACCAGCGTGTGTTCCTCGGAGGGCTGACCTGCGACAGCGAAGATTTCTACAATGCCGAGTGCCACACCAACGCCATTTTCCTGCCCAAACTGGAAAAAGGCAACACGCAGTATATCGGGCTGTTCCACACGGGAGCCTATCAGGAGTCCATCGGCGGGTTCGGCGGCATCCAGCACTGCCTGATACCGGCGCCGAAACACGTCATCATCGACCGCGACAAGTCGGACAACGAATACTACACCCGTCTGTTCGCCAAAGAGCAGTCCTACCGTTCGATGCTGCGGATACTCGGATACTGATTAAAAAAGTCCCTGCAAGCAGGCAGGCTCGCAGGGGCTTTCTCCGGTGTTCGGGTCACTCATACCGATTCTTCGACCCCGAACCGACCGGTTCCGACGAATCGGCCACTCGTCGGCGCGGAGGATTTTTTATAAAGCTATCAAAATATAATTTTCCAACTCTTTTTCGTTTATCGTGGTTTCAGGCAACATCTCAACCCAATCTCGAATCCCATAAGTATCAAGTAAAAAATCACCTTTATCCAAATACACCGTATATCCAATTTTTTTCTCATTTTCATTACATAATAAATACATCAATCGTGCATTGACATCTATAAATTTAATTGTATTGGATCCTCCAATAAACTGTTCCGAAAAGAGAGCATCTTCAATTACAGTATTATATTTACTTTCATCCATATGAATATCAACCACCGCTTTGATTTTATATATATCACAAATTTTATCAAAGCCTTCTTCTGCTTTTTTTACAGCTGCCGAGATATCCATATTATTTATTGGAATGACATTACGACGTAAAAGTAAAGCATCATTAAATCTGGTCATCAAGTAAATACAACTCACTACTATCCCTGCCGGATGATTAGGATAATATTTATGAATAAGTTTAGGTTCTATCAATGCCGTTTTCGGCAAAGCAACATTCTTGACACATTCATTAAATTGTTGTCGGATGTTCCTTTCCTGAATAAATGCAGCAATGGGTAGCAAGCCTCCACTTTGTATATCAACCAATGTATGCGTACTCGTTTCATTAAGAGAATTCACCCACGATGTTAAGTCGACATCTATATTATCAATAGATTGAGGAATAGTAAATCCACCCATTCCATAAGAGCCACCCAAAGTCGTCAACATAGCATCCAATCGCGTAAAAGTATTCGTACTTGAGCTGCCATTCGTAAATTCTTTGCCAAATCCCAATGAAAGTGAATTATTATCACTTTTTACGGCAAACGAAGACGATAATTCGCTATCCATACTTTCTTCACGAGTTTCGGCTGTAGAAACAGAATTTGTAATACCTGCAAACAAAGCGGATGCCCTGCCTCCTGTAATGAAATTAGTTAAAACAAAAGAACCATAAAAAGAGGCAAATTCATATGGATGAAGATTATATAAATCGTCATAAAAATCCTTTTCCACATAATTCTTTTTTAATTCCACAAATCTATTTGAATTTATGGAGAGATTATATATGGCATCTTCCACTATCACATCTATCTGTCCAAATACCGAACTTTGATTTGTTAAAATAGAAGAGTTAAAATGTTTATAATACGTGTGTTGATTCCCGATTGAAAACAGACCAAAATTGATTTCAAATCCAGAATTTACTTTGTGAGTTATGGAAGACTTATTTTCATAACGCGAGAAGGTAGCATAAGAAAATGCAGACGATATACATTGTCGAAGCGATCGTTTTGTAAGCCATTGAGGATGGTCTTTTTCAAGTTTAGGCAGAATAAGAACAGGTTCACCTATGTTTTGTACCGTTTCGTAGGGGAAATAATCCAACTTGAACGAACGTCCCAGAAAATCATCAAAACTTAATTCAGTAACACGCGTCGCTAAATGTTTTATATCACGAGGGTACCCCAATATCAAGGGAAAATCAGCGACTCGTTCTCGATAGACATAAGCATCATGATGTTCATTTACCAAACATTCCGCCGACTCATCTTTCGCACACGAAAATAGTAATAAACAGCAAAAGAAAGTGTTTATAAATTTATCCATAGCTTTGTATATTAATCAAAACAAAGATCATCCAGACAGAAATAGAGTGGAGCAAATGAATCAGACGACTGCACCGTAAAAGTCAATTTATTCACCTCTCCGAGTACCGAAATGTCCATCATTACCCAATCAGACACCTTATTAGCCCCCTCAATCAGCGGGCACGATACGGTTTCACCCTCAACATCATCTTTCCAACCCGTAATCTTGACAACAAAACGATCGGTGTCCTTACCGCTAAAATAAGGATACGTATACGTCGAATTTGCCAGAAACACACGATAAGGCCTAACGATTTTAGAAAAATTAATCTGCGGGGAATTGTACGCTTTGGATTCCATGTAACCGGCACTTGCTGTATTGGCGTCATAACCGACTGCAAAAGTATTCGTATCATTGGCTCCCCCATGTGCCCATACATGAAATTGGCGTTTGTAGTCTGCTTCAGTCGATAAACAGTCACTATTTCGAGACAGCACGAACCCGCCCCAGTTATCCGTGACTTTCTCACCGTCCATATCCCATAATGTACCGTCATCGTAATAACCACCAAACATAACAGTTCTGTTCAAAGCAAAAATATAGACACCTTGCCAATAGTATTGGTCGTACTCATCTGTATCGGTTGCATAAGGTTTAGGCCAAACGACATTTTCAACGGAATAATCGAGGTTACCGAAAGAATAGACATCAATAGTTTCCAGCGCAAGCTCATTTCCTAAATGATCCTGCAAAGATTCGGTTAGCTCGAAAGAGATTCGCGAACCATGAGGACACACTACAAAAGGTTCGTCAATCGGATCGTCATCCGAGCAAGCGACTACGACAAAGGCCGCGAACGCCAAAAAGAAAAGTTTTTTCATCGTTTTGTTTGTTTTAGTTAAACGGTTAAAATAAAAAAATCCGGTTCCGGCCTCTTCGGAATCGAATCTTTCCACGCTTCGCACCGGCTGCCCGGACGACCGTCGAACGAATACCTATTTTATATAGGAAACCATACCGACCGATGCTCCGTTCTCCGCAGATGCGCTCGAGAAAAAGATTCTTCCGACAGAGGAAGATGCAAAGGCAGGTCTTCTGGCTCGTCCCGTCCGCAACGCCTTCCCGGTCGCGAAGACCAGTGGCACAACCTGTTGCGGAACCTATCGAGGACTTACAGCAGCGGGAACTGCTGCCGATTCTCACGGCATTCCCTTTTCATCGCGCCGGACACGAACGTCCTTTGCGAACCGTTGCGGTGCAAAGTTAAGAAATAAATTCGTATCTTTGCACTTGCAAACTCAAAAATTGCAGAAAAGATGAAACACGCATACGTTTTTCCGGGTCAAGGCGCCCAAGCCGTCGGAATGGGCAAAGACCTCTATGACAACGTGCCCGTCGCAAAGGAGCTTTTCGAAAAAGCCAACGAAATCCTCGGATTCCGCATTACGGACATCATGTTCGCGGGAACACCCGACGAACTGAAACAGACCAAAGTGACCCAACCCGCCGTATTCCTGCACTCGGTCATCATGGCCAAAGCGCTCGGCGTGAAGCCCGATGCCGTCGCAGGACACTCGTTGGGCGAATTTTCGGCATTGGTCGTTGCCGGTGCCTTGTCGTTCGAGGACGGATTGAAACTCGTATCGAAACGTGCCCAAGCGATGCAGGCAGCCTGCGAAGCGCAACCCGGCACAATGGCCGCCATTCTCGGTCTGGACGATACCACCGTCGAAGAAATCTGCACATCGACCGAAGGGGTCGTCGTCGCAGCCAACTACAACTGCCCGGGACAGCTGGTGATTTCGGGTGCCGTCGAAGCGGTCGATGCCGCTTGCGAAAAAGCCAAAGCCGCCGGAGCCAAGCGCGCCTTGCGCCTGCCGGTGGGCGGTGCGTTCCACTCGCCCCTGATGGAACCCGCAAAACAGGAATTGGAAAAGGCTATCAACGAAGCCCCGTTCCAAACCCCGACCTGCCCTATCTACCAGAACGTGGATGCGAAACCCTACACGGATCCGGCCGTCATCAAAGCCAACCTGATTGCCCAGCTGACCGCACCGGTGCGCTGGACGTACATCGTGCGCAACATGCTGGCCGACGGAATCACGGAATTCACGGAACTCGGGCCGGGCAATGTGCTGCAAGGCCTCATCAAAAAGGTGGATGCCGAAGCAACGGTCGAATCGAAATCGACTTTGTAACAGCGACCACCACGAACGAAAAGGGATGCCCTGCGAAAGGCATCCCTTTTTTCGTAAACATTTTCACAAATAATCCTCTCGTTGTGGCGTGAATACATCCACCACCTCGCCGCCTTCCATAACCTCAAACGAATGCGGCGTATTACCCGGTATCGCATAACTGTCTCCTGCATGAAGCAGCACGTCGACAGGATTATCGGCAAGTTCCACTTTCAGGCGATATTCGCCCGATATGACATATCCGCACTGCTCGTGCGGATGCTGGTGGGTGGCGGCGAAATTGCCTTTTACATAGTTCATCTTCGTGACCATAGATTTCTCGCCGACCGCGAGCGAATCCAGCGAAACACCTTTGAACACCTTTTTCAAGGCCTCCTCCTTTTTTACTACTATTTTTTTCATGTTATTCAACGAATAGTCATTCCTCAATTATCAAAAATGAGTTCCATTTGAATATCGCCCCGCTCATAGGCAGGATGATATTCGGCAAGTTCGCGAAATCCCAATTTTTTATAGGTATGAATGGCAGGTTTAAGCAACGTGTTGCTTTCCAAGAATATATTTTTCGCACCAAGCGACTTGGCCTTGTCCACCACCGATCTGCAAAGCAGGTAGCCTATGCCTTTGCCGCGCACATCGAGGTCGACCGCAAGTTTCGCCAATTCGTACTCGTATTTCGCATCATCCATTTTGCACAACGCACATACACCGACCGGCTCGTTGCGATATAGCGCGACGAAGATATATCCGCCTTTGTCTATGATGCTCTCCTGCGGATGGTCGATGCACTCGATGTCGTGTTCTTCCAATTGCCAATGTCGGGTAATCCACTGTTCATTCAGCGAACGAAATACCGGCTGATAACAAGATTCGTAGGGAACAATCCGCACCTCCTGCCTTTCTCTCGCTTTACGAACCGCGTTCACTCGGTCTAAAAGGCTTCTCTGCGAGAGTTGTTCCTCCCATTCTCCGATAGCTTTCCACAAATCATTACGGGTTGCGTTCGATATTTCTTCTATGGCAGCAGCCACATCTCCGCACACATCCGCCAGCTTATCACACACGTTCCTGCCATATGGCGAAAGAACAATGGTGGTACGCCGCTTGTCCGCTTTATTTGCAAGCTCTCTGACGAGCTTTCCAGCAATCATCTCCCTGACGATGTTGCTCACGGAGGGATGCGTCTGCCCGATCTCTTTTGCAATACCCGTAATCGTTTTCGTCTCACCTTCCGACAGGGCATAAAGTACGGGAAACCATTTCGGTTTGATCTCTATGCCATACAAATCGTAAATTCCGGCAGCATCATTCGTAATGCGGTCAGTCAGGAGCCTTAACCTGCTCCCGATAGCCATTTTACCGGTCTTGTCAAAAAAATCCATACCCCGTAACTATTTCCGTTATTAAATACGTAATCAATTACGCGAAATAACGCATTTTTTCTCATGCAGCCAAATAAATCTGACAAAACACAGGCGATTTTCATATTTACATCCGATTTGAATCAGTAAAAAGAAGATTTTTTTTAATTTTGCAAAAAAATTAAAAAACACGCGACGAACCATGACCTCGCTGACCGATTTTTTCAACAAGCACGAAGAAGATGCCTTGAAGGGAATCACCCATAAGAACAACCTCATCAAACGCAGCATCATCGCCCACATGGCCGTAAACGGCGAGTGCACCCTCTCGGAACTGACCAAAGAGCTGCATATCAGCGTGCCGACCATTACCAAACTGGTGCAGGAGTTGGTCGAGGAGAACATCGTGTGCGACTTGGGCAAAGTGGAAACGCCGGGCGGCCGACGTCCCAATATCTTCGGGCTGGCGAACTCGGCCATCTATTTCGCCGGTGTAAACGTCGGGCGCGACAACATGACATTCCTGATTACCGACCTGCAAAACAACATCATCAAAGAGCAGGTCGACCTGTCGTTCGAGCTACTCGACCGTCCGCAGTGCATCGAGCACATCTGCACGAACATCGAACAGTTCATCGCGACCTGCGGCGTCGACCGCGGCAAAATTCTCGGATTGGGCGTCTGCATGACGGGCCGCGTCAATCCCGACACGGGCCGCAGCTACAAATACTTCACGACGAGCGAGCAATCGCTGCGCGAAATCCTCGAAGAACGGGTCGGCATCCGCGTATTGCTGGAAAACGACACCCGCGCCCGCTGCTATGCGGAGTACACCTGCGGCAAATCGAAAGACGAGAGCAACGTGCTCTATCTGCACATGGGACGCGGCGTCGCGATCGGCATCATCGTCGACGGGCAACTTTATTACGGCAAGAGCGGTTTCGCGGGCGAATTCGGCCATATTCCGTTTTTCGACAACGAAATCATCTGCTCGTGCGGCAAGAAAGGGTGCTTGGAAACGGAGGTTTCGGGTATCGCTATCGAAGAAAAAATGTCCCGTCTCATCGAAAAGGGGGTCAACACCATTCTTCGCAGCCAATACGAGCAGCAAAAGAGCATCCGTATCGAGGACATCATCGCAGCGGCCAAGAACGACGACAACCTCTCCATAGAGCTTATCGAGGAGGCGGGCGAAAAGGTCGGCAAGGCAATCGCATTCCTCATCAATACGTTCAACCCCGAAACGGTCATCGTCGGCGGCCCCATGGCGACAGCGGGCGATTATCTGATGCTGCCGCTCAAATCGGCCACCAACAAATACTCGCTCAACTTGGTCTACAAGGACACCAAATTCCGGCTCTCGAAGATGTCGGAGAACGCCAACGCTTGGGGTGTGGCGATGTTGATTCGCAACAAAATCATCGGGCTTTGACACCGATCGAGGGAAAATTGATTCGGTTGCGGGCGGTCGAACCGGAGGACATCGACCCGATGTACCGCTGGGAGAACGATGCCGCCGTGTGGCGGGTGAGCGGCACGACGGCCCCTTTTTCGCATCATGCGCTCGAACGCTTCATCGAAGAACAACGCTTCGACATCTTCCAGACCCGCCAGCAGCGGTTGATTATCGAAACGCTCGACCGTTTTGCCGACGGTCGAGGACACCGCAGTGAGGCAAGCGAAGCGTGTTCCGTTCCGAACGATTCCTGCGCCGTCGGCGCGTTCGACCTGTTCGAGTTCGACCCGCTGAACCGGCGGGCGGGAATCGGCATTCTGATTCATCCGGCAGATGCCCGCAGAAAAGGCTATGCGACCGACGCGATAGAAACCGGTTGCCGTTATGCCCGTGAAGTATTGGGATTGCACCAGCTATGGTGCAACGTCGGTGCGGCGAATACGGCCAGCCTCGCGTTGTTCCGCAATGCCGGATTCGTCGAAGTCGGTACCAAACGCGACTGGCTTTGGACGCCCGACGGCTATACGGACGAAATCCTTTTTCAGAAGATACTGAATTAACGCGAAAGCCCGACGGAATCCGTCGGGCTTTCGCATTGTCCGCAAGTCCCTTGCGGCTATTCCAACCGGCGCGAACCGTCGGAAATCACCACGTCGTAGATTTTCGGTTCGTGGCCGTATGCGGCATTGAACTTCGATTTGGCCGTCGCGATGAAACCGTCGTAAAGTTCTTTCTTTACCAAGTTGATCGTGCAGCCGCCGAAACCGCCGCCCATGATGCGCGAACCGGTCACGCCGCACGCTTGGGCGACTTCGGCGAGGAAATCCAACTCGACGCACGACACTTCGTAATCTTTCGACAGGCCCCAATGGGTTTCGTACATCTTCCGGCCGACCGTTTCGTAATCGTTCCGTTCCAACGCATCGCAAACGTCCAGCACACGCTGCACCTCGCCGATGACGAAACGGGCCCGCTTGTAGTCCTCCTCCGAAACGGCCGGAGCGACCTCTTCGAGCATCGGCATATCGGCATCGCGCAAGAACTGCACGTGCGGATGTTTCTTCTGCATTTCGGCAACGACCCGTTCGCACGACTGCCGGCGTTTGTTATAAGGCGAATCGACCAGTTCGTGTTTCACCCGCGAATCGACCAGCACGAGTTTATAGCCATGCTCTTCGGGGTCGAACGGGAAATAGGCATACTCCATCGAACGGCAATCCAGCCGCATCAGGCAGCCCGCCTTGCCGAACACCGAAGCGAACTGGTCCATGATGCCGCAATTCACGCCGCAGTAATTGTGCTCGGTCGACTGACCGATTCTGGCCAGCTCGAATTTGTCGATTCCGCAGCGGCAAAGTTCGTTCAGCGCGAAAGCATAGGTGGATTCCAGCGCGGCCGACGACGACATGCCCGCACCGAGCGGCACATCGCCCGAAAAGACCGTATCGAAACCCTCGATTTTGCCGCCCCGCTTCTGAATTTCACGGCATACGCCGAACAGATAGCAGGCCCAGCCCTCTTTCGGTTTGTCCTCCTCGTCCAGACCGAACGTGCTCCGTTCGTCGAGGTCGAGCGCATAAGCGTTCACCTTGTCGGTACCGTTGAGCCGAATGGCGGCTACGATTCCCTTGTCGACCGCGCCCGGAAAGACGAAGCCGCCGTTGTAATCGGTATGTTCGCCGATCAGGTTGATGCGGCCCGGCGACGCGAACAACTCGGCACCAGCGCCGAAAAGTTCCTCGAACTTATTGGAAACTTTCTGTTTCATTATGATGAATGTTTTTGGATGTCCGACGTGTTTCGACGAAGATAGGCATAAAACGGCGAATTTCCAAATCGGCCGCACCGCCGTCAACCGCGAATCGAATAGCCGCGCAGTTCGCGGTTCAACTCCCGCTCGCGTCCTCCGGTCAGCCGGTCGAGCAGCGCATGGAAACGGGGCGAGTGGTCGTGATGCACCGTATGACACAATTCGTGTAAAAGCACGAAATCGCGCAGGTGTTCCGGCAAAGCCATCAGAAAAAGGCTCAACGAAATGGTATTCCGGCTCGTGCAGGATCCCCACTTCGTCCGGGCCACCCGAATCGTTACGCCGGCATATTTCAGGCCCGTCCGTTGCGCAAGCCGTTCGAGACGCGCCGGAAGGTCGGCTTTCGCCGCACGGCGCAACTCCTCGATACGCTCCTTCGCTTCGGCGGGCGGCAGCAGCGGTTCGACCGGCGTGCGGGCGGCAATCCGTTCGCGCGCACGTTCGACCCACGCGATTTTGCTCTCCAAAAACGCCAACGCCTGCCGCTGCGACACCCGACGCGGATAAGTCAGCCGAACGGCTCCGCCCCGCCGCACGCTGACCGAAACACGCCGGGCCCGTGCGGACTGCACGCACTCGACCTCGCCCAAAACGGGATGATTCATCGCGTCATTACCAATTCGACCACCGCGCCGGCACAACCGTACGAGGTCGAATCGCGCCGCTCGACTTTGAGGCTGCGGAACAACACCCGCACCTGCCCGTCGCGGTAGTCCAAGAAATCCGTCGCCTGCTCTCTGTTCGGGTCGGAAAGCTCCTCGAAAGTCAATCCCGTACGCTTCATCTGCTGCCGCACAAGCTCCTCGCCGGAAATCGCGAACAAGGTCCGGCCGCAATAAAGCACGCGCAAGGTATCTTTCTCGAAAGAGACTCCGTTTTTCTCACGCGCTTTCCACCCATGATTCAGGTTCGGATAAAGATAGCGATACGAGGCATCCTGCCGGATACGACTGTTTTCCGGCAACTCCACCTCGGCCATATCGCCGGCCGCAACGACCTCGATAATACCCGCACCCTCGCTCCAAGACAACAGGTCGTCCTCCAAGCGCCACAAGGCATGATCGCCCAACTCCAACGACTTTCGGAATGTCGTATCCCGATAATCGAGATAGTGCATCGCCGAGAAAAATTCGGTGTAATCGGAGCGCCGCACCGAATCGGCCAACGGAACATGCCGCATGACGAAATGCCCCTCCGCATCGAGCATGCCCAGCTCATGGCCCAACCGCTCGAAACGGGTCCGCTGCGAACGCAGGCCGATGTTTTTCGGCGACAGAAAAGGCACGTATGCCACAGCCGCGAAAATGACGAACGTCGAAGCGCACAACCAGCTGTAACGTCCCGAACGCAGGAAGAACAACCCTACGGCCAATGTCATCACAATGCCGCAAACGAGCAGATAGACACGCGAATCCGTCAACCCGTATTCACCGACACGGCGCAGGACACCGGCCCAGAACAACAGCGCAGGCACGAGCATGAAGAAACTGAACCGACCGTAAAACCACTCGGCCACATGTTTGTCGATCAATTCGCGCAACAGCCGCACGGCAAAGGCCAGCAACATGAATCCGAAGACCAGATAGGCCACGCCTCCGCGCGGCAACGACCACACGAGCACGATTTTGAGCGCATACAGGTGCAAAAGCAAGGCGTAGACGATCAGTGCCGGCGTGAAAAGCCAGTTGACCGACACTTCGCCGAAACGGGCCAACCGATATTCGGCATCGCTCCAACGGTCGAGCAGCATCAGAAAGGCCACCGGCCCAATCAGGAAATTCGCGACCGGCACCATATCGACCGCCAATCGGCCGACCCAGTGCACATCGTCGAATCCGAAAATATAAGCCGCCGACCAAAGCGTGGCTTGGAAAAGCGCCAAAGCGATATTCGTAAAAAGCCACGCAAGGAAAGCCGCCCGCACATAGAGCAGGACATCGGCGGAGAACCGACGATTGTCCCTCGCCCGGCGGCACAGCAGCAAAGCCAACGGCACGAGCACCCCCAGTGTCAGCGCGAATTGCTCCGTACGAATCCACCCGCCAATCCCCGACCAGCTCAACAACGGGACAAGCGGGGCCCAGCACACGTAATAAATCCGACGCCAAGCGCCCGAACCGGCCAACGTATTGACGATGAGCGCTCCGAGCGAAAAAAGCGGGAACAACCACAAGCCGTCGGCCGGAAAAGGCTGTTTTTCGGCTTCCGTCCACCAAACGAACAAGGCGGTCAGCACCGCCTGCAAGGCCGTCTCGACCGGATACCGCCGCACGACCCGAACGAATCCCCGACGAAATTCGGAGATGTATTTTCTCAATTTGCTTTTCATGCTATCGCTGTTATACCATTATTACTCCCCGATACGCTGCCGCACGACCTCGAACAACATCACCGCAGCGGCAGCCGAGACGTTGAGCGACTCGATGTGCCCGATGAGCGGAATGGCCAGCTGCTCGTCGCAAAGTTTCAGCACCTCTTTCGAGATGCCCGTATCTTCGGCGCCCATGACCAACACCGTAGGTTTGCGGAAATCGGCATCGTAGAGCAGTTTGCGGCTTTTCTCCGTAGCGGCGACTACCTGAAATCCCTCGTTTTGCAACTGTTTCAGCGTGTTGCGAATCGACCCGACCCTGCAAACAGGAATCGAAGTCAGCGCACCGGCCGACGACCGAATCGCCTCGGCATTGACCGGAGCTGAATTTTTCAGCGGAGTAATCAGCCCGTGAGTTCCGGCACATTCGGCCGAGCGGGCGATAGCCCCGAAATTGCGCACGTCGGTAACCCCGTCGAACACCACGACCAGCGGCGTTTCATCGTCGGGCACCCGTTCCAGAATATCGGCCAGTTCGACGTATGCGATAGCCGAAGTTTGCGCCACGACCCCTTGATGATTGCCGCGCGTGAGGCGGTTGAGTTTCTCCACCGGCACCTCCTGCCAATGCAACCGGTGGCGCGCACAAAGGTCTTTCAGTTCCTGCATCAACTGCCCTTCGGTCCCCTTGCGGATATAGAGTTTTTCGATTTGCCGCCCCGCCTCGACCGCTTCGGCTACGGGTCGGATGCCGAATATCAGGTTGTTTTCCATACGGTTATCCTTCGGTGATTTCCAGTTCATACGATGCCTTTTCCCACTCGTGCATCTGGTGGTCGTAGCGGGCTTTCAGGTCGTTGTAGGCCTTGTAATCGGCCTCGTCATAAGTCGCTGCGGCGGCGAACTTCGCATCATACGCCGCAATCTGCCGCTCGATGTCCGCCAAATCGGCCTCGATCGTCTCGACCGCCTTGCGCAGTTTGCGCAACAACTTCTCCTGCTCCTTTTTCTGCTCGTACGAAACCTTGCCCGATGCACTGCTGTCCGCCGGCGCATTCGGTTTTCCGGCCGGAACGGACGCCGACCGGTTACTCGACGGCACACTGCGACGCTCCAGCTCTTGGAGCGACTCCAACTTGCGTTTTTCGAGGAAATAATAGATGCCGCCCAAGTACTCGCGCACACCGCCGTCGCGGAATTCGTAGACCTTGTCGACCATGCCGTCGAGAAATTCGCGGTCGTGCGACACGACCACCACCGTGCCGTCGTACTTCATGATAGCGCTTTTCAGAATATCTTTCGAGCGCATGTCCATGTGGTTGGTCGGCTCGTCGAGCACCAGCAAGTTGCGCGGTTCGAGCATCATGCGCGCCATTGCCAGACGCGCCCGCTCACCGCCCGAAAGCACTTTCACTTTTTTGTCGATGTCTTCGCCGCGGAACAGGAACGCACCCAAAATATCGCGCAGACGGGTGCGGATGTCCCCTACGGCGACCCTATCCAACGTATCGTACACCGTGAACTCGCCATCCATCAGGTCGTCCTGATTCTGCGCATAGTAGCCGATGTTGACATTGGCCCCGATGCGCACCGAGCCCTCCGTCGGCGCGAGCTGTCCGACAAGCATCCGGGCCAGCGTCGTTTTACCCTCGCCGTTGCGCCCAACCAGTGCGATGCGGTCGCCCTTTTCGATGACGAAATTCGCCCCGCTGAAAACATGCTTCGCACCGAACGACATGCCCGCCTCCTTGATTTCGGCGACCACCTGCCCCGAACGGGGAGCCGGCGGGAATTTGATGTTCAACGTCGCCAAATCTTCCTCCTCGACCTCCAAGCGTTCCAGTTTTTCCAACTGCTTGATGCGCGACTGCACCTGATTGGATTTCGTCGGCTTGTAGCGGAATTTTTCGATGAATTCTTCGGTCTTTTCAATCATCCGCTGCTGGTTTTCGTAGGCGGCCAGCTGCTGCGCCCGCCGTTCGGCCCGCAGGACGACATACTTGGAATAAGAGACCTTGTAATCGGTGATATGGCCCAACGAAAGTTCGACCGTGCGGTTCGTCACATTGTCCAGAAAGGCGCGGTCGTGCGAAATCAGCAGCACGGCCCCGTTGTAATTGCGCAGATACTCTTCGAGCCACTGGATAGATTCGATATCCAAGTGGTTGGTCGGCTCGTCGAGCAGAAAAATCGACGGCCGCCGCAACAGCAGTTTGGCCAGCTCGATGCGCATGCGCCAACCGCCCGAAAACTCGCTCGTCGCCCGGCCGAAATCCTCGCGCCGGAAACCGAGCCCGAGCAGGGTTTTCTCGATGTCGGCATCGCGCGTCTCGCCGCCCAGAATATGGTAATGGTCCTGCGCATCGTTCAGCCGGTGAATCAGCTGCTCGTAGGCGGCGCTCTCATAGTCCGTCCGCTCGGCGATTTCACGGGTCAGCCGGTCTATTTCGGCTTCGAGACGCAACACCTCTTCGAAGGCTTTGGCCGTCTCTTCGACCAGCGTCGTCGTATCGTGCACGCGCATTTGCTGGGGAAGATAGCCGACGGAGCACTCTCCGTTGATCGTCACGGCACCCGACGTGGGCTGCTGTTCGCCCGTAATGATACGCAGCAAAGTCGTCTTTCCGGCCCCGTTCTTCCCGACGAGCCCGATGCGGTCTTTCGGATTGATCAGAAACGAAATGTTGTCGAACAACGTCCAACCGCCGTAACTGACCGTCAAATTATCGAGTGAAATCATATTTCCATTAAATCGTCATTAAAGGGCCGCCCGCCGAACGCAAGCCGCCCCTGCCTATCTGCCCAGCAACTCCGCAATCGCCCGTTCGGGGTCTTCGGCCCCGAAAACGGCATTGCCCGCCACCAGCACATCCGCACCGGCCGCGTAGACCTCGTGCGCATTTTCATGCGTAATGCCGCCGTCGACCTCGACCAGCAGCGCCGGATTCGCTTCGGCCGCCATGCGGCGCAACTGACGGATTTTATCGAATGAAGCAGGGATGAATCGTTGCCCGCCGAATCCCGGCTCCACGCTCATTACCAGCACCATATCCACCACCGGCAGCCATTCGCGCACGACTTCGACAGGCGTCGCAGGTTTGATCGTGACACCCACACGCGCCCCGCTCTCGCGAATCGAGGCGATGCACTGCGCAGGGTCGGCGCACGCTTCGAGGTGGAAAGTCACCATGTCGGCACCCGCTTCGACGAAACGCTGCACGTATTTCTCCGGCTCGACAATCATCAGATGCACGTCGAGCACCTTGCGGGTCGCCTTGCGCACGGCTTTCAACACGGGGAATCCGAACGAAATGTTGGGCACGAAGACCCCGTCCATCACGTCGATATGCACCCACTCGGCCGCACTGCGGTCGAGCATGCGGACCACGCGGTCGAGGTGTCCGAAGTCGGCCGAAAGTATCGAAGGGGCCACAATACGCTGCATCGTTGTCAAAAAATTCGTTTCGGCAAAGATACGAATTTTCCGAAATTTATCGCTACTTTTGTTGTCATGGAGAGTATCTATATTACGGTTATCGCCGTGCTCGGTGCGGCCGCAGCAGCATCGGCGGCAGCATGGCTGTTCCAACGCCGCGAATCGGAACGCCTCCGCAAAGAGAAAAACGCGGCGGACGAAGCGCGCACAGCCGCCGAAGCGGAAATCCGCCGGCTACTGGAACAGCACGCCCGCACGACGGCAGAACTGGCAGCCCTGAAAGCCACATCCGAAACGGAAATCGCCGCCATGCGCCGCAAGACGGAGGAACAACGCGAAGCAGAACGGCAGGAGCGCGAGAAAAACGAAGAAACGCTCCGGCTGCAATTCCGCAATCTGGCGAACGAAATTCTCGGCGAACAGTCGCAGCATCTCCGCAAGACCAACAGCGAAGCAATCGAGCTGTTAATAAAACCGTTTCGCGACAACATCACCGATTTCCGCAAACGGGTCGAGGAAATCTACACCGTACAGACCTCGCAGCGCGGCGAACTGAAAGCCGAGTTGAAAAATCTCATGGAACTCAACCGCACCATTTCGGCCGATGCCCAGAACCTGACCAATGCGCTGAAAGGCAACTCGAAGGTACAGGGCGACTGGGGCGAAATGCTGCTCGAAACGATTCTCGACGGGTCGGCACTGACCAAAGGCATCCATTACGAAACGCAATACAACGTCAAGGACGAGGACGGTCGCAACCTGCGTCCCGACGTGGTGCTTCACCTGCCCGACAAGAAAGAGATCGTCATCGACTCCAAAGTGTCGCTCACGGCTTTCGTGGCCTGCACTTCGGCGGCGGACGAGGCGGAACGCCAACGTCATCTGGCGGCACACGTCGTATCGGTGCGCCAGCACGTCGCCGAACTGGGCCGCAAGGAGTATCAACGGCGGTTCAATTCGCCCGATTTCGTCATCATGTTCGTCCCGAACGAACCGGCCTTTTTGGAGGCGCTCAAAGCCGACCCCAACATCTGGAGCGATGCCTACGACAAAAAAGTCATCATCTCCTCGCCTACGAATCTGTTCGCGCTGTTGAAGTTGGTCGCCGACCTCTGGAAATATCACGCACAGGACAAAAACACGCGCGAAATCGCCACTTGCGCACTGAAACTATACGAACAGGCGGCATCGTTCGCGACTTCGCTCGAAGGGGTCGGGGCGGCACTCGATAAAGCCCGCGACGCCTACGACGATGCCCGCAAACGGCTCACGTCGGGCAACGACAATATGCTGCGCGTCGGGATGCGTCTGCAAAAGACGGCCAGCCTGCAAAGCAAAAAGCAATTTCCGGCTCGTCTGCTGGACGATGCAGGCGGAGAAGAACCCGGCGAACTGCCGGAAGAAGAACCGGCGGCCGGAACCGAGAAAGCCGAAAGCTGAAACGTTATCCGGGAGGAAGCCCCATTCGTCCACAAGAAGCCGCCCTATCGGCGCCAAACGCCGCGCATTCGGCTGGCTATCGCCGGCGAGGCATCGTGTTCCAGCGTCACGAGCAGGTCGTCCCACGTCTCGCCGACCCACGAACACCGTTCGCGGCAAAGTCGCAGTATCTCGACGCACCAAATCCGAACCGCGATTTTCGTTTTCGGGTCGATAGCCCATTGCGCCGCAGTTTCGGCGATCCGGTCGAGCGTCCCGGCGTCCAAAACGACCTCCCGCAGCAAATGCGCCATGATTTTGGCGAACGAACGACGGGCACCGGCATCGGTGCAAGCCGGGAAATCCCGCTGACAGAAACGCGAAACACAAAAAGCGAAAGTATCGGGAGCGGTGAAATAAATCCGCTCGACCGCATAGGCCCCGCGAAAGGCCATTCGATGCCGCGAAGCAGCCGGAAGCGATTCGGGAATATCGGTCGCCAATTCATAAAGCGTCGCGAAATCTCCGTCGGCAAGCACCCGCGTAGCGACCATATCGGCGAAATGCTCGAAAAACGGACCGGTCAACAAGGCCGTCAACTCCTCGCGCGTCATCCCGAAATTCCGTTGTCAGAACAACTTTTTCTTGGAGGTCGTCGCCACGAAATTTTTCAGATAGAACGGCTCGAAATAGGCGATGTCCTCCGTGCGACCGGCATCGAGCGCCTGCTGCGCCAGCCGAACCAGCCCACGAGCCGACGGCATGACCTCAACGCACACCGCGCCGGTCAGCACCTCAGCGCACTTGCGCGCCCCGTTGCCGAAAATCACGAACGACCGCTCGCCGGTGCGCTGCGCCGCAAAACTGGCGCCGTCTATCACCTCCGCCGAAACCTCGCCGAGCGGACGTCCGGCACTGTCGAAAAGCTGGGTATATACCTCCATGCGACGGGCATCGACCATCGGGCACAACACGGCCCGCTCCCAATCGTCGACCTGCAAAATACCCGCTTCGTAATCCTCGCGGGCCACCTCGACCAACGAATCGAGCGACCCGACCGCCACCAACGGTTTTCCCAAACCGTAACAGAGCCCTTTGGCGAACGAGACGCCGATGCGCAAACCGGTATAGGAACCGGGTCCCTTTCCGACCGCCACGGCATCCAAATCGTCGGGAGCGATGCCTGTCTCGCGCAGCAACTCGTCGACGAACACGCCCACCTTGCGGGCATGGTCGCGCCCCTCGTCGCTCTCACGCAGCGAAAGCAGTTCGCCCTCTTTGGCGATTCCGACCGAACAGACGTCGGTGCCGGTTTCGATACACAAAATCAAAGACATATCGCGTTTCCCTATTTCCGAAAATTCTTCATGGCCTTGTCCATTTCGCGGCGGGCGTCGTTCTCTTTCAGGTACTCGCGCTTGTCGTACGCCTTGCGGCCGCGCGCCAGCCCGATTACGACCTTCGCCAGCCCCCGTTCGTTCAGAAAGAGCCGCAGGCCGGCGACCGTCAGCCCCTTGTCCTGCATGGAGCGCTGCAATTTCATCAGTTCACGGCCGGTCAGCAACAGCTTCCGGTCGCGACGCGGCACGTGGTTGTTGCACGTCCCCCAATCGTACTCCGAAATGTTGACCCCCCGAATCCACAACTCGCCCTTGTCGAAATAGCAGAACGAATCGGTCATCGACGCCTTGCCTGCCCGAATCGACTTGATTTCCGTACCGACCAGCACGATGCCCGCGACCCACTCTTCGAGAATCTCGTAATCGAACGTGGCCCGTTTGTTTCGGATATTGATCTTTTTTTGCTCGCTCATACGAATAAAAACGGCATAAAAATTGCACTTTTCATCATCGGGGGCGGGAATCGGTCCAAGGTAACTGATTCTTATCTTCGATATGTTTTACACATCTTTCTGTTTATTTTCTGTTTGCACACGGTATGCGCAGTGATGCGTGTACGACCCGATGACCCGCCCCTTTTTTTCTCCATTCACAGAATCGACCGCTGCAATCGTTTCGCAATCGTATTCTTCACGTTGTTCAGCCGCGTCAGCTGCTGCAAGACTTCGGTCTGCTCGGCATCCGACAACTCCTCGTCGGACAACCGCGCCCGCTGCTCCTTGATCATCGACTCGATAGCCTTCGACTTGTAGAGCACCGCCGCTTTGGGCACCCCGACGGCCAGCATCTCCTCCTCGCTCTCGACGTGCACCTCCTTACGTTTCCAAATCTCGCTCATCACGTAATTGTCGTCCGACGTGAGCAAGTCCACCGATACATTGCACACCTCCGGGTCGGTGTGGTTCAGAAACAGATGTTCAGGCACCTTGTTGCCGACCCCCGTTTTCATCCACTCCTCCTTGTAGGTTTCGCGGATTTTCTCGTAGGCCGCATTGCGGAACCGCAAATCGCCGTCGGCCAGTTCGTCGAAAATGACCTGCGCCACGTTGCAGGGCACCATCGTGCGCCCCTCCTTGAACTCGAACGACCGATGTCCGTATTTGAGCAGGTATTTGAGCAATTCGCGTTCCAACGCATCGACGCTGCTGCCCGCCTCGACCTGACTCGGATATTCCGCTTCGGCCGACGCCTCCTGTGCCGCTTCACTGCGGATACGGGCGGTCTGGCGGCGCAGGAACTCGTCCGTTTCGCGGTCGCCGGTAGAGGAAAGCCGTTTGCGCGCCACTTCGGAAATCAACAGGTTCTCGTCGATGTCCATCGTCCGGGCGCACTCCTTTATATATACCGACCGCTGGATCGGGTCGGGTATCTGCGCAATGGACTGCACCATGTCGCCGATGAGCGCAGCCTTGCGAATCGGGTCGCCCTGCGCATCTTTCAACAGCAGCTGGGCCTTGAACGCCAGAAAATCCTGCTCGTTGTCGCGGATGTAGGCCTGCAACTCCTCGGCCGTATGGCTGCGGGCGAACGAGTCGGGGTCTTCGGGTTCGGGCAGCAACACGACGCGCACGTTCATCCCCTCGCGCAGAATCATGTCGATGCCGCGCAACGAAGCATGGATGCCCGCCGAGTCGCCGTCGTAGATAACCGTGATATTCTTTGTAAAACGGTTCAGCAGGCGGATTTGCTCCGTCGTCAGCGACGTACCCGACGAGGCGACGACATTTTCGACACCGGCTTGGTGCATCGAAATGACGTCGGTATATCCCTCGACCATGATGGCGAAATCCTGCTGCTGGATCGCCTTTTTCGCGAAGTATAGGCCGTAGAGTTCGCGTTTTTTGCTGTATATCTCGCTTTCGGGCGAGTTCTGGTATTTGGCGACCGACTTGTCGGTGCGGAGCGTACGCCCGCCGAACGCCACGACCCGACCCGAAATGTTGTGCACGGGGAACATCACGCGGTCGCGGAAACGGTCGAACAACGAACCGTCGCTCTCGCGCTGGAGCGAAAGACCCGTCGAAACCAAAAATTCCGCCTTGTAACCGGCGGCCAACGCGTCTTTCGACATCCGGTCGCCTTTCGCCGGACAAAAGCCCAACCCGAATTTCCGGATCGTGGCGTCGGTCATGCCGCGTTTCTGCCGGAAATAGGACATCCCCACGCTCATCCCTTCGGGGTCGTGATGCAGAATGTCGGAAAAATAGTCGGCCGCCCAACCGTTCAGGGCGAACATCGACTCGCGGTCATCGTTGCGACGGATTTCCTCTTCGGTCAGCTCTTTTTCGTGCACCTCGATGCCGTAGCGCTTGGCCACCATTTTCAAGGCTTCGGGATAGGTGACGTTCTCGTGCTCCATCAGGAAAGTGACGGCGTTGCCGCCCTTGCCGCACCCGAAACACTTGTAAAGCCCTTTGGCGGGCGAAACGACGAACGACGGCGTTTTCTCGTTGTGGAACGGACAGCAGGCCGTATAGTTCACCCCCTTGCGTTTGAGCGTGACGAAGTCGCCGATTATCTCCACGATATTGGCGGCGGCGTAAATACGGTCTATCGTCTCCCTGTCGATCACTGCATGCAAATGTAACGAGAAAATCCATGAAAAAAAAGCCGTTCGCACGGAACGGCTTTTTCACTTCGGCTGCGAACGGATTATTTCGCAGCTTCGACGGATGCCTTGCGGAACTCCTTCATCAGTTTCGAGAGTTCCAAAGCCGATTTGCGGGCACGGGTACCAGCAGCCTTGTTGCCTTTTTCCACCTGAGCAGCCGCGTTGGCAGCAAATGCTTCATACTCCGCCTGAATCTTTTTTACAAGCTCTTTCATGTTTTTATAATTTTTTGATAATGGATGTTTATCGTTGCAAAGATAGCTAAATAATCGAATCGCAACATTTTTTGCGGGATTTTTTGCATAAAAAAGCACGAAATGCGCCTTCCGGCCGTTCCGGCGGTATGTTTTTTGCCCGTAACGCCCGACAAAAAAACATTTCCCGATGAATTTTATCCAATTGGTTCTCATGTTCATCATGTTGCTGGCAGCGTCCGGCTGCAAAAAGAAAAGCACCGCTCCGACCGCTCCGCCGCTGCCGGTGGAAGTCGTGCAGGCCGTCGCCGACGAGCTGCCGCTCCGCATGCACTTCATCGGCACGCTCGCCAGCAATTTCGATGCGGTCATCCAGCCGCGCGTCAACGGTTACCTGCTCTCCACCGGATACGAAAGCGGCGCGCCCGTCCGCAAAGGGCAGCTGCTGTTCGCGATCGACCCGGCCCAGCTTTCGACTTCGATGCTCGAAGCGCAGGCCGCGCTCGAATCGGCCCGCGCGCAACTGGCCGAAGCCCGCAACAATTACGAACGGGCCGTCCCGCTGGCGAAAATCGACGCTATCAGCGCGGCCCAGCTCGACCAATACACCGCCCAGTACAAGGCGGCCGAAGCCAATGTCCGGTCGACGGAACAATCGCTGCGCTCGGCCGAGATGAACGTGGGCTACACCGAACTGCGCTCCCCGATCGACGGCATCGCGGCCAAGACCCCGGCGCACATCGGCGACTACGTGGGGCCGGGCACGCAGTTCGAGGTGCTGACGACGGTCTCGAACATCGACACGCTGACGGTGGACGTGGCCATTCCGATGTCCCGATACCTCAAAGCCGCAGGCCGCGACACGCCGGTTTACGACAATGCCGGGCTGCTGTCGGACATCCGGCTGACCCTTTCGGACGGCACGGTCTACCCCGTAAAGGGGCGTTACGGCTATACGCGCAAGGACATTTCATCGACAACCGGAACCATTGTCCTCGTCGTGCGGTTCCCCAACCCCGGCCAACGGCTCAAACCCGGCGAATTCGCCCGCGTGGATGCCAATGTCGGCCCGTCGCGGCGGGTCGTGCTGGTGCCGGCCCGGTGCGTGAACCAAATACAGGACGTCCATGCGGTATGGGTCGTCCGGCCGGACAGCACGGCGGTCTATCGGCAGGTGACGACGGGCGACACCTACGGCGACCTGTGGAGCATCGACGAAGGGCTTGCGGCCGACGAATGGGTCGTGGCCGCCGGAACACAAAAACTGCGCAACGGCATGAAAGTAGCCCCGATCAAACAATAAGTCATGGAAAAATTCTTCATTTCGCGCCCCATATTCGCGATTTCGCTGGCCATTGCCATGGTGCTGCTCGGATTGAGTTCCATCGTGCGGCTGCCGATCGAGCAATATCCCGACATCACGCCGCCGGTCGTCGAGGTTTCGGCCTCTTACGTGGGGGCCGATGCCGAAACGGTCGACAACACGGTCGCCACGCCCGTCGGCCAAGCCATTATGGGCGTCAGCGACATGCTCTACCTGCAATCCACGAGCGCCAACGACGGTTCGATGACCGTGCAGGTAACGTTCGACATCGGTTCCGACCCCGATCTGGATGCGATTTTCACCCAGAACAACGTCGCGACCGCGACGCCGCAGCTGCCCGAAGCGGTTACGCAGCAAGGCGTCACGACGCGCAAAACCATGTCGGGTTTCCTGCTGGTCTATGCACTGCACAGCGACGGCCGCTACGACGACGAATTCCTGTCGAACTACGCCTACCTCAACCTGAAAGACGAGCTGCTGAAAATCAACGGCGTCGGCAAGGTCGACATCATGGGCGCCGGAGAATACGCCATGCGCATCTGGCTGCGTCCCGACGTACTGAAATACTACGAAATACCCGTCGAGGAGATTATCGCGGCTATCGAACAGCAGGCGAGCATCTATCCGGCCGGCAAATTCGGGGCGGAACCCGCACCGGACGGGACAACCTATACCTATACGGTCACCCTGCCGCCGCAGCTCGCCACGTCCGACGAATTCGGGGCAATCGTCCTGCGGACGACCTCCGCCGGCGAGCAAATCCGGCTCCGCGATGTGGCCGATGTCTCGCTGGGCAGCCAGACCTACGGCATGAGTTCGCGGTTCGAGGGCAAGCCGACGGCACTGGTGGTCGTGTACCAACAGCCCGGCAGCAACGCAATGGAGGTAGGCCAACGGGTGAAAAGCGAAATCGAGCAACTGCGGCAACGGTTTCCCGACGGCATCGAAATGACACCGATCGTCGATTCGACGAGCAGCATCCGCGCAGGCATCGAGGATATTTTCCGCACGCTGTTCATCGCGCTGGGGCTGGTCATCCTCATCATCTTTCTCTTCATTCAGGATTGGCGGGCAACGGTCATTCCGCTCGTGGCGATTCCCGTGTCGCTGGTCGGAGCGTTCGCCGTCTTTCCGCTGTTGGGACTGACGCTGAACATCATTTCGCTGTTAGGGCTGGTGCTGGCTATCGGGCTGGTGGTCGACGATGCCATTATCGTCGTCGAAGCGGCGCAGGTCAACATCGCGGCCGGCATGACGCCCCGCGACGCCGCACTGGAAGCAATGCGCAACGTGTCGTCGCCCATCGTCGCGACGACGGTCGTCCTGCTGGCCGTTTTTCTGCCGGTTTCGTTCACAGGCGGCATCACGGGACGGCTGTTCCAGCAGTTTTCCATTACGATTGCCGTGTCGGTGGTACTTTCGGCGTTCAACGCGCTAACGCTCTCGCCGGCCCTGTGCGCGCTGATGCTCCGCAAGCGCGACGAAATCCGGCGGGGCTTTTTCGGCGCTTTCAACCGCTGGTTCGACCGGAAAATGGCCCGCTACACGACTTTCACCTCGACGCTCATCCGGCACACGGCACGCACGGCGGTTTTTCTCGCGGTCGTGGTGGCGGTCATCGCCGTGGTATGGAAGCGGCTGCCTTCGGGATTCCTGCCCGAAGAGGATCAGGGCTATGTCATGGTAATGGTTTCGACGCCCGAAGCCTCGTCGCTGCAAGTCACGCGCGAAACGATGCTGCAAGCCGAAAACGTCATCCGGCGAATGCCCGAAATCGCCTCGACGTCATTCGCGGCGGGATTCGACATGATGGCCGGCATCGCATCGACCGACAGCGGCATCATCTTCGCGTCGCTGGTCGATTACGACAAACGCAAACTGACCGCAGCCGAAATCGCGCAGAAACTCACAGAAGAACTCTACTTCGCCGTACCCGGAGCCGAATGCTATGCGTTCATTCCGCCGTCGATTCCGGGATTGGGCGTGGCATCGGGCGTATCGGCCGAAGTCCTCGACTTGGAGGGACACGGCACGGAATACCTCCTCCGACATACGGAGCTGCTCATAGACTCTTTAAGAAAACTGCCCTCTATCGCCTCCGTCACGACCCCGTTCAACGCCGACGTTCCCCAACGCCGGCTGAAAATCGACAAGGAACGCATGCTGGCCGCAGGCATCGACCCGGGCACGTTCTACGAAGAACTGGGCGCGCTGCTCGGCGGGCGGTACATCAACAATTTCACCCGTTTCGGCAAACTCTACCAGACCTACCTCCAAGCCGCCCCCGAATACCGGGCCGACGAACGGTCGCTCGAAAGCTATTACGTCACTTCGGCTTCGGGCGAAAGCGTACCGGTTACGACGTTCGTCGAAGTCAAGGACACCGTAGGCGCGCAGTACATATCGCAATTCAACCTGTATCGCTCCATTTCGCTGACCGTCACACCGGCGGCGGGCGCATCGACCGCAACGGTCATGGACGACATCGAACGCACGGCCGCGAGCGTCCTGCCCGACGACGTGGGCACGGCGTGGAGCGGCACCTCCTATCAGGAAGCGCAGGCCTCGAAATCGGGCAATACGGTCTATCTGCTGGCCCTGATTTTCGTCTTCCTGTCGCTGGCCGCCCTCTACGAATCGTGGGGGCTGCCGATGGCCATTCTGTTGAGCGTGCCGGTGGCCGTGCTGGGCGCACTGCTCGCGACGGGCGGGATGCACTTGGCCGATACGCTCTATGTCAACGACATCTACATGCAGATTTCGATCGTCATGCTCATCGGGCTGGCCGCGAAAAATGCCATTCTGGTAGTCGAATACGCCCACCGCATTTTCCAAGAGAAGGGAACATCGCTGGTCGATGCCACCGTAGGCGCAGCCCGCCAACGCGTACGCCCCATTATCATGACGGCGTTCGCATTCATACTCGGCGTCATGCCGCTCGTCTTCGCATCGGGCGTCTATGCCACCGCGCGGAACATCATGGGCGTGGCGTTGGTCGGCGGCATGCTGCTCGCGACCGTCGCGGGCATCTTCCTCTACCCCGCGCTCTATTATCTCGTCGGCCGCATCGGCCGGTTCGAGCGGCGCCGCGCACGTAAAACCGCACAAGCATGAAACGATTTCTTTTCCTCGTCGGGACGCTGCTCGTCGCCTGCGCGCCCCGTTTCTATCCGCCGCAAGTGACGCTGCCGAACGACTACGAATGCAATCCGGGATTCGCCGGGCTGCACGAAATCGACAGCTGCTGGTGGCGCATGTTCGGCGACACGCTCCTCAACCGGCTGGTCGAACGCGCCCTGTCCAACAACCGCGACCTTGCGGTCGCAGCGGCCCGCGTGGAAGAAGCGCGAGCCAATCTGGGCGTCGTGCGGGCACAATACCTGCCGCAAATCGGGGCGGGCGTCACGGCAGGCGGAAGCTACACCGATGCCACGCGCATCGTACAATCCTATGCCGTCGAACCGACGCTCTCGTGGGAGATTCCGCTCTTCGGAGCCCTGCGCAACACCCGGCGGTCGGCCCGGGCACAAATCGCATCGACGATATGGGCCTACAACGGCGTCCGGCTGTCGCTGGCCGCCCAAGTCGCGACGGCCTATTTCGAGCTGCTCGAATACGAGCATGCGCTGTCGATCGCGCGCAGCAGCTACCGGATCCGCAGCGAATCGGCCGCGCTGATCGACTCGATGCACCGCTACGGCATGTCGGACGGCATGGCGCTCGCACAAGCCCGAAGTCTGGTGTACGAAGCGGAAGCCGACATCCCCCGTTACGAACGGGCGGTCGAAGATACGCGGCTTTCGCTGGCCGTGCTGTTGGGCGAAACCGCCCCGCAACCCGCACACATCGGCGCGGATACCCGGCTCGAACGCATTGCCGTGCACATGGAGATTCCGGTGGGACTGCCGTCCGATTTACTCGACCGGCGGCCCGACCTCATGGAAAGCCGCTATTCGCTGCTCGCAGCAGCAGCCGAAGTGGGCATAGCCCGCAGTGCACGGTTTCCGTCCATCGGGTTGACCGCCAAAGGCGGCGTGGCATCGGCCTCGCTCAAAGGGCTGACCCGTGCCAATCCGTGGACGTGGGACGCCGCAGGGTCGATTACGGCACCGATTTTCGCGTTCGGCAAACTGAAACGCTCGGAACAGGCGGCCATGGCCCGCTACGAACAGGCGATGCACCGATACGAGCAAAGCGTGTTGAGCGCCTTTTCGGAGGTCGAAACGGCCCTCGACGCCATCGACACCTATCGCCTGCAAACCGAACGCTACGCCGCACTGGTCGCGGCCAACCGAAAAATCGCCGAAATGACCCAAGCACGCTACCACAGCGGCCTGTCCGACTATTTCAACGTGCTCGACGCCCAACGCGACCTCTACGATTCGCAGTTGCAACTCGCCAATCTGGTCGCGCAGCAATACATCAACTACGTCGACCTGTGCAAGGCGCTGGGCGGCGGATTCGGGGCATACGAAGCGCACGAACGGCAGAACGTGCGGTAACCGCCCGCACGCGCAATATACCTACAAATTGCGATTGCCAAATTCGCCGGAAAAGCGTAACTTCGCAGTCGATTTGGTGAACGAAGCTACGAGCCATGCGTCTTTCCGAACTGAAAACCGGCGAATCGGCCACGATTTTGAAGGTGCTGGGGCACGGCGGATTCCGCCGCCGCATCATGGAAATGGGATTCGTCCGCGGCAAGCGGGTCGAAGTGCTGCTCAACGCCCCGCTCGAAGACCCGATCGAATACCGCATCATGGGGTACGACATCTCGCTGCGCCGTAGCGAGGCCGAAATGATCGTCGTGCTCTCGGATGCCGAAGTCCGGCAGCTGCTGGCCGAAACCGACGGGGAACAACGGCACCGTCCAATGGCCCGCACCCGACGACGGGGAGAGTTGCGACACCGGCACTTCCCATATCGAACGGACGAGGAATCATTCGTCGTTCCGCCCTCCCTTGACGGCGACGAATGCCGGAGTGCGGACGAAATCATCACGCGCCAAAGCCGCATCATCACGGTCGCGCTGGTCGGCAATCCGAACAGCGGCAAGACCTCGCTCTTCAACGCCATATCGGGCGGACGCGAACACGTGGGCAATTATAGCGGCGTAACCGTCGGGGCCAAGCTCGGCTACCGCAACTACCGCGGCTACCGGTTCGAGGTCACCGACCTGCCCGGCACCTATGCGCTGTCGGCCTATACGCCCGAAGAACGGTTCGTGCGGCGTCATATCGCCGAAAAGACGCCCGACGTCATCATCAACTCGGTCGTGGCGTCGAACCTCGAACGCAACCTCTATCTGACGACCGAACTCATCGACATCAACCCCCGCATGGCGGTGGCCCTCAACATGTACGACGAACTGAACGCCAGCGGCGCGAAACTCGACTACGACAGTCTGGGCCGGATGCTGGGTGTGCCGATGGTTCCGGTGGAGGCCCGCAACCACAAAGGAATCAATAAATTGCTGGATACGGTCATCGACGTCTACGAGAACCGCGACGACCGCGTGCGCCACATCCACATCAATCAGGGGCCGGTCATCGAGGAGGGGCTCCAAAAACTCAACACGGCCGTCGGAAGCTGTCGCGACGAACTGCCGAAAGCCTTTCCACCGCGCTACTACGCGCTGAAACTCTTGGAGGGCGACCGCGAAATCGAAGAACGGCTGAAACGCTGCGCCCGTTTCGCCGAATGGACGGAAATACGCGACCGCGAAGCGAAACGCATCACCGAAGCGCTGGGCGAAGATGTCGAAACGGCCATTGCCAACCAAAAATACGGGTTCATTTCGGGCGCGCTGAAAGAGACCTACACGGCAGGCAGGCGCGAGGAAGCCTCGACGACGGCCCTTATCGACACGTTCGTCACGCACAAGCTGTGGGGATTCCCGATTTTCTTCCTGCTCATGGGGCTGATGTTCTGGTGCACGTTCAATCTGGGAGCCTACCCGCAGGAGTGGATCGGCACGCTGGTCGGCTGGATCGGCGAAGCCGTCGACCGGCTGCTGCCCGCAGGCGTGCTGCGCGACCTGCTGGCGGACGGCATCATCGGCGGCGTGGGGTCGGTCATCGTCTTTCTGCCGAACATCATGATTCTCTACCTCTTCATTTCGTTCATGGAGGATTCGGGCTACTTGGCGCGTGCGGCGTTCATCATGGACCGCGTGATGCACCGGCTGGGACTGCACGGCAAATCGTTCATTCCGCTCGTCATGGGCTTCGGCTGCAACGTGCCCGCCATCATGGCCAGCAGGACGATCGAAAGCCGAAGCAGCCGGCTGATTACCATACTGATAACCCCGTTCATGTCATGCAGCGCACGAATCCCGATTTACCTGCTGCTGGCCGGTACGTTTTTCGGGTCGAACGCCATTTGGGTCATGACGGGGCTTTATCTCGCAGGCGTGCTCGTCGCCATTCTGACGGCCCGGCTGATGCGCCGGTTCCTCTTTCCGGTAGACGAAACGCCTTTCGTCATGGAGCTGCCGCCCTATCGGCTGCCGACGTGGAAGACGACCCTCTCGCACATGTGGGACAAATGCGCGCAATACCTGCAAAAAATGGGCGGAATGATTCTCGTGGCGTCGATCGTCGTGTGGTTTTTGAGCTACTATCCGCACCCGGGCACAGCATCCCCCGAAACCGTCGACAGCCCCGCGACCAATTACGAAAACTCCTATCTCGGCCGGTTGGGCAAGGCCTGCGAGCCGGTGTTCCGGCCGCTGGGGCTGAACTGGAAAGCGGGCGTCGCACTGCTTTCGGGCGTACCGGCCAAAGAAATCGTCGTCAGTACGCTCGGAGTGCTCTATTCCGAAACCGAAGCGCCCCGCCGGCTGGCCGTCGAAGCGGATTCCGAAATCGCAATCATCGGCGGTGCCGAAGGCGTAACGGAAGTATTGACGACGCCCGACGACACGCTGGACGAAGATGCGTCGGGGCTCTCGAAACGGCTGGTCGCCAGCGGCGATTTCACGACCGCATCGGCTCTGGCGTTTCTGGTCTTCATCCTGCTCTATTTCCCCTGCATCGCGACGGTAGCGGCTATCGGAAGCGAAGCCGGTTGGAAATGGGCCGTACTCACGCTGTTTTACAACACGGGATTGGCATGGATCGTGGCATGGGCGGTCTATCATCTCGTTCTGTGGATTTGACGGCATGGATTGGCAAACCCTCATCGTGTGGGCTATCGGCATGGCGATAGCCGGTGTCATCGTCCGTCGGCTCTATCGGCTCGCAACGGGACGCAAACGGAGCGGATGCGCCGCCTGCGACGAAACGGAGTGTCCGCTCCGCAAGCCGGGCACATCGGCCTGCCCGAGACCCACTCCCCGGCGGAAGGACGAACGGTAACGAAAAAAATCGGCGACATGTTTTTGCCGATTTTTTAATTTTTATTAAAAATTGGTTACTTTTGTGCCTCCACCCGTTGAACCCATAAATCATTCCCAATGGACTGGCTCCAACATCTCTTTTTCGGCGAAGGAATCGCCCATGCGGTCATCACGTTCGCACTGGTCATCACGCTGGGGATCCTGCTCGGCAAAATGCGGATAAAAGGCATCTCGCTCGGCGTCACGTGGATTCTGTTCGTCGGCATCGCGTTCAGCCACTTCGGCATGACGGTCGACGACGGCATCCGGCACTTCGTGCAGGAGTTCGGATTGATATTGTTCGTCTTTTCGATCGGGTTGCAGGTGGGGCCCAGCTTCTTTTCGTCGTTCAAGCACGGCGGCATGACGCTCGTGGCCTGCGCAACGGCGATCGTGCTGTTGGGCGTCGCAACGACCTACGTACTGCACATTGCGACGGGCACGCCCATACCGACGATGGTCGGCATTCTGTCGGGCGCCGTGACCAATACGCCCGGATTGGGCGCCGCGCAACAAGCCTTTGCCGACGCAGCAGGCCATGCGGACGATACCATTGCGCTGGGATACGCCGTAGCCTATCCGCTGGGCGTCGTGGGCATCATCCTGACGATGATTGTCATCCGCTATGCGTTCCGCATCCGGTTTGAGCGCGAAGACGAAGAACTGGCCCGCCTGTCCAACGAGCACAAACTCGCCGAAAAGGTTTCGGTGGAATTCGCCAACCGCATGCTGGACGGCCGCACGGTCGAACAGCTGCGCGAGTTGGTCAAACGGCCGTTCGTCGTGTCGCGCATCTTCCGCGAGGGCGAAATCCGCATGGCCGATGCCACGAGCGTAGTCCGGTACGGCGACCGCATGCTGGTTGTCTGTCAGGCCGACGACCGTGAAGCGATCGTCGCCTTTCTCGGCCGGCGTACCGAGATGACAGACGAAGCATGGGACTGCAACACGCCCGATGCGGAGCTGGTGTCGCGCCGCATTCTGATTACCAAATCGTCGATCAACGGCAAAAAGTTCTCCGACCTCCGGCTGCGTACCAAGTACGGCATCAACATCACCCGCGTGAACCGCGCGGGAGTCGACTTGATCCCCTATCAGGGATTGGAATTGCAGGTCGGCGACCGCGTCATGGTGGTAGGCCCCGCCAAAGCGGTGGAACAAGTGGCCGACGTACTGGGCAATTCGCTCAAAAAACTGCGGCAGCCCAATTTGATTACGCTGTTCGTCGGCATTGCACTGGGCGTGTTGCTGGGTTCGATTCCGTTCATGAGCGTGCCGCAACCGGTCAAGCTGGGGCTTGCCGGAGGGCCGCTTATCGTGGCGATTCTGATAGGCCGCTTCGGACCCCATTTCCATTTGGTGACCTATACGACGATGAGCGCCAACCTGATGCTGCGCGAGTTGGGCATCGCGCTGTTCCTCGCGGCGGTCGGAATCGGCGCGGGAAACGGATTCGTCGAAGCAATCGTCGGCGGAGGATACCGCTGGATCGGCTACGGATTCATCATCACGGTCGTGCCGCTGCTACTCGTCGCGACGGTGGCCCGCGTCTGGCTGAAAATGAACTACTACACGCTCATGGGCTTGATAGCCGGCGCGACGACCGACCCGCCGGCACTGGCCTATGCCAATGCGACGGCGGGCAACGACATGCCGGCCGTAGGCTATTCGACGGTCTATCCGGTCGTGATGTTCCTGCGCGTGCTGACAGCCCAGCTGTTCATCCTGTTCGCACTATGAATCAAAAAGCGGGCGTTTTTCAGAAACGCCCGCTTTCGCTCTCTCACAACAGCTTTTTCCGAAGCTCCTCGCAGGAGCCTTCGGGGTCGCGGGCATCGAACAGATGTCCGTGAATGCCCATCGCTTCGGCCGCTCGGATATTGGCCCGCCGGTCGTCGATGAACAAGGTTTCGCCGGGCTGCAACCCGTAACGCTCCAACAGAATTTCGTAAATGCGCGGTTCGGGCTTCACCGTGTGCTCCTCGCACGAAACGACCTCGCCGTCGAAATTCCGGTAGACCGGAAAACGCCGCAGAAAGTCGATGAATTCGCACGACATATTCGACAACACGTAGAGTCTGTAACCGGCCGATTTCAACTCGCCGATCAGGCGTTCGGTCGCTTCGACAGGACGTTGGAGGTCGATGGCCTGCCGCAGGTACTCGTCGCACTTCGCACGGTCGCAGCCGTTGATTCGGCAAAGTTCTCCGGCCACCTCGTCCAACGTCGAGGTGCCGCGATCGTACTCCTCCCAGAAGTGCGGAATCCGCTCCTGCCGCACGAACCCGAAAAACTCGATGAAATCGGGCGTACAATCGCCGCGCCGACGGGCGAACAACACGCCGCCCAAATCGAAAACGATGTTCTTCATGGTCCGGTTCATTTTACGACATGCACTTCCGCCGCAGCGGCTTTCACCCGGTCGCGCAAGGCATCCAAATCGCTGCCGAGCGGCGCGTATCCCACGACGACGCCCATACGCCGGTTGACGCGGGCCGACGGTTTGCCGAAGATGCGCACATCGAAGCGCGGATCGGCCGCCAAAGCACGTTCGACACCCTCGTAATGCGGGGCCTGCGGAATCGCTTCGGGCGAAAGAACCACCGCACTGGCCCCGATGCGCTCGAACGTGATTTCGGGAATCGGCAATCCCAGCACGGCCCGCAAGTGCAACTCGAATTCGTTGAGATTTTGCGTACCGGCCAGCGTCACCATGCCCGTATCGTGCGGGCGCGGCGACAACTCCGAAAAGTAAACGCCGTTCTCCTTGCTCAAAAAGAACTCGACGCCCCAGATTCCGGCACCGGTCAGGGCCTCCGTGACGGCAGCAGCCATCCGCTGGGCCTCCTGCAAATGTTCGGGCGAGATGTCGGGCGACTGAAAACTTTCGCGGTAATCGCCCCCTTTCTGCACATGGCCGATAGGCGGACAGAACAACGTCGGGCCGTCCTTCTGCGTGACGGTCAGCAAGGTGATTTCGCTGTCGAAACAGATGAACTCCTCGACGATCAGTTCGCGGATGTCGCCGCGCGAACCCTCGCACCCGTATTTCCAAGCGTGTTCCAACTCTTCGGGACCTTTCACGAGCGACTGCCCCTTGCCCGACGAAGACATCAACGGCTTGACGACGCACGGGAAACCGACCTTCGCGGCGGCATCGCACAACTCGTCGTAGGTCTTTGCATAAAAGTATTTCGCCGTGCGCAGGCCCAACTCTTTGGCCGCAAGGTCGCGAATGGCCTTGCGGTTCATCGTGAAATTCACGGCACGGGCGCTCGGTGTAACCTGAATACCCTGTTTTTCAAAATCATAGAGCCGTTCGGTGCGGATGGCTTCGATTTCGGGCACGATGAGGTCGGGACGGTGCTTCGCCACGGCGGCGGCCAGCGCATCGCCGTCGAGCATGTCGAACACCTCGCTTGCATCGGCCACCTGCATGGCGGGAGCACCGGCATACGAATCGCACGCCACGACGGTCTGCCCCAACCGCTGGGCGGCAATTACGAACTCCTTGCCCAGTTCGCCGGAACCGAGCAACATGATTTTTCGTGTCATAATCGTTGGTGAAATTTGTTTGCGACAAAGTTAACAAAAAACGGCAAAATCACCGTACTGCAAATCGCCCGAACGCAAAAAGCAAAACAAAAACTAAATTTAATTTAATCAAAATTTGATTTTATTAAAATATAATTTATCTTTGCATCATCGAACAAACAATAAATTTATGGAAAAAGCAAAAAACCTCCCGACCGTCTGTCCGTCGTGCCACGGACAGCTCCACGTCGCGGGCCTGCACTGTCCCGAATGCGGAACACGCATCGAAGGCGACTACCGCCTGCCGACCGTCCTGCAACTGCCGGCCGACGACCAACGATTCGTCATGGATTTCATCCTGTGCAGCGGCTCGCTGAAAGAAATGGCCACCCGCATGAATTTGAGCTACCCCACCGTCCGCAACCGGCTAGACGAAATCATCGAACGACTGAAAAATTACGAAGCATGAAAAAAATACTCAACCCTTTTACCTATTTTTCGGGAGGCACGACCCTCTCCGTCGGTGCCGTTATCATGGCAGCCATGATCGTAACCGCCCACCTGACAGGACAGACGTTCAGAGGAGTCATTTCTATCGGCATCGGCCATATGTCGTACGGGCGGCTGGCCCTGCAACTGCTCGCAGGCTGGGCTGTTTTCTCGGCACTGCTCTACGGTGCCGGACGCTGGCTTTCGCCGTCGCACATCCGGCTTATCGACATCGCGGGCAATCAGGCGCTGGCCAAACTGCCGTTTTGCGTGCTGTTGATTTGCAGCTTGTGCTATCCCATCGAAAAGATGACGGGCGACCTGACCGAAATCCAGTCGCTGAACTTCTCCGAAATCAACCACTACATTCCTTCGATCGGATTGATGCTGTATTCCGTCGCTGCGCTGCTTATGGTCGTGTGGTTCTTCGTGTGGAGTTATCGCGGATTCGCCATTGCCGCCAACCTGCGCGGCTGGCGCGCGGCCGGAAGCTACATCGGCTGCTACCTACTGGCCGAATTAGTGGCCGGTTGGTGTACAAGTGCATTGGCAAGGTAGCGCTACATCCGGCAATATCGCACAAAGGCCGTTGCACTTGGATGTGCAACGGCCTTTGCGCCATTCCGAAAACCATTCACTCCAACGAGAATGTTCCATTCTCGTTGGCGCCCTTGCCCGTCAAGTCGATTGCGGCCTTGTGCTTCGGGTCGTAACGCTCCACCCACGCCTCGTACAACGGGTAGAGTTCGGCGGGACGGTTGTTGTACCAACTGTACCCGTTGCGACGCTCCGAACCGATCTCTTCGAGCCGGCGGCGCGGAATGCCGTCACGGTCGCAAACATAAGGCTCGCAACGCTCCAAATCGTAGAAACGCGCCCAAAGCGGAGCGGCGTTCTTGTCGGCGACGAGCTGCGTATTGTAATCGGGCGAACCTTGCGACCCCGTCCGCACGAGCTTCAAACCGGTGATTTTGTAGCGGTCGAACCACTGCATCGCCCCGTGCACGGCCCGTTTGACCCGACCGTTCGGATGCGGCAGCTTCATCAACAAGCCGACGATAGCCGCACTCTCCTGCGAACAGAACGACGGCAATTCGTATGCGCGGGCAGGAGCCGGAGCGAAAGTTTCGCGGTCGTGCTGCTGGCACCAGACCGTAGGCCGGCCGTCCACGACGATTTGCGTGCGGAGAATGCAGGCGATGCCCTTGTCGAAAGCCCGCGAGATGCGTTTGCGAAGCGGCTTGTCGACCAAATCGCCGTCATAAGGGGCCGAACCGGAGAGCACGGCGCGGAACAACTCCAATGTATTGGCGATTGCATCGTCGTTGAAAGTGATATGCTTCTGATAACCGGACGGCTCCGGCCAGAATTGCGGCCACCCGCCGTTGGCATACTGTCCGCTCAAAAGAAATTCCATGCCCCGCCGGAAAGCCTCGCGATAACGCGAATCGTCCGTCGCCCGGTAGAGCCTTGCGAGGTAGACGAGCTGCATGATAGTGGCATTGTTGTCGATCGTCGAGTCGTCGCGACGCGATTTTTCCGCCAGCACCTGTTGCAATTCCGCTTCGGTCAGCGGAGCCGCCATGTCGATATTTTTGGGCCAGCCGCCCGTGCAACGCTGGTAGGCCAGCACCTGTTCGCCGATGCGGCGGGCCTGCTCGGTCCGGAAAAACGCCTCATCGGTTCGGCGCAAAATTTTTTTGCCCGACTGGGCCGCTGCCGGAGCGGCGAAAAGCAACGCACCGGCAAGGTACAAGAGAGGCAAAAGGTTTCGATTTTTCATAACAGTTTCGATTTCGATTCAACAAAAATAACATTTTTTTGAGAATTGCGCCAATTCCGGCCGCCGAACCGAATTTCGCACGAAAGAAACAACCGTTTTCAATAAATTTTTCCTATCTTGTGCAATAAATTTCAATGCTCATGGAGAACGTCACGCATACCCTACGGCGTTTGTCCCCGACGGGCCGATTCATGCGAAGAATGTCCATCCTCGCAGGGTTGTTCCTCTTCATCGCCGCCGACGGATTCTGCCAACGACCAACGCTGCACGAAGCCGCGCAATGGATTCACGACAACGTGCGATTCCCCCAAGACGCACAAAAGTACGGCATTGTCGGAACGGAACGATTCGTCGTCAGCGCGGATTGGGAAGGCCGCATTTTCATCACCAGCCCCCTGCACGTGCTGAATCCGGCAATCGAACAGGCTATCAAGGAGGCCGTCGCCCGAGCCCCACGATGCCGAATCGCAGGAACTGCGGCAAACGAGGTCTATGCTTCCGTCGAAATAGATTTTGCGGGCATGATTCCCGAAAGCGACAAAACACGGTTCGTCGAAGTTTCCGACCATACGTTCCCCGCTTTCCCGAAGCAAAAAACGAGAGAAGACAGCCGTGAAAAATTCGTCGAATGGCTCTCCGAACGCTATCTGCAAACGGAGAAAGCCGACTTGCGCGGATATGCGGACACCGTTACGCTGCATTACTCGATCGCAACGAACGGGAAACCGGAACAGATTGCCGTAACGGATTGCAAGGACGAAAACCTGCGCAAAGAGTTGGAACGGAACATGCGAAAGTCGCCGAAGTGGACACCGGCCATATCTTCGGAGCGGGTGCCGCTGGCCGTATTCGTCCGCGACCGGATCATCGTGCGGACGGACGCGAACGGCGTGAAACATCCGTTGGTGCTTCTGCGCGACGAAGTATGCCGAAATTCCTCGCAGGCGCCGACCGATCCGAATTGCCTCGTGCCGAACCCCGAAGTGAAGCCGCGCCTGCTGGGAGAATACGAAAGTCTTGGCCGGATGCTTGCCGAACAGGTCGAATTCGACGTTCTGACCGAATATGCGTGCTCGTTCGTCGTCGAGCGGGACGGTTCGGTGAGCGAACTCCAAGTCGAAACCTCCGATGAAAATATCGGGCGCGCAATCGCCCTGAAAATTCAACAAACCCGTTGGTCACCCGCCATGCAGGGCGGTTCGGCCGTACGGACGAGTTGCCGCCTGCACGAAAAACGCGGCCCGCACCGGGCATACGAAGCCGTATCGGAATACCCGCCATTCGTATCGCATCCCCGATTCATGACCGAAGGGCGCTACGCTCCGTTCGTATATGACCGCCAAGAACAACAACGCCGGTGGAAACGATACAAACAAGCCTATCCCGAAGCGGAGGCAACGATTCACGGATACAGCGACGTCCGCAAACTCGACAATCTGGAATATACGGAAGCCCTCTCCCGACGGAATGCCCTGCAACCGGCCCCGAAAACGAAGCGAAAAAGTAAAAAATAAACCGGAGGTACCGAAAGGGGCGGAATCCTGCAATGTTTGCAGGATTCCGCCCCTTTTTCGCATCGGCGTTCGTGGAGGTGGCGGGAGTCGAACCCGCGTCCAAACAGGGAACCCGAAAGCTTTCTACACGCTTATTCGTCGTTTCGTCCTCCTATCCGGGTCTGGCAGACGACGACCGAACCCGAATCCCAGTTCCTTGAATTTCATGCGCCGGCCGGAACGCCCCGCCGCACTATCTCCGAATGAATGATACCCCGTATGAAAGGCCGTTAAGGAGCGGAACCGCCCTTCGGGATACTCGTCGTCCGACCGCCTCGGGCCGGTCGATTAAGCCAATTTTCCTTGAAAATTAGGCAGCGAGTGCATAGCTGTTATCGCCATTTGATTTTCGAGCGTCGGGATTTACGAGCCGCCACACAGCGCTCGGCGTGCTTACAATCAAACTCTGCCTGCTGTCAAAACCGGGCACCCCCGATTGTCGGAACAACGGCGCAAAGCCCGTTTGCGAACGTTGCAAAGATAGTACAAATTTTTTGTTTCCGAAATTTTCATTAACTTTGGGTTTTGATTCCGCCGCATGCCCACGCACCGTGCCGCAGACAACCGCAAGGCGGAAAATGTTGCCGAAACCATGGAACCCGAATACGTCGTAAAACTCAAAAACGTCGCCATCTACAACGCCTACGATTCGTCCGGCCGGTGGTCGGCCGCCAAACTCATCAAGCACGGCGAACTGGTGCTTTCGGGAGTCGACCTGCAAGTCGCCGCGGGCGAATTCGTCTACCTGCTGGGGCGCGTGGGCAGCGGCAAAAGCACGCTGCTGAAAACCCTGTACGCCGAAATGCCGCTTCTTTCGGGCGAAGGCTGGGTCGCGGGGTTCAACCTGCGGCGGCTGCGGCGCAAGGAAATCCCCTATCTGCGGCGGCGCATCGGCATCGTGTTCCAAGACTACCAGCTGCTGACCGACCGCAACGTATTCATGAACCTGTACTACGTCATGAAAGCGACGGGCTGGAAAAACGAAGCGCAAATCCGCGAGCGCATCAACAAAGTGCTGGGACTGGTCGATCTGGAAGCCAAAAGCTACAAGATGCCGTTCGAGCTTTCGGGCGGCGAGCAACAGCGTCTGGTCATCGCGCGGGCCCTGCTCAACGACCCGAAAGTCCTGCTGGCCGACGAACCGACGGGCAACCTCGACCCTATAACGGCGCAGGAAATCATGCTGTTGTTCCGCAAAATCGCCGCACGCGGATGCGCGGTGGTGATGTCCACCCACAACACCTCGCTGCTGGAAAACTTCCCGGCCCGCTCCATGCTCTTTTCGCAGGGGAAAATCCGCGAAATCAACCTCGAAGCCGAACTTTCGTAAGACCCCGATGATACGCAAGCGATTTCTATTCCTCCTTTCGGCCTGCCTCCCGATGGGCTTGCAGGCTGCGAACCCGATCAACGAACGGATTTACATCGACGGCCCCGAAACACCGGTCCGGCTCTGCACCGCACCGCTCGAATCGCTCGATGAACTCCGGCATGCCGAATTCCAACGGCGGCTCGACTCCTGCAATACGGTCTGGTTCAACGACACCCAAACGCAACGGAGTTTCAGCACGGCGCTCCATGCCGGTTACCGCGCCACGTGGTCGCTGCGCAACGACTCGCTGCGGCTGTTGGAGGTCGTGAACATGGAAGGGGCATTGGATCCCGAATCGAAGTACGCCCGCCACGTGCCGACGGAGGGAATTGTACGGGCCGACGGGTTCGCGGAGTGGTTTACGGGTGAACTGCGCATCTGCATGGGCGGCGTGCTCAACACCGACCTGTCGCCGGAGGACAAAAAGCACGAAACCGAATGGATATGCACGCTCGAAAAGGGCGTGGCGACCTCGTACCGGAAATACGCCAACCGGTTCATCGGGGCGGATCCGAAAGCGAGCGAACAGGCATTCAAGCAAACCTGCAAGGAGAAACTGCTGCCGAAAAACCTCCGGTCGAAATACTACAAGAAAATCAGCGGACGGGTCACCGGCCGCACGGACGAAGCGGGCTGCGTGCACGATTTGAAAATCCGGCTGGAATTTTATCGCGACGCGAACGGGTGGCAGCAGCCGGATTCGGTCTGCGACGAACGCGACCCGCGACTGGCCAAACTGCGCCGCCAACTCGAAAAAGTACCGTGGTACGGGCTGTACTACAACGGCGAAGTGTTTTCCAAGACATTCTACTGGCGTCCGCTGCCGTAATTTCCGTACCGGAAAGGCCGTCAGGCAGGGAAAAACGTATTGCAAAATCTGAAAAAATCCGTATATTTGTACGTTATTTTAATCCGACGAAATGAGCACCGAACAAGAAAAAATCCAAAAACAGGAAGAAGAATACTCCGCGTCGAACATCCAAGTCCTCGAAGGCTTGGAAGCCGTGCGCAAACGTCCCGCCATGTACATCGGCGACATCGGCGAAAAGGGACTCCACCACTTGGTTTACGAGGTAGTCGACAACTCGATCGACGAGGCGCTGGCGGGCTACTGCACCGACATCGACGTGACGATCAACGAGGACAACTCCATCACGGTCAAGGACAACGGGCGAGGCATTCCGACGGGATTCCACGAGAAAGAGGGCAAATCGGCGCTCGAAGTGGTGCTGACGGTGCTGCATGCGGGCGGTAAGTTCGACAAGGGCAGCTACAAGGTGTCGGGCGGTCTGCACGGTGTGGGCGTATCGTGCGTGAACGCACTCTCCACCAAGCTGATTGCGGAAATCCACCGCGACGGCAAAATTTTCCGCCAGACGTACAGCAAGGGCGCACCGACGTCGGAGGTCGAAATCATCGGCGAATGTTCGGACCGCGGTACGATCATCACGTTCAAACCCGACGGCGAAATTTTCACCCACACGACCGAATACAAATACGACATTCTGGCGAACCGTCTGCGCGAGCTGGCGTTTCTGAACAAAGGCATCCACCTGAATCTCTACGACAAACGTGCGGACGACGAGGGCAAGACCCGCGAAGACCATTTCCACTCGGAAGAGGGTCTGAAAGAGTTCGTGACCTATCTGGACGCGACGCGCGGCACGCCGATCATCGACCAGATCATCTACTTGGACACCGAGAAAAACGGCGTACCGGTCGAGGTGGCCATGCAATACAACGATTCGTTCTCGGAGAACGTCCACTCCTACGTCAACAATATCAACACCATCGAGGGCGGCACGCACCTGACGGGATTCCGTCGCGCACTGACCCGCACGTTGAAGAAATACGCCGATGATTCGGGCATGCTCTCGAAGCTGAAATTCGACATCAGCGGCGATGACTTCCGCGAAGGATTGACGGCGGTCGTATCGGTCAAGGTAGCCGAACCGCAGTTCGAGGGACAGACGAAAACCAAGCTGGGCAACGACGAAGTTTCGGCGGCGGTCGATCAGGCAATGGCGGCGGCGCTGGGACACTATTTGGAGGAGAACCCGAAAGATGCCAAAGCAATCGTGCAGAAAGTCGTGTTGGCAGCGACGGCCCGTCATGCGGCCCGCAAGGCCCGCGAAGCCGTACAACGCAAAACGCCGCTGTCGGGTTCGGGACTGCCGGGCAAACTGGCCGACTGCTCGAGCCGCGACCGCTCGACGGCCGAAATTTTCTTCGTCGAGGGTGACTCGGCAGGCGGTACGGCCAAATCGGGACGCGACCGCAATTTCCAAGCAATCATGCCGTTGCGCGGTAAAATCCTGAACATCGAGAAAGCCCAAGAGCACAAGATGTGGGAGAACGAGGAAATCAAAAACATGTTCATCGCGCTGGGCGTCACGATCGGCACGGAGGAGGACAGCAAAGCGCTCAACCTCGAAAAACTGCGCTACGACAAAATCATCATCATGACCGATGCCGATGTCGACGGCAGCCACATCGCGACGCTGATGCTGACGTTCTTCTTCCGCAAGATGAAGGAACTCATCGAGAACGGCCATGTCTACATCGCCACCCCGCCGCTCTATCTGGTGAAAAAGGGCAAGCAGGAACGTTACTGCTGGACGGACAAGGAACGCGACGAAGTAACCGAAGAGTTCGGCAAGGGCGCACACGTGCAACGCTACAAAGGTCTCGGCGAGATGAACGCCCACCAGCTGTGGGAGACGACCATGAATCCCGAAACCCGTATCCTGCGCCACGTAACGATCGAGAACGCGGCCGAAGCCGACCGCATTTTCTCGATGCTGATGGGCGATGACGTACCGCCCCGCCGCGAATTCATCGAACAAA